>CAXXPZ010000063.1:0-55440 GCA_963422555.2 uncultured Ruegeria sp.
GTCAAGCGTGCGTTCCAGCGTGCGCTTGTCCAGCGCCGCCGCAGATGAGGCTTTTGCCGTACCGCGACCCGCCAGCTGTGCGCGCATCGCCGCAACCACCGCATCCGCATCCGCGCCCTCGGACAGGCCCAGCAGGTCAGTGATGGCTTTGGGTATGCGCTCCGGCGGCACGATGTCGGGGGTGGCGGGCGAATCGGTGCCGCCCGGTTCGCGCGGCGGGCCGATGTAGAACTCAAGGCCGAGGGCGCGGCAGATTTCTTCGGCGCGCGAAAGTCGTGGGTCGTGTCCATCCAAAACATTCTGAAGCGACCTAACAGGTAAGCCTGCATTCAAGGCGGCAGCGCGAACAGAAAGCGATTTGCGACCTAGAGCCTCTCGCAGTTCACCTAAGAAATTTACTTGTGGTTTCATCGTGCCATGTCTAGCACGCACCCCAAAATGCACCAGTGTGCGATTTATGGCCTATTGACATATAGGCCAAATTTTGCACACTGGGCATATGTCGCACACCATCCTAATAACCTTGATAGAAGATCTCGCTTCTTGGCTTGGTCGAAGCCCCCATACTGTGGGTCGCTATGCATCCGGCTCCGGCGATTTCTATGACCGCCTCAAGCGCGGCCCGCGTGGTGCAAAACCTCTCCGACCGCTGGCCCACAGACCTGGACTGGCCCTCCGACATTCCGCGCCCCGACCCGACACCCGGCTCACCTGCGGCGATTGCGGCGGAGGATGCGGCATGACGCAGACCCCTCACCGCACTGACTTCGCCATGGTGCACGCCGATGCTCAGATAAAACACTTGGTCGAGGCCTTTGCTGCTGCGCACGGTATCGCGGCCTCCTACTCTTCGCGAATTCTCACCGGATCTGGCGGTACACTGAATCGCATTTCCGGCGGAATGAGCCTGACGTCCAGGCGTGCTGCAAAAATAGTCCAGGGCGCTTCCAACAACTGGCCCGCCGACCTCGCCTGGCCCTCCGACATTCCGCGCCCCGACCCGACGCCGGGTTCACCTGCGGCGATTGCGGCGGAGGATGCGGCATGACGCAGACCCCCCACAGCACTGACTTCGCCACTGAATGGAGATTTGATCATGTGGGACACGGTGGACACCACTCTCAACACCAAAACCATCGGCGGCAGGGACCCGAACAGGCGCGAAGCCGCCTTTCAGGATATCCGGCAACTCTACCAGAACCAGGACGAAGAGGGCCGGCGCTGTCTTTTCGAGGGCGTCCTGTGCGTCCTGCAGCGCTCTCTGGACGGCGATTACGGCTCTGCTTTGCCGCGGTGAGCGCGGCTTTCCAGTTCGCGCTGGATGTGAAAATTATCTGTAGCCATTCCGGTTTCCTCTTCCATCGGTTGGTTTGCATCTCCGATGGCACCGGCAGCAGGGGCTCGCGTCATGCACCCCTGCTGCATCCGCGCATGGGCGGAGGGCCTGACATGAGCGCCCGCCACCCTCTTTTTCATCACCACACCGTGCGGGTATGCCCCCATCCGGAGCGGGCCCACACGCAATCAGGGGAGCCGGACTGATGCCCGCCCGTAAATATCCCGCCGCGCTTGTGGACGAGGCGGCCTGCCTGAGAGAGGCGGGGCTGTCGCTCCGCGAGATCGGCCGCCGCCTCGGCATGCCGCGTTCCGTCATAGAGTTTCATTGCCTGCGGCTGGGCGCGGACAGCCCGGATACGGCGTTGAGACCCCCGCCTCGCCTCGCCCTTCCGGAATACAGCCGCAATGGCCATGTGGTGCGGCACTTCACGGCGGAAGAGGATGCGCGGCTGCTCCGGCTGGAAGCCAAAGGCCTGAGCGTCATGGAGATCGCCCGCCATCTGAACCGCCGCCGCAATTCCGTCCAGGGTCGGCTCATGAGGCTGGCCCGGCACGAGGCGCGGGCCGAGGCGCGGGCCACCCTGCGCGACATGCGCAACCGGTCCGGCGATGCCCGCCACTTTGCAGGGGAGACAAACTGATGCCCGGACGCCCTGTCCCTTCCCCCCGGCGTCGCCTCTACGCCGGATCCCTGGCCGGGGGCGCGCCGAGAGCCGCTCCCGGCCCTTTTCGCAGCATTGCGCCCGGAATGCCCCACCCTCAAATCCCGCAAAGGCAGACCGTCATGATCTCTGAGCCCCTTGCTTGCGCCCCTCACACCGCCCCTCACTCCCCGTCGCGCCGCACTGTCCCGCGCGCGGCGGCACTTGCCCCGGCGACCGCCTGTCCCTTACGGCGCGCCGGGGACTTTTTGAGGGCTTTGCGGCGCGCTGTGTGAACCGCCCCGGGTTTACCGGAGACTTTTTTGCTCAAGACTCAGGCGACTTTATCAAGGGTGTTCAGGTTTGCATAGAATGCGTCCTCCAGTTCTTGTGGCGGCCGGTGCCCGATCGCGCCGTGCAGCCGCTTGTTGTTGTACCAGCTGACCCAGTCCAGGGTTTCCCACTCAACCTGGCCAACCGTTTTCCATGTGCCGAAGAACTCAATGACTTCGGTCTTGAACAGGCCGATGATGCTTTCTGCCAGGGCGTTGTCATAGCTGTCTCCGACGCTGCCGACCGATGCGTCGATCCCGGCCTGGGCCAACCGCTCTGTGTACCGAACCGCCAGGTATTGCGACCCCCTGTCCGAATGGTGAATGAGCCCGTCTGCCTGTGATGGTATTCGTTGGCAGATCGCCTGGTTCAGCGCGTCCAGCACGAAGCTGGTGGCCATGGACGTGGACACGCGCCAGCCCACGATCTTGCGCGCAAAGACATCAATGACAAAGGCCACGTAGACCATTCCCGCCCAGGTCGACACATAGGTGAAGTCGGAGACCCAGAGCTGGTTTGGTGCGGTGGCCGTGAACGCGCGATTGACCTTGTCTTCCGGGCAGGCCTGTGCAGGGTCCGGGATCGTGGTCTTCTTCTTGCCGCGTGTAACACCCTGCAACCCCATGACTTTCATCAGGCGTTCCACCGTGCAGCGTGCGATGTCATAGCCTTCCCGGCGCAGTTGATGCCATACCTTGCGCGCGCCATAGCGTCCCCGGCTGGCATCAAAGACGCGCTGGATTTCCCGCGCATCCTTATCGTCCTTCCTGGCCCGATCCGAGGCTTTGTCCGGGCTGCGCCGGATAGACAGACGTGCATAATAGGACGATGGCGCGATCGGCAGCACCCTGCAGATCGACCCGACACCGAACTCGTCCCGATGATTATCGATGAATGCGATCATTTCCGGAACGGGCGGTCGAGCTCCGCCTGTGCGAAATACGCGCTCGCCTTCTTCAGGATCTCATTGGCCGTGCGCAGTTCCTTGACCTCACGTTCCAGGACTTTCAGACGTGCCTTCTGCTCGCTGGTCAGCCCATCGCGTTCGCTGGCATCGCGCTCCGCCTGCTGGCACCAGACTCTGAGACTGTCCGGCGAGCAGCCGAGCTTTGGCGCGATCGCGTGGTAGGCCGCGTTGTCACTGGCGTAATCCGCGCGATGGTCTTTATAAAGCCGAACGCCGCAGGCGCGAAACTCAGCCGTGTACTTCGGGGGTGATTTTTTCTTCTCCATAGGGTTCATCCTTTGAGAGTTTTACTCTCCGGTAAACCCGGGGCGGTTCACCCCCGGGAACACGGTCATTACGGCACGAGGCTTCGCATCGCGATCGGGCATCTCTGGAACGATCTCTGTAGCCAGAGCCGTTATGAAGGCCGCGCGACACGTCCGGACGGGCCGGTCGGCGCGGAGCGTGAGCGGCTGGTCGCTTCGCTTCAGGACGCGGCCCGACACCTCTATGCCTGGTGTGAGCGCAATGGATGCACCGGCACTTTCAATATCCCCGATGAGGAGGCCGCCCGCCAGGGATGGCCGGACGAGACCGGTAACGGCTGGATGCCCCCCTGGGATATCCTCCGTATGGATCCCCCGGGCGACCGGGGAAAGCCCGCTGAAACTGTCTGATCCACTGGCGCTGGAACCGCCTCGGTTACATGCGGATTTCCGGGCCGATCAGCGCCCGTTGCGGGCGCGGAAAAAACCCCGTATATAGCCCTGCAACGACCCTGCAACGCGCCTGAATGATCATTTTCTCTGTCGCGGGCGGTATCGACCGCACTTCTGGTCTGGCTGCCCGGATCAACGTCCAGGCTCAATGTTATAAAGGATTTGGGCGACTTTCATCCGCCCGATCCGGGGTAGTCCGGCATAGTCCCGCATTGATCATTATTTCTGACGTGTCACAGAATTGTTGGAAAAGAAGACCCCCCGCGACTTTGCGGGGGGAAGTAACGAACCTCAGGAAGAAGCGGTTCGTTGGGGAGTGTTTCGTCCCCAGAATCGCCCAAAAGCACCTGTTTCGATAGGTCCAAGGCGCTGCGCCAATAACTGGCTTTTTGAATGTGTGTTTTCAGGCACAGAGACGATTTGGCGCGGAACGGTCAATTATTGACGTAAGGTCAACCTGTTGTGCCGCATTGCTGAGACAAAATCGGCTCGAATCCGTCTGTTCCGTCAGTGACGGGCCAAAGAATTTAACTCGTTCAGAACCGCCTCGGCGGCGGCTTTGGGATCGTCCGCTTGATAGATCGGGCGACCTACAACGATATGATCGGCCCCGTCGCCAATGGCGCTGGCAGGGGTCGCCACCCGTTTCTGATCGCCCAATGCCGCTCCGGCAGGGCGCACGCCAGGGGTGACAATCAGGCGACCTGTGGCCTGGGGCAGGGCGCGGATCAACGCGGCCTCTTGCGGGCTGGCGATGACGCCGTCGGCCCCGGCCTCCAGCGCCTTGGCGGCACGTTCGACCACAAGGTCACGCACATCGCCGGATTTCAACAGGCTGGCGTCCAGATCATCGCGGTTCAACGAGGTCAGAATAGTCACCGCGAGGATTTTCAGGTCCTTGCCCGCAGCACCTTCTTTGGCCGCGCGCACCACATGCGGGTCACCGTGGACCGTCAGAAAATCCAGATCAAACTGAGCCAGCCCACGCACGGCATTTTCGACCGTATTGCCTATGTCGAACAGCTTCATGTCCAGAAAGATGCGCTTGCCATGATCCTGCTTCAGTTCGTTGGCCAGAGCCAGTCCGCCGCCAGTCAACATCCCCAGTCCAATCTTGTAGAACGACACACTGTCGCCCAGCCGTTCGGCCATGGCTAGACCTTGCAGGGCGTTCGGGACATCAAGGGCAACAATCAGGCGATCATCGGACATGCGGTGGGCTCCTTTTGACAAACGTCTGCGTCCTAGCGGGTTCGGACGCGTGTGTCCATGCGTTGACAACGGTGATCACGGTCACGGTGTCGAAATGCGGATGTGCTAACATGTTCGCAATTCGGACGCATAAGCTGAAATAAGGACAGGATATGAGACGACTTGCTGCACTTGGTTTGCTTGTAACAGTCGCTGCATGTGATGACGCCCCCCAAAGCGGATCGTCAGAGGCTGGTGCCGCACCGGCCGCAACCAATGATGATCTGATGCTGGTCCGTGGCTACCGCTCGGAAGATGATTGGTGTCAACTGACGGGTGAGACGGCCTTTACGGTCGAATATCTGGATCACACCGCTGATCTTGTGTCCTGCCCGACAGGCAGCGGTGCGGCGCAATCCCTGGTCGATATGTATAATGCCGGACAGGTGGCCGAGACGGGCGGGTACACTGTTTATTCGATTCCACGAGGCTGAGCGGGTTAGCGTCTGAGACTGTCCTACATCCGGTCGCGCCGTATGAAGATGATCGCGTTAACCGCGATCAACGCAAGGCTTGTCAGCTCCAGTATCCAGTTGATGCGAATAGATTGAACCTCGGTGTTCAGGAATAGATCGAAACTATGGAGCCCGGCGGCGCGGATCACGACAAAGCAGATCAGGATGATCAGGCCCAGCACCGCTAGTCCGATTTGGCGCAAGTGGTTTCGCAGCACCCACAGACTGAAGACCGCAAGGTTGAACCCGGTCATTAGGATGGCTGCAATAAAAATCAACTGCACGATGCGGCGGTTTTCATACCAACCTTGTATTTGCGACAGGCAGCGACCCGTCGCGGTCACTGCCGATTGCAGATCTAACTGTTCGTTTATTATTAACCCCAACAGCACCACGGCCAACGCCAGCCAGAACAACCGAACGATGCTGTCCGAGGGGCGCAGGCAGGCAGCAAGGCATAATATGACGGCAAGCCCGTGGGCGGCGACCGTTACCCAACCCAACAGGCCGGGGTCACCGATGACGGGTGACCAGCGGTCGGCAACACATGCCCCAAGATCGGGGGGCACGCTCATGCCATGCTCGGGTCGGCGCTGGGCTGCCTGGACCACAAAAGTAGTTTGCAATCATTCATCTGCGGGTTCTTGCCCTTGGTTCTCCTTGGTAACTTAGCGATCCGGGCAATATGGCGAAAGAGGTCTTGAATCCCGGATGATATTTCCCAGATTGAATGTGAGGCCCAGACCGATGCGTGCCGCCAGGCGGGCGCAGCAATGATAGGGCGCTTGAGAAAAGGAGAGTACTCATGGACTTGAACAAGTTCACCGAGCGGGCACGGGGGTTCGTGCAAGCTGCGCAGACGATCGCGCTGCGCGAAGGGCACCAGAGACTGGCACCCGAACATATTCTTAAGGCATTGATGGATGATGATCAGGGGTTGGCCAGCAACCTGATCACACGCGCCGGCGGTGCGCCGAACCGTGTTGTTGAGGCGCTGGATGTAACGATGGCCAAGATCCCGAAGGTCAGCCGCGCCGCCAGCCAGATCTACATGGATGGTCAGACCGCCAAGGTTCTGGACGAGGCCGAAAAGATCGCCACCAAGGCGGGCGACAGCTTTGTCCCGGTCGAACGCGTTCTGATGGTGCTGTGCATGGTCAAATCCAAGGCCAAGGAGGCGTTGGAGGCTGGTGCCGTATCTGCCCAGAAACTGAACGAAGCGATCAACGACATCCGTAAGGGCCGTACCGCTGACACCGCATCGGCGGAAGAGGGCTATGATGCGCTCAAGAAATACGCGCGCGACCTGACCGAGGCGGCGGCTGAGGGCAAGATCGACCCGATCATCGGGCGGGATGAGGAAATCCGGCGCTCGATGCAGGTTCTGTCTCGCCGCACCAAGAACAATCCGGTTCTGATTGGCGAGCCCGGCGTCGGTAAAACCGCGATTGCCGAGGGCATGGCCCTGCGCATCATCAATGGTGACGTGCCGGAATCGCTGAAGGACAAAAAGCTGCTCGCGCTCGACATGGGTGCGTTGATTGCAGGTGCGAAGTATCGCGGCGAGTTCGAGGAACGCCTCAAGGCTGTTCTGACCGAGGTGACCGAGGCCGCTGGCGAGATCATCCTATTCATCGACGAGATGCACACGCTGGTCGGGGCCGGGAAATCAGACGGCGCGATGGATGCGGCCAACCTGATCAAGCCTGCGCTTGCCCGGGGTGAGCTGCATTGTATCGGCGCGACCACATTGGATGAGTACCGCAAATACGTGGAAAAAGACGCGGCCCTTGCGCGTCGCTTCCAGCCTGTTCTCGTGGCTGAACCCACGGTTGAGGACACGATCAGTATCTTGCGCGGCATCAAGGAGAAGTACGAGCTGCACCACGGCGTGCGCATCTCGGATTCGGCGCTGGTGTCGGCGGCGACCTTGTCGCATCGTTATATCACCGACCGTTTCCTGCCCGACAAGGCCATCGACCTGGTTGATGAGGCCGCGTCGCGCCTGCGGATGGAAGTGGACAGCAAGCCCGAAGAACTGGATCAGCTGGATCGCCAGATCCTGCAGATGCAGATCGAGGAAGAGGCGCTGAAGCTGGAAGATGACGCGGCATCAAAGGATCGCCTGGAAACTCTGCAAAAGGATCTGGCCGACCTGCAGGAGAAATCCGCCGAGATGACCGCCCAGTGGCAGGCCGAACGCGACAAACTTACCGGCGCGCGGGACCTGAAAGAACAGCTCGAACAGGCGCGCGCTGCTCTGGAGATCGCCAAGCGCGAAGGCAATCTGGCAAAGGCGGGTGAACTGTCCTATGGCGTCATTCCCGAGCTTGAGAAAAAGTTGACCGAGGCTGAAAATGCCGAAAGCAACGCCATGATGGCCGAGGAAACGGTGCGTCCCGAACAGATCGCCAGCGTCGTCGAACGCTGGACCGGTATCCCGACCTCAAAGATGCTGGAAGGTGAGCGCGAGAAACTGCTGCGGATGGAGGATGACCTGCATTCCCGCGTGATCGGTCAGGATGCGGCGGTCACGGCCGTGGCCAACGCCGTGCGCCGTGCGCGCGCCGGGCTGAACGACGAAGGGCGCCCACTGGGTTCTTTCCTTTTCCTCGGGCCGACCGGTGTGGGTAAGACTGAGTTGACCAAGGCCGTGGCGAACTTCCTGTTCGACGACGACAACGCGATGGTCCGCATCGACATGTCCGAGTTCATGGAGAAACACGCCGTCGCCCGTCTGATCGGTGCCCCTCCGGGCTATGTTGGTTATGACGAAGGCGGCGTGCTGACCGAAGCCGTGCGGCGCAGGCCCTATCAGGTCGTCTTGTTTGATGAGGTCGAAAAGGCGCACCCGGATGTGTTCAACGTGCTGTTGCAGGTTCTGGACGATGGCGTTCTGACCGATGGTCAGGGTCGCACCGTGGATTTCAAGCAGACGCTGATCATCCTGACGTCGAACCTCGGTTCTCAGGCACTCAGCCAACTGCCGGAAGGTGCGGACAGTGCGCAGGCACGACGTGATGTAATGGATGCGGTCCGGGCACATTTCCGGCCTGAATTCCTGAACCGTCTGGACGAGACCATCATCTTTGACCGGCTCAAGCGGGTTGATATGGACGGTATCGTCGATATCCAGATGGCGCGTCTGCAGAAACGTCTGGCCGCCCGCAAGATCGAGCTGGCACTGGATGATGGCGCGCGGGAATGGCTGGCCGACGAAGGCTATGACCCGGTCTTTGGTGCCCGCCCGCTTAAACGCGTGATCCAACGCGCTCTGCAGAACCCTCTGGCCGAGGCGCTGCTTGCTGGTGAGATCAAGGATGGCGAAACCATCCCGGTAACCGCGGGTTCTGACGGGCTGATCATCGGTGACCGGCTGGGCACCTCGGACCGTCCGCGCCCGGATGATGCCGTGGTGCACTGATCAGCGCGACGAGAACTCAAAAAGCCCGCCTGTTCGGCGGGCTTTTTACGTGGGTTTCTGAAATCCTTCGTTCAGATAGTCCGCAATGGCTTTCACCCAGACCTTGGCTTCGTCCAAAGAAAACTGCGCGGTGAGCCGCATTTTCACAATGCAATTGTCGACGACACCCAAGGCCAGCATTTCAGCAAAACCATCTGATGACTCGGCTTCTGCGCGAAGTGGCAACACTTGTGATGTATCGCGCATTTCATAGGCGTTGATTTCACCCAGCTCTGCACCTCTCTGGCCCGTGACGGTAACGATGTCCCGTGCAGATTGTTTAAAGCTTTCAAGTGCCGCGTCCGGCGGGATGACCTTATGTTGAAGGTCATAGAAAAAGAGCGTCAGTTTTGACGACGGGTCTGCGAAACTGACGGAGTAGCCCAACCCGGGATGCTCATCCTCGTATTGAGCGGAGCCCACCTGATTCAGATCACTCAGGACCCGAGGTGCAATTTCATACAAATGCTGGCAGGATTTCAGATCGGCAAACGCAGGAGCGGCCAAAAGGGAAAACGTGATCGTCAGGGTTCTAAGTATCATCGTCCTATTCCTGTTTGCGCGCGCTACTCGTCTCTTGCCTGACGGCTTTTGCGTAGCGCCCGCAGCTCGTCGGAAGACAATTTGGGGCCGGATTTGGCCACAGGCGGTGGTGTCGGCTGCAACGCGGTTCGGGCCCGGGCATCAGCCGCATTTGATTTGTCGTAACTGCCCAGGTGGTCTGACTGCGACGATTTGAATCGGGCCATGCGGGTTATTTTTGTTTCTTGGTTAGCGTTTCTGTGACTCGATAGGCGTATGGATACTGCTCACCTGACCCGCAGCCAGCTTGCGACCTTCTCAAAGTCAAATCTGTAACTACCCAGCTACCCCTCTGACTGAATTCAATATGACATTCTTTGCGGACGAGGTGGTCGAGCGCTGCATCGGCAAGAATCAACCAAAATCATCGTGGGATCGTCCTGAAATGTCGGAAAGGCGCATTGCCGAATTTCAGAAGTTTGGGGTAACAGATTGCATAGAAACCTGAGATGACAATTTGGGGGTCAGCGATCAATGAGCTATTATGCCAGTGATGTGGACGGCGGTTACTTTACTTTCGATGAGCGGCTGTCAGCCCTTTCCGAACTGATCTCGATGATCGACCGACCGGGCGACTATTGTGTGTATGGGCGGTTTCCTACCCCAATGCCTCGCATCTGGAACCACACGACAGGCGTCCTCGCATTCCCTCTCCAACCGGCACAATTACAGGACTTGATCACACTTGGTGAACGCGCACCATATGGACGCGGCGCAGAAACAATTTTGGACAGGTCCGTTCGTGACTGTTGGCAGGTTTCGCCAGATCAAATCAGCGTAGGAGGAGAAACCTGAGGCGAAACATTCAATCGCATCCTCAACCGTGCGGCCGAAGGCCTCGGCTACCCGCCGGAAGCTGTCGACGCGGAACTTTACAAAATCCTCGTTTACGAGGAAGGCGGTTTTTTTGCGCCGCACCGTGATACCGAGAAGGTTACCGGCATGGTGGCGACCTTGGTCGTTTCACTACCGGTTGCAGGGAAAGGGGGCGAACTGATCATCCGCCATCGCGGTCGAGAGACGATTGTCGAAATGTGTAGCAACGATCCTTCCGAACTGGTTTTTGCGGCCTTTTATGCTGATTGCGAACATGAAATTAGGCCTGTGACAGAAGGTCATCGCGCCTGTCTGGTTTACAATTTGGTTCTCACTCCGGGTCAAAATGTGGCCACCTCGGCACCGAACTATGCAGATCTTATGGGTCAGATTGCGAAGGAGATCAAAAACTGCTTCGCAACGTCGGACGCGCCTGAAAAACTTGTCTGGCTTCTCGAGCATGATTACAGCATCGCAGGCCTGTCGTTTGAAACCCTAAAAAACACGGATGCAACGGTTGGGCGTGCTTTGATTGCAGCTGCGGCACAGGCTGACTGTTCCCTCCACGCGGCCATCGTGCATGTTGATGAATATGCCGCCGCTGCCTACCTTGGGCGGGACTATGTCTGGGAAATCGAAGACATCGGCGCGGACGAATACGAACTCTATGATATCATTGAGCGGAGATGTGAGCTTGATGATTGGGTGCATCCCGATTTGGGCGCGAGCGCTTATGGCCAACTGGCGTTGGCGCAAAACGAATTGATGCCACCAGAACGGATCACAAATTGGGAACCTGACGTGAATCGCTTGACGGAGGCGAGCGGCAATGAGGGGGCCACAGTTGAGCGACACTATCGAAGCGCGGCCTTTGTTCTTTGGCCTGCTAAAGAAGGCCCTCGTGTTCTTGCCCAAGCCGGTGCCAAGGCGCTTTCCGTCCTTTTTGTACAGTCTGAGCAACGCGCTGCGACCTCTGACGGGAATGATTTGTCGCTTGACACCATTGCGGCTGAAATTGCTGAAGCTTGGCCAGCGCCCCAAGTCTTGCATTACTCGGACCGGGATGAGTGGCAAGAGAGCGGCGCAGTAATGCTGTCACGGCTTTGTCGTATCGGAAGTCGGAAAGCAACGGAATTATTTCTCGATCGGGTTGTGATACCGTATTACGGACCGGGTCTCAAAGCCGCACTGATTGAAGCAACATCGGAATTGGCTGAAAAAGACATGCTGAAGCGGCTTCTTGGCCTTGTTAGCGCACAATGCACAGAGCAGCCAGAAGCTGTCATAAATCTGGTCATGGGCCTGAGTGAGGCAAGTGATCAGGGGCAGAAAGTCATGACGCGGAATGCACTGAAAGATCTTATCAAGCACCTTTGTTCGGAGATACCGGTCGCGCTCAACGTACACCGGCCAAAAAACGCAGAGCCATTTTGGTACGGGTCGCGTCGACAGTCTGCCACGCCTTTGCCTGAACGCACGCTCCGGGAAATTTTTCAGTTGGCCTGGAGTTTTGATTTGGAAAGCAGCCTTGCTGGGGTGGTTGGCAATCTTGTCAACGCGCCCGACATCGTGCCGCCTGATCGCACCTTGCCACCCGTTCTGGCAAAATTGGGCACGTCGTTTCACGCGCAGGCATCAGAAAGTGAGGCATTCGCGCGGTTTTGGCGGCACTCGGCCAACGTCCTGCTGGCTCGCAGTCGTACCACACCTCCTGAACCGACCGATTGGGTCGTTAGCTCAAATGACTTGGGGTGCGGGTGCGAATACTGTGCCGAACTTGTTCGATTTTGTGCAGATCCGGTTACAACCACACATCGAATTCCAGTGAGAAGGGAGTTGCGGTCGCATCTGCGGTCCGTGATCGAAAGAGCGGGTGCGGATTTGAGTTGTGAAACTGAACGCAAGGGTAGTCCTTATACGCTCATCTGCACCAAGACCCGCGATAGCTACACCAGACGAAGACAGCAATATGCGAACGACATCTCTGCAATCAAGCGCTTACTTGAAGTGGCAGACGCTGTGCCAGAGGCCACTAGCATTGCAGCCAGCCTCCGCGCGGCGGTCAACTGTAGTCAGAGTAACTCTCCAACTACAACGACCTGACAAGCCCGGAATTGGTCAGCATGGTTTGAGGTTCAGGATGAGTTGATCGGGGAGAGTTCTCAAGGTTTCGAGTATGCTCCACCCCTGCTTGCGCGCCGTCTCAATGACGGTTCGAAGCGTGCAGAAGTTTTCTGCGCCGACGTGAGTTCGGAAGCATCCCGACACTTTTTGACGGACCTTGGTCATGCGAAGGTCCCTTTCGGCTTCATTGTTTGTAAACGGCACACTCAGGTCGTTGAGGAAGAGCAGAACCTCTTCTTTGCGGGTTTGCATCCGCAGCGCGAGATTATGTCCGATCCTGCGCTTTGGTTTGCCTCGCCGCGTTTTGCCGACCTTGTCCGGGACCAGCGGGGGAAGCGCCTCGTGCATCCGGATGGCCGTCTGGCAACATGCGTCATATCGGCGTTCGATGGCAGCAATCCGGGCGGGCACCACCGCGCGGGAATTCCGGTCTCGCGCCCTGTCTGCGGCTGTTTTGGCGTCCAGCAGAATGGAGCGCATCTCCGTGGCCCATGGCTCTTTCTCAATGTCGATCAAAGCCTGCAATTCCCGAAGGTGATGGGCGTTGCATAAGGCGTGACGCACTCCGGGGATCTTTCTGTAGGACGCCCAGTTGTCGTGAACGACACTTCCGGTCACCTCCTGCGTCACATCGCCTCTGCTACGGCCAATCCGGAAATGGCTCAAGTCTGGTGAGCACAGGATGTGGAGCCACCGGGTCTTGCCGTTGATGCGCAGGCCGGTCTCATCCATGTGCTTCACCGCAACGTCTGGGCCGCACAACAACGCTTGAATCCTGTTGACAACGGGCCGCATTACAGCCGCGGTTCTGGCGACGAGCGACGCCAGCGTTGCTGCGGAAATGTCGACCCCGTGAAGGTCGGAAAATATCTGCGCCAGGCGGTTGTCAGGGATGCAGTGCCGGGTTTGAAGATAGCTCGCCATGGCGGCAAGGTTGTCGCCATACTGCACCGGGGCGTTCACCCCTGCGGGAAACGTGGCCTGCACCCGGGTGCCACAGGCCGGGCAGACGCAGACACGCGCCCTGTGCTCAGTGACAATAAGCGGCGGTGGGGGTGGCAGGTCAAAGACCTGTCGCCTCACATACCGGTCGCAAACAACGCCAGACAGCCTGTGCTTACAGTCCGGACAGATGTGTGGGTAGTGATCGATGATCTGCTCCGGCGTCGAGGTCTGGCGCAGCGTCTTGCCGGGATGGCCGGGCTGACCTCCGGACTTGCGCCCGCAGGACCCGCGCAAACTTCTGGTTCGCTTCTTGCGCGCAGGCTTCGACAGCCCATCGCTTGAGGGAGGCTTGCCGCTGTTTGAGCTGTTAAGCCCAAGGCGGCGCTCCAGGTCCTCTACGCGCTGTGCGAGGGTTTTGTTGGCCTTCTCCAGCTCTACGTTTTGCTTGAAAAGTTGGGCGTTTTGTTCGGTGATATCCGCGATCTGCTCTTCAAGCCTCTCGATCTTGGTGCGCAAGGCCGCGTTCTGCTCCGCCAGAACAATGACCAGATCAATCAGATTTGACTTTGAGAAGGTCGCAAGCTGGCTGCGGGTCAGGTGAGCAGTATCCATACGCCTATCGAGTCACAGAAACGCTAACCAAGAAACAAAAATAACCCGCTTGGCCCGATTCAAATCGTCGCAGTCAGACCATCTGGGCAGTTACACTTTTCTGATATTGCCCAGTTTTTCGGGGCCGAAGTCAGAATACGGGCAACAGGACGCTCTGGCAACCGCGTTGATAACGTTACCGTGATTTAAGGCGAATCCATGCTGTATTGAGACATTTGGATACATTTCGCACCTGCCGGGCTACCCTTTTGAGTGCATCGATTTAGACTGTTCACACGACATCAGCCAAAGACGGAGTAGCCACATGTCACAGCCCCCGACCATCGCGCAAAAGGCCCCATTCCCTGTCGACGTGACCGAAGGGAAAACCTATTTCTGGTGCGCATGCGGTAAATCTCAGCGTCAGCCCTTCTGTGATGGTTCGCACAAGGGTTCAGAGTTTGAGCCGGTGAAGTACACCGCGGAGGCCAGCAAGAAAGTGTTCTTTTGCGGTTGCAAGCACAGCGCGAAACGACCGCTTTGCGATGGCAGCCATTCCAAGCTTTAACCATATTCAGGTTAGCTTTCAGAATTGACGCAAAAATCCGCCGCAGCTGCGGCCTAGGGTTGTAGCCTGCGCAACAGGTCCCGGTTGCGGCAAAATTCCGGCGCATCGCCGGCGGTGGCGGATTGCGCCAGCAACGTTTCGCAATGGCCTGGATTCGCGCAACCGGTGCATCGTAGCACCGCATCCGAAATCTCATCCAGTGCAACGGCTCCGGCAATGGCGGCCTCTTGCAGATCCACGCCCAACTGCGTGGCCATCTGGTCGACAAGACCGGCGTGATGTCTCAGGATTTCGCGGTTGGACATTGGGCTTCCTTTCCATTTCGCGCTTTTGGAAAGGGTATCGTGTATTTGGCCCCGCGCCTTTGACTTAGGTCAAGGCCCCGTTTCCAGATGCTCCAGATAGGCGCGTGTTGCATCCTGTACGCGGCGGAACCGGTCCCCGCCCAGTTTTTTGCCACCGTACCAGCGGGTTACGACAATCAGGTGATCGCTAAGTTCGGCCCGCTCCATCATGCGCAGGATCACCATTCCGGCCCCAGCCTCTCCGTCATCCGCCTTGAGCGCACCTGTCGGTAAGGCCGCAGCCCAAGTGTTGTGCGAGGCCTTGGCATAGGCTTTGTCGGATTTCAGATCACCCAGCATTGCGTTGATTTCATCGCGGCTGGTTACCTTGCCGCCGGAAACTGCGTATTTCGATCCCCGGTCGGTCAGGATGACGCCCAGACAGGTCAGACCCGTCATCGTGTCAGCCCCAGCTTGGCGGATGTGTCCAGAACCGCTTGAACGCGTTCAGCGTTTGGCGGGTGCGAGGCCAGAAACCGATCCCCCGGATCCGGAATCCTTTGAAAGAATTCCAGCCCGGTCAGGGGGTTATACCCGGCTGAATTGGTGATGATCGTTCCCAGCTGATCGGCCTCAAGCTCAAAAGCGCGGGATTCATATTGCACACCAACCTCGGCCCCTTGTTGTTGCGCACGTTCGACACCTGCTGCGTCGCTTCCTTGGCGGCGCGCCAGATCGCCAAATATTTTCGCGCTTTCCCGGGCGTTTTCGGCCTGGCGGTCAATGTGGCCCAAAACGTGATGGGCCGCTTCATGCCCCATGACAAAGGCCATCTCGTCCGCGTTACGGGTAGATTTGATCATGGCCTGCGTGAAAATAATCAACGGTCGTCCGTTTTCATCGACCGTCTGAAAGGCGTTTGCCGGTGCGCGCGGATCAAGATCGACCAGAATCACGAAATCACAATTGACCGATCGGGTGCGCCGGCGACACTCGGTTCGCGATGCGTCCCCGACCGATTTGCTGACCTGATCGAAAGTGGATGCCAATGCCCGCATGTCCGAAGATCTGGGCTTCCACTCGGATGCGGGAACGGCCTCGACATAGGCGGATTCGCACACCGCCAAGGCAAGAACCAGCATCAGGGCGAAACGGTGCATTTCCAAATCCTTTCAGTGGGTCCTACCGGCAGGCCAGCATAACCCGGCAATTGGGACCGTGCCACCGTCGAAATAATGCTCAACGGGTTGCAATGCGCCCCGGCGACCGGCACTCTGTCGGTATGTTTTCAATTGAGCATGAATTCGACTCGACCGTGATTACGCTGATTGACGAAGGCCCGAAGCCTTTGCAAGAGGACATTGTCATCAACAGTTTCGCCGAATGCGTCACGCTAGAACAGCTGGACCCGCGAACGGACAAGATGCAAAAGATCACCCTGTCGCCCGAACAAGTTCGCGACCTTGCCGCCGCTCTGGATTTGCCCGAGGGCGTTTATCAGATTCGCGAAACCGACCAGCAGGGGTCATAGCTCCTGTGCCCACTCAAGCTGACGTGTAAAACACTCTCCCACCTGCGGGTTTGATGTTGAAAATGTCGTGCCAATCCCAGCAATTTGCCCTTGAAAAGCGGCCCTGGCGGGCCGAAATACACACGGCCCATGTAAAGAAAGTTAACATATGTCATTGAAGAACCCCGCAGCGCTGGAGTTTCTGCAGGCGCGCCGGTCGCGTCCGGCCAAAACACTTGTTGGCCCTGCCCCAAGCCGCGAACAGGTGTTGCCGCTGTTGACCGCAGCCGCACGCAGCCCCGATCATGGCAAATTGGAACCCTGACGCTTTGTCGTTCTGGAAAAGGGCGCCATGCCGCGACTGGCCGAACTGACGGAAACCCGCGCCCGGGCATTGGGCAAAAGTCCCGAAGAGATCACCAAGGCCCGCAGCCAGTTCGATATAGGACATCTGGCTGTTGCGGTGATTGAGGTTCAGAAACCGTCGGAAAAGATACCGTCCATCGAACAGACCTATTCCGCAGGGGCAGTCTGTCTGGCGCTGTTGAATGCGGCTTTGGCCGCGGGATGGGGGGCAAACTGGCTATCCGGCTGGCAATCGCATGACCGGGAATTCTGCGAGCAAGCGTTGGGCCTGGCCGAGAATGAACGGGTGGCCGGGATCATCCATATCGCCACTGAAAGCGTTTCACCGCCAGAACGGCCCCGACCGGACGTTTCAGCTCTGACGCAATGGGTTTCGGAATGATCATCCTCAACGCGTTCTTTTCGGCCCTCGGTCAGATCGGCGATCCAAGGTTCCGGGGCGTCCTTATGCGCGGCGTTGGCCTGACATTGCTGCTATTGATCGTTGCCTGTGCCGGTGCGATCTGGTTGATCAACACATTGTCAGGAAACGAAATTTCGCTGCCGTTTGTGGGCGCGGTACCATGGTTGAACGATGTTTTGAGCTATTCGGGCATCGTGCTGGTCCTGATCCTGCCGATTTTCCTGATGGTCCCCGTCGCCTCGGCCATCACCTCGATGTTTCTGGACGAAGTGGCCCAGGCGGTCGAGGACAAGCATTACCCGAGCCTGCCCAAAGTGCCACCTGTCCCCTTTGGTGAAACTGTAATGGATACGATCAGCTTTCTGGGTGTCCTGATCGTGGCCAACCTGCTGGCGTTTATCCTCTATGCGATTTTTCCGCCCTTTGCGCCGTTCATCTTCTGGGCCATGAATGGATTCCTGCTGGGCCGGGAATATTTCACCCTCGCAGCGATGAGGCGGTTGGGCCGTGAGGGCGCACGGAAGCTGCGCGCCCAGCATTCGACGACCATTTGGGTGGCAGGAACGCTGATGGCGATTCCGTTGTCTGTTCCGCTGGTGAATCTGGTGATCCCCGTCATCGGTGCGGCGACCTTCACCCATATCTATCACGGGCTGTCGGGCACCAGATCCTGAGAGCTAGTCGCGCGGCTCAAGCTGGTTGAGCCAGTCGAAATCCCGTACCGAGATCACGCCGGAGATGATAATTCCGGCGATGATCGCCCACAACACCACCGAAATCCCGGTGGTGATCCAGATTTTCTTCTTCATATGGTGCACTTCGGGTGCGCCAGCATGTGTGCCGGGCACGATATCACCCAGATCACCCTGCGTTTTGATCCGCACCGGCAAGACCACCAACAGGGTCATGAACCAGATGACAGCGAAAAGAACCAGTCCGGCGGTGATTGTCATGGGGCGACCTCAGATCTGCTCAAGCTCGACGAGGCAGCCATTGAAATCCTTGGGGTGCAGGAACAGAACCGGCTTGCCATGTGCGCCGATTTTGGGTTCACCCGATCCCAGCACACGTGCGCCAGTTTCCTGCAGATGATCCCGGGCTGCAATGATATCTTCGACCTCATAGCAGACATGGTGAATTCCACCGGCCGGGTTTTTCTCAAGGAAGCCGTTGATCGGGCTGTTTTCGCCCAGCGGGTACAGCAGTTCGATCTTGGTGTTGGGCAGTTCGATGAAAACAACTGTCACCCCATGATCGGGTTCATCCTGCGGCGCGCCCACTTTTGCGCCCAGCGCGTTGCGGTACTGGGCTGATGCGGCCTCAAGGTCGGGGACAGCAATGGCGACGTGGTTCAGGCGACCGATCATGGATATCTCCTTGGTTCTGCGTTGCGGCGATTATGGGGGCTGCCCGGTCAAAGGGCAAGTGCGCCAAATTGCCCGTTAACCCCGTGTTAGCCAGGAGTTCCTAGCCTAGGGCATCTGCTGATTAGGAGTTCTGCCATGGACGATTCGGGACCATTCACCACTCATCCAATGCCCACCAAGTTGCGACCTCTGCTGGGTCAGACCATCCTTGTTGTCGAAGACAGCCGCTATGCCTGCGATGCCATCCGGTTGATGTGCCTGCACAGCGGCGCGCGTATCCGGCGGGCGGATTGCCTGAAATCGGCGCGGCGACATCTGCAGATTTACCGCCCTTCCGTCATCATCGTGGATATGGGGCTGCCGGATGGGTCAGGCGCCGATCTTATCGCCGAGTTGTCGCTTGAGGTTTTGCGCATCGACGTGATCCTTGGGCTTTCGGGCGATGACGGGGCCGAGGCAGTGGCGATACAGGCGGGGGCAGATGGGTTTCTGGCCAAGCCGCTGACCTCTCTGGTCCAATTTCAAAATGCGATCCTGCGACATCTGCCCGAAGATCGTCGGCCCAGAGGGTTGGATTATGTGCGTGACGAAACCATCCATCCCGACCCGCTGGCCTATCAGGACGACATGGCCCAGATCGCGGATGTGCTGACCGGCCCGACAGATCAACGAACTTTGGATTACGCGGTTCAATTTCTGCGCGGGGTCGCAAGGGACGCGGATGACACGGTTCTGGCCGAGGCAGCGCGGCAACTGGCATTGGTCCGCGCGCGGGGCACACCGACCACCGCGCAAACGGCCCGGGTGGCGGGTCTGGTTCAGAACAGGCTGGAACGGCAAGAGGCAATCTGACATGGAAATCGCTTACTTCATCACGGCATCCATTCTGTGCGTCTGGGCCTATTGCCAGACACGGCGCACGGCCCGGTCGATCCGAAGCAATCGGCGAAACAGCAACGACCTGATCGAATGAGTTTGATCCCGATGATGGGCTGACGCCACCTTGCCATTGGTTCAAGAATTGACCGTTGGTTCGACCCAATTCCGAACCGGTTGCCAAAAAGCAAACCGCCCGCGCAATGGCGGGCGGTCTGGCATTTATTCCCGGGGAATGATCCGCAGCCCCAATTCCATAAGCTGATCCGAGGTTGGATCTGACGGTGCGTCCATCATCAGATCCTCGGCCCGCTGGTTCATCGGGAACATCATGACTTCGCGGATATTGGCCTCATCCGCCAGCAGCATCACGATCCGGTCGATGCCAGCAGCGCAGCCACCATGCGGCGGAGCGCCATAGTGGAAGGCGTTGAACATTGCACCAAAGCGGCTTTTGACTTCGTCCGCGCCATAGCCTGCCAGTTCAAAGGCTTTCAGCATGATCTCGGGCTTGTGGTTCCGGATCGCGCCCGAGACCAGCTCGTACCCGTTGCAGGCCAGGTCGTACTGATACCCCAGAACGTCCAGCGGGTTGCCCTGCAGCGCGTCCATTCCACCTTGCGGCATTGAGAACGGATTGTGTTCAAAATCGACCGCGCCGGTTTCCTCGTCCTGTTCATAAATCGGGAAATCCACGATCCAGGCAAAAGCGAACCGGTCTTTGTCCGTCAAGTTAAGGTCTTCGCCGATCACGTCGCGGGCCTTGCCTGCGACCTTTTCAAAGGCTTTCGGTTTGCCGCCCAGGAAGAACGCCGCATCGCCGACGCCCAGCCCAAGTTGCTGCCGGATCGCCTCGGTGCGTTCCGGGCCAATGTTCTTGGCCAGCGGTCCTGCAGCCTCCATCCCATTGCCCTGATCGCGCCAGAAGATATAGCCCATACCGGGCAGACCCTCTTTCTGGGCAAAGGCATTCATACGGTCGCAGAACTTGCGGCTGCCACCTGTCGGTGCAGGAATAGCACGAATTTCAGTGCCGTCTTGCTCCAGCAGTTTGGCAAAGATCGCAAAACCGGACCCGCGAAAATGGTCGGACACAACCTGCATCTTGATCGGGTTGCGCAGGTCCGGCTTGTCGCTGCCATACCACAGCGCCGCGTCCTTGTAGGAAATCTGAGGCCAGTCCTGATCGACTTTGCGGCCACCGCCGAACTCTTCGAATACACTGGTCAATACAGGCTGGATCGTGTCGAACACGTCCTGTTGCTCGACAAACGACATCTCAAGGTCAAGCTGGTAGAAATCGGTGGGCGAGCGGTCGGCGCGCGGGTCTTCGTCGCGGAAACAGGGCGCGATCTGAAAATACTTGTCAAAGCCCGACATCATGATCAGCTGCTTGAACTGCTGCGGCGCCTGCGGCAGTGCGTAGAACTTGCCGGGATGCAGGCGCGAAGGGACCAGAAAGTCGCGTGCGCCTTCGGGGGACGACGCAGTGATGATCGGCGTCTGGTATTCGCGAAAACCCCGGTCCCACATGCGGCGGCGCATTGATGCCACAACGTCCGAGCGCAGGGTCATATTGCGCTGCATCACCTCGCGGCGCAGGTCCAGATAGCGATAGCGCAGGCGGGTTTCCTCAGGATATTCCTGATCGCCGAACACCATCAGCGGCAGCTCATCAGCGGCACCCAGCACTTCCAGCTCGCGCACATAAACCTCGATCTCGCCGGTGGGCAGTTTCGGATTCACCAGATCGGGTGCCCGCGCCTTGACGGTGCCGTCGATGCGGATACACCATTCGGAACGGACCTTTTCAAGCTCGGCAAAAGCCGCGCTGTCGCCATCGCACAGCACTTGCGTCACGCCGAAATGATCGCGCAGGTCGATGAACAACACGCCGCCGTGATCTCGAACCCGATGCACCCAGCCGGACAGGCGGACGGTTTCGCCAACATTGGCGGCGGTCAGAGCGGCGCAGGTGTGGCTGCGATAGGCGTGCATGGAATATCCCTTCGGGCGCAGAATTCGTCGCGCCGATACACCCTGTCAGGCTTGGAAAGTCAAGGCAGGTCGCGCCGTCAAAACGGCCTTTGCACGTTGCCCGAGTAGAAATAGATGCCCAGCCCGACTGCAAAGATGATGTTGCCCGCAACAGCGTGCAGCAAAACCGCATAGAAAAACGAGCCGCGCTTGCGATAGGCCCAAGAAAACAGCAGCCCCCCGCCAAAGGTCATGATGGCGACGATCCAGATCCAGTACATCAGGTGCGCCAGCGAAAACAGCGCCGCGTTCAGCAGATAGACCGCCTGCCCATCCGGCAATATCGCTTGGTATCGGCGATAGAACAGGGACCGGAACAACAGCTCTTGCGGGAGGGCCGAGAGCAACGGATAGCCGACCCAGATAAAGGCCAGCAGTTCGGGCCGGTTCAGCAACAGGAAAAACGCGGCATCGGGTCGGGCAATCAGAACCACGGCGATGCAGAATACAGCCATGGCGACGGTAAAGGCCAACAGCTCACGCCAGGACCAGTTGCGCCAGTTGTACCGCAATTCAGTCCAGGCGAACCCCGGTGTGATATGCAGCAAGATGATACCGATTGCAGTAAAGGTAATCAGCGACGGGAACATCCAGTCGGGCGGAAAAAGCACCGCGATTAATACCGGAACCGCAACAAAGAACAGCCCGAATTCCAGCTTTAGCCTCTGGTGGCCGGTGGCCACCCCTGCCCAGTTTTCTTGTTTGGTCACTGTGTCACAAGCTCCGCCCGGATGAGTCCCCGCAGGGAATTGCCGACATGGACCATTTGCGCATTCCGCAAATCGGTCAAGGTCAGTATTGCGGCGGTAACCTGTTTATTATCCATAAGTTCCTGGCGCAGGATCCCCGGCAAAAGGCCGCTTGACCCTGCAGGTGTCAGGCATCGGCCATCGGGCATGTCCAGAAACAGGTTGGTGATGGTGCCTTCGCACAGTTCATCACGCTCGTTCAGAAAGATCACCTCATCCACGCCTTCCGGCAGAGAGGCCCGTGCAGTGTCATAAACTGCACGCCGCGTCGTTTTGTGGCGCAGCCAGACATCAGACGCAGTCAGCCTGATTTCCGAAATCGCCAACCGCCAAAGTTCCGGATTGTCGGCAAGCGCTCCGGTCGTCAGGTCGAACCGGCCCGCGGCGTCCAGCGTCAGACGACAGCGCTGCGCCGTCTCTGCCTCCGCCTCTTTCAGCGTTCGTGCCGCAAGATCCTCATCAAAAGGAATTCCTATAGCCGCAGCAGACCCGGCCATGCGCGCCAGATGGCGGTCACGGCGGATAAATCCCTGCTCCGGCCAAAACGCCAGTGTTTCGATCAGGCGGAAATCAGGCTCAGTTGGTGCGCGAAGCGGGCTTTCCATAACGCCTCCTCATATTCGGATGGGGCGGTGCTGTCCCAGACGACACCCCCGCCAACGTTCAAGGTCGCCCGGTTCTGCTCGACCATCAGGGTTCGGATCGCCACATTGAATTCGGATCGCCCGTCTGGCGCCGCCCAACCGATAGTTCCGCAATAAATGTCCCGTGGCCAGGGTTCGAGTTCGGACAGTATCTCCATCGCGCGGATTTTCGGGGCTCCGGTGATCGATCCGCAGGGGAACAGGGCGGTCAGAATGTCGGACAACCCCACGCCCAGATGCAACTGCGCCTGAACCAGCGAGACCATCTGATGCACCGTCGCATAGGTTTCGACCTTGAACAGCTCGGGCACCTTGACTGACCCGGCCAGCGCCACGCGGCTGATGTCGTTCCGTAATAGATCGACAATCATAAGGTTTTCGGCGCGGTTCTTTTCATCCGTGCCCAGAAAGTCGCGGCGGCGGGCATCCTCGGCCAAATCCTCGCTGCGGGGCTGGGTGCCTTTCATCGGGCGCGTTTCGATACACCCCTCGGCATCGGTGCGGAAAAACAGCTCGGGCGACCGGCTCAGCAAGTCCGGCAACCCGTCTTGTTCAACCAATGCGCCATGCCCTACGGGCTGACCTGCGGCCAGCGCAGAATAGAGCCCGCCGCTGTCACCTTCGAAGGTGATATCGATCGGAAAGGTCAGGTTGGCCTGATAGATGTCACCTGCGCCGATGGCATCGTGAACCGAGCGAAACGCCTGCGTGTAACGGGCTTCGTCCCAGCGCGGGTTGAACTCGGACAACCCCCCGGTTGGGACGGGCAACGGCGCCTGATCTGGCGCGTCGAAAACGCCAAAACACAACAGAGGCAGCCGACGCCCCTCTGGCAATCTGTCGATCAGGCGCGGCTCAAGCACATATCCCAGTTCGTAACTGGCATACCCGGCCAGCCATGCACCCTGCGCGCGCGCCTCATCCAGCGCCGCCAGAGCCTGAGGCACATCCGCAGCCCTGTCCGCACGGATAAGATGAGACGGACGCGTGAACCGGGTTCCTTGCCCGGCTGGTCCTTGATCAAAACGAATACGCAAGTGCATCCCCATTTGCCGTGCTGCGCGGTATAGAGAATACGCCACCAAGCGAAAGGGGGGAAAGCGGCAAATTCGCCCCTGTTTCCGATCCCCCTTGCACCTTTTCGCGCGGTCCCTATAACGCAGGACAATTTGGGCGCTTGGGCGGTGCCCTGACTCGCTGACAATCGAAGGAATAAGGCCATGCCGAGAAGAACCGACATCCAGTCGATCATGATCATTGGGGCGGGGCCCATTGTTATCGGGCAGGCTTGCGAATTCGACTATTCCGGTGCTCAGGCCTGCAAGGCGCTGCGCGAAGAAGGCTATCGGGTCATTCTGGTAAATTCGAACCCGGCCACGATCATGACCGACCCCGGTCTGGCCGATGCCACTTATATCGAACCGATCACGCCCGAGGTTGTCGCCAAGATCATCGAAAAAGAGCGCCCCGATGCCCTGCTGCCCACGATGGGCGGACAGACCGGCCTGAACACATCATTGGCGCTGGAAGAAATGGGCGTGCTTGAGGAATTCGGCGTCGAGATGATCGGCGCCAAGCGCGACGCCATCGAAATGGCCGAAGACCGCAAGCTGTTTCGCGAGGCGATGGATCGGCTGGGGCTGGAAAACCCCAAGGCCACCATCGTGACCGCCCCACGCAAGGAAGACGGTAGCACCGATCTGGACGCCGGTGTACAAATCGCGTTGAGCGAATTGGAAGAAATCGGCCTGCCCGCCATCATTCGACCTGCATTTACCTTGGGCGGCACCGGTGGTGGTGTGGCCTATAACCGCGAGGATTTCATCCACTTCTGTCGCTCGGGCATGGATGCATCACCCGTTAACCAGATTCTTGTCGATGAAAGCCTGCTGGGCTGGAAGGAATTCGAGATGGAAGTGGTGCGCGACACCGCCGATAACGCCATCATCGTCTGTTCCATCGAAAACATTGATCCGATGGGCGTGCACACGGGTGACTCGATCACTGTAGCCCCTGCGCTGACCCTGACGGACAAGGAATACCAGATCATGCGCAACGGCTCGATCGCCGTTCTGCGCGAGATCGGGGTCGAGACCGGCGGATCAAACGTGCAATGGGCGATCAACCCCGATGATGGCCGGATGGTCGTGATCGAGATGAACCCCCGCGTGTCCCGCTCGTCGGCGCTGGCATCAAAGGCGACGGGCTTTCCGATTGCAAAGATCGCAGCCAAGCTGGCCGTTGGCTATACGCTGGATGAGCTGGACAATGACATCACCAAGGTCACGCCAGCCTCGTTCGAGCCGACCATCGACTATGTCGTGACAAAAATTCCGAAATTCGCCTTCGAGAAATTCCCGGGTTCCAAGCCCTATCTGACCACCGCGATGAAATCGGTGGGTGAGGCGATGTCCATCGGACGCACCATCCACGAATCGATGCAAAAGGCGCTGGCCTCGATGGAATCGGGTCTGACCGGCTTTGATGAAGTGGGAATTCCCGGACTGAACGTCGGCCCGTGGGACGAAGCCGATGACAAGGCTGCCGTCTTGAAAGCCATCAGCCTGCAGACACCCGACCGTCTGCGCACCATCGCGCAAGCCATGCGGCACGGGCTGAGCGATGACGAGATTTTTGGCGTCACCAAGTTCGATCCGTGGTTCCTGGCCCGCATCCGCGAGATCATCGAGGCCGAGCGCACGGTGCGCAAAGATGGCCTGCCGGTGACGGAAGAAGGTATTCGCAAGCTCAAGATGCTGGGCTTTACCGATGCGCGTCTGGGCAATCTGACCGGTCGTGACGAAGACAATGTCCGCCGAGCCCGCCGCAATCTGGGTGTGACGGCCGTATTCAAACGCATCGACACCTGCGCCGCCGAATTCGAGGCGCAGACGCCTTATATGTATTCAACCTATGAGGCCCCCATGATGGGCGACGTTGAATGCGAGGCGCGGCCAAGTGATCGCAAAAAGGTGGTCATTCTGGGCGGCGGTCCAAACCGGATCGGTCAGGGGATCGAGTTCGACTATTGCTGTTGCCACGCCTGTTTTGCTCTGACTGACACCGGGTACGAGACCATCATGGTCAACTGCAACCCCGAGACGGTCAGCACCGACTATGACACCTCGGACCGCCTGTATTTCGAGCCGCTGACTTTTGAACACGTCATGGAAATCCTGACGACAGAACAGGAAAACGGCACCCTGCACGGTGTGATCGTGCAATTCGGCGGTCAGACCCCGCTGAAACTGGCCAATGCGCTGGAGGCCGAAGGCATTCCGATCCTCGGCACCACGCCGGACGCCATCGACCTGGCCGAAGACCGCGAGCGTTTTCAGGCGCTGGTCAACGATCTGGGTCTGAAACAGCCCACGAACGGTATTGCCTCGACCGATGCCCAAGCGTTGAAAATCGCTGAAAACATCGGCTTTCCGCTGGTGATCCGCCCCTCATACGTTTTGGGTGGCCGCGCGATGGAGATCGTGCGCGACATGGATCAGCTGAGACGCTACATCAATGAGGCTGTGGTCGTTTCCGGCGACAGCCCGGTGTTGTTGGACAGCTATCTGGCCGGTGCGGTCGAGCTGGACGTGGACGCCCTGTGCGACGGAACCGACGTGCATGTCGCGGGCATCATGCAACATATCGAAGAAGCCGGAATTCACTCGGGCGACTCGGCCTGTTCACTGCCGCCCTATTCGCTGTCGAAAGAGGTCCTACAAAGGATCAAGGACCAGACATTCAAGCTGGCCAACGCCCTGAACGTGGTAGGCCTGATGAACGTGCAATTCGCCATCAAGGACGACGAGATCTATCTGATCGAGGTAAATCCGCGCGCCTCGCGCACCGTACCCTTTGTCGCCAAGGCGACGGACAGTGCAATCGCCTCGATTGCCGCGCGCGTAATGGCGGGCGAGAAACTGTCGAACTTCCCGCTGCGCCCTGCATATCAAGAGGGCAAGGATTCACAGATCGCCGACCAGATGACCCTTGCCGACCCGGACATGCCGTGGTTCTCGGTGAAAGAGGCTGTTCTGCCCTTTGCCCGCTTCCCCGGCGTCGACACGCTCCTGGGCCCCGAGATGCGCTCGACTGGTGAGGTTATGGGCTGGGACCGCGATTTCCCGCGCGCATTTCTAAAGGCGCAGATGGGCACCGGAATGGTTCTGCCGTCTTCGGGTCGTGCATTTATCTCGATCAAAGATGCGGACAAGACCCCGGCAATGCTGGAGGCGACTCAGGTTCTGGCGGCCCAAGGGTTCACGCTGGTCGCAACTCGCGGCACCCAGGCGTGGCTGTCCGGTCATGGAGTGGAGTGCGAGGTTGTCAACAAGGTCTACGAAGGCCGCCCGGACATCGTAGACATGTTGAAAGACGGTCAGGTGCAACTGGTGATGAACACCACCGAAGGCGCACAAGCGGTTGAGGACAGCAAAGCCATCCGCTCAATCGCGCTGTTTGACAAGATCCCCTATTACACCACCGCCGCCGCCAGCCATGCCGTGGCATTGGCCATCAAGGCACAAGCCGAGGGTGATGTTGGGGTGAAATCGTTGCAGGGGTGACGCCTGCCAAATACTATGTCGGTAAATCGACCCCGGTTCTTCCGGGGTCTTTTTTACTTTTCCACTGTTTCAGCTGGTCTCATGATGGTGCACACCCGTTCAACGAGGAAGCCTTGAACCATTACACCGCATAGGGAACCAACGACCTTGCGCGCGCGGTTGGGATTTATGATGCGGTATTTTCTGTACTCGAACAGCTGCTTCAGCCCGGCTGGACAGATCGCTGAACTGGTTGGGGCACTGATCCCGATCAGGGAACCGGGTTTTGCACCTGTGCACCTTTTGATGACGCCCAGGCCAGTGTCGGAAATGGTGCGATGATCGCCTTTCCTGCCCGCGATCCCGCTATCGGCGAACAGTTTCACGCTGCAGGCCTTGCAAATGGCGGAACGGACAAAGGCAAACCGGGGGTTCGGGACTATTATTCGCCGGACTTTTTTGCCGCCTATCTGCGTGATCCCGATGGCAACAAAATTTCTTGCTTCTACTGCTACTACGACAAAGAAAAGGATCCGGGCGGCTAAGACAGCCGCCCGGAATCAGTCAGGCTGTAACCGCCTCACGCCGTTCCTCGCGCCCGAAGAACAGCAGATAAAAGACCGGTGCCGCGACCATGGTCAGGACGCTGGCAAAGGCCAGACCACCCATGATCGTGACCGCCATCGAGACAAAGAACGCATCCGTCAGCAACGGTGCCATGCCAAGAATGGTGGTCACCGCAGCCAGCATCACAGGCCGTAGACGTGATACCGAAGCTTCGATAATGGCATCGCGCAGACCTTTGCCTGTTTCACGGACCAGATCGATTTCCTCGACCAGCACGATGCCGTTCTTGATCAACATGCCTGACAGGCTCAGCAGCCCCAAAAGCGCAGTAAAGGTAAAGGGCAGCCCGGTTCCCAGCAGGCCGATCACCACGCCGTTGACCGACATGGGCACCAGCAGCCAGATGATGATAGGTTGCCGGATTGCGTTAAACAGCAGTACCGAAATCAGCACCATGATCAGCAGGCTGAGCGGTAGTTGCCGACCCAGACTTTGCTGGGCGTCGCCCGCGCTTTCAAACTCGCCCCCCCATTGCAGCTTGTAGCCCTGAGGCAGCTCGATTGCCTCGATTGCGGCGCGGACTTCGGAATGGACCTGTGCTGCCGTCAGGCTGGACGGGATGTCCGCGCCAACCGTGATGGTCAGAACCCGGTCGCGGCGGTGCACCAGCGTGTTGAGCGAATGGTATTCGAACCCGTCCACCATCTGCTCAATCGGCACAAAGCGCTCGGACTGATCCGAATACACGACCTGATCTACGATCGAGTAATCCCCATCCGCCGATCGGCGCAAGATGATCGGGATCTGTCGGTCGCGTTCGCGCAGAACGCCGCCCGTAATGCCATCGGTCGAGAATTGCAGGGTCGCCGCGATATCCTCACGCGTGATCCCGGCGGTCTGGGCACGTTCGGTGGCATAGATCGGCTGCACCGCCAATTCCTGTTCCCGCCAGTCGTGATGCACGTGCAGCGCGTTTGGCGACGCAGACGACATGACCTGAACCGCCTGATCCGCAAGCTGACGCAGCACCACAGGGTCACTGCCCGAGAATCGCGCTTGAATCGGGTCACCACCGCCCGGCCCAAAGACCAGACGTCTGATGCGGAATTCACCTTCGGGGAATTGGGTCGCTCCAAAGGCTTCGAGATCCGCCTGCAGGCCCGGAATATCCTCAAGGCTTGCGGTGCGAATGACCATGTGACCATAGCTCGGGTTCGGTTTTTCCGCCGTATAGGTCAGCATGAACCGTGTCGCCCCCTGCCCCACAAAGGTTGTGACGGATACAACATCATCCCGCTCTTGCAGCCAGTCTTCGAACACGGCCATGTCCTGCGCAGTGCGGGCAATTGGCGTGCCTTGCGGCAGTTTGTAGTGGACAAAGAATAACGGCGTATTCGAATCCGGGAAGAACTGTTGCTTCATCAGACCGAAACCCGAGTAACAGACGACAGTGATCCCGATAAGACCAGCCACAACCAGCCACCGGAACCGCAACGCCCAGCGCAGGACAGCCCCGTAGACGCGGAACAGGATACCGCTATAGGCGTCGATCTCGCCCTCTTTGCCCTGTTTGAAGAAGTAATGCCCCAGCATCGGTGTCACGGTGATTGCCAGCACCCAACTGAGCAACAGCCAGATACCGATCACGGCAAACAGCGAGAACAGGAATTCGCCGGTCGCATCCGGGCTGAGGCCGATACCGGCAAAGGCCATGATGCCAATGACGGTTGCGCCCAGCAGCGGGATTTGGGTTTTGGATGCGACATCGTCGGCTGCATCGCGCGAGGATTTGCCGCGCAACATCGCGATCTGCATCCCCTCGGCCACCACGATGGCGTTGTCCACCAACATCCCCATGGCAATGATCAGCGCGCCCAGCGAAATCCTCTCCATCTCGATCGAGAACAGCGCCATGAACAACAATGTGCCGACAACGGTCAGCAACAGGGTGCTGCCAACAACCACAGCCGCGCGCCAGCCCATGAACAGACCCAACACGGCAACTACGATGGTCACCGACATGGCCAGATTCACAAGAAAGTCGTTCGATGCCTGTTCGACCACCACATGCTGTTGGTAGATGGGCAGAATATCGACACCATACGGAATGGACGCGTCCAGTTCAGCAAACTTGGCATCCGCGCGTTTGCCCACCTCGACGATGTTTTCGGTGGCCAGACCGGCAATGCCCAGCGTAAAGGCTTCGACCCCGTCAAAGCGGATCATGACCTCGGGGTCGTTCTGCCGTGCGCGATAGACGTCAGAGGTGTCAAACAGGTTGATGACCTGCCCCTGTGATCCAACCGACAGCCCGGCAATGGCCGACACGCTGTCCGATCCTTCCGCAGTCAGAATGGTCGTTCGGTCGCTGTCCGAGCGCAAAGAGCCGGACGAGTTGACCGAATCCGCATTCGAAATGGCGTCGGTAATGGCCTGCAGCGGCACGTTCTGGTTTACGGTGATCGCAAGGTTGGGCTCGATAAAGATGGCCTCATCCGGCAGGCCCTGAACTTCGACATCGGCGACACCTTCAACGCTCAGCAGTTCCCGGCGTAAAAACGTGGCCAGCTCGTGTTTTTCCGCATCTGAAAACCCTTCGGCGGTTACTGCGTAGAACAATCCGAACACATCGCCGAACCCGTCATTGACAATGGGCGGGGTGGCACCGGACGGCAATGAGCCTGCCGCATCGCGCACCTTGGCCCGCAGCCGGGTCCAGATATCGGGCAGTTCATTGCCGTCAAAGGTGGACTTGACCTCGACCTCGATGATCGAGCGTTCCGGCTGATTGACCGAGGTGATGGTGTCGACCTCACCCATCTGCTGAATCGCTGATTCCAGCGGTTCTGACACTTCCAACGCGACCTGCTCGGCCGTGGCGCCGGGATATTGCGTAATGATGACCGCGTTTTTGATGGTAAAGGCCGGATCTTCAAGCCGCCCAAGCGAGGTAAATCCCCAGATACCCCCGAAAAGGGCGATCAGAATGATCAGCCACGTGTAAATCGGTCGGTCAATTGAGGCGCGTGCGATGTTCATCTGTCAGCCCCTCAGTTGGACAGGCCGGTAAAACGCCGGACAGTCTGTCCATCCGTCAGCGCGCTGCCACCCGCGACAACGATCTCGTCGCCGTCGGTCAGCCCGTCCAGAATGCGAACATCGCCGGTTTGCGTCGGCTCGATCTTGACCGCGGCGCGCTGTACCGTCCCCTCATCCGCACCGACCGGAGAAAACACCATCACACCCAAATCGCCCTTTGCATCTGCGACAATGGCAGTTGCCGGAACCACAATACCGGTTCGGTCGTCCTGCACCAGAGCGGTGACGGTCACTGAAGACCCGGGCAGAATCTGCAGCCCCTCAGGCGGGGTCAGGCCAAACTGGATGCGAAAGGTCTGCCCCACGCTGGAGGTTTCAGCGTCAAACTCGCGTATCTCCAGCGGGAAGATTTCGTCACTGACGGGAAACTTTGCCGTGATTTCGATGTCTTCTTGTTGGCCTGTCCGCTGGAACAGAATCTCTGGGACGTCCACTTCGATCCGCAGCTCTGACATATCGTGGATACGCACGACTGGCGCGCCTGCCGATACGGTTGTAAATGCCTCAACCGCCCGGCTGGAGACCAAGGCGTCAAACGGCACCGTGAGGGTGGCGTGCTCCAGCTCATACTCGGCGTCACGGACGGCAATGGCCGCCAGCTGCGCCGCTGTTTCCGCGTCATCCACAGCCACCTGGCTGGCGGCTGTGCCCCTCAAACGCGACAGGCGCGCAACCGTCCTGTCCGCCTGATCCTTCTGCAAGCGTGCCCGGTTCAGACGCAGCTCGAACGGTTCCTGATCCAGACGTGCGATCAACCCGCCCTTGGCAACGACGAACCCTTCGGTGACCGGCATCTCAATGACCTGCCCGCCCACCTGAAAGGCCAGATCAACGGTTTGCCGCGCGGCGACCCGCCCGAAAAACTGACGCGAAAATCCCGGCGACGTTTCACGGACCTGCAGCAGTTTCACGGGTTTCTAAATTTCCTGAGCGACAATCGGCGTCGCCAGAGCGGCCAGCATAAGGCCCAGAGTGGTCAGCAGTTTCATTTCGTAAGTCCCTCGGGAATTCCGGTTTTTAGGATGTTGTCTCGGATTTTGTGCGCCAAACGCGAGAATTCGGCCGTTTCCGCGTCATTCAGGCCAGAGGCGCGGTGAAACACCTCTCCGGCGGCGGTCACCAGCATGGACCGGGCGTCCTCGCCCTGATCCGTCAACACTAGCAACCACGCCCTGCGGTCTTCGGGGTCGCGTTGCCGGGTCAGGTAACCGGTGGCTTCCAGCGCATCCGCCGTCGCCGTGATGGTAGATGGCACGCTGAGCATATCTGTCGCCAGAACGCCCATACGTTTGGGTTCGTCCAGCTTGATCAGCATGTGGCATTCCTGATGGCTCAAGTCCGTTTCGATGCAGTCAAAACACTCTTCCAGTTTCCAGTACAATGCATAGACGCCCATCATGGCCTGAATTTCAGGGCTGAGGCGTCCCAGTCGGGAACTGATATCGTTAGGCATGGGGCGGCTCCGGCTTAGTAGGCGCGATATACTTCAATTTTCGAACCATTCAAGATGTGAAGTTAAGGATTGATTCACATTCCCTTGGGTCAACATCCCTTGATCATACCCATGTGTGACTGCATTTTGTGCAAATCCGAAACATTCAGGACGCACCATGTATACGCCCGCGATCACCGGCACCGGAGTCTTCACGCCTCAGAACGTCATCACCAATGCCGAGCTTGTCGTGGCATTCAACGCCTATGCCGACAAAAAGAACGCCGAAAATGCGCAGGCCATCGCCGCCGGTGAGGCAGAGGCGATGCAGCATTCGTCCGAAGAGTTCATCCTCAAGGCGTCAGGGATCGAAAACCGATATGTGATGGACAAATCCGGTGTGCTTGATCCCGACATCATGCATCCAAGCCTGCGGCAGCGCACGGATGACGAACCAGGGATCATGACCGAAATGGCGGTCGATGCCTGCAACAAGGCACTGGCGCAGGCCGGGCGCACGGCTCAGGACGTGGATTTGGTGATCTGCGCCGCGTCAAACCACGAACGCGCATATCCAGCCATTGCGATTGAAATCCAACAGGCGCTGGGAATCGTGGGGTTTGGGTTCGATATGAACGTGGCCTGTTCCTCGGCCACGTTCGGCGTTCAGGCCGCCGCTGATATGGTGCGATCAGGGTCGGTCAGGGCTGCCCTGGTGGTCAACCCCGAGATCTGCTCGGGCCATCTGGAATGGCGCGACCGGGATTGCCATTTCATATTTGGCGACGTGGCGACCGCAACGCTGATCGAACGTATCGAAGACGCCGCCGGGCCGCATTTCGAAGTCATCTCGACCCGGTGCGCCACCCAGTTTTCCAACAACATCCGCAACAATAACGGTTTTCTGCGCCGCTCGCGCCCCGATGGGCTGATCGACCGGCGCGACATGCAGTTCACGCAGAACGGCCGCAAAGTGTTCAAGGAGGTGCTGCCGATGGTCAGCAAGCACATCGCCGACCACATGGACGCGGAGGGCGTGACCAGCGACGATCTTAAACGCCTGTGGCTGCATCAGGCTAACAAGACCATGAACGATTTCATCGGGAAAACGGTTCTGGGACGCGAGCCGGAAGCTGATGAACAACCCAATATCCTGCAGGACTACGCAAACACATCCTCAGCCGGGTCGATCATTGCGTTTTCCAAATATTCCGACGACTTGCAGGACGGCGACATCGGCCTCATCTGCTCATTCGGCGCCGGGTATTCGGTGGGATCGGTGATCGTGAAACGGCACAGCTAAACCGCTCAGTGACGATGCCATAGCAAATCTGTATCGTCAGAGCGCCCAGTCGTTGGCTCAGCTTACGCTTTCTTCTTCCAGGTGCAGTTTCATCTCGATCAGCACCTGTTGCAGAAGGCTGGTTTCCTTCAGCAGCCGCTTGGCTTCATTCATCGTGATGATGCCGTCTTCGATTGCGGCATGATATTCGGTCATCAGCATCGCAAATCGCTGGCTCAGCGCGATGACATCCGCGTTTACACCGCCTGTGCGCGGGGTGTCCGAATTTCGCCCGTCATAAGAAAGCGTGATGTTCTGAAGATCCGCCAGCGCCGATGTCACATGTGGATAGGCCGACACGCCCTCAAGCCGGGCCACCGCATCCACCGGCATGAATCGGTCGGTATGTTCTGCATTGTCTGAATAGTATCGGCCAAGCGTTGCCTTGGATTTGCCGGTGATTGCACACGCGGCTTCGATCCCGACATCTTTGACCAGTGCTTCGGTATGCTTTTTTAGATAGGCCCCGATATCCGCCATATTTGTTACCTTTGTTACCTATGCACCTACCCCCAACCTGTCCGTGTTGGGGGAAAGGGTAGGTAAATTTCCCATATTTGTCTCACAATTGAAATGCCATAAGTTAACTATGGCTCTATTCGTACATCGTATTGATGCTCATTCCAGCGAGGGCGCTGGCGAGGCAGTGCCCTCGCTGGAATGAGCATCAATACGATGTACGAATAGAGCCATCGGCAAAGATAGCGTTGCATTCCCCGCGACTTGCCATTGGCCACTGCACCGTGTGCGCCGCAATGCGGGCAGGTCCGGTCTTCTCCAACACCCAGCTCAACTGCCGCAACCGAGGCTTCACCCGCTGGGCGACCGGCCAGAACCTCACCGACCTCTACTTTCTGCGCCTCGCTCAACGTGTCGACCTCCGACAACCAGGCAAGAAAGGCTTTCCGGTCCATAATGCGCATCCTCCTGTATTTCAGACAAAATATAACACATCAATACGATGTGCGAATAGAGCTTTAACTATCCCTCAGATATGCAGGGATATTGTGAGTGAGTGGCGGCCGTTCGTGCCGGTAAAGAGTAATTGCAGGGCATGATTTCGGCTCTGCTCCGTTATGGCCTCATGGTGGCCGGTGGCGTCGCTGTTGTGGAAGCGGGGGTATCCATCCCCAAGAGCTCATGCTCGCCCCAACAACTGCAATGGCGGCGTCGCACCTTTCATTCGAACTGGTGTCTTGCCCCTTACACCCGCGCGAATTAGACCGGCGTTATGGCCAAGCTGTATTTTAATTATTCGACGATGAACGCCGGCAAATCGACCGTGTTGCTGCAAGCATCCCATAATTACCGCGAACGGGGTATGGACACATATCTGCTGACCGCCGCTATCGACGGTCGCGCCGGATCGGGACGAATCGCATCGCGAATTGGCATTTCGGAACAAGCAGATACGTTCCGCGTCGTGGATGATATCTTTGACATGATCCAATCGCGCTTGAATGTCGGGCCGGTGACCTGCGTCTTTGTTGATGAGGCGCAATTTTTGACCGAAGATCAGGTCTGGCAACTGGCCCGGGCGGTGGACGATCTGAACGTGCCGGTGCTGGCCTATGGTCTGCGGGTCGATTTCCAGGGCAAGCTGTTTCCCGGATCGGCGGCCTTGCTGGCGCTGGCCGATGAAATGCGCGAAGTGCGCACGATCTGTGAATGTGGGCGCAAGGCGACCATGGTGATCCGTCAGGACGAAAATGGCCGAACCATCACCGAAGGTGCGCAAGTTCAGATCGGCGGAAACGAAACCTATATCTCACTTTGCCGCAAGCACTGGCGTGAAGCTATGGGCGACTAGACCGGGTTGGGCAGCGGGCGGCCCGCAACAAATGCCGCGACATTGTCCAACGCCATATGCCCCATATTCGAGCGTACTTCTTCGGTCGCCGTGCCCAGATGCGGTAACAGCGTGACATGTTTCATTTCGCACAGGGCTTGGGGAACCTTTGGTTCAAATTCGTAAACATCCAGGCCCGCACCAGCCAATTGTCCCGATTGCAGGGCTTCGATCAGGGCGGATTCGTCGACGACCTCGCCGCGGGCAATATTGATCAGAATCGCAGATGGCTTCATCGCCGCCAATATCTGCCCATCGATCAGATGCCGGGTTTCCGGCCCGCCGGGCACGGCAATCACCAGGAAATCGACGTCACCGGCCAAGGCCGGCAGATCGGGGATGAATTCCGCGTTGAAATCCAGTTCCTTGCGACCACGCGCAACATAGGCGACCTGCATTCCAAACCCGAAATGGCAGCGCCGGGCAATCGCCTGCCCGATCCGGCCCATGCCGACAATGCCGACCCGCTTGGTAGTCACGTGCTGACCCAGCATCTGGGTTGGGTGCCACCCTTGCCACTGGCCCGCGCGCACCAGCCGTTCGCCCTCACCCGCGCGGCGGGCTGTGGACAGCAAAAGGGTCATGGCGATATCGGCCGTGGCATCGGTCACCGCGCCCGGAGTGTTGGTCACCGCAATACCGGCCTGTTGCGCGGCGTGCGCGTCGATATGGTTATAGCCGACACCGAAATTGGCCAGCAACTTGCAACGCGGCTCGGCAGAGCTGTTGAAAATATCGGCGGGAAACTGATCCCCGAGGGTGGGTACGACAATGTCGAACTCAGTCAGCGCGCGAATTATCTCGGCCTGATCCAGCGGGGCTGTGCTGCGGCGGATTTCAACGTCAAACTCGGCACGCGCGCGTGCAGTGACTGATTCCGTCATCGGACGCGTGATCCACAGCTTCATCAGTGCATCCTTCCGCCCAGCGGCACCTGCTGATCCGGCCCGACCAGAACGATCTCGCCGTTTTCGTCGGGCAGGCCCAGCACCAGAACTTCGGACAAAAAACGCCCGATCTGTCGCGGTGGAAAATTGACGACGGCCATCACCTGCTTGCCAACCAGAACCGCCGGATCGTAGTGCGCCGTCACCTGCGCCGATGTCTTACGCTCGCCAACCTCGCCCCCGAAATCGATCCACATCTTGATCGCGGGCTTGCGCGCCTCGGGATAAGGTTCCGCGCGGGTCACCTTGCCTACGCGGATATCGACCTTGAGAAAGTCGTCAAAGGAAATCTCACTCACGCGACAGCTCCTTGGATCGGTCGGTGGCCGCCTTCACAGCGCGGTGCAGGAGATCGGGAAACCCCTGCTCTTCGTGCATCAAGACCTCAAGCGCGGCCTGGGTGGTGCCGTTGGGCGAGGTCACATTGACCCGCAATTGCGACGGATCCTCATCAGCGGCCATGGCCAATGCCCCGGCGCCTGCAACGGTGGACTTGGCCAACCGCATGGCCAGCTCATGCGACAGACCCTGCGCCTGACCTGCGGCGGCCAGCGTTTCGATCAGGTGAAAGACGTATGCCGGGCCTGAGCCGCTGAGGCCGGTTACCGCGTCCATCTGAGCTTCGTCCTCCAGACGAACGGTATCGCCGATGGCTGACAGCAGGTTTTCGGCCAGGGCCAAATCAGAATCTGAGGCATCCGCATTCCCGACCAGCGCCGTGATCCCCTGCCGGATCGCTGCAGGCGTGTTTGGCATGGCGCGAACGATCGGCGTTCCGGCGCCCAGAACCTTTTCAAAGGTTTCAAGCGACGTACCCGCCGCCACGGATATGAACAGGCTGTCGCCACCGCCCAGCGCCTGAATGCTTGGCAGGGCCTCGCCGATCATCTGCGGTTTGACGGCGACCAGAACAACGGCTGGTTTTGCAGGCAGGTCCGTATTGATATTGACGCCCTGCGCCTGCAGCCAGTCTGAAGGGAAAGGATCAATGACCGAAACTGACGCGGCAGGCAGACCGTGTTCCAGCCAACCCGCCAGCATGGCAGACCCCATCTTGCCGCATCCCAGAAGCACAAGCCCCTGTTCCGCAATCCGCGACATATCCATCTTTGCCCCTCCCCTGCTATGCGGTTCGGGGCAAATCTTTACGCGCGGCCGTAGGCCTCTGCAATGGCGACTTGCATCGCATCTTCCGGGGTGCGGTTGGCCCATGTGACCAATTGGATGGCCGGGTAATACCGCTCGGCGCTTAGTACCGCGGCGGTGATCATGGTGTCGATCTGTTCGGGGCTGGCCGCCTGGCCGCCCGCCAGAACCAGACCATAGCGATAGACCATCAACTTTTGCTTCGCCCAATAGGTAAAGGCCCCGGCCCAGCACTGATCGTTCATCTTGTTGAGCAGCTCATACAGATCGGAAACGCGCTCGGCCGGTGGTTCCATTTCAAAGGAACAGACCATGCGCAATGTTTCGTCATAGTTAGACCAGGCCAACGTGATCGAATATGTCCGCCACTGGCCTTCGACAGCCATTGCGATCTGATCATCGCCGATCCGGTCGAAATCCCAGTCGTGATGTTCGGCAAGATGCTCAACTATGTCGATTGGATGAAGGTCTTCTTCGAGATACTGCTCGGAAAGGGCCATAATGCCACCTCACTAATCTCTAGCATTTGGGGGCTGGCAGCGCCCCAGCGCTAGTTGCCTGCTCTACAAGCCGGGCTTCCCCCTTGGGCCTGTACTAAATATGGTGCGATGTGGCTGACTCTGTGGCAACCCCCATTTTTGGGGATAACAGCAATAAGTTGTGGACAGATGGCAACGTCGATCAAAATATTGGTGCCAGTGGCAGCTTTGCCTTGATTATTTGCGGCGACGCGTCATCATGCAGCGCACTGCACAATCCGCATAACGGATCGCGCAAAGCATGACCTGGCCTAACAATCTGAATGTGACAGCCCGAATGGAACTGATCGCGGGCGTTACTTGTCCAGTTTCGCCTCGAGCGTTGCGATGCGCGCCTCGAGCGCTGCGTTTTCTTCGCGCGCTTTCTGGGCCATGGCGCGAACAGCATCGAATTCTTCGCGGGTTACGAAATCGCGGTCGGCCAGCCAGCGGTCCATCATCGATTTCATTGCGTTCTCGGCCTCTTCCTGTGCGCCCTGGGCCACGCCCATCGCATTGGTCATCAGCTGGGACATATCGTCCAGAATTTTGTTGCGGGTCTGCATATCATTAACTCCGGTAACACTGTTGACCCCTATATGGGTAAAGAATGGCGCAGGCTCAAGGTTGACTTGGACAGTAAACCCCGGGCAATGAGACGCACATGCAGGCTGTTTTGAATTTCCCCGACTTATCCCCCGAATTGTTTTCGATCTCGATTTTCGGGATCGAGCTTGCGCTCAGATGGTACGCGCTGGCTTATATTGCGGGCATTCTGATCGCGTGGCGCATGGCGACGATGGCCTTGCGACGCCCCGCCTTGTGGACCAGCGATGCCGCCCCAATGAAGCCCGAACAGCTTGAGGATCTGATCACCTGGATCATTCTGGGTGTGATTCTGGGCGGACGGCTGGGATTCGTGCTGTTTTATCAGCCCGGATATTACCTGTCGCATCCGCTTGAGATCGTGAAGGTCTGGCATGGCGGCATGGCGTTTCACGGCGGTTTGCTGGGCGTGGTGATTGCCACCTATTTCTATGCACGGCGGCATAATGTGCCGGTTTTGTCGCTGGCCGATCTGGTGGCCCACACCGTACCGCCCGGACTGATGCTGGGACGCCTGGCAAATTTCACCAATGCCGAGCTTTGGGGTCGTCCCAGCGAAGCGCCTTGGGCAGTCATCTTTCCCGGCGGTGCAGCACAGGATTGTCCCGGCGTAATCGCCGGGATGTGTGCCCGTCACCCCTCGCAACTGTACGAAGCTGCGCTAGAAGGGTTGCTGCTAGGGGCGCTGCTGCTGTGGCTGGTTTACCGGCGCGGGGCGTTCCGTATGCCCGGTTTTGTCATGGGCGTTTTTCTGGCGGGCTATGGTGCGTCACGGTTCATCGTTGAGTTCTTTCGTCAGCCGGATGCGCAGTTTGTATCGCCAGGTAACCCGCTTGGCCTGGCCTGGCATATCGGTGGATACGGTTTGACCATGGGGCAATTGCTGTCCCTGCCGATGATTGCACTTGGTCTTTGGTTTGCGTTGCGGGCCCGGCGGGCGGCATGACCCTCAGGGATCTGCTCATCGCCCGGATACAACAAAACGGACCGATGAGCCTGACCGAATACATGACAGACTGCCTGCTGCACCCAGAGCTTGGGTATTACACCACCCGTGATCCTTTGGGGTCACAGGGAGATTTCACCACAGCACCTGAAATCAGCCAGATGTTCGGAGAGCTGATCGGACTGTCTCTGGCGCAATGCTGGCTGGATCAGGGCCGCCCGGCGCAAATCTGTTTGGCTGAGCTGGGCCCCGGGCGCGGAACCTTGATGGCGGACATTCTGCGGGCCACGCGAAACGTATCCGGGTTTCATCAGGCAGCACGAATCGTGTTGCTGGAGGCGTCACAGACCCTGCGGGACAGTCAGGGCAAAACGTTGCAGGCTCATTCACCGCAATGGATCAACACGGTCACTGACCTGCCCGACATGCCCCTGTTTCTGGTCGCAAACGAATTTTTTGACGCCTTGCCCATCCGCCAATTCCAGCGGGATGGCGATGGGTGGCGAGAACGTCTGATTGGATCGGACGGTACGTCGCTGGCATTCGGGTTGGGGCCACTGGCAGCGCAAGCGGCCCTGCAGGAAAGGTTCGCAGATACCAACGATGGCGATCTGGTCGAATTTTGCGCGCCTGCGATTCCGATCACATCCACTGTGGCAAACCGGATTACGACCCATGGCGGCACTGCGCTAATTGTCGATTACGGTGACTGGCACGCATTGGGCGACACGTTTCAGGCCCTGCGTAAGCATAAACATGCCGATCCACTTGAGGCTCCGGGTCAGACCGATCTGACGGCGCATGTGGATTTCGAACCCCTCGCGATTACGGCCCGCGCAGCAGGATGCGCCCATACCCGCCTGACGCCGCAGGGTGTATTCTTGGAACGGCTGGGTATAACCGCGCGGGCGCAAAGTCTGGCCGCCTCACAAACAGGTCAGGTGCTGGATGAGCTGATCGCTGCACATCGACGGTTGACGCATCCCGAGGAAATGGGAAACCTGTTCAAGGTGCTTGGGATTTATCCGGCACATGCAGCGCCACCACCGGGACTAGAGCCATGACACTGGAAATTCTGACCTCGGATTTGCTGTCCCCCGTCAAACACGGGTTCTTCACGCGACGCGGTGGCGCATCCTCTGGTGTCTTTGCCGGGTTGAATTGCGGATACGGGTCGTCCGACCTGACCGAAGCGGTCGCCCTGAACCGAAGCCGTGTGGCCGACGCGATGGACGTCGTGCCAGAGGCGCTGATTGGGGTGCATCAGGTCCATTCACCGACCGTTCTAACCATCGACGCGCCGATTCAGGGGGACAAACCCAAGGCCGATGCCATCGTCACGTCCACCCCGGGCCTAGCCTTGACGATCCTCACGGCGGACTGTCAGCCGGTTCTTTTTGCCGATCCTGACGCAAATGTGATCGGCGCTGCCCATGCGGGTTGGCGCGGAGCGTTGGATGGGGTGCTGGAGGCCACAGTGGACGCGATGGAGGCGTTGGGCGCCCGGCGCGAAAACACAATCGCAGTGATCGGCCCGTCAATTTCACAGCGCGCCTATGAGGTCGGTCCCGAGTTTCTGGACGATTTTCTCGCGATATCACCGGACAATGCCCGATTCTTTGCCAATGGACAGGGGGACCGGCTGCAATTTGACCTGCCTGCCTATGGTCTGCACCGGTTGCGCGACGCGGGCGTGGGACAGTCCGAATGGACCCGGCATTGCACATATTCCGACCCGGACAGGTTCTTTTCCTATCGGCGCACAACGCACGCAAAAGAAGCGGACTATGGGCGCCTAATTGCGGCGATACGCCTTTAGTTTTGGGCTGAAATAAGGCGCAATCGCCACCTTTCCGCCACATTTATTGTGTTTATCAGACTCAGAATCGTTTCAATTTTTCACCAGTGGTCAGGGGTTTACCTTGGATTTCGATCCGAGTGCCCTCGTTAGGTTAACAAAGAGGTACACGAAACCTTCAATTTGTCCTCAATTCATCCCGGATCAGCCTTATCCCCGCCGCAAACCAGCGTCAGATTTGGCTGCATAACGGAAACCGGAGCACAAGCTCCAAACAGAGCAGGACAAGAGAATGAAGTCGAAATCACGCTTTCTGAATGCCGTTGTCGCGGCCGTAATGGCCCATGAACCGGAAATGCCATGGAAGCGGGTTTCCAGTCATTCCGCCAGAGTTGCACGCCGCTTGGCAGAACAACTCTGACGCGGACTCCCGCGGAACCAAGCTGCCGGTTCCAACGGGCAAATCGCACATCAGACGGTGCTCCGGTCTGATGTGTGGCGTCGCAGATGGGTTTGCGCCGCATTTTTCGGAGCGTGTGTATGCAGGTAATTCAAACCTGCAGTTTACGAGTTTGTCTGGGGGGTCATAATATTGGCCAAAACAATACGTTTTTTTTCGCGGTTCGGCTTCCTTGTGAAGTCCGTTCTGCGTCTGCCCTGTCGATTGTAGGCAAAGAACAAGACCGTCTGGCGGGCATGCACGGGGGTTCAACCCGCCTGTACGGAAATTGAGAGGGGACGGAATATATGACTATTCCAAATTCACTGGCCCGCGCGGCCAGAAACGCTGTTGAGACATCTTCTCTGCTGCGTGAAGCGCCGCGACCGGGGTCCAAACAAAAGGCGCAGCTGCGGCGCTATGAAGTCAGCGCGTTGCTGAAAAACGGAGAGGTTTCGCAAACGCGCCATATCGCGCCAGCTCTGCCGATGTTCGAGGACGCATTCTGCGCGTTCACGCGGGGGTCGCTGGTGGAAACGCCAAACGGGCCCATGGCCATCGAGGATCTGTTGCCTGGCGACGCGGTCCTGACGCAGGACGGATCATCCGAAACCGTATTGTGGAAGGGCTCGGTCATGCTGATCCCGGGGCGCGAGGATACGCGTGGCCGCACCCGGCCACTGACCCGGATCATGGCCGACACTTTTGGCATGCAAAAACCGATGTCAGGCGTCATCGCCGGTCCGGCGGCGCGTCTGGTGGGCACACCTGCGCATCTGCGTCACCTGTATGGCGGTCAGCCGATGCTGACCCCAGTCAGCGAATTCCAGGACGGAATGGGCGTGATCGAAACCCTGCCCCCCACGCCGGTCGAGCTGTTTCACATCTGCCTGCGAAAACATTCCGTGATTCGCGTCGACGGGTTGCAATTCGAAACCTATCATCCCGGCTCAAATGCAGTCCGGTTGATCAGTCACTCCTTGCGCTCGATCTATCTCAATCTATTCTATCACATAGAATCGCTGAGTGATTTTGGACCGCTGCTGATGCCGCGTGCCGGGGATGGCGAAATCGACGCCATCACTGCGTAAAATGTTAAACAGTACTGCTAGTGTGGGGGCATGATGCAGATTTTATTGAGTTGGGTAGTTTACCTGACAGTGGTGGCAATATTGCCGCCCTGCAACGCAAACGAACCCCGGGTCGCCGTCAGGCCGTCCGGTTCATCCGGTCTTCCAGTACGTCAAATGGTACGCCTGGCTCGTCTTTTGCGCCTCGGATGACAAGTGAAGTCTTAACGCTGGCCACATTCGGTGTGGTCAGCAATTCGCCCGTCAGAAACTGCTGAAAACTGCTCAGATCCGGTGCGACGCATTTCAGGATGAAATCCACTTCGCCGTTCAGCATGTGGCATTCGCGGACCAACGGCCATTCGCGGCAACGTTCCTCAAAAGCGCTGAGTTCGGTTTCGGCCTGGCTTTCCAGTCCGACCATGGCAAAAACCTGCACTTCAAAGCCCAGTTCGCGGGCGTTAACATCTGCATGGTAGCCCCGGATAAACCCCGCATCCTCAAGCGTGCGCACGCGTCGCAGGCAGGGTGGAGCCGAAATTCCGACGCGTTTTGCCAGTTCGACATTCGTCATGCGACCATCGGCCTGCAGTTCCGCCAGAATTTTGCGATCGATTTCATCCAGCCGCGTCGTGACCATCAATGACTCCTGAAATTTTTCAGTTCTTATATCAGCGCCCCGCTGATGCGCAATAATCTTTCGCACCAGCGCAACATTCTGCATTCAGATCACATTCTGGCACCGCGCCATGACAGCAACGCATGCCCGGTACCTGCGCCAAAAGGGCTTTAAGCCCCCCGCACCCGTCGCTATATCCAACCGCAGCGGGCCACGGGCCCAATGCAGGCATATCGAGTGGGGGTACCATGGCCGAGACGCGACACACCAAGGTTCTGATCATTGGATCGGGACCAGCCGGATACACTGCGGGCGTTTACGCCAGCCGGGCCATGCTGGAACCCATCCTTGTGCAGGGAATCGAACCTGGCGGTCAGCTGACCACCACCACCGAGGTCGAAAACTGGCCCGGCGACACCGAGGTACAGGGCCCCGATCTGATGGTGCGGATGCAGGATCACGTAAAAGCCATGGGCTGCGAGGTCATCGGCGACATCATCAGCGATCTGGACCTCAGCAAGCGCCCATTCACGGCCAAGGGTGACAGCGGCACGACCTACACGGCCGACGCTGTGGTTCTGGCCACCGGCGCGCGCGCAAAGTGGCTGGGTCTGCCGTCTGAGGAGAAATTCAAGGGCTTTGGCGTTTCCGCCTGTGCCACTTGCGACGGGTTCTTTTATCGCGGTCAGGAGATCGTGGTGATCGGTGGCGGCAACACCGCAGTCGAAGAGGCCCTGTTCCTCACAAACTTCGCCAGCAAGGTCACCCTTATTCACCGCCGGGACGAGCTGCGGGCCGAAAAAATCCTGCAGGACCGGCTGCTGAAGCATGAGAAAATCGAACCCCTGTGGTTCCATGAGCTGGAAGAGGTAGTCGGCACCGATGCTCCGCTGGGTGTCGAAGGTGTGCGGGTGAAAAACGTCAAAACCGGCGAGATCAGCGAAATCCCCTGCAAGGGTGTTTTTGTCGCCATCGGCCACGCGCCCGCGAACGAGCTGGTCAAGGACAGCCTTGAGACCCATATGGGCGGCTATGTCGTGACCAAGCCCGGCTCGACCGAAACCTCGATTCCGGGCGTGTTTGCAGCCGGCGACCTGACCGATCACATCTATCGGCAGGCTGTAACCAGTGCCGGTATGGGCTGTATGGCGGCGTTGGATGCCGAACGGTTCCTGGCCGAAAACGACTGATGTCGGATTGGGCCGCTGCAGCGCTGCGGCCCCATTAACTTAGATATGATGTAACTACCCAGCTACCCCTCTGACTGAATTCAATATGACATTCTTTGCGGACGAGGTGGTCGAGCGCTGCATCGGCAAGAATCAACCAAAATCATCGTGGGATCGTCCTGAAATGTCGGAAAGGCGCATTGCCGAATTTCAGAAGTTTGGGGTAACAGATTGCATAGAAACCTGAGATGACAATTTGGGGGTCAGCGATCAATGAGCTATTATGCCAGTGATGTGGACGGCGGTTACTTTACTTTCGATGAGCGGCTGTCAGCCCTTTCCGAACTGATCTCGATGATCGACCGACCGGGCGACTATTGTGTGTATGGGCGGTTTCCTACCCCAATGCCTCGCATCTGGAACCACACGACAGGCGTCCTCGCATTCCCTCTCCAACCGGCACAATTACAGGACTTGATCACACTTGGTGAACGCGCACCATATGGACGCGGCGCAGAAACAATTTTGGACAGGTCCGTTCGTGACTGTTGGCAGGTTTCGCCAGATCAAATCAGCGTAGGAGGAGAAACCTGGGGCGAAACATTCAATCGCATCCTCAACCGTGCGGCCGAAGGCCTCGGCTACCCGCCGGAAGCTGTCGACGCGGAACTTTACAAAATCCTCGTTTACGAGGAAGGCGGTTTTTTTGCGCCGCACCGTGATACCGAGAAGGTTACCGGCATGGTGGCGACCTTGGTCGTTTCACTACCGGTTGCAGGGAAAGGGGGCGAACTGATCATCCGCCATCGCGGTCGAGAGACGATTGTCGAAATGTGTAGCAACGATCCTTCCGAACTGGTTTTTGCGGCCTTTTATGCTGATTGCGAACATGAAATTAGGCCTGTGACAGAAGGTCATCGCGCCTGTCTGGTTTACAATTTGGTTCTCACTCCGGGTCAAAATGTGGCCACCTCGGCACCGAACTATGCAGATCTTATGGGTCAGATTGCGAAGGAGATCAAAAACTGCTTCGCAACGTCGGACGCGCCTGAAAAACTTGTCTGGCTTCTCGAGCATGATTACAGCATCGCAGGCCTGTCGTTTGAAACCCTAAAAAACACGGATGCAACGGTTGGGCGTGCTTTGATTGCAGCTGCGGCACAGGCTGACTGTTCCCTCCACGCGGCCATCGTGCATGTTGATGAATATGCCGCCGCTGCCTACCTTGGGCGGGACTATGTCTGGGAAATCGAAGACATCGGCGCGGACGAATACGAACTCTATGATATCATTGAGCGGAGATGTGAGCTTGATGATTGGGTGCATCCCGATTTGGGCGCGAGCGCTTATGGCCAACTGGCGTTGGCGCAAAACGAATTGATGCCACCAGAACGGATCACAAATTGGGAACCTGACGTGAATCGCTTGACGGAGGCGAGCGGCAATGAGGGGGCCACAGTTGAGCGACACTATCGAAGCGCGGCCTTTGTTCTTTGGCCTGCTAAAGAAGGCCCTCGTGTTCTTGCCCAAGCCGGTGCCAAGGCGCTTTCCGTCCTTTTTGTACAGTCTGAGCAACGCGCTGCGACCTCTGACGGGAATGATTTGTCGCTTGACACCATTGCTGCTGAAATTGCTGAAGCTTGGCCAGCGCCCCAAGTCTTGCATTACTCGGACCGGGATGAGTGGCAAGAGAGCGGCGCAGTAATGCTGTCACGGCTTTGTCGTATCGGAAGTCGGAAAGCAACGGAATTATTTCTCGATCGGGTTGTGATACCGTATTACGGACCGGGTCTCAAAGCCGCACTGATTGAAGCAACATCGGAATTGGCTGAAAAAGACATGCTGAAGCGGCTTCTTGGCCTTGTTAGCGCACAATGCACAGAGCAGCCAGAAGCTGTCATAAATCTGGTCATGGGCCTGAGTGAGGCAAGTGATCAGGGGCAGAAAGTCATGACGCGGAATGCACTGAAAGATCTTATCAAGCACCTTTGTTCGGAGATACCGGTCGCGCTCAACGTACACCGGCCAAAAAACGCAGAGCCATTTTGGTACGGGTCGCGTCGACAGTCTGCCACGCCTTTGCCTGAACGCACGCTCCGGGAAATTTTTCAGTTGGCCTGGAGTTTTGATTTGGAAAGCAGCCTTGCTGGGGTGGTTGGCAATCTTGTCAACGCGCCCGACATCGTGCCGCCTGATCGCACCTTGCCACCCGTTCTGGCAAAATTGGGCACGTCGTTTCACGCGCAGGCATCAGAAAGTGAGGCATTCGCGCGGTTTTGGCGGCACTCGGCCAACGTCCTGCTGGCTCGCAGTCGTACCACACCTCCTGAACCGACCGATTGGGTCGTTAGCTCAAATGACTTGGGGTGCGGGTGCGAATACTGTGCCGAACTTGTTCGATTTTGTGCAGATCCGGTTACAACCACACATCGAATTCCAGTGAGAAGGGAGTTGCGGTCGCATCTGCGGTCCGTGATCGAAAGAGCGGGTGCGGATTTGAGTTGTGAAACTGAACGCAAGGGTAGTCCTTATACGCTCATCTGCACCAAGACCCGCGATAGCTACACCAGACGAAGACAGCAATATGCGAACGACATCTCTGCAATCAAGCGCTTACTTGAAGTGGCAGACGCTGTGCCAGAGGCCACTAGCATTGCAGCCAGCCTCCGCGCGGCGGTCAACTGTAGTCAGAGTAACTCTCCAACTACAACGACCTGACAAGCCCGGAATTGGTCAGCATGGTTTGAGGTTCAGGATGAGTTGATCGGGGAGAGTTCTCAAGGTTTCGAGTATGCTCCACCCCTGCTTGCGCGCCGTCTCAATGACGGTTCGAAGCGTGCAGAAGTTTTCTGCGCCGACGTGAGTTCGGAAGCATCCCGACACTTTTTGACGGACCTTGGTCATGCGAAGGTCCCTTTCGGCTTCATTGTTTGTAAACGACACACTCAGGTCGTTGAGGAAGAGCAGAACCTCTTCTTTGCGGGTTTGCATCCGCAGCGCGAGATTATGTCCGATCCTGCGCTTTGGTTTGCCTCGCCGCGTTTTGCCGACCTTGTCCGGGACCAGCGGGGGAAGCGCCTCGTGCATCCGGATGGCCGTCTGGCAACATGCGTCATATCGGCGTTCGATGGCAGCAATCCGGGCGGGCACCACCGCGCGGGAATTCCGGTCTCGCGCCCTGTCTGCGGCTGTTTTGGCGTCCAGCAGAATGGAGCGCATCTCCGTGGCCCATGGCTCTTTCTCAATGTCGATCAAAGCCTGCAATTCCCGAAGGTGATGGGCGTTGCATAAGGCGTGACGCACTCCGGGGATCTTTCTGTAGGACGCCCAGTTGTCGTGAACGACACTTCCGGTCACCTCCTGCGTCACATCGCCTCTGCTACGGCCAATCCGGAAATGGCTCAAGTCTGGTGAGCACAGGATGTGGAGCCACCGGGTCTTGCCGTTGATGCGCAGGCCGGTCTCATCCATGTGCTTCACCGCAACGTCTGGGCCGCACAACAACGCTTGAATCCTGTTGACAACGGGCCGCATTACAGCCGCGGTTCTGGCGACGAGCGACGCCAGCGTTGCTGCGGAAATGTCGACCCCGTGAAGGTCGGAAAATATCTGCGCCAGGCGGTTGTCAGGGATGCAGTGCCGGGTTTGAAGATAGCTCGCCATGGCGGCAAGGTTGTCGCCATACTGCACCGGGGCGTTCACCCCTGCGGGAAACGTGGCCTGCACCCGGGTGCCACAGGCCGGGCAGACGCAGACACGCGCCCTGTGCTCAGTGACAATAAGCGGCGGTGGGGGTGGCAGGTCAAAGACCTGTCGCCTCACATACCGGTCGCAAACAACGCCAGACAGCCTGTGCTTACAGTCCGGACAGATGTGTGGGTAGTGATCGATGATCTGCTCCGGCGTCGAGGTCTGGCGCAGCGTCTTGCCGGGATGGCCGGGCTGACCTCCGGACTTGCGCCCGCAGGACCCGCGCAAACTTCTGGTTCGCTTCTTGCGCGCAGGCTTCGACAGCCCATCGCTTGAGGGAGGCTTGCCGCTGTTTGAGATGTTAAGCCCAAGGCGGCGCTCCAGGTCCTCTACGCGCTGTGCGAGGGTTTTGTTGGCCTTCTCCAGCTCTACGTTTTGCTTGAAAAGTTGGGCGTTTTGTTCGGTGATATCCGCGATCTGCTCTTCAAGCCTCTCGATCTTGGTGCGCAAGGCCGCGTTCTGCTCCGCCAGAACAATGACCAGATCAATCAGATTTGACTTTGAGAAGGTCGCAAGCTGGCTGCGGGTCAGGTGAGCAGTATGAACCGCCCCGGGTTTACCGGAGACTTTTTTGCTCAAGACTCAGGCGACTTTATCAAGGGTGTTCAGGTTTGCATAGAATGCGTCCTCCAGTTCTTGTGGCGGCCGGTGCCCGATCGCGCCGTGCAGCCGCCTGTTATTGTACCAACTGACCCAGTCCAGGGTTTCCCACTCAACCTGGCCAACCGTTTTCCATGTGCCGAAGAACTCAATGACTTCGGTCTTGAACAGGCCGATGATGCTTTCTGCCAGGGCGTTGTCATAGCTGTCTCCGACGCTGCCGACCGATGCGTCGATCCCGGCCTGGGCCAACCGCTCTGTGTACCGAACCGCCAGGTATTGCGACCCCCTGTCCGAATGGTGAATGAGCCCGTCTGCCTGTGATGGTATTCGTTGGCAGATCGCCTGGTTCAGCGCGTCCAGCACGAAGCTGGTGGTCATGGACGTGGACACGCGCCAGCCCACGATCTTGCGCGCAAAGACATCAATGACAAAGGCCACGTAGACCATTCCCGCCCAGGTCGACACATAGGTGAAGTCGGAGACCCAGAGCTGGTTTGGTGCGGTGGCCGTGAACGCGCGATTGACCTTGTCTTCCGGGCAGGCCTGTGCAGGGTCCGGGATCGTGGTCTTCTTCTTGCCGCGTGTAACACCCTGCAACCCCATGACTTTCATCAGGCGTTCCACCGTGCAGCGTGCGATGTCATAGCCTTCCCGGCGCAGTTGATGCCATACCTTGCGCGCGCCATAGCGTCCCCGGCTGGCATCAAAGACGCGCTGGATTTCCCGCGCATCCTTATCGTCCTTCCTGGCCCGATCCGAGGCTTTGTCCGGGCTGCGCCGGATAGACAGACGCGCATAATAGGACGATGGCGCGATCGGCAGCACCCTGCAGATCGACCCGACACCGAACTCGTCCCGATGATTATCGATGAATGCGATCATTTCCGGAACGGGCGGTCGAGCTCCGCCTGTGCGAAATACGCGCTCGCCTTCTTCAGGATCTCATTGGCCGTGCGCAATTCCTTGTTCTCACGCTCCAAGGCTTTCAGACGTGCCTTCTGCTCGCTGGTCAGCCCATCGCGTTCGCTGGCATCGCGCTCAGCCTGCTGACACCAGACTCTGAGACTGTCCGGCGAGCAGCCGAGCTTTGGCGCGATCGCGTGGTAGGCCGCGTTGTCACTGGCGTAATCCGCGCGATGATCTTTATAAAGCCGAACGCCGCGGGCGCGAAACTCAGCCGTGTACTTCGGGGGTGACTTTTTCTTCTCCATGGGCTCATCCTTTGAGAGTTTTACTCTCCGGTAAACCCGGGGCGGTTCAGTATCCATACGCCTATCGAGTCACAGAAACGCTAACCAAGAAACAAAAATAACCCGCATGGCCCGATTCAAATCGTCGCAGTCAGACCACCTGGGCAGTTACTTTTTTTCATACACTTGTTTCCTATCCAAAAAAATAACAATTAAAATCAATATGTTAAAATACTGCCTAATTTTTAGGTGATCAAGGAAAGGGCAGTAATTCAAGGGGATTCCGACGACCTCAAAAACTTATCAGCGTAGTTATCCACAGAAACCGTGGATTTGTTTTCTCTTGATCTGTGACGCTCAAGATTGCAGCCACGGTCAGAGAATCATATCTCATAGCCATGACATCCGACAGCGAATCGACATCTGACACTCAACCGGCAGGTTATGCCTGCATCCAGCGGTATGCAAAAACGTTGGACAGCTCGCCTGGCGTGTATCGGATGCTGGATGGCGACAGCCGGGTTCTGTATGTCGGCAAAGCGCGGAACCTCAAGGCGCGGGTGTCTAACTATACTCGTCCGGGGCATTCGGGCCGGATCGAGCGGATGATCGCCGCGACCGCCTCGATGATGTTCCTGACCACCCGGACCGAGACCGAGGCGCTGCTGCTTGAGCAGAACCTGATCAAACAGCTCAAGCCGAAATACAACGTCCTGCTGCGGGACGACAAAAGTTTCCCGAACATTCTGGTTGCCAAGGATCATGCCTTTCCCCAGATCAAAAAGCATCGCGGGGCAAAAAAGGAAAAGGGTGCCTATTTCGGCCCCTTTGCCAGTGCGGGTGCGGTGAACCGAACGCTGAACCAACTGCAAAAGGCGTTCCTGCTGCGCAACTGCTCGGATTCGATGTTCGACGGCCGCACGCGGCCCTGTCTGCTCTACCAGATCAAGCTGTGCTCGGGGCCTTGTGTGGGATTGATCTCGGAAGAGGGTTATCGCGAAAGCGTCAGGGATGCGGAACGGTTCCTGTCCGGCCGCTCGACCAAGGTACAAGAGGATCTGGCCGAACAGATGATGGCCGCGTCCGAGGCGATGGAGTTCGAACGCGCCGCCGGATTGCGTGACCGCATCCGGGCGTTGACACAGGTGCAGACCAGCCAGGGCATCAACCCGCGCGGCGTGACCGAGGCGGATGTGATCGGCCTGTATATGGATGGCGTGCAGGCCTGCGTGCAGGTGTTTTTCATCCGCGCCAATCAGAACTGGGGCAACAAGGATTTCTATCCACGTGTGGGGCCGGATGTCTCACCTGCCGAGGTGATGGAGGCGTTTCTTGGCCAGTTTTACGACAACAAGGAACCGCCGCGTCAACTGATCCTGTCCGATGGTATCGAAAACGCCGATCTGATGCAGGCGGCCCTGACCGAGAAAGCGGGCCGCAAGGTCGAAATCCTCGTGCCTCAACGCGGCGAAAAACAGGAACTGGTCGCCGGTGCGCTGCGCAACGCGCGCGAGTCGCTGGCCCGACGCATGTCGGAAAGTGCCACGCAGGCCAAGCTGCTGCGTGGTGTGGCCGAGGCTTTTGATCTCGACGGCCCACCCAAACGGATCGAGGTTTATGACAACAGCCACATTCAGGGCACCAACGCTGTGGGTGGGATGATCGTGGCAGGCCCCGAAGGGTACATGAAAAACGCCTATCGCAAGTTCAACATCCGCGGTGACGACCTGACCCCTGGCGATGACTTCGGCATGATGAAAGAGGTCCTGACCCGCCGCTTTACCCGCCTGCAAAAGGAAGACCCGGATCGCGACAAGGGTTTGTGGCCGGACTTGCTGCTGATCGATGGGGGTGCCGGGCAAGTCAGCGCAGTGCATGAGATCATGGCCCAGCACGGTGTCGAAGACATCCCGATGGTCGGCGTCGCCAAAGGTGTTGACCGTGATCATGGCAAAGAGGAATTCCACCGCACCGGCCAACGTCCCTTTGCCCTGAAACGCAATGATCCTGTGTTGTATTTCATTCAGCGCCTGCGGGACGAGGCGCACCGTTTTGCCATCGGCACCCATCGCGCCAAACGGGCCAAGGCCGTGGGCGCAACCCCGTTGGACGAAATCCCCGGCGTGGGCGCGGCGCGCAAACGCGCCTTGCTGGCGCATTTCGGCAGCGCCAAGGCGGTCAGCCGCGCCAATCTGGCGGATCTGAAAGCGGTGGACGGAATTTCAGCCGGTTTGGCGCAGAAGGTCTATGATTTCTTTCATGACAAGGGCTAGGCCTGCCTGCCGCGCCACAGGATATACAACCCCGAGGCCACGATCAGCGCGCTGCCGATCCACATGGTCTGATCCAGTTTCTCGCCAAACAGAAACACGCCCAGACCGATACCGAACAACAGGCGCGAATACCGGAAGGGCGTGACTGCCGAAACCTCGCCCGTTCGCATCGCCTTCATTAGCGAGGCATAGGCGACCGCGCCGAACAGGACTGCGCCTGTCAGGTGCAGACTGGTTTGAAAGGTCAAAGGTGCAACCGGCGCACCTTCCAGAAAATAGTAGACGAGCCCTGCGACCAGGACGCTGAGAAAGCCATAAAATCCAAGTACTTCGGTTGCCAGATTTGCGGGGGCCGCGCGGCTGGCCAGATCGCGCCCGGCCAACCCCAACATTCCAAACACGGCCAGCAGTGAAAGGGCGGAAAAGCTGTTTCCGGTCGGCTGGATGATAATGATCACGCCGGTCAGGCCAACCAGAATTGCTCCCCATCGGCGCCAGCCGACAGTTTCGCCAAAAAGCAACGCGGCCCCCGCGACAACAACCAGAGGCGTTGCCTGCAGGATTACGGTTGCCGAAGACAAAGGCGTCAGGGCGATGGCCAGCACATAGAACAGCCGCCCCAGGATTTCGAAAATCATCCGCGCGAGCATGGGCCGGGACAGAACTCCCGGCTGGAACAACCGCGAGCCGCGCAGTGTGGCAGTACAGCCGAACACCACCGTTCCGCCCAACCCGAACAGGACCAGAATCTGCCAGATCGGCAGGGATTGCGACACGCCTTTCAACAGGGCGTCCTCAATGGCGAAACAGGCCATGGCCGCAATCATCCAGACGCTGCCGATCAGGTTCGATCGGGGATCGGTTTGAATATGAGCTGTCATTGTGATTGCGCCTTTGGCCGGGTTCACGCGGCAACCTGACGCCAAATCGACGCAAGGCCAAGGGGGTATCTTGCCGGTCAAGTGCCTGTGGCGCTTTGACCAAGGGTCTGGAAATGGTGCAGTTTTTTGCCGCCCTGTCTTTTCTGTCCCGAACCGGCGATGTAGGGTCCGCAGCATGAAGTGGAATTTACCGAATATCCTGACCGTCCTGCGCCTGCTGGCCGCGCCCGGTCTGGCCGTAATGTTTTTATATTTCACCCGTCCCTATGCGGACTGGTTTGCCCTGATCCTGTTCCTGTCCGCAGCGATTACCGACTGGTTCGATGGCTATCTGGCCCGCGCTTGGAAGCAAGAGACGAAGATTGGCGCCATGCTGGACCCAATTGCAGACAAGGCGATGGTTGTAATCGCGCTGATGATCCTTGTGGGATATTCGACCGAACACTGGACACCCTGGCTGGTGCTGCCCGCAACCGTGATCCTGTTTCGCGAAGTATTCGTCTCGGGCCTGCGGGAATATCTGGGCGATACTGCCGGCACGTTGAAGGTGACGAAACTGGCCAAATGGAAGACGACGGCACAGATGGTCGCCATCGCCATTCTGTTTTCACAGGGCATCTTTGAACACTATGCCGTGATGGCAACATTTGGCATGGATGCTGCTTTGGTCGAACAGATCATTGCCGGACAGGTCGAAGACGTGAATAACCTACGCGGAAACCTCAGCGGCATGTTCTGGGCGGGCCAGATCGGATTGTGGCTGCTGTGGATTGCCGCCGCGCTGACATTGATCACGGGCTATGACTACCTACGTAAAGCCATGCCTCATCTGAAGGAGAGCTAACGGATGGACGTGCTGTATTTCGCCTGGGTCCGCGAACGCATCGGTATTCCCAAAGAACGGGTCAAGACCCACGCCGCCACAGTGTCAGACCTTGTGGCCGAACTGAGCGCGCGTGAAGACCGCTATGCCGCCGCCTTTGCCGATACCTCGGCTTTGCGGGTGGCGCTGGATCAGGAACTGTCCGATTTCGAAGCCTCGCTGTCTGGCGTGCGCGAAGTGGCATTCTTTCCGCCGATGACCGGCGGCTAAGCCCATGCGCATCGTTGTGCAGGAGCAAGAGTTCGATCTGGGTGCCGAGGCGAACGCCTTTGCCCAGAGCGATGACGCGAACGGTGCCATCGTGACCTTTACCGGTGTCGTGCGTGATCTGGCCTCTGGTGATCTGGATGTGATGGAGATCGAGCACTATCCGGGCATGACCGAACGCGCCCTGACCAAAATCGCGCAAGAGGCGCAGGACAGGTGGTCATTGGGCGATGTGTTGGTGATTCACCGGCACGGTCGATTGGCACCCGGGGACCGGATCATGATGGTCGCGACCGCCTCGCCCCATCGCAAGGACGCGTTCGAGGCGGCGGAATTTCTGATGGATTACCTGAAATCCCGCGCGCCGTTCTGGAAAAAGGAAATCACCAAGTCGGGTGCGGAATGGGTTGCCGCCAAGGACGAGGACGAAGATGCGTTGACGCGCTGGTAGGTTCGGTGGCCGGCACCGGAATAACAGGTGCCGGGCCTGTGCAAAGTAGATCAGGTGCTTTGCTCTGTGTTGCACTGCCGCGCGGCTTCGATGGCTTTTTTAG
>CAXXPZ010000064.1:0-44365 GCA_963422555.2 uncultured Ruegeria sp.
TTGCGCTCAATATATTGGTCGCCAAATTTTCCTGCCCAAAAACTCTTCTTGCTCTGTGGAAAAGCTCAATTTGAAATCTCCTGACGGATTGGCGGTTGTAAATATGCAGTGCCCGCATATTTACCCGGATGCAAGCACCTAGGTGTTTGCCTTTAAGTTTTCATCCAGTCAGTTTAGCAAAGGTCTGACTTACAACCGAAATATTTTCAGTTTGACGTTCTTTTGCAGTTGGTCTCGGGTCGGCGCTGGCCTGTGCTTCAGCAATCTTGCTCAATACGTTGACAAGTGTTTCCTGGTTCGTGGCAACACTGATTTGTCCCGAAACGACCAGCTCTTCAAAAACGGCGGCACCTTTGTGAGACCACACGGCAGCGTTTGCGCCATAGTCAAGTGCTTCGTAGATAATAGTTGAAGCATTACAAAGCATTAGGTCAATTTCGGGGAGTACTTGGTGAAGCGGTTTTGCACTCTCTGCCAAAACGCATTCCCGGCTGACGTCAAACTCTCGTACAACTTCGTCAAGATAGTTGTGTCCCAAAGGATGTAAGCGAAACCGCCAGTCAAGCTGATCTTTGGTTGCAAGGGTAGGCCTGTTTTACGTGGGGTTCGATCATTGGATCACCGCCGTATTGAAGCCCTACAAGAACTTGGGGTCGGTGAAATTCATCTTTATCCGATTGCATCTCGCCCAACAATTTGTAGTCGAGCGCTGTCTTCGGATTGCCCCCGACAATTGCGCGATGTTGCGAAACTGCGGGATGAGTTAATGTAGCCAGCACTTCGGCTATCCCAGCACCAGAAGATGTCCGGCAACAAACTCATAACCATTTTTTGGCGCCTTGTGCCATTTTGATACAAGGGGATGGTGCTGATGCATACCGCCATGTTGAATATCAATCACCGGAATTCCCAGACGCTTACCAGCGGCGCACAAGTAGCTGACCCCTGTATAGCTGCTTAGAAAAAACGGCCTTGGGCTTGATATGATTTAGAATAGCGATCCAATGCATAAGGCGTTGCGAAACAGTTTTTTACCCTGATCAAGGCTTCGTTTTCACTTATCCGCAGTTGTGAAAAAATGCTCGGGGATCGTCGCGTTAACTTGTGCGACCGTTCTAAGGATCCTGTTTCGCGCCCAGAGTTCGGCGAGTGTGGGCGGGCTTAACAAGTTCAGTAAGTCGCGGGCGCCCTTATACGGCAGGACTTCGGTGGGCAAAAGAAATTCAGAACCACCGACACGGGGATCATCGTCAACCAATGTAAGCTGAGACGGGCCACCTAGATTCAGATACCTTAACCCGTCCGTCAGGGGTTCGCTTGTTACACCGCCTACAGCATGGCGGTACTGTGACTTTGCGTGTCAGAAACAAATGATCCGTTCTTGGCAAGTGCAAAAATTGATCATTCAGCCCGCGCTCTTCGGAGCGGGCAAGAAGATCGTTCAGGTATTTCCGATCCTGTCGATCGTTTCTCCCAAGCTGTACGGTACAGCGTTTTTCCGCTGTTCGAATTCCAGCTTTGGCGCTGCCTGCACGTTTTCAGCTGTTCGAAATTTTCGTTTTGCGTTGATCATGAAGCGCATAAGCGGCCAGTAGTTGTAGTGAAAAAACCGGCATTGAACAGGGTTCACGCGCCTTTCGATTTTGGCAAGCAACTCAATAAACGCCCGGCCCTCGGGCAAAGGTTGATCTTGTCTTTTCAGCATTTGGGCCTCGTACTGGGAGCACCGTAAACGGTTTTAGATTGCCGCTGATGCTCAGATAACCGCAGCTTGATAAGGAAAATTGGCCGATTGTTCAAGCAACCAAAGGACAGTTTGACGCAGACATTAAAACCCTTTGCGACTGGACGTGTTCTTAGGTATTCAAGCTCAACAACAATCTGAGATGAGCTGATTTGATGAGTTTCCAAATTTGACGACGCCACTATTCTGGTGACCGGCGGAACCGGTTCTTTCGGCAATGCTTTCGTTCCGATGACTTTGGCACAAACGAATGTAAAAAAGGTCATAATTTTCTCACGCGATGAAATGAAGCAGTGGGAAATGGCCAAGAAATTTCAGGACGATAAACCGCGTCAGGTTTTTTATCGGCGATGTCCGTGATCGCGAACGGCTGTACCGTGCGTTTGACGGTGTTGACTATGTTGTTCACGCGGCGGCGACGAAAATTGTGCCGACGGCCTGAATACAACCCGTTTGAATGCATCAAGACAAATGTCAACGGCGCTATGAATGTGATCGATGCCGCGATCGATAAGCGCGTAAAAGGTGTCGTTGCCCTGTCCCACGGACAAGGCGTCGAGTCCGATCAATCTCTATGGTGCGTCAAAACTTGCGTCCGACAAGCTTTTTGTTGCCGGAAACTCTTACGCGGGCTCGCATAAAACACATTTCTCGGTTGTTAGATATGGCAATGTGATGGGGTCTCGAGGGTCTGTAATACCGTTCTTCCTGCAAAAAAAAGACGCGGCGAGCCTTCCGATTACCGGACACGCGCATGACCCGGTTTATGATTACCCTTGAAGAAGGGGTCGAACTTGTCTGGCACGCGTTCGAGGATATGGTCGGCGGAGAAATCTATGTAAAAAAGATACCCTCGATGAAGGTTACCGATATTGCCCGGGTAATCTCACCGCAGGCGGAGCACGAGGTCATCGGCATTCGACCCGGCGAAAAGATACATGAACAAATGGTCGGTCTAGAAGATGCACCGTTTACTTATGAATATGACAGGCACTTCAAGATTCTGCCTGCAATTCATGATTGGTCCACGTCGAAAGAACGTATTAAGGACGGCACAAAAGTGGCAGACAACTTTGTCTATTCGAGCGACATGAATGATGACTGGATGACGGATGAGGGCTCTGTCTGCGTGGATCAATAAGAACCGAGACAGTTTAGAGACAAGCAAGTGATACCGTATGGCCGCCAGGACATAAACGAAGAAGACATTGAAGCCGTCGTTGCGGTTTTGAAATCGGATTTCCTGACTCAAGGTCCTGTTATCCAACGATTTGAAGAAGCTCTGGCATCAAAGGTTCAGGCCTCGCACGCTGTTGCAGTAAACTCTGCAACTTCGGCGCTGCATATCGCCGTGGCCGCGCTGGATGTCGGCCCCGGGGATTTGGTCTGGACCACCCCGAATACATTTGTAGCTTCAGCAAATTGCGCACGGTACTGCGGCGCAGATGTCGACTTTGTCGATATCGATCCCGATACCTACAACATGTGTGCCGACGCGCTTGGACAAAAGCTCCGCCACGCCGCGCAGGTGGGTAGAGTACCCAAGGTGCTTATTCCGGTCCACATGGGCGGTCTGTCGCCCGATATGGAACGTATCGCGGATTTGGCGAAAAAGTATGGCATCCAGATAGTGGAAGACGCAAGCCATGCGATAGGGGCAAAATACAAGGGAAAGCCAGTGGGAGCCTGCGCACATTCCACGATTACGGTTTTTAGTTTCCATCCGGTCAAGATCATTACGTCCGCAGAGGGCGGTATGACGACAACCAATGACGCGCAACTTGCCGAGCGCATGGCAATGCTGCGCAGCCATGGCGTTACGCGAAACCCGGACCTGATGAAGGGGCCGCCCGACGGGCTCTGGTCATACCAGCAAATTGAGCTGGGCTGGAATTACAGGATGACAGATGTTCAAGCCGCGCTGGGTTTGAGTCAACTCAATAGGCTTGAAGAGTTTGTGGAGCGTAGAAACAGCCTGGCTGATCGATACGATCAGCAACTGGCCGATCTTCGCGTGGGCTGTCCAGTCAGGTCGTCGGACGCACGTTCGGCGTTTCATCTGTATATAATCAGGGTTCCGACAGATGACGCATCGGTGCATCGTGCTATATTCGAAGATATGAGAAACGAGGGGATCGGTGTGAACTTGCACTATATCCCAGTACACACTCAACCTTATTACCGTGATCTGGGCTTTTCGTGGGGCGATTTTCCGCAAGCAGAAAAGTACTACCACCAAGCGATAAGCTTGCCTTTGTTTCCTAATTTGACGACACAGGAACAAAATAAGGTGGTGCATGAATTAAGGCAATCGCTTGTCCGGCATAACGTGATATCGGCTGAATCGGCTTGAGGAGATCAACATGTCAAACGTTCAAATCGGGGACCGCATAATCGGTGATGGTCATCCAATCTACATCATGGCCGATCTTGGATTGACAAACGGCGGCGACTTGAAGCGCGCCAAGGAAATGATCGAGATATCCCGTGACCTCGGGGTTGACGCGGTGAAGTTTCAAATGATCGACGCAGAAAAGTTGCTGGGTGATCACACAATTGAATATACCTATCCAACCATGTCCAGCGGCCCGCGGACCGAAAACATGCTACAGATGTTCAAGGGTCTGGAGTTCAGTGACGAAGAATGGGCGGAGTTGAAAGCACTGGCTGATGCTTGTGGCCTCGACATGATTGTCACGTCTCATTACGAGGGCGCAGTTGCCCGGATCGACAAGCTCGATCTGAAGGTGAACAAGATCTGTACCTGGAGCTTGAGTCACCGCCGTATGATCGAAGATCTTGCCAAAAACGGAAAACCGCTTCTGTTTGACACTGGAACAATCACTCGGATGGATCTCCTCCGGCTAGAGGAGGTGTACAAAAAGGCCGGTGGAGGTCCACTGATCGTATTGCACGATTTCCACACCAGCAACGAGGCGGAAATGAATTTCCGGGCGTTCGAGGTATATCGGCAGCTTGGATTTGTTGCTGGCTATACCCCGCAGGGGCGTAGCGACTGGCTGGATTTCATGAGCATTGGTACCGGGGCATCCATTCTCGAAAAACGTCTAACCACATCACGTGAGATACCCGAGAACGGTCATTGGAAGGCACATGAGCCGCATGAGTTCGCAGAGTGGCTGGAGCGTGTCCGTAAATGCGAATCTGCAATGGGGCGCCCGATCATCGAACCAACCCAAAGCGACCTGTCCGACCAACAAAAATATTACAAATCCGCCGTGCTATTGCGAGATGTCGCAAGTGGTGACGTCATTCGACAAGAGGACGTTGAATTCAAACGCCCAGGGCTGGGAATAAGTTCGTGGGACTTTACAGAAAAATTCGTAGGCCTGTCCTATGTGCGCAACCAGAGGGCTGGCGAAGTCCTTCAGATGGATTGATCCTGAGCTTGCGATGCTTTCACTAGATAGCCAGCCAATTGCTATCCTCCCGGCGCGGGGGGGGTCAAAGCGTGTTCCGCGCAAGAATATTGCCGATGTGAACGGGCATCCTCTTTTGAGTTACGCGGTAAATGCGTGCCTGAATTCGGGCCTGTTCGAGCGCGTCATCGTTTCCACAGAGGATTCAGAAATCTCGGATATTGCGCACAGGTACGGCGCCGAAATTGATACCCGTCCAGATGCTCTTGCTGGCGACCGAATCCCGGCGACCCAGGTTGTTAAAGAGCTGCTTGAACGAAATTACCCGGATTCTGGGTGGCCGGACCATTTCTGTCTCGTTTATCCCGTCGCAGCGTTTCTTCAGCCATCGGATCTGGTGGACAGTTTGCCTGCCCTGTCAGGTAGTGATGGTGTTATGGGTGTATCCCGCTATGCAATCCACCCTTACAAAGCTCTGGTCGAAAAGGACGGTCATCTGCAGGCCTTGTGGCCGGAATTGAACATTCAACAGTCACAAAACTTCCCCGAGACCTATGCTTCGAACGGGACCTTCTGTTGGATGCGAACCCGAGCTTTTCTAGATTGTATGAGCTTTTATCCCGAGAAACTTTGTGCGCATGTGATACCGGAAGAGCGCGCCGTGGATATAGACACGCTGGACGATCTTGAAAAAGCGAGAAAAATGATGGCTTCCCGGCAGGCGTAGCCGACGAACGGAATGTTCGGACACTCCAACCTTCGCTCTTGTGTTGAGGGGCCGGAGGAACGTTAATTAAGCCGCACGATTTAGGGGATGAAAATGAGCCCAAGTTCCAAAACACCATCCGACGTTGCCATAGATTCGAGGTCAATTGGTCCCGGGCACGCCCCATATGTGATTGCCGAGCTTTCTGGCAATCACAATGGCAGCCTGGAAACCGCTTTGGCATTGGTCGATCGTGCTGCCAAAACGGGTGCCGCTGCTATCAAAATTCAGACTTACCGACCGGACACCATTACGTTGAATTCTGACGCGCCAGAATTTTGCATCGATGATGGGTTATGGGCGGGACGCACATTGTACGACCTCTACGAATGGGCCCATACCCCTTGGGAATGGCACAAACCGCTGTTTGATAGGGCGGCTACGCATGGCATCACGATCTTTAGTTCGCCATTCGACACCACCGCGGTCGATCTGCTCGAGGATCTGAATGCGCCGGCGTACAAGATTGCGTCTTTCGAAGCGGTGGATTTGCCTCTCATTCGATATGTGGCGCAAACCGGAAAACCTATGATCATTTCAACGGGTATGGCGGATATGGATGAAATCGGTGAGGCCATAACCGCCGCACGTGAGGCAGGGTGTACCAATCTTGTGGTTCTGCATTGCGTTTCTGGATATCCGGCACCTGCGGAGGATTATAACCTTTTTACTTTAAAGGATATCGGCAAGCGGTTTGGCGTTCTGACCGGGTTGTCCGATCACACAATCGATAATGCTACGGCAATTGCAGCTGTTGCGCTTGGCGCAGTGGTTGTCGAGAAACATATGACTCTTGACCGACAAGGTGGCGGCCCAGATGACGCATTCTCGCTTGAACCGCACGAATTTGATCAACTTTGTCAGGGTACTCGCACGGCATGGCAGGCCCTGGGTCACGTTGAATATGGGCGGAAATCCAGCGAACGCGGAAACCAACGTTTTCGCAGGTCGCTGTACTTTGTCGAAGAAATCAAAAAAGGAACTGTCATAGAGCCGAATATGGTTCGCAGTGTGCGACCGGGATTTGGAATACCCCCAAAGCACCTAGATGAAGTGATCGGTAAAATCGCAGCCACTGACATAAAGATGAATACGCCGGTAGTTTGGGAAGCACTGAATTAAGGTGCAGAACGATTAGGAAATTCCAAGAAGCTTGGCTGTCATCAATACCGCCGTCGGAAAGTCTGCCAAATTGGCAAAAGTCTGAATCCATGAAATAAACAGCAACGTGGCTATGCCACCAACCGTTTTGACACAGACTCTGGCCGCCGCATTTCCCTTAAACAGCGGAAAGATCTTTTTGCTTGTCCCAAAGTGAACCATTGCAACGCCCAGACCATTGCCAAGGCCCCAAACGAAATAATTGAGATCAAAAGCGTGCCACATACCAAATAATACGAAAGCGATGGTAGTTGCGGCGTAAGTTGCCCAGGGCCGCTTGAGCCAAAGAACGATCGGGAAAAAGATGAACTGGTTTATCGCGTTACCCATCGAGATGTGATAGCGCTTCCAGAATTCGGCAATATTTGTGACCATCAAAGGCCTGTCGAAATTTTCAACGACCTTGAGGCCGAAAATACGGCTTAGTCCAATTGCAATGGACGAGAACCCTTCAAAGTTGATGTACGTATAAAGAAAACTAACGATGATAAGGCCGAGGGCCTGTAGTTGGGTAAAGGCCTCAATATCTTCGTAGGCGCGGCCAAACCATTGGTTCCGGAATGGGTCCAGAATATCGCCGCCAACGAACATCACTAAAAATAGCCCGACGCCAATGCGATAAAGGCCATAAAACGCCTGGTTCAAGTCGAACTTTGCGGCAAAATTTTCCATGGTAAAAGTCGAAAGTCGCTCGACAGGCCCGACCGTGAAAAGCGGGAAAAAGAAGATCAACAACAATGCGTCCAGAGCTTTTAGCCGCTGGCGGCCTCCGTAGGCGATCATGACTAGGCCAAGAGACTTTACAGTTGCAAAAGCGACACCAAAGGACAAAAAGAATGATGGCTCAGTGAAAAGGCGTAAACCGACCAGTGGACTAAGTGCCAATGCGATGAAGCCCCAAAAACTCCAGATATTTCGTACTTGGGCGAAAACTCTCTGCGCGACCACCGGAATAATCGCAAGGTATAGGCAGAATACGAACCCGCCCAAAGAATACAGCAGCACCAATATCGCCGAGACGGCTAGTAATACTTTCTGACGCGCCACAGGTCGGGTTGATGGTACGGACCAGAACAGGGCAAGAGCGACCAAGCTGCCGAAGAAAAACATCCAAATATTGGCCAGCATTAGAGAGTACTACCCCGCAAGAAAAGCAGTTTGTGAGAATTCATTTCGTGTCGCACCCGGGGACGGAAGCAGAACCGAGTCCCTCAAGAGTAGTCCACGTAAATCTCTCATCTCCTGCGGCCATAGCCTCAAGCCTGTTCAGCGTTGATTCTATCAGGTTGCCATTATCACCCCAGTCTGTTCCACGAGTGTCGAACACCGCGATGATTTTACCCTTGTAACGCTCGAACCCGTCAAATGCGCGCCCCCAGTTCTCCCCGTTTGGATCAGAGAATTTGGCCTGCCCCACCATCCTGGGAGGGCGTGCTGGATCGCTTTGAAGATCGGGAAGGCTGCGTTCTGTTTTCGCCCATTTCTGAATGATTTCAAAAAAGAGGGTGATGCTAGTTGCCAATTCGCGACGTCTCAGTACCTTTCGAAGCAGTTCCGGGTCAGAATTTGCTCCTAAGGCCTTGGCGCGCAGGCTAAATAGCGGAGACACCTGAACAACCAGGGCACAGACTTCGGATTTGGTACGTCTGTCGCCAGGCACTAAAGCCCGTGATACCAATCGCAGATCATCCGCGTCGTACCCGTTGATAATAACGCGCGGCGTGTTTGGTTGATCGAGGATACTGTCGGGAATACTTTGCTGAAATAGGCTGTCTCCGACCACAACGGCAGAATATTTTTTCTTTCTGTCCGGCAAAAACAGGGCTTGAACCTGATATCTCTCGTCCTGGGCAAACCGTGTGTTCAGTGTTTTCCAAAACACGTTTCTTTCCGGTAGCTCTACCATAGCCCAGACTACGGTCGCGAACGTGACCAGGAAAACAAGCGGCCACAGAGCATACTGCTTTAGCTTATGTTTTTGGCTCTATTCGTACATCGTATTGATGCTCATTCCAGCGAGGGCGCTGGCGAGGCAGTGCCTCGGGGTTGGGTTCTTCTGCAGGACTATGAGATGGAACCAGCGCAGATAGCTGGCAAGATATTTTGTGGCGATCCCCCGGCGGTTACCAATCCTTAATTCCGCAGTAGGCGCGGAGGCGATATCGGGTAAACTGTTGAGGTCCAGTTAAGAATAGCCGTTGGAGGGTTTATAATTGGCTCACCCATTTGGTGATCGCGCTGAGGTTGAACAAGCGCATTCGAATGAGCCCGTTGCGCTGGACAGTTTCAGCGGTCAGGTTCATGTTCGCTGGTCTCCGGACGAAGCCGTCACTCCGCTGGGCCAGTTGCCGTTCTTCATCGATTATCTGAAGCAGGCCGATCTGTTTGATCCCTTTGTTGCGGATTGCCCGTTGCGGTTCAGCAGCCCCAATGCGCCAAAGGTTCGGGATGTTCTGGGCACGATGGTTCTGTCGATCGTGACCGGCGGTCGGCGCTATGCGCATGTGAATGCGCTGCGGCACGATGGGATCAATCCGGCGTTTCTGGGGCTGAGCAAAATCTGCAGCGACGACTCGGTTCGGCGGGCTTTGGCGACCCTTGATCAGCGAGAAGCGGACATCTGGCTGAAGCACCATCTGACATTCCCGCTGCATCCAGTGATGCAGGAAGACTGGATCCTGGACGCGGACACCACGGTCAAACCGATCTATGGCAAACAGGAAGGTGCAGTTGTGGGCTACAATCCCCACAAACCCGGTCGACCCTCTCATTGTTACCACAGCTTTATGATCGCAAACCTGCGGCTGATCCTGGGCGTTGAGGTCACCGCGGGCAATGAACATCACGGCACGCATGGTCTTTCTGGTCTGCTGGAAATTCTGGATGGCCTCGCCCCTGCCGCACGGCCGTATCTTGTTCGTGGTGACAGCAGCTATGGCAATGAAACGGTGATGTCTGCGCTTGAAGAGCGGGCTCAGCCCTATCTTTTCAAGCTACGCATGACGAAACGGGTGAAGGAACTGGCGTCAAAACTTGCTGCAAAAACCGGCTGGACTGAGGCAGGTCGCGGCTGGCAGGCGGCGGCATCGGAATTGCAATTGATGGGCTGGAGTCGCAAACGCCGTGTTGTTGTTCTGCGCCGTCGGGTGCCAAAGGACGTGGCGCTGACAGCGCCGATTGGTGAAGAGAATGAGCAACTTCTTCTGGGCCTCGCCGAGGTGGTCCCGGCTCAGGCGGCGCTTTGGGAGTACAGCGTTCTGGTGACCTCGCTGGATTGCGAGGGCCTCACCCTGGCACAGCTCTACCGGGATCGGGCTGATGCGGAAAACGCGTTTGACGAACTGAAGAACCAATGGGGGTGGGGCGGGTTCACAACGCAGGATCTGAAGCGTACGCAGATCACCGCCCGAATGACGGCGCTGGTTTACAATTGGTGGTCGCTTTTTGTCCGGCTGGTTGACCCAATGACATCGCGAGAAGCGATCACCAGCCGTCCGCTGTTATTGACTGGTGTCGCACGAGCGACCAGACACGCGGGACAGACAACGCTGTTCCTGAACAGCAGCCATGGGCAAACGCGGCAGATCCGGTCGAAACTGACGGACATGACACGGTTCTTGCGTAACCTGCAATCTGCGCCGCAGTTGACCGCCATTGAGCGTTGGTGCCGGATTCTTGGCCGCGCTCTCGCAAAATTCCTGCATGGGCGCAACCCAAAGCCACCTCCCAAAGTGTTGCCGGCCTGTTGATAGGCCAAAATTGCACAACCAGAACGCGAACGCACCTGCCGAAATTGGCCGGAAACAAACTCCAACTGCGGAATCAAGGAATAAACCCCTTGAGGCGGGAGTGACGGTTGTTGACGTTTTGGATATGGAGTTCGCCGCGAACGCGTTCACCGGAAGACTGGTTGAGCGCTTCGTGGCTGACACACAGGGCGGCAGCACACGGCGGATAGCTGGTGCCCCCATCGGTCACCAGCAGTGCATCCTTGTCCATGACCGGCGCGAGAACCTCCCGCAGAGCGGCAGCATTGACCGCAGGCAGGACGGCACTAACGGTCGTGCCGGAGCGATCTGTCGCGACCAGAACCGGCACCTGCTCATCGGACAGGCCCCGCTTTGTTGCCTTGCCCCCGCGCTTTCGGGCCTTTCGGTCCGGCTTTTTTGCAGAGGATTTGCCTTCCGTGGCCCGTGTCCAAACACGATCCCCTTTGCGGCTTTCAAGAAAATAGGTTTCGTCGGCCTCGACAATGCCCTTCAGTTTTTCGGCGGTGGATTTGATCCCGGCAAGGAAGCGGTGTCGCCAGCGAAAGGCGGTGCTCCCGGCTATGCCACAGCGCTTTGCCGAAACTGCCACCGTATCGCCATTGGCGAGGCATTCGCTGAACGTCAGCCAAAGATCCTTGCGGTGCAGGCCGCTCAGTGGTGTACCCGTCACCGCTCCAAAGGTTCGATTGCAGGATCGGCAAAGATAGCGTTGCATTCCCCGCGACTTGCCATTGGCCACTGCACCGTGTGCGCCGCAATGCGGGCAGGTCCGGTCTTCTCCAACACCCAGCTCAACTGCCGCAACCGAGGCTTCACCCGCTGGGCGACCGGCCAGAACCTCACCGACCTCTACTTTCTGCGCCTCGCTCAACGTGTCGACCTCCGACAACCAGGCAAGAAAGGCTTTCCGGTCCATAATGCGCATCCTCCTGTATTTCAGACAAAATATAACACATCAATACGATGTGCGAATAGAGCTATGTTTTTCGACTCTCTTAAGCATTGAAGGAAGGATTACCCTGTCACCTAAGTTAAGTCTTGGAGCGTTTCGATCAGCCCCGCCAGTTTGCGTCGATCAACTTTGCCCGACCCGGTTCGTGGAATATCAGGAAGGCTTACGTACCGGGCTGGGATGTGATTGACCGGCACGAGTTTGCGTAGCTCCATCGCAATCGCGCCGCTTTCCATTTCATGACCTTCTTGCCAGGCAATATAGGCAACCGGAACCCGGCCTTCCAGAACGTCCTCCTCGCTGCTGCTAAACGCATCGCGGATGCCATCAAGAGACATGAGCGCATCGCTGATAACCTGAGCAGAAACTTTCAGACCCGAGCGCTTGAAAACCGAGTCAGAACGGCCGGACAGAAAAACAAAACCGTCTTCGTCGATGAAGCCTTTGTCGCCGTTGAGAAAGCCCATCTGCCCCAGAACGTTTTCGTTCGCTTGGCTGTTTCTAAAGTACCCATCGAAGCCCAGTTGGCCCGAAACATAAATATCGCCGATTTCCCCAACATCGCAGCGCGACCCATCGCCTCTGCGTGTCGTAATTTCAAAACCATTGATCGGGTAACCTACGCTTCCTGCCTTGTCGGACAGATACTGAGGGGGAAGTTCGCAGAAGCGCCCACCCAATTCCGCCATGCCATAGACGACATGGAGTTCGAGATTGGCAAAGCTATCGGCAAGCTGATTAATGACCGCCGGACGCAAGTGGTCGCCCGAAGACATCGCCCACCGCAAACTTGGCAATCTCGCCTCACCGGCCATCGCAATAAATTGCATGTGGAACGGCGAACCACCAAAGGCTGAAATTTTCAGATCGTTCAAGATAGTGATCAGATCCTTGATCATCATCGTGCGCTCACTGCCAAAGAATGCAGCACCGCTCATCAACGTGACAAGAAAATGGGAAATCGACGAAATAAAACGGAATGGTGTTGCGATCAACAGCCGGTCTCGGGGTCTTAGTTGCAAACGCTGCCCAGTCGAAAGCGCGTTGAAATTCAATGCTCTATGCGTTAGCGGAACACCTTTTGGCAAGCCGGTAGTTCCTGAAGTGAAAATCAAGCCGGCCATATCAGGCATTGCGTCATCGTCTACAAACGGCAGGCTGGAAAAACACTCATGCAGGTCGCCCGCTTCTGCAGTCGGGTCAAATGTAGAAATCAGCTTTTTCAAGCCCGCAAATTCAACGGTAGAGCTTTCATCGGCGCCAATAATTTTGGAAACATTCGTCATTTCCAGGATGGACGCTGCGTGCTCGTCAGAAATTTTCCTTTCGATGCAGATTGGTTTAGCCCCGATAACCCAAGCCGCCAGAAGCTCGGTCCAAAATGCAACACCGCGGTCGCACATCAGCACCACGAATTGATCGGGCTTCAGCCCACTCTGCTGAAATTGCTCGGCTTGGCGCCGAACGTTTTCGAACAACGAAGCTCGGTTTATGCAAATTTCGTCATCACCGAGAACCGGTTTATTCGGCGAGCGCAGGAGGCTACCCATAACAAGGCGAGATGTATTGTCTTTCAATGCAGACCTCTTCCCTAAATCTTTTAGTTCTTCAATCGCTCAATGGTCTCTACAATTTTAGCAATGCTATCAACATCATCAAGGGAGACGTCCAAAGGTGAGATTGAAAGACCGAAATGGCCTTCGAGTTGCATAAGCAGTCGGAGTGAATTCAGACTATCCAGCAATCCGGCGCTGAAAATAGGTGCGTCAGCGACAATGTTTTCGGCGTCTAGGCCAAATTCTGCGCTCAGGATGGAGCGAATATTTTCTTCGACCGTCATCTTTTTTCTCCATTTACATCCTTGGCCATAGTGCGAATTAGTTGATGTTGCAATCTGCTTTCTGGTTGAATCACACGATGCTTCGGGTTAGCCCGAGATACGAGCCATATTAGGCCCGCGCTTGCAAAAATTGGTGTTTCAGAGGACGAAATGGTTGAACTCTCGAAAGAAATAGCGACGCGGCGCGCCCGATCTGTTTCTGCGGGCCAGGCTTCTTTGGACTGGTATGAGCAGCATTGCGCCTCATTGGGGCATGACAATGAAACGTCCGGCAGCCGGGAGGTTCAGTGCTATGATCCCTCAACCGGGTTGGAGCTTTGGGCTATTCCCGAAAGCTCTGATGGACTGATTGGTGCTTTGGCTGAACGTGCGCGCAAGGCGCAACCGGAATGGGCAAATACAGCGCCGGCCGAGCGGGCCAAGGTGCTCTTGGCGTGTGCGGATGCCCTCGAGGCACAGCAAGAGGAACTGGCTGAAATCCTTGCTCTGGAAACGGGCAAATCTCTCAAGCACGAATGCATGGCCGAAGTGACGTTGCCGATATCCATCTTCAGATATTTTGCTGGCATGGTTCATGAAATTAAGGGCCGTTCAATTCAGGCCGGACCCAAGTTGATGGGCTTTACGACCTATCACCCATGGGGTGTTGTTGCAGGTGTTGTGCCGTGGAACGTGCCACTCATGTTCATGGCTTATAAAATTGCAGCACCTCTGGCTGCAGGAAATACGGTGTTGATCAAGGCGCCTGAACAGGCGACGGCGTCGCTGGCATACGCTTTTCGGTTGATCTTGCCCTTACTACCGGACGGCACTGTTCACCTTGTCAGTGGGTCCGGATCGGGCGCGGGCAATTACCTGATTTCACATCCTGGTGTCGACAAAATCAGCTTTACAGGATCAGTAGAGTCCGGTCAGGCCATATATCGGCAAGCAGCGCAAGACATGCGCGCTGTTACGCTGGAGCTTGGGGGCAAGAACCCCATGATCATCCTTGATGATTGCGATTTGGACAAGGCCGTGAATGGTGTCATAGGCTCCATGCGGTTTACACGTGCTGGTCAAAGTTGCACAGCTTCAAGCCGCATCTATGTTCCTCGCCATCAAATGGATGCTTATAAGGAAGCACTTGGTTCTGCACTTAACGATTTAAAGATCGGCCACGCGCTTGCGATTGACACCGATTCTGGCCCTGTCGTTTCAAAGCACCAGAAAACGAGGATTCAGAATTATCTCTCGATGGCCAGGGCAGATGGGCTTGATGTGCAGTCCTATGGCACGGTACTGGACGAAGAACTGTTCGCGATGGGCTATTTCGTCAAACCACACTTGATTTTTGATCCCGATCACGAACATCCGGTGTGCCAAGAGGAAATTTTTGGTCCTGTTGCTACGCTTTCTGGTTACGATACTGTGGACGACGCGCTAGATTTGGCGAACCGAACTGACTTTGGTTTGTCGGCAAGCGTGTGGGGCCGTGATATCAATACGTGTCTGACCTGCGCAGATGCGTTCCGCGCGGGCATCGTCCAAATAAACCAAAATGCGATAATGTTGCCCGGTTTTTCGTACGGTGGCATAGGGATCTCCGGAGTGGGCAAAGAATCGTCCCTCGAAGCAATGCGGGAAACTTACATGTACGAGAAAACCAACATCGTGAACTTCTCGACCTAAAATGATGCGAACATTTCTTTTTGTGTTAATGCTTGTTGTAGGAGTTGTTGGAACAGCGCTTTGGGTTGGCGCCAATCCCGAGCGACGGTTTGTTGGGTCCGCATGCCAGTATCAAATGATCTATGATTACCAGCCTGAGCAGGGAATTGGCCTTATGACGGTTGGCGGATCGCGTATGCGGGTTTCGACCAACGCGCGTCATTTCGATGAAGTTCTAGCGGAACTACGGCCTGGTGCATTGCCGGTGCACAACTTGGCCCACAGCTATTACTCCATTGGAAAAGAGTACGTGCTGACCAAGGAATTTCTTGAGCGCCACAATCCCAAGGCAGTCGTTGTTATGCTCGAACAGCGCTTGGAGCGACTTGGCGCAGTACGCCCGCAACTTACCAGAATTGCGCGTTTAAGTGACATCCCGCTGTTAGTTTCTGCGGTATGGCCTGAAGATAAACTCAATGCCATTCGCGCAGCCAGAGACGTTATTTTTGAACACTTAGCTCCTTTTGGTCGCGTCCAATCCCCTCATCCTGAAATGACTATTCGAAATTGCGACCGCCTAGACTATCGTTTGGATGTGCTCGCTTTGGATCAAGCGGCAAAAATATATGAATCAGTTTCCAATAAAACTGCGGAGTGGGATTTAACGGACCCCGGTCACGATGGTCTAAAGCGCTGGATTGCGGCCTTTAAGGACCTGTCGCGGGAAAGCAATACAGAAATTATCTTTCTGTTGATTACCGCCACGGCTGAGCCTCTGCCAGCGCCAGAGTTGGAGCGGGAGTTTGAAGCAGAAACGGGAATGCCGTTGATCATTTTCGATGAAGAACTGCACAAAAAGCTTGTCGAAAATGGTAAGCGGGACAACTCGCATATGAACCAGGCAGGCAGGGAGATCTTTCTGCCATGGCTTGTCTCTCGCATCGAAGAGAAGTGCAGCCGCAGCGACGGGTGTTTCTAGTGGTGCGGGGTGTGATGGAGCGAAGATCAATTGAAACGAGACGCATTTGGCAAACCCTCGCTCGATGGGCGCGCTTGGTTATGGTCTGCGCGACGATAAGCGTGGTAATCCTGTACTTGATCTTTTCTGCTGAGTTCACTGCCGTTCAAGCTGTTTACGAGGCGTATTGAAGGGAACTGCCTAGATGGTTGATTTCAATGACGATGCACAAAAGAATTTAAGATATTTGCGCTACAGAAATGACAGGCTGCAATACGAAAATTCTCAGCTTCAGCGGCAAGTTGATGCAGCGCGTTGCAATTCCAAAGAGGCTCAGGACGAATTGGATGAAGCAAGAAAACTGTTGGAAGTGCACTACGCAATCAAAAACAAACCATTGATGATTGCGTCTTTTCCTATTCTGGCGTTGCTTCTTCCCGTTACTGTGCCTATCGCGATATCGAAATACGTGAAGAAGCGCGTACAAAGAAAACTCGAAAAGCGCGCACGCAGGGCTATTAAAAAGCAAGATGCAAAACAGCGAAAACTTGAACTGCAGTCAGGCAAAGCCCACTCGATCGTTCTTAACGCGTTCGCAACGTTGAAAGAAAGCGGTGAGAAGGAAGCATTTGAACTACTTGAGTCGCGGAAAGAAGAAATCGGAGGTGAGGTTGCTCCTCTCTTTCGAAGCATGACCGCTCCGGACGATCAGGTTTGGCTGACGAACTTCAATTATTTTCTGTCCAATCTGGATAAACCAAATCTCGCTTTGGACGCCTCTGATCAACCGCGGTTTCATAGAATTCGCTTTGACCAATTACAGCCAGTTACTGAAGGACCAAAAGTTTCGGTGATTATGCCAACCTTCGATTGTGAGGATACGATTCGATATTCGGTGGCATCAATTTTAAATCAAAGCTGGCAGAATTTGGAACTCATAGCGGTGGATGATTGCAGCACCGACTCCACGTATGATATTCTATGTGAAATTTCGCAAAAGGACAGTCGGTTGGTGGTTCTCCGCCAAAAAATGAACGGTGGCCCTTACGTTGCCAAGAACCGGGCTTTGGCCATTGCGAGCGGCAAATATGTGACCGGACACGACGCAGACGATATCGCATTGCCAGACAGGATCGCAGCGCAAATGCAACCAATACTGGATGATCCCCATTGCTTGGCAAGCATCGGTTACATGACACGGCTAAATGAAGAGGCTCGTTTTTCATGGCCTACCAAAGTAGGAAGTTACAGCTACAACGGGGTCTGCAGACTTGCCTCAATTTCGCTTTTAATAAATAGGGATGTTTTGGAGTTTGAGCTGGGCTATTGGGATACTGTACGTTTTGGAGCGGACAGTGAATTGATTGCTCGGGCCACAGAATTGCTGGGCGAACGTTTGGTTAAGCTGGAAACGCTCACCATGTTGTGCCTGGACGGCGCTGCCGGACTAACCGGTCACGCCCAACATGGGATCAGTGTCGAAACCGGGATGTCGCCAGTGCGCATTGAATACCGAGATGCCTGGCTAAGTTGGCACCGCGACACGAAACCTGAGGACAGATATCTGCCGTTCCCACATCACGGTGAGAGTCGTTTTTTTGCGGCCCCAGAGCATATGAAAGTCTCGGAAGATGCCGTTAATGCGCTGCAAACCCCCACCTAAATTGGTGTGGCAATGCTGTTTGGATCTGGAAGCAAGATGAGCGCAAAAGACATAAAATCGCTTTGCTTTTTAGGGTATGACGAGACTGAGACAAAGCTTATTGGATTTCTGAGAAATCTTGGCCATGAAGTTCACGTCCACACAAAGACAGTCACAGACCTAAGCAAGTATGATCTATCGATTAGCTTTGGCTACCGTCACATTCTGTCGCGCGATACGATTGCCAATGCGCCGCGACCGGTCATAAACCTACATATTTCGTTTCTGCCGTTTAATCGCGGGGCGCACCCAAATTTCTGGTCGTGGATCGAAGGAACGCCAGCCGGCGTGACCATTCACGAAATCAACGAAGGCATCGACACCGGATCAATTCTTTTTCAGGAACGGTTACAACAACAACCAGCTGGCATGACATTCCGACAGACATACGGATTGCTATTCCAGGCGATCGAAGATCTCTTTATCACCAATAGCGATGACATCCTAAGCGGAGAATACGTCGCCTCGGTACAAGCTGCAGTGGGCACATCTCACCGTGCAAGTGATCTGCCACTATGGGTAAACTGGGACGATCAGATAGAAGATGCCATTCAGAGATATCGGCAAGAGACAGACAAATGAAAGTTGTTTTAGCGCTCGCTCATGAGATGGATTCTGAAGGCAATCTCAAGTCGCAGACAAGGTCCAGAGTTGATTGTGCGATTCGATATTTTCGCATCTCCAACGCGGACAGGCTGATGTTTATTGGGTGGGATTACAGGCCAGACACGGATCTGCCAATTTGCGTCGCAATGGGTCGTTATTGTCAAAGTCAGACAGATATACCGGAAACAGCTGTTCTGTTGAATTCCTTCTCGCGGGACACTGTTGGCGATGCGATATTGTCGAGAATTCAGCTAGAAGCTGAATTTGATGAGTTCGATTTGACGGTTGTAACCAGCCAATATCACGCCTCAAGAGCAAGCAGGATATTTGGACGCGTATACGGATCGCAACACACCGTTCAAATCATGGGTGATGGATCCTCTGAGGTTTACAAAAACAGTGAAGCAGACAGTTTGGCCGCATTTGAAAAGACGTTTTCTGGGTTGGAGGACGGGGATCTGTCGGGCTTTATAGATCGAATGTTGACCGGGCACCCCTTTTACAACGGGTCTGTGTTTTCTGACAAGCAATTTCCGGCAAAAGCACTTGGTGTTTTTGGATCAAAAGCCTAACCAGATCATCCAGGTGCGAGACCGTGCGGACAACCCATGGTCCGCGACAAGCGCAAGTACTATCGCCGCAATTTATCTTAGATCATGTCGGATGGAAAAGGGTTCTCGCCTGATGTGACCTACGCCCATGTGCTTCCTTTTGTGGTCGTACTTGCTGCCAAAGGGAATTCCAGATTCTGAGGTTCGATTTGATCCTCGTCAAGGAGAGCTGACCTGCGCTTGTCCCGTTTCGGTCAGAACGATCTCGGTCGCACCGTCGGCGTTGCGTTCGCTGGGGGGTACCAGAACGTCGATGCCCGGTCTGTCCGGTCCAAAGGTACTGCTGACCCGCCGGACCGAGCTTAGGATGGCCAGCAATGCCGGAGATGTCGCCGCCACGAAGTGCGATGATCCCGCATCGCTGCTGAATGCGGTCGTGTCGATCACGTTGATCGGATACTCTGCCAGAGCCTCGACCGAGCTGATGTTGCCTAGCCTCTCGCTGTCGGCAGTGCCACGCAGGCGGGCCGAGAGGTTCAGGATTTTATCTTTCTTCGACACCATCACCACAAAGGGTTCCGGCGGGGTTTTGATGCTGTCCATCTGGGTCCGGAATAGATCCACATCCAGATCGGGGGAAATCAGGATCACGCCCTCAAGGTTCTTTCTGGACCAGCCGGGCTGGCGCAATTCTGCCTGGCGCATCATCTCCATCGTCAGGGCGCTGCCCATGGAATGCGCGATCACGATGACCCGCTTCACGCCCATGGATTTCAGGGTGCGGATGGTCTGTTCCAGCCCATCGCGGGCAAACAGCATACTGTCCAGATCATAGGCATACCCGGCCCCTTTGGCGCGGCTGGGCCACGAATAAATCAGGATCGACCCCGGTATTCCTACGTCATATGTCAGCTGCGCCGCGCGAAAGGCTGTTTCCGTTTGCGTCGCGTTATAACCATGCACAAAGATCGACACCTCTTCGACCCCATGCAGCCGGGACTTCAACTCCTGTGGTCCGGAAAACTCGGTGACGTTTGCCAGCACGAATTCCTTTTTCGGATTTGGATTGGCATAGGAAAAATCCAGCGTGCCCGGCGTATGGTTGGGCGGGATTGAGACGGTCATTTCCAGAAACCGCAGACCCTGACTGCGGCGGTACCCATAGGTGCCATCGACCTCGCGCGCGCGGGTTGTTGCGGCAAATACGGTTTCAGGGATGCCGACCTTTAACGCCTCGGGCACTGTTTCCGAGACGGATCGGTCCACGCAAGCGCTTAAGGATGCAAGGGTCAAAAACAGGATCAGGTAACGTAACACAATCAGACCTCGGTCAGAATACACGCCACGCTACCGCATTCTGCCCCAACGTCCAGAGAAGCCGGGACAGGACCGAGGCTGAACCGGCGGAAACCGGCTGTTCCCTGTTACAGAACGTAACGGCTGAGGTCTGTTGATTTCGTCAGCTCACCCAGATTGTCACTGACAAACTTCGCGTCGACCAGAATTTCGGTTCCGGCCTTGTCCGGGGCAGCGAACGAAAGCTCTTCGAATACCCGTTCCATCACCGTATAGAGCCGACGTGCACCGATGTTTTCGATGCTCTGGTTCACGTCAGCCGCAATGCGGGCCAGCGCGGCGATACCATCCTCGCTAAAGCTGACGGTGACCTCTTCGGTGCCCATCAGCGCCGTGTATTGAAGCGTCAGGGCATTATCGGTCTCGGTCAGGATGCGCACGAAATCTTCTTCGGTCAGGGCGCGCAGTTCGACCCGGATCGGCAGGCGGCCCTGAAGTTCCGGTAACAGATCGGACGGTTTGGCGATGTGAAACGCGCCGCTGGCGATGAACAGGATGTGGTCGGTCTTGACCGGGCCGTGCTTGGTGGACACGGTTGTGCCTTCGATCAGGGGCAGTAGGTCGCGCTGTACGCCTTCGCGGCTGACATCGGCGCCGCGCGCATCGGATCGGGCGCAGACCTTGTCGATCTCGTCCAGAAAGACGATGCCGTTCTGCTCCACCGACTCCAGCGCGATGCGATTCACGGTGTCATCATCCAGCAGCTTGTCGGCCTCTTCGCTGATCAGCGCCTCATAGCTTTCGGAGACGGTCATCCGGCGTTTCACGGTGCGCCCGCCAAGTGCTTTTCCGAAAATATCGCCCAGGTTCATCATGCCCATCTGACTGCCGGGCTGACCGGGAATGTCGAACATCGGCATCGGGTTCGATGCATCGGCCAGCTCAAGCTCGATCTCGGTATCGTCCAGATCACCTGCCTTGAGTTTCTTGCGGAACATCTCGCGCGTCGCCTCGCGCGCGTCCTCTCCCGCTATCGCGGCAATCACCCGGTCCTCGGCGGCCTGATGGGCGCGGGCCTTGACGTCCTCGCGCATGAAGTCGCGGGTCTGGATGATCGCGGCATCGGCCAGATCGCGCACGATCTGTTCCACGTCACGTCCAACATACCCGACCTCGGTAAATTTGGTTGCCTCGACCTTGATGAACGGCGCGCGGGCCAGTTTGGCCAGACGGCGGCTGATCTCGGTTTTGCCGACACCGGTGGGGCCGATCATCAGGATGTTCTTGGGATAGACCTCGTCGCGGATGTCATCGGGCATCTGCTTGCGCCGCCAGCGGTTGCGTAGCGCGACGGCAACCGCGCGTTTGGCATCCTTCTGACCGATGATAAAGCGGTCCAGTTCCGAGACAATCTCGCGCGGGGTCAGGTCGGTCATGTGAGTTCTATCCGGTTGTTTCGCCCCGGAACCTAATCATGCGCGCCAAAAACACAAGCAGATCACGCAATACTCACGCCAACACACGGGCGGCACACGGAAAATCGTTGTGATGTGAATCGCCAGGCTGGGATTCCCTGCGCATAGTCCGCGACGACGGGCAAATCCGCCTGCGCTTACTATATGGAGACACATATCATGATGACTCGTCGTTCGCTGTTTTTGAATGCGGCCGCCACCGGTGCCGCTCTGACTCTGGCCAGCACTAACGGTGCCTTGGCTGGTGGTGCCAAGAAAAAGGGCCAGTTCGAGGGCCGCTCGAAGCATGTCACCACCGGTTCGGTGAAGATCGTCAAAGATGGTGAACGTTACGTCGTTGAACTTGGCGACGACTTTTCGCTGGATGGCGGCCCAGACCCGCGCGTGGCCTTTGGCAAAGGTGGTGAGTACAACCCTGCCTCGAAACTGGGCGCGTTGCTGAACCTGACAGGCAAGCAGTCTTATGCAGTGCCGCCGACCATGGATATCTCGGGCTACACCGAAGTTTTCATCTGGTGCGAGGTCGCGGGCGTTCCGCTGGGTGTTGCGACGCTGTCGTAACCTGCAAATCAGCGCAGAGGTCGGCCCGTTTCGACCTCTGACAAGCCGTTAGGTGACGCAACGGCTGTCTGTTACACTTGCCCGAAGTATTTGAAACGGGGACGTGTTACATGACGAATATTGCCAAGATTACCTTGCTGTTTGTGGTGTTTGTGGACCTGATCGGGCAAGGGCTGGTCTTTCCCATTATCAATTCCCTGATCATGGAAACCAAGTCCGGGTTCCTGCCGGAAAGTACATCGATGGGCAGCAGGCATCTATATTACGGCCTGGTGATCGGGTGCTTTTTCCTGTCTTGGTTTCTGGGTTTGGTCTACGTCTCCAAAGTGTCGGATTCGATCGGGCGCAAGAACGCGCTGCTGGTTTGTTTGGGCGGCGCATTGGCCGGGTATGCGCTGACCATAGCGGCGCTGTATATGAACAGTCTGCTGCTGCTGATCATCGGTCGATCGGTCACCGGTTTTACGGCTGGCAATCAGCCAATCGCGCAGGCCGCGATGATCGATGGCAGCACCGATGCCGCTGATCGCGACCGAAACATGGGCTATATCATCACCGGTGTCAGCTTTGGCCTTGTCGGGGGCCCGATCATCGGTGCGGTGCTGTCGGATTCGGCCTTGCTGGGCAGTGTGGCGACCCTGAAAACGCCGTTCTACGGCGCGTTCGTGCTGGTCGTGATCGCCATTCTTCTGGTGCTGTTCTTCTTCAAGGACACACGGACGGAACGCACGCCCTTTGTGTTTCGCCCACGTGATGTCACTGACAGCTTGATCGCGGTGCGCACGCATCCGATGGTTCTGAAAATCCTTCCGGTATATGCGCTGTTCATGATCGCCAATGTCACTTTCTATGTGTTCGTGGACAACTTCCTGACCAGCGTCTGGGGGTACGGCGTGATCGGTGGCAGCATGGCGATGGTGGTCATCGGCTTTGCGCTGGCGTTTTCCAGCACGTTCCTTGTGAAACCGGCGCAAGAGAGGTTCAGCAAACATTCCATTATCCGCACCTCGCTGGTGGTGATGGTGATCTGCGGCTTTGGCTTTGCCTTCAGCCCCAGCGGTGTCCTGAGCTATGTTCCGGTCTTCTTCTTCTATTTCTTCTTCGGCGTCTCTTATCCGACCTTGCTGGGCGTCTTCTCCTCCAGCGTCAGTGAGGCGGATCAGGGCTGGGTCATGGGTGTGACAACTGCGGTCTTCTGCCTTGCCGGTGGCGTCATGTCCCTGATCGGCGGCGGATTGATGAGCGTCGATATCCGCCTGCCCTATTACATCGTCATCCTGACGGCTGTTTTGGGCCTGATCGGTATGCACCGCAGATGGAAAGGGAAAGAGATTTCAGCCCTGTTGGCCTGAACCAACACGGCTTAGCGGTGCGGCTTAAGTCAGTGGTAAGGCGGCAACCGGTTGACCGGTAGAATGCCAGAGAGCGGCGCCATAACTCTGGCCCGGATCGCGGTCCAGAACGCACCGAGCGCGACCAGAAACACACCCAGCAACAAAATGATCAGTGCCACTCCATCTCCATTGGCAACAGTTGCCGATAGGACAACGCTGTAGCCAATGGCGGCAATCAGAAACGACCGGCGGTCGATGATGATCGCAATCAATGCAAACAGCAGCAGACAGCCCAACAACAGCAGACGCGCGTCTGTCGACCCCTTGTCCAGCAGGCTGAGAGCGATGGTGTTCACCAATGCTGGTGCGGCCACCAGATGCAGCCAGAACCCCTGCGCCGAGCGGCGCGTGACGCGGTGCGGGTCGCTGGTGTCGAACCACATGGCGGTTGCAAAGACCAGTAAACCGACCAGCAGCGTCACCCAGGCAAAGGGACCGTCAGAGGATAACATGAAAAACTCGGCAAAGGTCTGGGGGTTGCCCGCGCGGATCGCGGTCAGCAGAACGGCCACGCCAAACACGCCAAGCGCCATCAATGCCATGGCAAAGGGCACGCGGAACCGCGCCCAGTAGATCGCGACCGCGCTAATGGTCAGCATTATGACCGGTGGCAAACTGTCGTATTGGCGCTGGGCGATCATGAAGGGTTCCGCCATCGTCGCAAACAGCCCGAACGCTGCGTTGAGCGTCCACAGGATCGTCAACGCAATGGCCGGGGCCACCATGCGGCGGCGGATAAAGTATTCGGACAAAACCCAGAACACGGCTGCCCCGAGCAGGGTCATCCCCATTGCACCGCCCGCGGCGCTACGGAAGTTCAGGCCCGCAACCATCCACCAGCCTGTTGCCAGAATGGACAGGCCAATCACGATGAAGATCTCGTTGAACCCGCGAAACAGTTCGAACGGCTCATCACCGGGGTCGAGGTTCTCGCGCATGCCTTGCCGACTTTGCGCAAGAGCCAGCAATCCGACCGCCTGCACCTCGGTCAGCAAGCCTGAACCGACGGCGGCGCGCAGATCCTTCTGGTCGATATCGCTCATGTTTCTGCGGGCCTAGCCTGTTATGGTTTCAACCGTCAATTTGCCGTTGGTGTAAACGCAGATGTCTGCGGCAATCGCCATGGCTTCGCGCGCGACGTCTTCGGCGGATTTGTCGCTGTTCATCATCGCCCTTGCAGCGGCCAGAGCAAAGTTGCCGCCCGATCCGATGGCGGCCACGTTATGTTCCGGCTCCAGCACGTCACCCGCGCCGGTAATGACGAACAGGTCCTTGCCATCGGTGACGATCAGCATCGCCTCAAGCTTTTGCAGGTACTTGTCGGTGCGCCAGTCCTTGGCCAGATCGACCGAAGCGCGCGCCAATTGGCCGGGCGTGGCCTCAAGCTTGGCTTCCAGCCGTTCCAGCAGGGTAAAGGCATCCGCGGTCGACCCGGCAAAACCTGCCACGATCTCGAACCCGCCCGGAGACAAGCGGCGCACCTTGCGGGCGGTGCCTTTGATCACGGTCTGTCCCAGGCTGACCTGACCGTCTCCGGCGATGACAACCTGATCATCTTTTTTGACACCAATGATCGTTGTCCCGTGCCATCCGGGAAAGTCGCTGTCTGCCATGAAAGCCTCCGTTCTCACAGTGGCTATATATGGGCCGGGTACGGCACAGGCGCAACCCGTTGCAAAACTGTCAAAAAGATATGCACGAAACGCAATTCGGGGTTTCCAGACCAGCAATTGTGAGTCCCGAGGCGCGGAACTACATAAAGTCTACAACCGACACAGGGTCGGCTGTTTCAGATAAAAGGATCGCGCAAATGGCAAACACCGCAACAACTTATGCGCCGCTCGGAGCAGCTTCAATCCTGCACTCAGCGGAAACCGTCTCTCAGGTGTACTACACCGTTCTCAATTGGAACCAGAACCGCAAGACCCGTAAAGCCCTGTCGCGTCTGACCGACGCACAGCTGGAAGATATCGGCTTGGATCGCGCGGATATCGCCAACATCTGATCCCGAGACCGGATCACCGAGCAGAAGCAGCCGCGCGGAGTTTCCGGGCGGCTTTTTCTTTGTCAGCTTTGTACGTAATTGCCTGACTGATCTTCAAGGAATGCTTCAATCGCTGCCGTCGCAACCACATGTCGGGTGCCGGCATTGTCATCCACAACATCCAGCCCGCCTTTGACTGCGCGCACCTCGGCACAGCTGCGGGGCAGGTCTTCGGCTACCTGATCACAATCGACCTTATCGGGTTGCTGCACGCCGATTGTGACCTGCACGCGCATCTCCTTGTGGTCGATCCCAAGCTGCGAAAACAGTGTGATGGAGGAATGATGTAGCGCGTCCTGAAGCGCCCGGCGTGCAGCTTTGGTGTAATTCTGACCATACAGGTCATTGCCGGTGCCCATTTCCAGAATGATGCGTTTTTGGGTCATTTGGCGGGCTCCATGTCAAAGGAAACGATGACGGCGGCGTTGGCAATCACCGTGCGGCCATCCGTATGTGGTTTGTCGATATCCAGCCCGCCCTGGGTCACCCGGATATTCGGATGGCCATAAGGAAAGATCGATTTCAACGCGTCGGTGTCGACCTTTTCGGGCTGCTGCACCCCGATTTCGGCATCAATGATCATCGACTCTTTCGGAAACCCAAACAGTTCGGCCACATTGACCGAATTGCGCCACAGCGCGTCTTTGAGTGCCCGCAGGGCGGCTTGGGTATAATCTTCCGCAGTGACGTTCCCATCCCGAACTCTACCAGAACCCGCGTTTTTGCCATTGGTATCCCCTGTCTTGTCGGCCTGCCCGTAATTTCGCAGCTGGCCTGTCAAACGAAAAAGGCGCCCAAATCTGGACGCCCCTAATCTGAGTCATTCACACCGGATCAGATGGATTCGTCGATCCAGCTTTGCAGCGCGGCTTTAGGCGCGGCGCCTGCACGGTTTGAAATAACCTGACCGTCCTTGAAGATGAACAGCGCCGGAATGCCACGAACACCCATTGCAGCGGCGGAATTCGGGTTGCTGTCTACGTCGACCTTGGCGATCTTCACCTTGTCACCATACTCGGACGCCAGTTCTTCCAGGGCGGGGCCGATCTGCTTACACGGGCCGCACCATTCGGCCCAGAAATCCACCACAACGGGGACATCGGAATTCTTGACTTCGGCGTCAAATGTATCGTCGGTAACGGCAACGGTCGACATATTCTGTCTCCTGAATGGGGTACGCTTGGGCACTGAACCTAGGTGTCGGGATATGCAAGGTCAAGACGTCGGCTGATGCATCAAAGCATCCGTCACAAGATCGTGTGGCAGCCACATCAGATTCGCTGTCCGGGTCCAGAGAATGGCGGTGCGAATGTCACGGTCGGGATAGATTTGCGCCAGGGCTAACGCATATGCACCCATTTGGCGCAACAGGCCTACAGGGCAGTCTTGCGGTGTTTCAGGCACAATGACATTTGATTTGAAATCAATGATTTGCACTTCGGTCTCGGTAATAATCAGCCGGTCGATCACGCCATGTAGGCGGCGATCCTGAAGCTCTGCAGATACCGGGACTTCGGCTAGCGTGCCGGGGGCAAAAAGCGGCTTCAGTTCTTCGGCCTCCAGGACACGCGCGACTTCGTGCAACAATTCTTGTCGATCGGCGTCTTGCATATCCGGCAACAGGCGGGTGCATAGCTGCGGCCATGTGCCCGTCGCGGCAGTTGGCAGATGCTCCAACAGTAGATGCAAACGTGTTCCGCGCAGTTTTGCAGCCTCTTCATCCTGCCCTGTGTCGCCGGGCAAGGCTTTGGCACCACCCAGATCGGATGGGCTGAGCGTTTCCGGCGGCAAATCCGGTTTTGGCGCGGGCTGGTTGAAAACCGCAGGCAATGTTTCCGTATGGGTGGCCGGTTCCGGATGCATGATCGTCTGAGCCCCGTCCCAATCACCATGCGCAAGACGGCGGGTTTGGGATCCCGGCAGATCTGCGGCCCCTGCCCGTTCCATCGCAGTCTCAACCATCTGGTACCAACTGCTCCCATCCTTGCCGACATCGCCCGCAGCAGCAACGATCAGCCACTTTTCAGCCCGTGTTAGAGCCACATACAGCAAGCGCAATCGTTCATTTTCTTCGCGCGTACGCGCTGTTTCCCGGGCCTGGGCTATCACGTTGGGCGACGCATCCGCAGGCACCTTCCACAATGGCACGTCACCGGCCATCATGATCTCGGCGTCTCGTGGCGGTTGCCGTTTGCCCGTGTCGGGCAGGATCACAATTGGTGCTTCCAGACCTTTGGCACCGTGAACAGTCATGACGCGGATCATGTTGCCGACACCGGTCATCTGGCGCTTGATTTCCAGATCGTCGGTTTGCATCCAGACTAGGAATCCGGTCAGGCTGGGGACGTCGGTGCGTTCATAGGCCAGCGCCTGAGACAGCAGCGCGTTGATCCCATCCTCGGCCTCAGCTCCAAGCCGACCCAACAGCCTGCGGCGGCCATCATGGCGGGTCAGGATGCGCTCGATCAGATCATAGGGCCGCAGAAAGTCTGTTTGCCCGCGCAGGTCATTCAGCACGGCCAATGTTTCAGGAAACCCCTCGGCGCGGTGCCGCAGGGCGGCCCACAGATAAGTTTCTTCGCGGCGATGGGCCAAATCGAAAAGCTGTTGTTCCGTCCAGCCAAACAGGGGCGACTTGAGCGCAGTGGCCAGTGACAGGCTGTCTTCGGGCGTGGCCAGAAAGCTTAGCAATGCCGCGAGATCCTTGACCGCCAGTTCCGCCCCGACTTTCAGCCGGTCCGCCCCGGCGATCGGCAGGTTCGCCGCCTTGCAGGCGCGAATGATCTCGGCAAACAGGTCCGAGCGGCGCTGAACCAGAATCAGGAAATCACCGGGCCGCACCTTGCGGCGCACAAAAGTGCCCGGAGCCTCGCCGTCTACAGGGACCGTTTCAGCACTGTCGATCATGTCCTTGATCGACCGCGCTACTTTCTCGGCCAGCAGCACGGTATGATGCCGCGCGCCCGGACGATCCACGGGATCGGTCCAGTCGCCATCTTCTTCGTCCTCGACCTTTTCGATCACTGGCCACAGATCAACGCGGCCCGGCAAATCGGCCTTGAAGGCGCGGTGCTGAGAGTCCTTGTGGAAACCTGCCTCAGCACGGTCTTCGAACAGAATATCCACCAACCCAAGGATCGCGCTGGACGAGCGAAAGGAATACTCCAACGTCGAATTCCACAATTTAGAGCCTGATTCATGCAGTTTTTGCCCAAACTCGGCTTGCATTCGGTCAAAGGCCTGCGGGTCTGCGCCCTGAAAGGAATAGATCGATTGTTTCTTGTCTCCGACCACAAAAATCGTCCGTTCGACGCCAGAGCGGGCCCCTTCCCCGCTGGTAAATTCCTGTGCCAGCTTTTCCACGACGTCCCACTGATCCGGGCTCGTGTCCTGCGCCTCGTCGACCAGAATGTGATCGATGCCGCCGTCAAGTCGATACAGCACCCATTCCGCCACCGCCGGGTCATTCAGCACCTGGCGCGCGCGCAGGATCAGATCGTCAAAATCCAGCCATCCGCGCATCTGTTTGCGGCGTTCATACTCGGGCAGGAAAGCCGCTGCGAAATTATGCAGAACCAGTGATTTCCGCGCCGCTATCAGTGCCAGACGCTGTTCGCGCGCGGCCTCGACCCGCAGCATCAGGTCCTCTAGCTGCGGCATCCGGTCGGCCAAAGCGCCATTGCGCAGCGCCTTGGTCGGAAAGCTTCCCGTTTTGGCGGCAAAGGGCTCTTTCGCGGCCTTTCCATATAGGAAAACGCTTTCCAGAACCGGCAGGCTGGCCAAATTGGCAGCGGTGACCGCGGCCAGCTTATCCGCAGCTTTGGCGTTGTTCCCGCCGCTTTCGATCAGGCTGGGCAGGATGGATTGCAATAGCTCAACCTCGCCGCCCAGAAAAACACGGGCCAGCAGGGTGTCTTCGTCAAACCCGTCCGGCAGGTCAAACAGGTTCAGCAGTTCGGCCCGGTCCCGGCGGTGCGCAAAGTGGTTTCGTTTCTGCGCAATGGCGGCCGTTAGTTTGTCAAAACCGGTATCGGTCACGAACCGGGCGACATCCTCAACCAGATGCGCCTGCAGCCCGCCGGCAAAATCCTCGACGATTTCTTCGCGCAGCAGGGCAGCGGCCCGATCTTCCATCTCGCTGAATTGCGGGCTGACCCCGGCCTCAAGCGGAAAGCGCCGCAGGAGCGAGGCACAGAACGAATGGATGGTCTGGACTTTCAGCCCGCCGGGCGTTTCGATCGCACGGGCAAACAGGGTGCGCGCCTGTGCCAGACGGTCATGGGTGATATCACCTTCAACCCCCAATTCGGTCAGTTGCCCCAGCAGGTGATCGTCGCGCAGCATCGCCCATTCACCCAGACGTTTGAACAGCCGGTTCTGCATCTCGCTGGCGGCGGCCTTGGTGTAGGTCAGGCACAGGATATGCTGCGGCTGAACCCCGTCCAGCAACAGCCGGGCCACGCGGTCGGTCAGAACACGGGTTTTGCCAGACCCGGCATTCGCCGCCAGCCAGGTCGAGGCATCGGGCCGCGCGGCCTGCACCTGCCGCTCGGTCGCGTCGTTGCGGGGGCTCATGTCAGGTCCTCGGGGGTGGTTTCGGTGGTGCGGTCCCATTCGCCAAATCGGGCAAGATGGTCATAGTCGCCCAGATCGGTGTCCTTGTGCAGCATTCGGCGGGACGTGAAGCCTTGATCAGGCTCTAAATAGGCAAATACCAGCTCCTTTAGCTCCGCCAGCACCTTGTCAGTGGGTTCCTTGTCAAGCGGCGCGCGCACCTCTTTGTAGGTTCCGCCCATCCCGATGAACACAGCCTGAGCAACTGGCAGAGGGTCCAGCCCCTCGACTCCGCCCTGCTCGGCCATTGCCGCCTCGATCAGCAATTGTTTGTCGAACTTGGCTTGCTGGCTTTCGGATGGCGGCGCGCCGGTTTTATAGTCGATGATCCGCAATGCGCCCCGACTGTTACAGTCAATACGGTCGGCGCGGCCCGAGATGGTGAAGTCCAATGGTGTCAGCGCCAGTTTCATCCGGGCCTCAAAGGCGACCGGTCCGCCGTCTGTGTGTCGCGCCCTTTCAGCCCGCAGAAACTCATCCGCAACCCGCTCCAGTCGGGCCAGCCAGAGGGTCCGAGCCGTCGGCCAGGCGACATGATCGGCCAGCAGAACCTCGGCACGTTTCAGGAAGTTCTCTCGCGTCAGCAAGGCGATGTCCAGAACGCTGTCCTTGACGAAATGTTCAAGGATTTCATGGATGACGATGCCGCGCAGCAAGGCATCCGGGGCTTGTACCAAAGGGTCCAACGGTTTCAGGCGCAGCACGTGTTTGGCATAAATTGCGTATGGGTCGCGGATCAGTCGCTTGATCTCGGTCACGCTCAGCCGCTTTGGGCGTGCAATCAACGGCGGGCGGGGCGATGGGCGCGGGGCCGCATCGATCTGAGGTGCCTCCTCTAGCGCTTCGGACCAACGCAGCCATTGATCGCCACGTGCTCGCATGTCTGACAGGGCTTGGGGTCCGCCCTGCCCCGGCAAGCCCTGCAACAGGTTGGTCAGCCGATTCAGCCAGCGCGACGCGACGGTTTCGGCATCGTCCGACCGGACGGCGCGGGTCAACCAGACCTCGGGCGCGCCGATGGCCTGTTGGAAATCATGCGCAGACAGCCCGATCCGGCGTTCCGGCAGCAGCAACCCGGCCCTGTCGCGCATCTGACGGTTCAGCCAGGGATCGGGTGCAGCAGCCTCGGGCCAGCTGCCTTCGTTCAGGCCGCCAAGGATCAGCAAATCTGCGCCCTGCACGCGCGCCTCAAGCGTGCCCCAGATCATGATATGTGGATGCGGGGCATCACGGTCGCGAACCTCTTCGCCAGCAAGCAGTGCACCCAGTAGATCGGCAAAGTCATGGGCCGTCATCGGGCCACAGTGATGCGCCTCGTCCTGTAATGCGGCCAGAACGGCCAGCGCTTTTTGACCGGCATTCTTGTCCCATAGTGTGCCGGTTTCGCCGCCTGACCCGGCCGAGATCGCCTCGGCAATGGAACGCAAATGCGCCACCCAGTCTGTCAGTTGGCGCTCCGAAGGGCTGTGCTGGTCGCAGAAGCAGGAGGCGACCCAGTGCAGCCATTGTTTAGGCACATCCTGACGTTCGGCAAAGGCAGTCAGGCTGTCACGGTCCGGAAACGGCGGCCCATGGCGACGCAGATGCAGTTCCAGATCACGGGTGTGCAGCAAATGTGCACCCCGGTCACCGCCATCGTGGCATAGCGGGTGTTTCAGCAGGGTCAGCAGGGCCTCGCCATCCAGACGGCGGGCAAACAGGCCTGCCACATGGCGCAGAAGCCGACCCGGCGGGGACAGTTGCAATGGCAGCCCGGCGCTGTCATCGGGCAGGATGTTCCAGCGATCCAGTGCGGCACTGACCTGTCGGGTCAGCATCCTGTCGGGCGTGATCAGGGCTGCGGTCTGCCCGGTTTCGGCGGCGTGTCGCAACCGCATGGCAATGGCCAGCGCTTCGGCCCGGGGGGATTGCGCCTCGATCAAGGTCAGGTCGCTTGTGGCGGCATCCAGATCGGTCAGGCGCGGGCCTTCGGACATCCACGCATCAGTGATCGGGGCAGGGCGCAAAGCAAGCGAAACCAAACGGTTACGGGCGGGTGACGGGGGCTGACCGGCAGTCCAGGGCTGAACCTGATGGGGGGGCAATTCCAATGCTTGCAGCAATTTTCGGAACCGGTATTGTGGATGATCCTCCGAACTCAGGGCGTTATCCAGACTGTCCCACACAGGCGCGGGCTGGTCGAAATCAAAGCCGGGCAGGATCAGGGCCCCTTGCGGCAGACGCGCGACCGCCTCCATCAGCATCAACGTGGTCCCGCGTGAGCCGGTTGACCCGGCCAGAATGACTGGGTGCTGAGGCGGCTGGTCTTGCCAGCCTGCGATCAGGTTTCCGACCACGCGCCGCTGACGGGCCTGCGCATCCAGCGCATCGTCACCGGATGAGATGAATTGATCGGCAATGCCAATAAAAGCCTGAGCGCGGGACCAATGGCCGGACATGTCACTGACATCCAGTTGCCGGATCACGTCCGGTGACACACCTTCGCCCTGCATTTCGTCAATCAGAGCGGCAAGGCTGTCGGACAGGTCAAACAGGGATGATCGCGCGGCCAGATCGGGCTGCTGATCCAGCAGTTTCGAAATCAGCTGCGTCAGCTCAAGCCTGCGGCGCAGGGCAGGGATCGCTGGTGGAATATGCGCAAGATCAACGCTTTCACCCAGATCAGTGACCAGCGACAACCGGGGCAGGAGACAAGGCGGGCCCTGATCGAACAGATCGCGCACCCGGCGTGCCATTCGGCGCGTGTTCACCACCAGTTGGACCCGGGCCAACGCCTCGGGCGGACTGGCGGCGCTGCGTGTCCGCAAGCCGTTGACCAGCGCCTTGGGGAAATCCGCACCCGGCGGAACGGCAAAGACCCGGGGCAAAGCATTGTTGTCATACATCGGCAATCAAGCCTTCGGCCAGCGCGATACCTTCGTGACGACCCACATCGCACCATCGACCGGGGTATTCCAGTGCATACAAGCCGTCATTTTCATGCATCCGGTCCCACAAAAGGTTGAGCGAAAAGGCCGTGTCGGGAATGTCGTGCAACCCGTCCGTCTTGACGATCTGCGCCCCGCCATAGATCAGGCCGGGGCCCCGCGTGATCCGCCCGGACACATCCCGGGTAAAATCACCCTGACCGGAATGGCCAATGGCCTGGGCGACAGGGATGCACATCAACAGCGCGTCCATCTGATCCGGGTTCCACGCATCGCGCAACAAACGCAACGGGTTCGGGCCAGCCCAGATAGCGTCGGTGTTCAAGGTAAAAACAGGGTCTTTACCCAGCAGGGGCAGAGCCGCGCGTAACCCGCCCCCGGTTTCCAGAATGTCGGGCTTTTCGTGGGAAATCTGAACGTCGGTCGCGGCCAGATGTGCAACCATCTGATCGGCCAGATAATGCACATTGGCGACGGTGCGGGCAGGGCGCAATTCCGCGACCAGATCCAGCGCGTGATCGACCAAAGGCCGGCCCGAAACCTTAATCAGGGGTTTTGGCCTGTTTTTGGTCATCTCGCCCATGCGCGTCCCGAACCCTGCGGCAAACAGCATGACGGCCTGTGGTCTTCCGGTCATTGCGATTTCAGCCTTGCCAGATTGTCGGGTGTGGGTGCGGGCAGCGCATTGCGCACAAGATCCGCGATCGGAACAAGTGCGGGATGCTCCAGATCCCGCATCAAATGGGCCCAGACCGCCAGGATCAGGTCAACATAATGCGGTTTGCCATAATCCGTGGCCAGACGGGCAAACCCGCCCAGAATCCGCAGATTACGCTGGGCCCCCAACACGGCATAGGCAGTGCGGAAATCGTGACTATCCACACCTGTCGCGGTGATATAGCGATCAATCATGCGCATCTCGATCCCCGCCGGGACTAAGCGGCGTACATCCTGCAGCAAGGACATCAGATCATAGGCCGGATGTCCCAGCATCGCGCTTTGAAAATCAAGCAGGCCCACACGACGCAACCCGTCGCGATCGGGTAGCCAGATCAGGTTTTCGGCGTGATAATCCCGTTGCACCACGACCCGGGGACCCCCGGTTTCGCGGTGCAGGATATCGGCGAACCGCAGCTCGAACCTTGCGCGGGCATCGGCGTCATGGGTGCCCAGAATGCCCTGAGCGTATTTGGTGAACGCCAGGGCCGAATACTCGGTCATCAGTGCCGGGTCATAGCTGTCCAGCGACAAAACCGGCGAGGCGTGCAGATGCACCAACACATCGGTCGCGGCCTCATACAATGTGCGTTCAAGCCCGGGGTCCCGTTTCAGAACGCGAGCAAACAGGGCATCGCCCAGATCTTCGAGCAGCAGAAAACCGTATTGGCAATCTTCAGCAAAGATTTCAGGTGCGCTCAGCCCGACGGAGTGCAGATAGGTTGCCATGCGGACAAAAGCGGCGATGTCTTCGTTCTTGTCCGGTGGGGCATCCATCAGAACCGCCGTGCGTCCGCTGGCCGGATCGGTCAGGCGCTCGTACCGGCGATTCGAGGCGTCACCGGCCAATGGCGCGTGGTCTGCATTGGCCCATTCGGTCTGTGCAAGCAGCGCCTCGGCCAGAATGGCCCTGTTCGTCATTGAATCCCCTCCAGTTTGGCGCACCATTTCGGGTCGGTCCAGATTAGGTCCAGATGTCGTGTATCCTGCTGAACCGGGTCGGCCCGAAACCGCAGCAGCAGTGCCGATGGCGGCATCAGCGGGCCCATCTTTTCCGGCCACTCGATCAGGCAGACCGCCTGATCAATTGCATCTGTCAGGCCCAGCTCCTCAATCTCATCGATATTGGACAGACGATAAAGATCGGAATGCCAAACCTCGCCAATCTGGGTGTCGTAGACCTGTACCAAAGTGAATGTAGGCGAGGGCACGTCCTCGGGCTCCGTCATCACCGACTGGATCAGCGCACGTGCAAAATGGGTTTTTCCGCCCCCGATTGCACCCTCCAGCAAAAGCACGTCGCCGGGCATCAGATCACAGCCCAACCTTTTGGCCAAAGCTGCCGTTTCTTCCGGTGATTTCAATGTAATCGACACAGGCGCATTCATGGCGCCACAATGGACTTGCGCCCGGTCCGCTGCAACCCGGTTCAGGCGCTGATTTTTTTCAATTCGGCAGTCTGTTGGGACCGGGGTTCCAGAGTAAACCGGACGATGGTCGCCCCGTTCTGTATCGGACTGACAGTGCAGGTCATTTCGGTTCCGTCCCGCATCGACATGGCTGCAGACCATTGCGTACGGTTGTCACGCATTTCGACGAAATCCCGAACCTCACCCAGAACCGGGGTGGCGGCGCAATGTTCCTGCCAATTGCGCGTCACATCCAGAACCGTTGCAGGCGCAAACCCCGTCTCGTCCGTCTCGCCCCAAAGCTCTTGATAGGCCAGATTGGTCAGCGCAAGGGTGCCGTCGTCGGAAAAGACGGCAATTGCGTCGGCCAACTTGTCCAGAATGGATTGCATCAGGTCCATCTCGGACCGAAACCGGCGGGTCAGGGTGATCTCGGCGGTGATGTCTTCGAACAGAAATGCCACCGCGCCATCAGGGTGCGGGCGACCGCTGACGGAATAGACCGATCCCGACGGCAGCGACCATGTTTTCCTGATAGTTTCCGTCCTGCGCGGCCTCAAGCAGGTCATTCATTTGCAACCGCCAGCCGCGATAATTCTTTGGCTCGGGCATCATGTGCTGATCACGCAAGCGGTCGAAAAAGCTGGACAGGCTAGGGCGGCAGCTGAGGAAGTCCGGGGGCAGGGTTGTCAGGTCAATCAGCGCCGGGTTGAACAGCGCCAGTTGCCGGTTGCGGTCAAAGATGGCCAGTCCGATCGACAGTTGCGCAAAGGTTTTGGTCATGGTCTGCACGAATTTTCGTTGTGCGGCCTCAGCCTCGACTATGGCATTGATATCGGTGGCGTAATTCAGCTGCCCTTCTTCACGATCTACATGGGTCAGATCGAACCAGAGCTTGTGTTCGCTGCCGACAACCGCCACGGAAACCCGGGTTTTCTTGCCCAGATGATCCTCGCTCTGAATCCTTGGAAACAAGGGCACCGTCAGATCGGTATCCCGCCCCCGCGCCTTACGCACCAGCGAGACGTAGGCGGCATTGCACCACCGCGCCGTGTTGGACCTGTCCAGCAGCCAGACCGGATAAGGGGCCTGATCCATCGCCAGCCGGATAGGATCATTGGGATCGCGCCGAACCCGACCCGAACCACCCTGACAATCGCGCAGTTGCACCCGGACGATGCCGTCGATCCATTCGCACAGAACCTCTCGGTCGACCGTGCAGTCGATGGCGGTGACGACCATGTTACCTTCGTTGCGCACGGTTTCAGGGGTTTCGGGAAAGGTCGGGAAGTCGCGTTTGAGCAGCCGCCTGAGATCCTGCCAGTCCCCGACCGCCTCATACCCGGCCAGAGCGATGTCCGAATGGCTGATCAGACGGTCCCCGTCGAACAGGAAGACGGCGTCAAACAGTGAGTTCGGCGTGGCCAGCCCGAAATCGTTGATCCGGGGCAGGCGCCGTGGCAGCAGCCACTGCAGTGCGAACCCAGCCGAAACCAGGCTTATCGCGGACAGAATGATCCAGTCGGCCATGGCATCGACATCCTTTGAGCGAAATATGCCGACTATGAATGGTAATGGTTAACGGCGTCTTAATTCAGATCTGAAATGGTTGATTGGCCCCCGATGGCACAGGTGAATCGCCGATCTGCGCATCGATCAGCCGGCGCGGCCAGATGACTTGCACAATTGCCCCGCGCCGTGCGGGATCGTTGGTCAGGTTCTGGTAGGGATCCGCGCCATTGGCAAATTTCAAATTCGCGCCGCTGCGTTCCAGCAAGGTCTTTGCGATGAACAGCCCCAGCCCCATGCCTTCGTATTCGGGCCGAGCGGTCCGGTCGGTTTCCGAGCGCCGCCGCATGAACGGATCGCCGATCCGTCCGATCATGTGCGTTGGATATCCGCGCCCGTCATCCATGATACAGATCGTGATCCAATCGGGCGTCCACTCGGCCTCGACCCAGACATTGGCCTGCGCGAAATCAACAGCGTTTTGGATCAGGTTGCGCAGACCGTGAATTATCTCGGGCTTGCGCAGGATCGCGGGTTGCTGGACATCGGCACCGCCAGAGGGGCCTTCGCTGAAATGAACGGATTTGCCCCTGTGAATATGCGGTTCGGCGGCTTCGTAAACGACCGCTGTCAGCGGCGCCTGACGCAGGTGCAGGCCGTCTTTGCCAGCCCGGCCCATGTCCCGCAGAATGTCCCGGCAGCGGTTTGCCTGTTCCCGGATCAGGGCGGCGTCCTCCTTCAGGTCGGGACGGTCGTCAAGTTCCTCAAGCAACTCGGAACTGGCCAGTTTGATCGTGGCCAGCGGCGTGCCGAGTTCATGCGCGGCGGCGGCAACAACACCGCCCAGATCGGTCAGTTTTTGTTCGCGGGCCAGCGCCATTTGGGTGGCCGAAACGGCCTCGGACATGGATTGCACCTCAGAGCTGATGCGGTGCGAATAAGCACCCAGAAACACGATGGCGATCACGATAGCGGACCAGTTGCCGAACAACAGGATATCGGGCATGTCCAGAACAAGACCCAGATTGGTGCGCAGCGGCAGATGGAATTGTGCCAGCAGGGTCGTCAGCACTATGGCCACCGTCCCGACTATCAGCGTTGATCGTGTGCTCATGACATTGGCGGAAATCGTGACCGGACCCACCAACAACAGTGCAAACGGGTTGTTCAACCCGCCGGTCAGATACAATAGAAATGATAGCTGCAGCAGATCGAACAGCACCATCAGAAAGTTCTCGAACTCTGACAAGCGCTTGTTTTCGGGAAACAGCAGGATCGCGGTCAGGTTGCCCATCACCGATACGCCAATTGCGAAATAGCACAGGCCCAGCTCAAGCTGCACATGATAGGTCTGCTGCGCCACGGTGATCGCGGTGACCTGACCGACAATGGCGACCCAGCGCAACAGGATCAGCGTTCTCAGGCGGATCCAGCTGCTGCGTTCCTGTCCACGCCAAAGGCTGGTATTGGATTTTGCCATCGGTCGATTATGTCCTGTTGCGTCGGCTGGGTAACTTGATAGGTGTCCCGGCGGAAACGATCAACAACCCCTTGCGTCAGGATAACCGTCATGATCCGCCTTTACGCCATACTCGCAACCATCGTTCTGGCGGTCGGCCTCGGGGCCATGTGGTTGCTGACGCGCGGCACCGGGTCCGATGACAGGTTTGCGCAATGCCGCTCCAGCCAGATTGCCGGGGGCACTGCGGCCATTGGCGGCCCGTTCGACCTGCTTGCAGAAGGCGGACAATCGGTGACGCCGCTGTTCATCTCAATCGACCCCGACCGCGACACGCCCGAAGTGGTGGGCGACTATGCGTTCAATCTGCATGAACGTATGATCGCGCTGACCGGGTCAGCCGAACAGGTCAAGGCCGCCAGCCAAGCCTACAAGACCTATTACAAGGCCCATGACAAAAGCGATGAATACTACCTGGTCGACCATTCGACCTTTACCTACCTTGTCACGCCGCAGGACGGGTTCATCGAGTTTTTCAACCGCGACGACACCGCCGAGCAGATGGCAGACAAGGTCGGCTGCTTTCTGGACAAGATCTGACCCGCAACACCGGTTTGACCTTTGTCATGGCGCTGCTATTACTCGTGTTTAAGCCTATCGGCGAGAAATAGCGGAAAGACCCAAAATGGCAGACAGTTCCCAGCTTGACATCGGCCCCGACAAATCCTTGCTTCTGGTGGATGATGACGAGCCGTTTCTGAGACGTCTGGCCAAGGCCATGGAAAAGCGCGGATTCGAGATCGAGACTGCCGGGTCCGTTGTCGCAGGCCGGGCCATTGCCACAGCGCGACCCCCGGCCTATGCGGTGGTTGATCTGCGCTTGGAGGATGGCAACGGGTTGGACGTGGTCGAAGTGCTGCGCGAAAAACGCCCTGATTGCCGGGTCGTGGTTCTGACCGGCTACGGTGCCATCGCTACTGCCGTTGCCGCGGTCAAGATCGGCGCGACGGACTACCTGTCAAAACCGGCAGACGCCACCGACATCACCAACGCGCTGCTGGCCAAGGGCGACGAACTGCCCCCGCCACCCGAAAACCCCATGAGCGCGGACCGCGTGCGTTGGGAGCATATCCAGCGGGTCTATGAGATGTGTGACCGAAATGTCTCGGAAACCGCGCGGCACCTGAACATGCACCGCCGGACATTGCAACGGATTTTAGCGAAGCGCAGCCCGCGGTAGTGAAGTGAATGCTCCACTCACATCGCTGACACCAATCTACTTTATGTTCACATGAGGGTTCGTTTCAGGTAGTTTGTGTTTCGCGTAGCTGACGAGCAATCCTATTAGACCGGTCCAAAACCCCCAGTTGAAGAGGTTTTGAAATACGGCCGCACTTGGATCTTCGGGCAAACAATCATCGCATCTAAGTGCTGCTTCAATAAGGCCCGCCCACAAACTCAAGTAAAAAATCAGACCGAAAATCGCAGCCGCAATCAATGTGGCCAATGGTTCGTTTTTTTTGTGTGCGAAGTAGCCTTTGATTCCAATCCAAGTCATCAGAAACGCAAAGGGCCAAACCCACACCCAGAGCCCAGAATTGGCAAGTCTCCATCGGCTCTCATACGTGTAAGAGTAGTAGCATTTTGAGCAGCCATCAAAAGCAAGAGCAACACCCAATACGCAGAGCACATTCAAAGCGAGAAAAGAAAGGTAAACTATTATTCGACGAACGATATTTAGCATTATTCCTCTGGGAAGCGCATCCATCTTCCATAACTTAGAGTAATCTTAGCAACTCCTTATGTCGCTCGACATAGGCTTGCCGCACCACTACCGGCGGCCTCAACGTGATCTCCAACCCCTCCATCACCGCCTTATCCGGGTGACCAAAAAACTTTGTCGCCTCAGCCTCGGAAAACCCGGCAATCTGCGTCGCCTCCATCCAGGCGCTGATCTTGTCGGCTTTCTTGATCTGCCGCTTCACCGTTTTCGGCACCGCAGCGGGCAATCCAAAGCGGAAATGGATTGCCGCCGCTAACCGGTCATCCAGCGCGCCGTAGTCTGGGCCCACGGCTGATTTCACGGGTGAGATCATATCTCCGATCACATATTCGGGGGCGTCATGTAACAATGCCGCGAGCTGCCATTTTATCGGCGCTTTCGGGGCAATGCGGCCAAAAAGCTCTTCGACCAACAGGGAATGCTCGGCCACGGAATAGGCGAAATCGCCGTTTGTCTGCCCGTTCCAACGCGCCACAAAGGCCAGACCATGGGCGATATCTTCGATCTCGATATCCACCGGGGTTGGGTCCAGCAGGTCCAGTCTGCGACCGGACAGCATCCTTTGCCACGCGCGGGGTTGTGTTGCCATTCTGCCATGCCTTGTGAAGTTGGACACATTCAATTCGGGTTTTTGTGCTATGATGTATCTGTCAGGATCACCGGCTGCCAACGTTTTCTTGAGCATTCGTGCTTTGAACCGGTGCGAAATGATCCCGACATCAAGGACTGAGGGGGGTGCTTACTCCTCCCAGTTGCGCCCCTCTCGAAACGAAACACGTATCGAAAGGAGCTTGTTATGTTCAAACGTTTATTTGCAATCGCCCTGACCTTTGGAATGGCTGCAACCGCACCTCCGGCATTTGCCCAAAGCTGTGCACAGCGCGAGCATGTCATTACCAAGTTGCAGGACAGTTATTCGGAAAAACTGGCCTTTGGTGGCCTGCAAAAGACACGCGGCGCGCAATCGGTCATGGAGGTCTGGACCTCGGAAGAAACCGGAAGTTACACGGTTTTGATGACCCACGCGAACGGCATCAGCTGCATTGTCGCCGTTGGCACGGATTTTTTCAAAGCGATTCCCAAGGAAATTCCTGACGGCGTGCCAAGTTGATTTTCAGCCGTCCGGTTTCGACGTGGTGTTTTTTGTGATCACGTCAAGATCATCTGCGAACCTGCCGAGATAGCGTTGGGTTTTTGTAGCCGATAACAGGTGTTTCAACAGCACCTTGCGCATCTTGGCACTGTTCGGGGCCAGCGGCCCACCATTGGGCTGAAACACGTTCAGGTCGGGAAAATGCGCATCGGCAAATATTTTCATCGCCGCTGCGAACCGTGGGCTCAATTCGCCCTTCGGGTCTTTCCAGGGTTTGGTCTTGCCGATGAAATGAACCAGATGCGGTTCGATCTGCATGGCAAAGACCAGCGACGACCAGGTAAATTGCCAGTTCCACATCGGGCTGATCTCGGCCCAATCCCCCTGCAGCACCGAGTTATACAGGTTTTGATCATGCCGGATCATGATCTCGGCCTTGGCCTTGCCCAATTCCAGACATTTCTGCAGCAAGCCCTGCGCGTTGTAGCGTTGCACATCCATCAGGATGACGCCTGCGTTAAAGTAGGGCGCGGATGGCAGCCCCAGGGTCTTGAACTGTTTCGGGCGACGTCCGGGTGTACGCCATTGCGTATTGTCGCGCACCGCTGCAATCGGGTGCGGAGCAATATCCACATCCATCAGGGCACTGAAATTGCCGCCCTGCACAAAGATATCACTGTCGAGATACAATATGCGGTCGTAATCCGCGGAAAATGCCTGCGGCAGGGCGAGGCGCAGGTAAACATCATGGCTTTTGCCGGGATCAAGCCGGAGACCCTGAAACAGATCGCCAGTTTGTACGTGGCAGAGCCGGATATTCAGGAACTCAAGTGATTTTGGGATCGTTACCGGGCGCTCTCCGTAACAGATGCAGATGTCGAAATCGCGATCCGGGTGCAATGCCGCGATCTGGGCCGCTGCATGTGTCGCAAAGACAAGGTAGTTCTGGTCACAACAGAAAAAGATTGCCTTGCGGTGCCGGGCGGGCGCAGAGGCTGACACTTCCAGTCGTTGAATAACTTGTTCCATCAGGACATCTGCACTCGTGGATTCCGGGCCGCCGCCTACAGCGATTTAGGTAAAATTACCTGTTCGGTTACGCATTGCAGGACATTGATGTCAATGCTAGATGCCGTTGGCAGTTTAAACGGAGACGTCCCATGGGCAGTGACTATACAGTTAAAGACATTTCGCTGGCCGAGTTCGGCCGCAAAGAGCTGAATATTGCAGAAACCGAAATGCCGGGCCTGATGGCTCTGCGTGCCGAATATGGCGAAGCGAAGCCGCTGAAAGGCGCGCGGATCGTCGGCTCGTTGCATATGACAATTCAGACTGCAGTTTTGATCGAAACACTGGTGGCGCTGGGGGCCGATGTGCGCTGGGCGTCGTGCAACATCTTTTCGACCCAGGACCACGCTGCCGCCGCGATTGCCGCCGCAGGTGTGCCGGTCTTTGCCATCAAGGGTCAGTCGCTGGAAGAGCATTGGGATTATCTGGACAAATCCTTCCTGTTCGAGGACGGCCCCAACATGATCCTGGACGATGGCGGCGACGCGACGCTGTACATCCTGCTGGGCGCACGCGCCGAAGCGGGCGAGGACATCATCCCCGTTCCGGGTTCGGAAGAGGAAGAGGTGATCAAGAAACAAATCGCCAAGCGCATGGCGGCATCACCAGGCTGGTTCACCAAGATGCGCGACCAGATCCAGGGCGTGTCTGAGGAAACCACAACCGGTGTGAACCGCCTGTATCAGCTGGTAAAAGACGGCCAGTTGCCATTCCCTGCGATCAACGTGAATGACAGCGTCACCAAGTCGAAATTCGACAACAAATACGGCTGCAAGGAATCGCTGGTCGACGGTATTCGCCGCGCCACGGACACGATGATGGCCGGTAAGGTCGCCGTTGTTTGCGGCTATGGCGACGTGGGCAAAGGCTCGGCCGCATCCCTGCGCGGCGCCGGGGCTCGTGTCAAAGTCACCGAGGTTGACCCGATCTGCGCCCTGCAGGCCGCGATGGACGGGTTCGAGGTCACTCTGCTGGAGGATGAGGTCGAAAACGCCGATATCTTCATCACCACCACCGGCAACAAGGACGTGATCCGCATCGATCATATGCGTGCGATGAAAGACATGGCCATCGTCGGCAATATCGGTCACTTCGACAACGAAATTCAGGTGGCCAGCCTGAAGAACCACAAATGGACCAATATCAAGGAACAGGTGGACATGATCGAGCTGCCCTCGGGCAACCGCATCATCCTACTGTCCGAAGGCCGTCTGCTGAACCTCGGCAACGCCACCGGCCACCCGTCCTTTGTGATGTCCGCATCCTTCACCAACCAGGTGCTGGCGCAGATCGAACTGTTCACCAAGGGCGATCAGTATGAAAACGACGTCTATATCCTGCCCAAGCATCTGGACGAAAAAGTCGCCCGTCTGCATCTGGACCGGATCGGTGTGAAGCTGACCCAGATGGACAGCGAACAGGCGGCCTATATCGGTGTGAAACCCGAAGGCCCGTTCAAGCCGGAACACTACCGCTACTGATTGCGCGTCACGCATGACAGATCGTTCAGGACGCCACCGATTTTTGCTTTCGGTGGCGTCTTTCATTTTCCGGGTTGCGACTGTGCTGATCCTGCTGGGCGGCGGCTGGTGGCTGTTGGCGCATCCTAAAACGCCGGTGCCGCCACATTGGAACCCATTGCGGGATCTGAAAGTGACCGCGCCGGTGACGCCGGTCACCAAGTTCCAACTGAACCGCGCGCTGGCGGATGAGGCAGCAGTGCCGTGCCACTCTGGCCGAAGCTGGCGTTTCCTTTGGCACCATGGACGATCTGGTTGTCGATCAGAATTGCGGTATTGCGGGTCGGGGGCAGTTGTCTCAACTGGTGACATCTCGGATCGAAGCGGTGGAAACCAGCTGCACGACCACATTGCGTCTGGCCATGTGGGAACATCACGTGGTGCAACCCGCTGCGCGCGCGGTGCTGAACAGCTCT
>CAXXPZ010000065.1:0-45058 GCA_963422555.2 uncultured Ruegeria sp.
CGTACTGCCCGCAGGATGGGCAGGCTTTGCCGCGCGGGGTGTCTATATTCACGACCTGCGCCTGTGGATCGGACTTCAACCCCATCCCTTCGCCTTCAAGAAAGCCGATATTAATCATGTGCTGTTCGATCACGCCGCCGATCGCAGCCAGGATCGAGGGGATGTATTTCCCCTTCACCCATGCCCCGCCGCGCGGATCGAAAACGGCCTTTAATTCTTCGACTACAAAGGACACGTCGCCACCGCGCCGGAACACGGCCGAGATCATCCGGGTCAGCGCCAGCGTCCAGGCGTAGTGCTCCATGTTCTTCGAGTTGATGAACACCTCGAACGGGCGGCGCCGACCGCCGATGACGATGTCGTTGATGGTCAGATAGATCGCATGCTCGCTGTCGGGCCATTTCAGCTTGTAGGTCGATCCCTCCAAAGCCTGCGGACGATCCAGAGGTTCGGACATATAGACGACCTCTCCCCCGTCGACTTCATGTGGGGCGTTGGCGCTTTCACCGGGGGCTTTGTCGTCACTTTCAGATACAGTCAGAACCGAACCGGTGACATCGTTGGGGCGGTAGGTCGTGCACCCCTTGCAGCCCTGGTCCCAGGCCTGCATGTAGACATCCTTGAACGCGTCAAAGCTGATATCTTCGGGGCAGTTGATCGTTTTCGAAATCGAGCTGTCGATCCATTTCTGCGCCGCGGCCTGCATCTTGACGTGATCGGACGGAGACAGCGTCTGCGCATTGACGAAGTACTCCGGCAGCTCCACATCGCCAAATTTGTCGCGCCACATCTGCACGGCATAATCCACCACCTCTTCTTCGGTGCGTGATCCGTCTTTCTGCAGAACCTTCCGGGTGTAGGCATAGGCAAAGACCGGCTCGATCCCCGACGAGACGTTCCCCGCATAAAGGGAAATCGTGCCTGTCGGCGCAATCGAGGTCAGCAGCGCGTTGCGAATTCCGTGTTCGCGGATTGCATCGCGCACGTCCTCGTCCATTTGCAGCATGGTGCCGCTCGCGAGGTATTTCTCGGCGTCAAACAGGGGGAACGCCCCTTTTTCCTTAGCCAAGTCCACCGACGCCAGATACGCGGCGCGCGCGATCGCTTGCAACCAGCGCTCGGTCTGACGCGCCGCCTCGTCGGACCCATAGCGCAGGCCCAGCATCAGAAGTGCATCGGCCAAACCGGTCACACCCAGACCGATACGGCGCTTGGCCTGCGCCTCGGCCGCCTGTTCCGGCAGAGGGAATTTCGAGGCATCCACCACGTTATCCATCATGCGGACGGCGGTTGCGACCAGATCCTGCAGCGCGTCCTCATCCAGATGCGCGGCATCATCAAACGGTTCTGCCACCAGACGCGCCAGATTGATCGAACCCAGCAGGCATGCTCCATATGGCGGCAAGGGCTGCTCGCCGCAGGGGTTGGTCGCGGCGATGGTTTCCACATAGCTCAGGTTGTTGGCGGCGTTGATCCGATCGATGAAAATCACGCCCGGCTCGGCATAATCAAAGGTCGCCTGCATGATCTTGTTCCACAGATCGCGGGCCTGAACGGTGTGATAGACCTTGTCGCCAAACACCAGATCCCACGGGCCATCGGCCTTGACGGCCTCCATAAAGGCATCCGTCACCAGTACCGACATGTTGAACATGCGCAGGCGCGCAGGGTCGGATTTGGCAGTGATGAACTGTTCGATATCCGGGTGGTCGCATCGCATCGTCGCCATCATCGCGCCGCGACGGGACCCCGCAGACATGATCGTGCGGCACATCGCGTCCCACACGTCCATGAAGCTCAGCGGGCCCGAGGCGTCGGCAGCAACGCCATGTACGTCCGCACCGCGCGGGCGGATGGTCGAGAAATCGTATCCGATCCCCCCACCCTGCTGCATGGTCAGCGCGGCCTCTTTCAGCATCTCGAAGATGCCGCCCATGCTGTCGGGCACTGTGCCCATTACGAAACAGTTGAACAGGGTCACTTGACGGGCTGTGCCTGCGCCTGCAGTGATGCGCCCGGCGGGCAGGTATTTGAAATCTTCCAGCGCCTCAAAGAACTTCTGCTCCCAATGCGCCGGGTCCTGTTCCACCCGTGCCAGATCGCGCGCGATGCGCCGCCAGCTATCCTCGACCGTGTTGTCGATGGGCGTGCCATCCGCCTGTTTGAAGCGGTATTTCATATCCCAGATCTGCTCGGCGATGGGGGCGGCAAAGCGGCTCATTAGTGATTCCCTGTGCTGAAAGAGGTATCCAGACTACCCTAGATCACACCTTCACCACAACACCTTGATGAGAGCGCTTAGCAAGCTACAATATAAAGACGGAACTCGGGACGACTCTGTGGGAAAGCTGTGGATAAGTACGTAAACCTCATAAAACTGTCGGTCGGATCGGAAAGCGTCGACACGCTGATGGCATGGCAGGACAGTCGCAAGCCGCTCTACGAAGATGGCCTACCCCGCCACGTCACCCGTATGTGGCCCAAGCGCGAGGCCGAGATTCTGAACGGCGGATCAATCTATTGGGTGATCAAGGGCGTTGTGCAATGCCGTCAACGCATCCTTCGAATGGACGAAGTGCGCGGCGAAGATGGCATCCGCCGCTGCGCCATCGTGCTGGACCCCGAAGTACACCGCACTCAGAATGCCCTGAAGCGTCCGTTTCAGGGCTGGCGCTATCTCAAGCCCGAAGATACGCCCGCCGACCTGCCAAAAGGGCGGGCGCAGGATGACGCCCTGCCCGATGACCTGAATCGCGCGCTGGCTGATATCGGCGTGCTTTAGGCCGACTTCAACCGATCCAGAAGATCCGACAGAACCGTCTTGTGTTCGGGGGTGTATGCCGCCTCACGGCTGCGCCAAAGTGTGGCCTGCGATTGCAGGATCAAACCGTCCGTCAGGATTTTCAGGTGATTGGCCCGCAACGTCTCACCGGTCGAGGTGATGTCGGCAATTGCCTCGGCTGTTTCATTCATCACGGTGCCTTCGGTCGCGCCCTGGCTGTCGACCAGCGTGTAATCGGCCACGCCCGCGTCGGTCAGAAACTCGCGCACCAGCCGGTGATATTTGGTCGCGATCCGCAGCCGGTGCCCGTGGGTCTTACGAAAGGCCGCAGCCGCCGCATCCAGATCGTCCAACGTATCCACATCGACCCAGCAGGCAGGCGTGGCAATGATCAAATCCGCCTTGCCGAACCCAAGCTGCGAGATTTCTTCGACCTGCTGTTCCCAGCGCGGCAGTTTCTCATGCACCAGATCGATGCCGGTGACACCTAGGTGAATGCGCCCCGCCGCCAGTTCGCGCGGGATTTCCCCCGCCGACAGCAGGATCAGCGACACACCGTCGATCCCGTCGACACGACCCGCATATTCCCGGTCCGATCCGCTGCGTGACAAGGTGATTCCACGCTTTTCGAACCACGAAAAGGTTTTGTCCATCAACCGGCCTTTTGAGGGGACGCCAAGTTTCAGGCTCATTGCGCGGCCTCCTCGATCTCAAGCATCAGGTCCGGGCGCAGAACGCCACCCACCGCCGGGATTTCAGCGCCGTTCCCCAATTGCCGCGTCAGCGCGTCATAGCGCCCGCCGGTTGCGATGGGCGGCAGGTCGGGGCGACCTTCGGCATAGAACCCAAAGACAAACCCGTCGTAATATTCCATCGAAGTTCGACCATATGCAGCCTCGAAATCCAATCGCTCGACATCTACGCCGCGCGCCTGCAAGGCAGCAATGCGAGCCCCGAGCCGATCCAGCGCCGGGGTGATCTGAGGCAGGTCCACCGCCACATCGCGCAGTTGTTCCAAGGCAAAAGGCATAGTTTCCCGCACTGTCAGCAAGGATTCCAGACCTGCCAATTCGTTGTCAGAAATCGGCGGCGTTTCGCGATCTTCGCGCAAGGCTTCGATCCGCGCGGCGATCTCGGAGGCGCGGCGCTTGCCGATCATCGGCACATCAAACGCCATTGGGTCTGCCGCATCCAGCAAGGTCGCACGATGCTCGGGCTCGGGCTTTCGCCCGGCGAACCGGTCAAGCAGGTTGCGGAACCGGCGTGGACGCCACAGGTGGCGCATCAAAGCAGCTTTGCGCCTATCAGTGGTGCGCAGGCCCTGCACGGCTGCGGTCAGGATACCGATATCCCCGGTCGCCGCGCGCAGGGGCAAACCGCGCAATTGAAGGGCAAACAGCGAAAAAACCTCGGCATCGGCCCCGGCGGGATCGTCGCGGTCAAAGACCTCGTACCCGACCTGAACATATTCATTGGACCGTTCCGGATCATGTTCCTGCCGCCGAAACACCTCGCCCGAATAGGTATAGCGCGCGGGTTCCGCGCCTTCGGCCATGTGCATCTGCACAACAGGCAGAGTGAAGTCCGGGCGCATCATCTGCTCGCCGCGCAGGGCATCCGAAGTCACGTAAGCCCGCGCGCGGATGTCTTCACCATACAAATCCAGCAGCATTTCCGCCGGTTGCAGCAAGGGCGGGTCTACGACCTGAGCACCTGCGGCCTCGAACCGGACGCGCATCATCGCGGCGCGGGCCTGTATCTGGGAACGGTTCGGCATGAGTCAGTCCTGACTGTCCAGAATTTCACGCACCTTGGCGACCAGATCACCACGCGGCACTTCGAACTGGCTGGGGCGTTCTTTCCATTCCTCAAGCGTGGCGCTTTCGGCGATTTTGGCACCCAGGATCAGGTCCTTGATCTGGACGATACCGTTGGCCTTTTCGTCACCACCCTCGATCACGGCAATGGGCGAGTTCCGCTTGTCTGCATATTTCAGCTGATTGCCGAAATTCTTGGGGTTGCCCAGATAGACCTCGGCCCGGACACCTGCATTGCGCAGTTCGGCCACCATCGTCTGATAATCAGCCATCCGGTCGCGATCCATTACCGTCACCACCACGGGGCCCTTGGCTAGCGCACTGATCCGACCCTTTTCGCGCAGAGCGGCCAGCAGGCGATCCACGCCGATAGAGATACCGGTCGCAGGCACTTCCTGTCCGGTAAACCGCTTGACCAGATCGTCATAGCGACCACCGCCCGAGACCGATCCAAATTGCCGCTTGCGGCCTTTCTCGTCGAAAATCTCGAAGGTCAGTTCAGCCTCGTAGACCGGACCGGTGTAATATCCCAGACCGCGCACGACCGACGGGTCGATCTCGATCCGATCTGCACCGTAGCCGCCCGCATCCAGCAGCGCGCCGATCTGTTCCAACTCGGCAATGCCATCCGCGCCGATCTTGCTGTCGCCAACAGCGGCCCGCAGGTTGGCCAGCGTTCCGGCGGTGTCGGCTGCCTTGGAGGTCAGGAATGCAATTACCGGCTCGGCCTGATCATTGCTGAGACCCACGCCGTCGATAAACGCACCCGAGGCATCCAACCGGCCCTTGGTCAGCAATTCGCGCACGCCGGCCTCGCCCACCTTGTCGAACTTGTCGATGGTGCGCAGAACGTTGTCGCGGGCGGCAGCGTCTTCGCCCAGCCCCATCGCCTCAAGCACACCGTTCAGGACCTTGCGGTTGTTGACCCGCACCAGATAGTTGCCGCGCGGGATGCCCACAGTTTCAAGCGTGTCCGACAGCATCGCGCAAATCTCGGCATCCGCAGCCATCGAGGCCGTCCCGACCGTATCCGCATCACATTGATAAAACTGGCGATACCGCCCCGGCCCGGGTTTTTCGTTGCGCCAGACCGGCCCCATCGCATAGCGGCGATAGGGCGTCGGCAGATCGTTGCGGTGCTGCGCGTAAACCCGGGCCAAAGGCGCCGTCAGGTCATAGCGCAGGGCCATCCAGTCGCCCTTGTCATTCTCGTCAACTTCCTGCCATGCAAAGACACCTTCGTTCGGGCGGTCGACGTCGGGCAGAAACTTGCCCAGCGCCTCGACCGTTTCGACCGCGCTGCTTTCCAGGGCATCGAACCCGTACCGATGATAGACATCCGCAATCGTCCGCAGCATCTCGGTGCGCTGTGAGACTTCCTGGCCGAAATAGTCGCGGAACCCTTTTGGCGTAACTGCCTTGGGGCGGGGCTGTTTCTTGGGCTTGGCCATATGGGGCGTCCTTGGGAGTTTAGTGTTCCGCGCGCGGTCTATCCCATGGCCTGTGCCGGGGCAAGCACGGCGCGTGCTTTCTCTGGTCATGGGGCTTTGGGGCCGCTATGACCGACCCAAAGAACAGGAGCCCCCATGCAGCATCTGGAAGAACAGATCGCCCACCTGACCCGCACAGTCGAAGAGCTGAACGTTGTCGTCACCCGTCAGCAGGACGAGATCGACCACCTGACCCGCCGGGTCGAGATGCTGATGCGGCGCGAGGGGGAACGCGCACAAGAAGGATCAGGCGGTATTGTTCTGGGCGACGAACGCCCACCGCATTACTAGGGCATCGTTAAGGTCATAGCCCCAGCGTCGCTTTCACCGCGTTGTCTACGACCCCACCCAGCAGAGCATCCTTGTCCGCGGCGCAGCTTTCAGCCAGCGCGGCTATGAATGTTTCGCGCAGTTGGGCTTTTTCTTCGTCAGTGGTTGCGTGATCTTCGATATTGATCTGACGATTATAGAGCGACAGGGCCGTCATCTTTTCGACAACGGTCACAACAAAGGCCTCATCACCATCCGCCTCTTCGGCAATCGAGGCGCATGTGTAATGCATCACGGGCAATGCATCCTGTACCATCTGATCTGCGACCTCATCCGCTAAAGAAAAGGTCGGAGCAACAAAGAACGCTAGGCAAACGCTGGATTTGAAGAGATTGAGTTGCATCATATTCACTTCCAGTTATGTCCAATAATCGCCCCGGCGACACCGCCGATCGCCGCTCCTTTGCCGTCCCCAACCAAGGCTCCAACACCGGCGCCGACCAAAGCGCCTGTGACGGTGTTTTTCTTTTTGTCGTCCGCATGGCCCGCCGTGGCCAGTACCAGCGCGCAGGTCGCGGCCAATGTAAGTGTCTTGAAAACAATACCTGAATTTGTCATTTCGAACCCTCCTGAGAAATGACCCAAAGGTTGTGCATCCAGCCTAGCCGGGCGCACCGTTTGTGGCAACAACGCGATGCGGAGTCAGATTTCCTCAACCGACATAACGCCGTCCAACGATTTGATCGCACCTTTGATCTGCGGGTTGATCGGGAAATCCTGGCCAAGGTCCATCTCGACATCACCGGGTAAACCCGGATCAAGCAGGCACAGCTGGATTGGCCCCTTCGCGGCCCCCTTGGCTGCTCCCGCCGCATCCTCCAACACCTTTGCGACCGTTGGCAGAACCTGCGCTTCGTCGACAAAAATCCGCAACCCGGTGGCGCCGGCATCAGCCACGACCGAGTCGACCGGGCCCACGGACCGGCCCAAAAGCTTGAGATGATCGGCCTCCATCGTGGCCTCGGCGGTCAGCACGACCTGCGCGCCGGTTTCCAGAAACTCCCGCGATTTTTCCAGCGTTTCCGAGAACAGCGTGACCTCATACGCACCGGTTGGGTCCGAAAGCTGCGCAAAGGCAAAACGGTTGCCGCGCGCCGATTTCCGCTCCTGCCGTCCGGCGACCACACCCGCCATCTTGGCGATAAACGGACCGGAGCGCCCCCGTTCTGTTACCTCATCCAGCGTCAGCACCTTTTTGCGCTTTAACGCGGGCAAATAGTCGTCCAGCGGATGGCCCGAGAGGTAAAAGCCGATGGCCTTGAATTCCTCACTCAGACGTTCGGCTGGCAACCAGTCGGGGCTGGGAGACAGGCGGGGTTCGGGCAGATCGTCACCCGCCTCGCCAAACAGCGAAACCTGGTTCGAGCTCTTCTGATCATGGATTGCCGGCGAATACTGCACCAGCGGATCAAGGCTTTCGAATACGCGGCGGCGGTTCTTGTCGAGTTGATCGAATGCTCCGGCGCGCGCCAGCATTTCCAGCGGGCGCTTGCCGACCTTCTTCAGGTCGACGCGGCGGGCAAAGTCAAACAGGTTCACAAACGGCTTGTCGGCACGCCCCGCAACCACCAGATTCATCGCCTCGACACCCACATTCTTGAGCGCGCCCAGCGCGTAGACCAGATGCCCATCAACCACATCGAACGTCGATTGCGACCGGTTCACGCAGGGCGGCACATAAGGCAGTTCCAGCCCTTTGCGGACCTCTTCGAAATAGACGGCCAGCTTGTCGGTCAGGTGAATATCGCAGTTCATGACACCGGCCATGAACTCGACCGGGTGGTTCGCCTTCAGCCAGCCGGTCTGATAGCTGACCACCGCATAAGCGGCGGCGTGGGATTTGTTGAAGCCGTAATTGGCGAACTTGTCCAGAAGGTTCCAAACCTCGGTCGCCTTGGTCTCGTCCACGCTGTTCTCGGCGGCACCCTTGAGGAATTTGGGCCGCTCGGCGTCCATCGCCTCTTGAATTTTCTTGCCCATCGCGCGGCGCAGCAGGTCCGCACCGCCGAGGCTATAACCCGCCATTTCCTGCGCAATCTGCATCACCTGTTCCTGATAGACGATGATGCCCTGGGTCTCGTCCAGAATATGGTCGATGGACGGATGCAGCTTGTCCCGTTCGCTGAGCCTGTTCTTGACCTCGCAGAACTTGGGGATGTTCTCCATCGGTCCGGGACGATAGAGCGCGACGAGGGCGATGATATCTTCGATACAATCCGGCTTCATGCGCTTGAGCGCATCCATCATGCCCGAACTTTCCACCTGAAACACCGCCACCGTCCTGGCCGCCGAATACAGCTTGTACGTCGCCTCATCATCCAGCGGGATAGCGTTGATCTGGTTCACTGCGCCTTCGGCGGGTTCATAAAGCTCTGTGCCATCAGGCGCGATGTGCAGGTCGCGCCCGGAATTGAAAATCAAATCCATCGCGTTCTGGATCACGGTCAGGGTTTTCAGGCCCAGAAAGTCGAACTTTACCAGCCCCGCCTGTTCGACCCATTTCATATTGAACTGGGTTGCGGGCATGTCGGAGCGCGGATCCTGATAGAGCGGCACCAACGCGTCCAGAGGCCGGTCGCCAATCACAACACCCGCCGCGTGGGTCGAGGCGTTGCGCAGCAGCCCTTCGACCTGCTGGCCGTAGGTCAGCAACCGGTCCACCACCTCTTCGCTGCGCGCCTCTTCGCGCAGGCGCGGTTCGTCTTTCAGCGCTTTTTCGATGGAAACCGGTTTGACCCCTTCGACCGGGATCATCTTGGACAGGCGGTCGACCTGCCCATATGGCATCTGCAGAACCCGCCCGATATCCCGCACCGCGGCCTTGGACAACAGCGCACCAAAGGTGATGATCTGCCCGACCTTGTCGCGTCCGTATTTCCCCTGCACATAGCGGATGACTTCCTCGCGGCGGTCCATGCAAAAGTCGATGTCGAAGTCGGGCATCGAAACTCGCTCGGGGTTCAGAAACCGTTCGAACAGCAAGGAATAGCGCAGCGGATCAAGGTCGGTGATCGTCAACGCGTAGGCCACCAGCGACCCGGCCCCGGAACCCCGTCCCGGCCCAACCGGGATATCTTCGTCCTTGGCCCATTGGATAAAGTCGGCAACGATCAGGAAATAACCCGGAAAGCCCATCCCCTCGATAATATCCAGCTCGAACTCCAACCGCTTCTGATAGTCCTCGGGCGTCACAGCGTGCGGGATCACGGCCAAACGTTTCTGCAGGCCTTCATTGGCGATGCGGCGCAGCTCGGCAACCTCGTCATCCGCGAATTTCGGCAGGATCGGGTCGCGGCGATAGGCCATGAAAGCGCAGCGTCTGGCGATTTCGACCGTGTTTTCAATCGCCTCGGGCAGATCGGCAAACAGCGTCGCCATTTCCTGCTGCGACTTGAAATAGTGCTGCGCGGTCAGGCGGCGGCGGCCGTCCTGTTGATCGACATAAGCCCTTTCGGCAATACAGATCAGTGCGTCATGCGCCTCGTACATGTCCGAGGTCGGGAAATAGACGTCATTGGTGGCGACCAAAGGCAGGTTCTTGGCGTATGCCATCTCAATATGACCACGCTCGGTCAGGCGTTCCGCTTCGGGCTGCCCCCCCTCGCCCGGATGGCGCTGCAACTCGATATACAGGCGATCCGGGAACATCGCTGCCAGACGATCCACCAGTGCCTCAGCCGCCGGGCGCTGACCTTGCTGCAGCAAACGACCGACCGGCCCATCCGGTCCGCCGCTGAGGCAGATCAAACCGTCGGAATGTGTCGCAAGCTCGTCCAGCGTGACCTGCGGCAGTTGCCCGCCCTTGTCCACGTAAAGGCACGAGCTGAGTTTCATCAGGTTTTCATACCCGGTCTCTGACTGCGCCAGCAGAACCAACGGCGCGGGCGGCTTTTGCTTTTCGCCGGGCTGCGCCTGCACATAGGTCAGATCAACCTGACACCCCATTATCGGTTGTACGCCGGCCTCGCTGGCCGCCACCGAAAACTCCAGTGCGGAAAACATGCTGTTGGTGTCCGTCACCGCGACGGCGGGCATTTCCATCTGGTCGCAAAGTCCGGGCAACTTTTTAAGCCGCACGGCGCCTTCCAGCAGGGAATATTCGGTATGAATGCGGAGGTGAATGAATCGGGGATGGCTGCTCATGACGGCCACGCTATCGCAGCCGGGCGCGGGGCAAAAGCGGGAACCGACGCTTTTGGATGTCCGAATTATCAATGCCGATTATTCGGGATTTCCAGAAGGTGCTTCGGGAGGTAGCCACAACCCGGGGCAGAAAGCACTTTAGTTTCAGCCTGCTAAAGAATAAAATGCGCACCAATCATAGGCCGTGCCTGCGCAATGGTATATCTTGCAGGCAGTTTTTCTTGCCAGACCGCTTGCGCAGTTTCTAACATCTGACGGCAAGCTAACCGCCCGCCGCTCTTTCTACGTCGCATCGAAGGAGGGCACCAAAGGGCGCAACCGGGTAACGCGACGGGTTTCACGAATGGACATCACGTTTCTTCTGAACGGAGAGACAGTTGAGCTGGCGGATGTCGATCCGACGGCGACCTTGCTTGACTGGCTGCGCGAAGATCGCGGCCTGACCGGCACGAAAGAAGGCTGCAACGAAGGTGACTGTGGTGCCTGCACCGTCATGGTGACGGATGAGGGCGGCGCCAAAGCGCTGAATTCCTGCATCCTGTTCCTGCCGCAGCTGCACGGCAAGGCCGTTCGCACGGTCGAGGGTGCCAGCGGTCCGAGCGGAGAAGCCCATCCTGTGCAACAAGCCATGGTCGACCTGCATGGTTCGCAATGCGGGTTCTGCACCCCGGGTTTCGTGATGTCGATGGTGGCCAGCCATGCAAACGGCGCGACAGACCATGACACTCAGCTTGCGGGCAATCTGTGCCGGTGCACGGGCTATGCACCGATCATCCGTGCCGCGATAGCTGTCGAAGATCAGCCGGTGCCGGTCTGGGTCAAGGACACGCCGATTGCCACCTCCGCAACCACGCCCATGTTGCCGACATCCTCGGACGATCTGGCCGCTGTTTATGAGACGCACCCGGATGCGACTCTGGTCGCGGGGGCCACGGATGTTGGCCTGTGGGTGACCAAGCAATTGCGCGACCTGGACCCGGTGATTTTTCTGAACCGTTGCAACGATCTGAAAGAAATTACCGTTACGGATGACGAAATCCGATTCGGCGCGATGGTCGACATGAACCGCATGGGTGAGGCTTTGGCCGACCTGCATCCGTCTTACGCCGAGATGATCCGCCGCTATGCCAGCGTTCAGGTGCGCCACGCCGCGACCGTCGGCGGCAACATCGCCAACGGCTCGCCCATCGGGGACAACCCGCCGGCGCTGATCGCGCTGGACGCCACGCTGCACCTGCGAAAGGGCAACACACGCCGCGCGATCCCGCTGCAAGAGTTCTTTATCGACTATGGCAAACAGGACCGCACGCCCGGCGAGTTTGTCGAAGCCGTCAGCTTTTCACGTCAGCCCGACCGGTTGAAATGCTACAAGCTCAGCAAACGGTTCGATCAGGATATCTCGGCCGTTTGCGGATGTTTCAATGTCACCGTTTCAGGTGGCATCGTCACGCAGGCACGCATCGCCTTTGGCGGCATGGCCGGGATTCCGAAACGCGCGGCTACGGTCGAGGCTGCACTGATCGGCAAGCCATGGACGCATGAGACTGTTCGGTCCGCAATTCCGGCCTTCGACACTGACTTTACCCCGATGTCGGATATGCGCGCGTCGGCCTATTACCGGTTGGAAACGGCCAAGGCGATGCTGGAGCGATACTTCCGCGAAGATCGGGGCGAAATAACCAACGTGTTGGAGGTGTCGGCATGAGCGTGACGAAACCTCTTCCCCACGACGCCGCCCCGCTGCATGTCGCGGGCTCTGCCCGTTATGTGGATGATATCCCGACACCCAAGGGATCGCTGCATCTGGCTTTTGGCGTCAGCACCATTGCCAGGGGCAAGATCATTTCCATGGACCTGTCAGCGGTGAAAGCGGCGGACGGGGTTGTGCTGGTGATGGCCGCAGATGACCTGCCCTTTGCCAATGACGTTTCCGCGTCGATCCACGATGAGCCCCTTTTGTCCGATGGCAGGGTGCACCACATAGGTCAGCCGATTTTTCTGGTCGCGGCCACCAGCCACCTTGCTGCGCGCAAAGCGGCACGGCTGGGCAAGATCGAGTATGCCGAAGAAACCCCGATCCTGACCGTCGAAGACGCTCTGGCTGCCAACAGCCGGTTCGAAGAAGGCCCGCGCATTTATGCCAAGGGCGATGCAGACGCCGCTATCGCAAGCTCCGCTCATGTGATCGAGGGCGGATTTGAACTTGGCGGGCAGGAGCATTTTTATCTCGAAGGTCAGGCTGCGCTGGCGGTGCCGAACGAGGGCGACATGTTGGTGCATTCCTCGACCCAGCACCCGACCGAGATTCAGCACAAGGTAGCCGATGCTTTGGGCGTTCCGATGCATGCAGTCCGGGTCGAAACCCGCCGCATGGGCGGAGGGTTCGGTGGCAAGGAAAGTCAGGGCAACGCGTTGGCCGTGTCGTGCGCCATAGCTGCCCGTGCGACAGGCAAGGCCTGCAAGATGCGCTATGACCGCGATGATGACATGACCATCACCGGCAAGCGTCACGCCTTTCGCATTTCATACCGTGCCGGATTTGACGAGAACGGACATATTCAGGGCGTCTCGTTCCTGCATCACGCCATCTGCGGCTGGGCACAGGACCTGTCCTTGCCGGTTGCCGACCGTGCCATGCTGCATTCCGACAATGCCTATCTGCTGCCCAATGCGCGGATCGAAAGCCACCGGCTGAAAACCAACCATCAATCCGCCACCGCCTATCGCGGCTTCGGCGGCCCGCAAGGCATGGTTGGGGTCGAACGGATGATGGATCACGCAGCGCATGAGTTGGGGATCGATCCGGTCGAATTGCGCCGCCGCAACTATTATGAACCCGCACACAAGGTTGCCGAGGTTGCGCCCACGGCAAAACCGCTGGGCCATCCCGATCCGCACGAAGACCTGACCAGCCGCGGCGCGGTTGAAACCGGCGACGCTCCGGTCCGGCCCCTGCCAGCAGGTGGCAACACAACACCCTACGGGATGGAGATCAGCGATTTCGAGCTGCTCGGCATGACCGAAGCGTTGCTCAAATCCAGCGATTACGCCGCGCGCAAGGCGGCCATCGCCAAATGGAACGCCGAGAATGGCGTGATCAAGAAGGGCATCGGATTTTCTCCGGTCAAGTTCGGCATTTCCTTCACGCTGACGCATCTGAATCAGGCGGGTGCGCTGGTGCATGTGTATCAGGATGGCTCGGTCCACCTGAACCACGGCGGCACCGAGATGGGTCAGGGCCTGTTCCAGAAAGTAGCGCAGGTCGCAGCCTCGCGCTTTGGCATTCCACTGGAGATGGTCAAGATCACGGCGACGGATACGGCCAAGGTGCCAAATACCTCGGCCACGGCTGCGTCTTCGGGCAGTGATTTGAACGGCATGGCAGTGAAAGCCGCCTGTGACACGATCCGCGACCGCATGGCGGACTATCTGGCTGAACGGCATCAGGCCGATCCCACCAGTGTCGTTTTCGCGGATGGGCATGTCGAGATCGGCGAGGCGCGGTACAGCTTTGCCGAAGCTGCGGCAATGGTCTATCAGGGTCGCGTCAGCCTGTCGGCGACCGGGTATTACAAGACACCCAAGATTGAATGGGACCGGATCAAGGGCCGTGGTCGACCGTTTTTCTACTTTGCCTATGGCGCGTCCATCACCGAGGTCGCCATCGACACCCTGACTGGCGAAAACCGCATACTGCGGACCGATATCCTGCATGACGCAGGGACGTCGCTGAACCCGGCACTGGATATCGGACAGGTCGAAGGGGCCTATGTGCAGGGTGCGGGTTGGTTGACGACCGAGGAACTGGTCTGGGACGGCAAAGGCAATCTGCGCACCCATGCGCCGTCGACCTACAAGATCCCGGCCTGTTCAGACCGGCCCGATATCTTCAACGTGGCGCTATGGGATGGTGAGAACCGCGAAGACACAATCTATCGCTCGAAAGCGGTGGGCGAGCCACCCTTCATGCTGGGCATCTCAGCCTGGCTGGCGCTGTCCAATGCCGTAGCGGCCTGTGGGGATGCCTATCCCGCGCTGGACGCGCCCGCCACAGCCGAAGAGATCTGGCGCGGTATTCAGCGCCTGCGAGGATCAAGCTGATGGGATTTGACCGGGAGGCTTTGACAGAGGCGGTCAGAACCCACGGGCGCGTTGTGCGGGTGGTTATTGCTGGCGTCAAAGGCTCGTCCCCGCGCGAGGTTGGCGCCGCAATGCTGATCTGGGCAGACGGGCAATCCGGCACTATCGGCGGCGGCACGCTGGAGTATCAGGCGGGAGAGGCGGCGCGGTCTCAGATCGTGCCATCCCGTCTGACCCAACATGCATTGGGACCCGATCTGGGCCAGTGCTGTGGCGGCGCGGTGACGCTGCTGAGCGAAGTTTACGATCGGCAAACGGTCGAGGGTTTGGATGACAAAATCATTGCCCGCCCGTCCTCGGGTAGTGAAATGCCCATGTCGATTAAGCGGCTGATGACCAAAGCCCGCGGTCAGGGCGTTGTACCCGAACCGCAACTGATCGATGGCTGGATGGTCGAACCGGTGCACAAACCGGCCCGTAATCTGTGGATCTGGGGCGCGGGCCACGTAGGCCGCGCGCTGGTGGATGTGTTGTCGCCTATGCCCGATCTGGCGATCACCTGGGTGGATACAGGCCCTGAACGCTTTCCTGAAGTCACTCCGGACGCGGTTACCGTTCTGCCTGCAGCCAAGCCCGCAGAACTGGTCCGTCACGCCCCACATGGTGCCGAACATTTGGTGCTGACATATTCACATAATCTGGACTTGGAATTGTGTAATCGCCTGCTGACGCACGGTTTCGGCTTTGCCGGGCTGATTGGCTCGGCTACGAAATGGGCGCGATTCCGGTCTCGGTTGGCCGCCTTGGGGCACCCTCCCGAACGGATTGGCCGGATCACCTGCCCGATTGGCGATCCGTCGCTGGGCAAGCACCCGCAGATGATCGCCATCGGCGTTGCAAACCACCTGCTTCGCCCCGCCCGGCAAAATGAATTGAAAAAGGATCTGAGTGCATGACTACGCCGCTACTGAGCCTGCAAGGGTTGACCAAGGCCTATCCGGGCGTCGTGGCCAATGATCAGGTAACTTTTGATATCGGCGAGGGCGAGGTTCACGCCCTGCTGGGCGAGAATGGGGCAGGAAAGTCCACGCTGGTCAAAATGATCTATGGATTGGTGAAACCCGACAGCGGCAAGATGCTGTTACGCGGCCAGTCTTTTACCCCGCCAGAGCCCCGCGCTGCGCGGGCCGACGGGATTGCCATGGTGTTTCAGCATTTTTCACTGTTCGACGCGCTGAACGTGGCGGAAAATATCGCGCTGGGAATGGAAAACCCGCCAGCGATGGGCGATCTGGCGTCGCGCATTCGCGAAGTCTCGGAAACCTATGGCCTGCCGCTGGACCCATTTCGCACGGTTGGCGATCTTTCAGCCGGTGAGCGACAAAGGGTCGAGATCATCCGCTGTCTGCTGCAGGACCCCAAGCTGCTGATCATGGACGAACCGACCTCGGTTCTGACCCCGCAAGAGGTCGAGATCCTGTTCGAGACGCTCAAGAAACTGCGGTCCGAGGGAACCTCGATCCTGTATATTTCGCACAAGCTGGAAGAAATCCGCACCCTCTGCGATCACGCCACGATCCTGCGTCTGGGCAAGAATGTCGGGGAATGTGTGCCAGCCGAAACTTCGGCCCGGGATATGGCCGAGATGATGGTGGGGACCGCCCTGCAGACCCCCGAACGATCTGGCCGCGCCTTTGGCGAGGTTGCGTTGGATGTCAGTGGGCTGTCGGTGCCCTCACCTTCGGATTTTGGCACTGCGCTTCAGAATGTCCATCTGACCGTGCGCAAGGGTGAGGTCATGGGCATCGGTGGCGTAGCCGGAAACGGTCAGGACGAATTGCTGGGGGTTTTGTCTGGTGAAGTTCGGACGACCAACGATGCGATCAAGTTCAATGGTCAACCCATTGGCAAGCTGGGACCAACCGCGCGCCGCAAACTGGGCGTTCTGACCGCCCCCGAAGAACGGCTGGGTCACGCCGCTGCACCGGATATGAGCCTGACCGAAAACGCCCTGTTGACCGGGTCCGTTCGCGAAGGGCTTGAGCGGAACGGATTTCTGAAATGGAGCGAAACCAAGGGGTTTGCCGAGAAAATTATCCAGGCCTTTGATGTGCGAACGCCCGGGCCCGAAAACGCGGCGCGATCGCTGTCCGGCGGGAACCTGCAGAAATTCGTGATCGGTCGCGAGGTATTGCAGAACCCCGATGTCCTGGTGGTGAACCAGCCGACCTGGGGCGTGGACGCGGCAGCAGCGGCGGCTATTCGGCAGGCTATTCTGGATTTGGCCGCCAAAGGCACAGCCGTCATCTGCATCAGTCAGGATCTGGATGAACTGATGGAAATCTCGGACAGCTTCGCCGCGCTGAACGAAGGACGGCTGAGTGCGCCGCGCGAGACGACGGGTCTGACGGTTGATGAGATCGGTTTGATGATGGGTGGTGCGCATGGCATGGAGGTGGCCCATGTCTGAGCTGTGGTGTCGCCTTCGGCGAGAGTATTTACAAAAAGATGAAGACCATCGGGGGATGATCGAGTGATTGTGTTGGAGAAACGGCCTCAGCCGTCCAGAGCGTGGTCTTATGCGACCCCCTTGGTGGCGGTTCTGGCGACGATGGTGTTTGGCGGCGTGCTATTCGCCGTTCTTGGCAAGAACCCGGTCGAGGCGATCGGTACGATCTTTTGGGAGCCCCTGTTTGGCGAGTTTTCGTTCTATTACCGCCCGCAACTGCTGGTGAAAGGGGCGCCGCTGGTGCTGATCGCCATCGGCCTGTCCCTGGGTTTTCGCGCCGGGATCTGGAATATCGGGGCCGAAGGGCAATATATCATGGGCACCATCTTTGGCGCCGGGGCTGGTCTGGCCTTTTACCCCCTGGATGCATGGTACGTGTTTCCGACCATGGTTCTTGCCGGAGCTTTTGGGGGTTGGCTTTGGGCTACGATCCCGGCCTTTCTGAAAGTGCGCTTTGGCACCAATGAAATCCTGGTCTCACTGATGTTGGTTTACGTGGCCGAACAGATGCTGGCCTCGGTCTCGCTGGGGCTGTTGCGCAACCCCGAAGGGCAGGGCTTTCCCGGCTCTCGCAACCTGCAATCCTATCCCAGCGCGCATAACGCAGAGCTGATTGCGGGATCGGGGATGCATTGGGGCGTGGTTGCGGCCTTTATCGCAGTGATTTTCGCCTATATTCTGCTGAACCGGCATTTGCTGGGGTTCCATATCCGGTTGACCGGCGAAGCACCCCGGGCCGCGCGGTTTGCAGGGGTGAACCCGGCGCGGCTGATCCTGTTCTGTCTTGGGACGTCTGGCGCACTCGCAGGATTGGCCGGAATGTTCGAAGTGTCCGGCCCGTCCGGCGTGGTCAGTATCGACTTTAACGTAGGCTATGGCTTTACCGCGATCATCGTCGCCTTTCTGGGTCGCCTGCATCCGGTGGGTATTCTGCTGGCCGGTTTCCTGATGGCCTTGACCTATATCGGCGGTGAAATTGCTCAATCCCAACTGGGCCTACCGGCCGCCGCCATTCAGGTCTTTCAAGGGATGCTGCTGTTCTTCCTTCTGGCCTTTGATCTTTTGACCAACTACCGCATCCGTGCGGCCCGCAGAGAGGTGGCGTGACCCATGGATCTAGGTGCAATCAATCCCGTACTTCTGGTGGCCTCGCTTATGGTGGCCGCAACCCCGCTGTTGCTGGCCTCGATTGGTGAGCTGGTGGTCGAAAAGGCAGGCGTTCTGAACCTTGGCGTCGAAGGCATGATGATCGTCGGTGCAATCAGCGGCTTTGCCATCTCGGTCAAGACCGGATCGCCATGGCTTGGCTTCGTCGCCGCCGCAGGCGGTGGGGCGCTGCTGTCGTTGTTGTTCGTTATTTTGACACAGGTCGCGCTGGCCAATCAGGTGGCAAGCGGGCTGGCGCTGACCCTGTTCGGGTTGGGCTTCAGCGCGCTTTTGGGTCAAAGCTATGTTGGGATCAAACCACCCAGCATGGGCGAAATCCACATCCCTCTGATCAGCGACATCCCGGTAATCGGACCCATCCTGTTCCAGCATGATCCGATCCTATATGTCGGCATCGCCCTGACCGCCACCGTCTGGGCCGTGCTCAAATACACGCGCATTGGTCTGATCCTGCGCGCCGTGGGTGAAAACCATGATGCGGCGCATGCGCTGGGCTACAAAGTCGTCAGAATACGTGTTCTGGCCATCCTGTTTGGCGGCGCCTGCGCCGGGCTGGGTGGCGCTTACATCAGCCTGATCCGCGTTCCGCAATGGACCGAGGGCATGACGGCCGGTGTTGGCTGGATCGCGCTTGCGCTGGTGGTGTTTGCCAGTTGGAAACCCTGGCGTGTATTGCTGGGTGCCTACCTTTTCGGCGGTATCACCGTGTTGCAGCTAAATTTGCAGGCAGCGGGCGTTGCCATCCCTGTCGAGTATCTGGCAATGTCACCCTACATCATCACAATCCTTGTGCTTGTAGTCCTTTCGGCCGACAAGAGCAGCGCACCTGCCTCACTTGGCCGGATTTTCCATGCCTCACACTAGGTGGGGCCAATCGTACTAAACTGGGGAGTAACCGTATGAAATTCACCACACTTCTGACAAGCGCAGCCATAGCGCTGGGTCTGGCGACCGGAGCGGTCGCACAGGACAAAACAAAGGTCGGCTTTGTCTATGTCGGCCCCGTGGGCGACGGCGGCTGGACTTATGAGCACGACAAGGGCCGCCTCGCGGTTGAAGCAGAGTTCGGCGACAAAGTCGAAACCGTGTTTGTTGAATCCGTCCCCGAAGGCCCCGATGCTGAGCGCGTGATGACGCAGATGGCGCTGGAAGGTGCCGATCTGATCTTTACCACCTCGTTTGGTTATATGGACCCGACGATCAACGTGGCCAAGAAATTCCCGAACGTGAAATTCGAACACGCCACCGGATACAAGACGGCGGACAACGTCTCGATCTACTCGGCCCGCTTCTACGAAGGCCGCGCCGTGCAGGGACACATCGCTGGAAAGATGACCGAGTCGAACATCGTTGGCTATATCGGCTCGTACCCGATCCCCGAAGTGATCCGTGGTATCAACTCGGCCTATATCCATGCCAAAAAGGTGAACCCGGATGTCGAATTCAAGATCGTCTGGGCCTACACCTGGTTCGATCCGGCGAAAGAAGCGGATGCTGCATCTGTTCTGATCGAACAGGGCGCGGACGTAATCCTGCAGCACACAGACTCGACGGCACCGCAGGCAGCGGCGCAAGCGGCAGGCAACGTCATCACCTTTGGTCAGGCATCCGACATGAGCGAGTACGCTCCGATGCCGCGCGTCTCGTCGATCATCGACAACTGGGCGCCCTATTACATCGCGCGTACGCAGGCCGTGATGGATGGCAGATGGGCCAGCGAAAGCACCTGGGACGGTATCGGCCCGGGCATGGTTGAAATTGGCGAGATTTCCGACGCGGTTCCGGCTGACATCAAGGAAGAAGCGCTGGCGATGAAGGCCGCAATTGCAGACGGCAGCTATCACCCGTTCACCGGTCCGCTGAAAAAGCAGGATGGCAGCGACTGGCTGGCCGATGGTGAATCGGCCGACGATGGTACGCTTGCAGGCATGAACTTCTATGTCGAAGGCATCGAAGGTGAAATCCCGCAGTAAGCCGCGCGACATCAAAAGACCCAAGCCCGCGCATTTCGCGCGGGCTTTTTTCTGCCAAAGAAAACCGAAAATAGACAGGGCTTTAGCCAACACGTAAGGTCCCGGTTGTGTCGCTGGAAAAAGACCTAGAGCATATCGTCGAGACCATCGTGCCGGTCGACCCAAGCTTTCGCTCGGTTGATCCGCTGCATTTGAGGCGTTGTATCGACCATGCGCGACACACGGCAATGACCAACTGCAAGGAAGGATTCATTCTCGCGGCTATGCGTCTGTTGGCATTGCCTGGAAATGGCCACACGCGACTTATTCCGACCGCCGCAATCTCTGTCCTGCCTGTCAGATTTGTTGCGCTTGGTCACGCCGTACATCTGGTTGGTTCATCACCAAAGTATGCTGAGATCACCAAAGGGGAACTGCGCGCCGTCAATGGCGTTCCGATTTCAGAATTGGAAGCTGCCGCAGACGCCTATCTGGCCGGAACCACACAGAGAAAACGTGTCGTAAGCCCTATTCTGTGGGCCTGGCCCTTTGCCTTGGCACGATTGGGTGTCCCATCGAAAGACGACAAAACGGAATTTCAGGTGCAGAGGGTCGACGGGCAGATCGTCGATGAGGTGATCTCAAACACTCAATTGGTTCCGGCGTCGATCGTTTATCCGCGAAACGAACATGGTCATGTTGACCCAGACTGGACCCCGGACAGCTATGTGCAAATATCGCGCGTGTCCGACAGGGGCTTTTCGATTTCGCTGCCAAGTTTTTTTGACCCCAGCGAAAGCGCCCTTCCTGCAGCCATCGAACAGGCAGCGGATCATGTCAGATCGCATCCGAAAAGTTCCTTCGTGCTGGATGTTAGGGGCAACACAGGCGGCAACTTTCTTTTTATTATGCCGTTGATTGATGTCCTTGCCGAAAATGCCAAAAATCGCCGGGTCGCCGTGCTGGTGGACAAGTTCACATTCTCTGCGGCAATCGTATTTGTCGCGATTCTAAAACATCGGCTTGCAGGGCAATTGACCATCCACGGCGAAGTGATGGGGGATGGGCTGACCTTCTTTGCCGAAGGCGGCCTGGTGACTTTGCCCGGCTGCGGTGCAGAAGTCCGCTATTCGACCGCTTTTCACGATTGGGCCCATGGGCGTACCGATAAGACCACTCCACCGGAGATTGCCAACCAAATCGTGCCGGTGGGTGACCTAAGCATAGACAGAGAGTGGGTTGAAGATCCCGGCGGTGCGCGCTCTGGACTGGCGAGTTACAGAAAAATTCTTGACGACTTGAACTAAGGCTTGGATCTTGCTTTCCTTCCGAGTGGGTCAACTTTTCCTGCGCATGACCCACCTTCGTGTCAGCAAACTAACGAAACAGCGACATTCAGTGCCCGCTTAGAACCAGCGTATTCACCGGCATAAGGATCAGTCGCAGGCGCAAACCGGCCGCGTGAACAACACCGATGGTATCAACCACATGCAGAAAGGCGGCCTCCCAAAAGCCGAGGTCTTCGTGTTCCAGCTTTTCGTGATTGTCAGTGTAGACATTCGCCAGACAGTTGCTGCCGGGCGGGATGTCATCGGCCATGCCTTTGTACAAGGGTTCCAGATACACAAGGATCGAACCGGGGTTGGTGTTGGTCTGCACATCGCGCAGCTCGTCCGAGGGGCGTATCTGACCTGACGGAATCACATCCTGAACCTCAACCACGACGACCGGGATAACGGTGAAGGGTTTGGTCATGCAGCCCAACTCTCCGATCATGCCGGGTTTGATGACTTGTGCCGACAGCTGGTTGAACGCTGCCTGAAACCGGTCATGCCCCGAATGTGACGGCACCAGAATGCCCGCAGGCCGCAACAGAGGGCTGACGTAGTCGCCGACCTCCAGCCCGAATTGTTCGATCCGGCCTGAAACACCGGCGTTGATCACTGTCTTTTCCAGCTCGGTCAGGGCAGCATCCAGCTGCGCGCTGGCGCTGGTCAACTGTGCGGGGATCAACTCTTCGATCTGCTGAATAACGGCGGCGCGACGGGATTCGGCGGCAGTTACCTGGGCCTCACGCTCGGCCACAAGGTTTTCCAGCCTGTCGATTTCGGCCAGGCGCACCGCGCTCGACCCTTCGTCGCGCAGGGTGGTGTTCCGCTCCAGATCCTCAAGCGCCTGATCCAGCGCGGCGCGCGCGCCGGCGATCCCGGCCTCGGCCTCGGCCAGATCGGTCTGCGCAACATTTAACGAGGCCTGAACCTGCGCGATCTGCGCATTCGCGGCCTGAACCTGCGCCTGTTGGGTCAAATCCTCGATCCGGAAAATCGGCTGCCCGGCAAGGACATGTTCGTTGTTACGAACATAGACCTCGGACACGCGCCCGCCCAGTTGCGGCAGGATCGTGACGGTGCGGAAATAGGATGCGGCAGTGCTGCTGGAAGGGTGGAAATAGAACAGCGTGGTGATCACGGTCAACGCCAGAATGGCACAGGTGGTCAGGCCCCAGCGCAGTTCGTACCACATGGTGAACAGCGTAATCTCGTGCCCGATCCGCTTGCCCTGAACAAACCGCCGAAACAGATAGTCGGGCAGCACCGTAACCAGCGCGCACATCAGTGTTTCCAGCATGGCTTAGTGCTCCTGCGCGGGGGTTGGTTCGGGGGTGACTTCGGGCGTCACAGGCTTTTCAGTCACCGGATCGGGTGCCCGTTGCGGCGCCAAAGATCGGATCGCATCGGCAATCCCGCGCAGGGGTGCGGCGAAATCGGGGAACTGGAACCCGGCCACCAGAATGGCCGCAACCCAGAACAGGCCGTTATGGGTAAACAGCGCCAGCAAGGCCAGAATACCGACAAGCTGAAACTGAGGATGGTTCGATTCATGCGCGATCTTTTCGGGGATCGAATGCAGGGTGAAATACCCGACCCCGATCAAAATGATGACGATGACCGTGAAAACAACCATAAATGTGAACAGAAAATCGCTTCCATCCGCCTGGGTCACGTAGGACGGGATGTGCCCCGTGGCCATCGGGTGTAATTCCGCAGTGCTCACCCTATCCTCCTGTCAATTGCTTGCATCTTGTTTGGATGGGTTGATGCACAAATTCAAGGCTGCTTATAGTCTTCTGACCCTCAGATCGGGTGAACAGGAAATTTGAGTTCGAAAATGTATAGATTGTTTTCTTGGCTGGCATGGCCCAGCGGACACTTTGAATATGATTGATTTTCTGGTGATTGGCGGCGGGATCGCGGGCCTCAGCACGGGTGCGCGCCTGTCCGAGCATGGCTCGGTTACGGTACTCGAGGCCGAGGATGCGCTGGGGTATCACGCCTCGGGTCGGTCTGCTGCCCTGTTCGAAGAAAACTATGGCCCGCCATCGGTTGTGGCGCTGAACAGGGCAGGCGCGCAGTTTCTGCGGTCTGAGAATGGCGGCTATCTGACGCCGCGAGGTTTGATGCTGCTGGGCGCGGCGGATCAGGCGGAGCAGTTTCGGGCAGATGCGCGCGCGCTTAACATGCAGGACATCACTGTTGAGCAGGCCTGCACCCGGGTGCCGATCATCGACCCAAATGCCGCGGCCTTTGCGGCTATCAGCGGGGCCGCGTTTGACATCGATACCGATCGCCTGCTTCAGGATTTCGCACGCACCATTCGCGCCAACAAAGGTTCGGTGCTGACGCGGCGCAAGGTGACCGGCATTCACAAGGCGGGCGATTGGGTCGTCGAAGCTGGCGAGAGGCTGACAGCACGCATCCTTGTCAACGCCGCAGGCGCCTGGGTTGATGAGATCGCCAAAATGGCAGGGATCGCACCGATCGGCATTACTCCGCGCCGCAGATCAATGGCGCGAATACCGGCACCCGGCGGGCACGACGTGACGGGCTGGCCGATGATGATCGGCGTCGGCGAAAGCTGGTACGCCAAACCGGACGCCGGAAAGCTGCTGGTGTCTCCGTCCGAGGCCGACCCGGTGCCACCACAGGACGCTTATGCCGATGACATGGTTCTGGCGGAAGGGATCGCACGGTACGAAGAGATGGTCACCGAACCCGTCACCCGGGTCGAGACCACTTGGGCCGGTCTGCGCAGCTTTGCCCCCGACGGCACGCTGGTTCTTGGACCGGACCCCGTGGACCCAAGCTTTGTCTGGTCAGCCGGGCAAGGCGGGTACGGGTTTCAAACCGCGCCTGGCGCATCGCAACTGGTCGCGGACCTTACGGTCGGAACCCCGCCGGAATTGGACCAGATCGACATCGCCGCATTGAAACCGGACAGGCTGCGCCAATGACCAAACGAAAACTGCCCTCAAACGCCAGCGTCGCAACCCAAGGACACGACGGTCGCCTTGTCGCCCCGGCCGCCAGCCGGAATTCCGAGGCGTTGTGCGATCTGCTGAACCGGGTCGCGCCCACCGCGGGCCATGCGCTGGAACTGGCCAGCGGTACCGGCCAGCATGTCGCCGCCTTTGCCCAGCGCCTGCCCGGGTTGCATTGGCACCCCAGTGAGGTGGAGATCGAACGCCGTGCCAGCATTGATGCATATGCAAGCGATTTGCCAAATGTGGCACCGGCTGTGGAAGTCGATGCAACGCTGGACGGATGGCACAGGTCGTTTGGCGGTTATGACCTGATCGTCCTGATCAATCTGCTGCACCTGATCAGTTGGGCCGAAGTTCAAACTCTGGTCGCTGAGGCGGCGCTAGCCCTGCACCCGGGCGGGTGCCTGGTTTTGTACGGGCCGTTCATGCGCGACGGTCGTTTGACCAGCGACGGGGATCAACGGTTCCACGACGCCCTGATCCAGCAAGACGCCGAGATTGGCTATAAAAACGATACAGACATGCGCGCCTTGTTACACCGGTGTGAACTGACCAACATCGAAACGATTGAGATGCCCGCCAACAACTTGGCCCTGATTGCGAAAAAAGCCCGCGAGCGCGGGCTTTGATCGGTTGGTGACGCTGTTAGCGTGCGGCCCCATTCCTAGCCATCCTTGCGGATAACCTCGTTCTTCGGGTCATAAGGGCTGTCGCAGGTCACGACCGCATCCCACAGCTTGTCCTGCATCTTGACCTTCAGCTTGGTGCCTTCGACGACCTGATCGGGCTTTACATACCCCAAGCCGATGGACTTCCCAAAGGCCACCGAGTACCCGCCCGAGGTCAGACGACCAACCCGCTCACCTTCCGGTGTGTACAGCACTTCACGACCCCACGGATCGGCATCGTCCGACCCGTCGATCAACAGGGTACAGCATTTCACGCGCACCCCGGTCTCGACCATTTTGTCCTTGCCGTGGAAGTCCTTGTTCAGGTCTACAAAGCGCGGCAGATCTGCCTCCAGCGGGTTCGCGTCGCGGCCCAGTTCGTTGCCGAAGGCGCGATAGGATTTCTCTTGCCGCAGCCAGTTCTGGGCACGGGCACCCACCAGCTTCATGCCGTGTTTCTCGCCCGCGTTTTCCAGCAGGTCGAACAGGTAATTCTGCATCTCCATCGGGTGGTGCAGTTCCCAGCCCAACTCACCGGTGTAAGCCACGCGGATCGCGTTGACCGGGCACATGCCAAGTTCGATCTGACGCGCCGACAGCCACGGGAAGCGCTTGTTGGAAAGCGCGGTATCCGGATCGGCGTCCTTGATGACCTCTTTCAAAACATCGCGCGACTTGGGCCCGGCGATGGCAAAGACGCCCCATTGGCTGGTCACGTCCTGGATCTCGATATAGCCAAACTCGTCCATCTTGTCCTCAGCCGCCTTGCGCAGGAAATCGGCGTCATACTCGGTCCAGGTGCTGGCAGAGACGAGGTAGTAATTGTTCTCTCCATTGCGGACGATGGTGTATTCAGTGCGGGTGGTGCCGTGCGCGGTCAACGCATAGGTCAGGTTGATGCGACCAACCTTGGGCAGTTTGTTGCAGGTGAACCAATCCAGAAACCGGGTGGCGCCGGGGCCTTTGACAACGTGCTTGGTAAATGCAGTCGCGTCGATCAGGCCAACGCCCTCGCGGATCGCCTTGGCTTCTTCGACTGCGTATTGCCACCAGCCGCCACGACGGAAAGACCGCGCGTCATGGTCGAAGTTTTCAGGCGCATCCAACGGGCCATAATAGTTCGGGCGTTCCCACCCGTTGACCCAGCCGAATTGAGCGCCACGCGCCTTTTGCCGGTCATAGGCCGGAGCAGTGCGCAGCGGACGGCAGGCCGGCCGCTCTTCATCCGGGTGGTGCAGGATGTAGACGTGGTCGTAGCACTCTTCGTTCTTGCGCGCCGCAAATTCGGTGGTCATCCAGTTGCTGGAGTAGCGTTTGGGGTCCAGCGAGGCCATGTCGATCTCGGCTTCGCCGTCGACCATCATCTGCGCCAGATAATAGCCGGTACCGCCTGCAGCAGTGATGCCGAACGAGAACCCTTCGGCCAGCCACATGTTGCGCATGCCGGGCGCCGGGCCAACCAGCGGGTTGCCGTCCGGTGTGTAGCAAATCGGGCCGTTGAAATCATCCTTGAGCCCGTTTTCCTCGCAGGACGGAATGCGATGGATCATCGCCATGTATTGTTCTTCGATCCGCTCCAGGTCCAGCGGGAACAGGTCGGCGCGGAAGCTGTCGGGCACACCATGTTCAAAGCAGGCAGGCGCGTTTTTCTCATAAACGCCCAGAATCCAGCCACCGCGTTCTTCGCGGACATAAGATTGCGCGTCGGCATCCCGGATAACCGGATGCTCATCGCCGCCATTGGCACGGTAGTCTACCAGCGCCGGGTCTTTGTCCATGACGATGAACTGATGCTCGACCGGGATGGCGGGGATTTTGATGCCCAGCATCTTGGCCGTGCGCTGCGCGTGGTTGCCGGATGCGGTGACGACATGTTCGGCGGTAATCACCACCTGCTCGTCACCCGGAACAAGATTGCCGCCCTGCTCGACCATCTTGGTGCAGGTAACTTCCCAATGGGTGCCGGTCCAGTGGAAGCTGTCAGCCTGCATTTTGCGCACGATGTCGACGCCGCGCTGGCGTGCGCCCTTGGCCATCGCCTGCGTCACGTCGGCGGGGTTAATATAACCGTCGGTGTTGTGGTACAAAGCCCCTTTGAGGTCTTCGGTGCGGATCAGCGGCCAACGCGCCTTGATCTCATCCGGGGTCAGCCATTCATAGGGCACCCCACAGGTCTCGGCGGTCGAGGCATAGAGCATATATTCATCCATACGCTCGTCCGTCTGTGCCATGCGCAGGTTGCCGACCACAGCAAAGCCTGCGTTCAGGCCGGTCTCATCCTCCAGCGTCTTGTAGAAATCGACCGAGTATTTGTGGATATGGGTCGTCGCATAGGACATGTTGAACAGCGGCAGCAGACCGGCGGCGTGCCAGGTGGAGCCCGAGGTCAGTTCGTCCCGCTCGATAAGCATCACATCGTCCCAGCCTGCCTTGGCCAGATGATAGGCGATCGAGGTTCCGATGGCGCCACCGCCAACGACCAGTGCTTTGACTTGGGTTTTCATGAGCCCGTTCTCCGGATTGAATCTGTCTGGCAAGGTTTATGCCCAACCAAACGCCGAACCGCCAAGTCCATCCGACGCAATTACGCACAAAACCGACGCCGGCGAAAACTACTATCCTTGCACCCCGCGGCAATTGTTGAATTTGAGTATTTGGAAAAGGTGAAATCCTGGCAAAGTCAGATGATCTTGCCGGGGTTCATGATGTTGTCGGGATCCAGCGCGGCCTTGATTGCCGACATGTAGGTGACAGCAGGACCAAGTTCCTTGATCAGGTAGGGCCGCTTGCCCTGCCCTATCCCATGCTCACCTGTGCACGTCCCTTCCATCGAAATGGCCAGATCATTCAGCCAGCCGACAAATTCATCGGCTTTGGCAACTTCAGCGGCATTTTCCATATTGATCAGCAGCAATGTGTGAAAGTTGCCATCGCCGACATGCCCGACAATCGGCGCGAGCAAGCCCAGAGCCTTCGCTTTGCCCTGAGTTTCGGTCACACATTCGGCCAGTCGGGATATCGGCACGCAAACATCGGTGGATATGCCACGCGCGCCGGGCCGCAATTGCAGGCTGGCCCAGTACATATCGTGTCGCGCCTGCCACAGCTTGTTGCGTTCCTCGGTTGTCGAGGTCGCGGTGAAATCGGTGCCGCCAAATTCCTCGGCAATCTGGCCAAAGGTTTCGGCCTGCTCGGCCGCGCCGCTGTCCGAGCCATGGAATTCCAGCAAAAGCAGTGGGGTTTGCGGCAAAGTCAGCCCGGAATAGGCATTGGCGGCCTTCACCGACATCTCGTCCAGCAGCTCGATCCGCGCAACGGGGATGCCATATTGGATCGTCATCATCACTGCCTGACAGGCCGCATCGACCGTGGGAAAGGAACAGCGGGCCGACGTGATCGCCTCGGGGATGCCCTGCAATCGCAAAGTAAGCTCGGTGATAATGCCCAGCGTACCTTCGGCGCCGATCAATAGACGGGTCAGATCATAGCCCGCCGACGACTTTTTCGCCCGGTGTCCGGTCCGAATTATGCGCCCGTCGGGCATCACCGCCTCAAGGCTGAGGACATTGTCTTTCATCGTGCCATAACGCACCGCATTGGTGCCCGAGGCGCGGGTTGCGGCCATACCGCCCAGCGAAGCGTTGGCCCCGGGATCGATGGGAAAGAACAGCCCTTGATCGCGCAGATGCGTGTTCAGATCCTCTCTCGTGACGCCCGGCTGCACGACGCAATCCAGATCGCCCGCATTGACCGCCAAAACCTTGTTCATCTGGCTCAGGTCTACCGATATTCCCCCTGCCGGCGCGTTTACGTGACCTTCCAGGGACGTACCCGTTCCAAAGGCGATAACCGGCACTTTATGCGCCGCACAAGCTTGGACAATTTCCGAGACCTCAGCAGTGGATTGCGGAAAAACCACCGCATCCGGGCTTTGATTGTCGATCCAGGTGGTGGTGTGACCGTGCTGTTCCCGGACAGACGCGCCGGTCTGCAGGCGATCGGCAAAACGCTGTTTCAGAATGCCGATGACCGTTTCTATACCGGTTTCGTTGCGCGCCAAGGCGCTTGCTTGCACCATCGTGATCCTCCCCAGATCGCAAGTCGGTGTTACAGCATCGCGGGAACGACCTGATCCGGCGGGCGGTGGCCATCCTCGAATGTCTTGATATTGATGATGACCTTTTCACCCATCTCGATCCGGCCTTCCAACGTGGCCGAGCCCATATGCGGCAAAAGAACCACGTTCGGCATCTGCCGGAGGCGCGGGTTCACATTCGTGCCATGTTCATACACGTCCAGACCGGCGCCGGCGATCTCGTGGGACCGGATCATGCGGGTCAGGGCGTTTTCGTCAATCACTTCGCCGCGCGACGTGTTCACGATCACCGCCGAAGGTTTCATCAGCTTCAACCGCCGCGCATTCATCAGGTGAAAGGTGGACGGCGTTGACGGGCAATGGATCGAAATCACATCCATCCGCGCCACCATCTGATCAAGGCTTTCCCAATAGGTGGCCTCAAGTTCCTCTTCGATTTCGGCCCGCAGCCTGCGGCGATTATGATAGTGCACCTGCATCCCAAACGCGCTGGCCCGCTTGGCAACGGCCTGCCCGATCCGACCCATACCGAGAACGCCCAAACGGCACCCCCCGACTCGACCGCCCAGCAGCGCAGTTGGTGCCCAGCCGGTCCAATCGCCCTTTTGCATCACGCTTTGTCCCTCGGGGATTCGACGGGTGACGGCAAGAATCAGCGCCATGGTCATATCTGCGGTGTCATCGGTCAGAACGCCGGGCGTGTTTGACACCAGAATGCCCCGCTGCCGCGCAGTCGATACGTCGATATTGTCGACCCCTGCCCCATAATTGGCGATCAGACGCAGGTTTTCACCGGCCTGCCCCAATATGCCCGCGTCGATCGTGTCGGTAATGGTCGGCACCAACACGTCCGCCTCTTTCATGGCGGTGGCCAATTCCTCGCGCGTCATAGGCGCGTCGGTGTCACGAAGGCGCACATCAAAAAGCTCGCTCAACCGGGTCTCAACCGCCTCAGGCAACCGTCGCGTTACAACAACACTCAGACGTTCTCTTGCCACCTCAGTTCTCCTACCGCTTTGCATTCAGTTGCCTGCCATGGCATCGTGGCGCAGGATCAGACGGGGCACAAGAACCCCATGTCCATTGATGCTACCTTTTTTCGAAGCACGGCAAACAGGCATAAGAGCAGACAGGCAGTGAGTGCTATTTTTTCGGTGAAACGCCTTGGTCTGGCGGTGATCTCGGTATTGATTGTCGCGTACGGCGCATCCGCCGTCAGCGCACAGGACAGGCGTGGCCCGGTCACCAACCTGCCCTTGCCACGATATGTCTCGATGAAAGCCGCCGAGGGCAATGTCCGGCGCGGGCCGTCGCTGACCCATCGAATCGACTGGGTTTTCAAACGACGCGGAATGCCGCTGCAAATCACTGCGGAATACGGCAACTGGCGCAAGGTTCAGGACCGCGACGGCGCAGGGGGTTGGGTGCATTATGCCCTGCTGTCCGGCGTCCGCACTGTTTTGATCGAGTCCGATCTGCTGCCAGTTTACACAACGCCCGACCCCAATTCTCAGATCAACGCGCATTTCGAATCCGGTGTGGTGGCTAGGCTGGGCAGCTGCACCCTTGAATGGTGCCGCATCTCAGCCGGCGGATACCGAGGCTGGACCCAAAAGGGTAATCTGTGGGGTGTCGATCCGTCTGAAGTCCGGGAATAGCGGGCGGCTCGTACAGGTGGTGTTAGGATCAGGTTCATCTTCATTTATGCCCTGTGCCACCAAAGGTTATCAGCCCGCACAGGCGCTGTGATTTACCGGTTTGACCGACAACAAGACCTATTTGCGTGCTACCCCACATGGACCCGTTGCCGCAGTTGGACCCAACTCGAATGAGCCTAGGAATATTTTTCTGATCGCATCGATTTTTGCTGAAAAACCTCTTGAACCCGATGAGCAACAGTCGTAGACAGCCGCTCACCGTTGGGGTGTAGCCAAGTGGTAAGGCCGCAGTTTTTGGTACTGTGTATCGTAGGTTCGAATCCTACCACCCCAGCCACAATTCTCCGAAAGTGTGCCGTCCGGTTTGAATCGCGACTTGTACGGTTAGAAAACCAACTTTTGTCGGGCAAGAACGCAACCTTCACCAAATTCGGTGGATTTGATAGTGGGTTCTCGGCTTAGTTTGCTGATTTGGTCATTTCCAAGAACCACCGCAGCAAATGCTGCCAAGGGACTTAAAAATCGGTACCTGGGGCGGGAAGCAGACCTTCGCTGCACAAGTCTTCAATGCCTGCTCTTATGATCGAAATAGGAGTTCACGGTCGCCAAGTCCAAGAGGATCGATAGATTGTTCGCCCGTTCCAGTCCGCGCTGGTCCACATGTTGCGCCGCGGGTTTCCGCCGAACTTCGATTTCTCATTCAATTTCTTGTAGACGGCTGGGGTTAGCCGCGTTGCGAAGTCGCTAGAAAGAGAGTTCATTCTTGCAGCATGGTTGGCGGCGCTTCCGACCCATACGAGATCATTGTTGTTGCGAATACCGCTCCTCACAACAAGCATCTCTGACGTATCGATGCCAACGGTATGGCGAAGAGAAAAATTGGTCGATGTGTATTGGGCTTTCAGTGCCGGGTTGATGACCTCCTTCACCAAATAGTTGATTTGAAGACCAGTCTTGGCGGCGTCTGAATTCTTGCTCTCCCCGATATAGACCCCCATGACACGATCACCGTCGAATGATCGAACTTCCCCTCCGTTACGTCGGATCGTTCTAGTCGCGCATAGGAGGAAAGCTTTGTAGACCTCGGCAGCAAACTTAGCATTGAAACGGTCGACAATCTGAGTTGAGCCATCTATGTCAGCGTAAAGCACAGTAGCGGAAATCGAACGCCCAACATTCCCTAGGCCCAAATCTTCTGATTTCGGCACAACTTGTCCCTTTGTCTCCGTCCAAGCTGATGTGAAGATATTCCGGACGTCTTCAAACGCCTTGTCTTTAAATTCACTCATTATTCTTTTTGTTTCCGCGTAGCTCTCGGTCAGCCCGCCAACACATCCATGCAAGTCCGAAAAGCGTCATGTAGATTATCGCCACACTCCACCACTTTTGTTCCGGGTTAGAACTAAAATTCCAAAGAAATGGAAGCCTATGATTGGTTCCGTTGATTGAAAAAGTAAGACTGTAAGTGGTCTGAATCGCTTGGGCTAGAATTGCGCAGCATGTAAGCCAGAACATGTTTCGGAAGATGAAGTCGGGGTTCCATCGAATGGAAATTAGCGTCCCTAACCCGGACATTCGCTGCGGGTGTGTTTGCCTTGGTCTAAGCAGGCCTGGACTCGGCCTGCGATGATATACCCCACATGTCAATTTCCACTGCGTCGACATCCCGGTCGCTTCTCTCACGAACGAAAGACAGAAAGAGTTTTTGGGTTGGGCTTCGCGACTACCCCGAACCCAAGGAAAATTGCACGGCCGAAACCGCTTCGAGAGCGAAGGGAAAAGCATATCCAAGGAGTTTGAGATTTCTCAGGCGGACGCCGCCGATTTCCAGGTAATGGAGGAAGTCCGCGCCATTGAGGGACTATCCAACCCCGAAAAGCGTGCCTTGCTTGCGGAACGTCTGATACCGCGCATAGACTACTCGCACTTTCAACTTGAGCGCACTTGACCGTTAAATGATCCTTACTGACCGGAGTGCTCTGATAGGTACCGCTTGGTCATAGGTGGGGGCTATGAAAGCTCCTGTTCGGTTCATTCCAGGTTCTTTTAACAATACCTTGTTTGCAGCTTCCATGGTCACACAAACCTGTTCACATAATTCTCCAGAATCTCCTGACGCCCAGATTGTGGTTTCGGGTTGGTATTTTCCTGCCGAACCCGAGCGGAAATTTCTTCCAGACTGCTACCCAACATAGACACTGCTTCCGGCGTGTTCCAACCGGAATACCGCTGCGTCAGCGCGTCCTCCAAGCCGCCGTCTTCAATCAAAGCAGCCGCAGCTTTCAAGCCTCGTGCACAGATGTCCATTCCACCGACATGGGCTGCAATAAGATCTTTTGCATCAAGCGACTGCCGACGTATTTTGGCGTCAAAATTTGTGCCCCCAGTTGTAAAGCCCCCAGCTTTCAGGATGTAGTAATATGCCAAAGCAACCTCTGGCGTATTATTCGGGAACTGGTCCGTATCCCACCCGGATTGGTAATCGTTGCGGTTCATGTCGATCGAACCAAGCATCCCTTCGGCAGCGGCGACCGCAATTTCATGCTCAAAACTGTGTCCGGCCAGGATCGCATGCCCCTGCTCGAGGTTCAATTTGACCTCGTCCTGCAACCCGTACTTCCTGAGAAATCCAATACAAGTCGCAGCGTCATAGTCGTATTGGTGTTTGGACGGCTCCTGAGGCTTGGGCTCCACGAGAATAGTGCCTTTGAACCCAATCTTGTGTTTGTATTCAACGACCATGTTCAAAAAACGGCCCATGTGGTCCAACTCGGTTTTCAGATCCGTGTTCAACAGGGTTTCATAGCCTTCTCGGCCACCCCATAGAACGTAGTTTTCTCCCCCGAGCTTGTGGGTCGCATCCATGCAGGATTTTACTGTCGCTGCAGCGAATGCAAAAACGTCGGGATCAGGATTGGTACTGGCGCCAGACATCCAGCGACGATGGCTGAACATATTGGCCGTACCCCAAAGCAACTTGGTTCCAGACACCTGCATCTTTTCGCCGATGTAGTCAGTGATTTCTTCCAGAGTTCTCAAGTTATCAGCAAAATTACCCTGCTCTGGCCGGATGTCAGCGTCATGCCAGCAGAAGAATGGCTGACCCAGAAGCTCAAACAGTTCGAAAGCAATGTCCGCCTTTAGGCGAGCCCGGCCCATCTCATTCTGCGGATGCCACGGGCGTGCGAATGTCGGCCCACCGAAGGGATCGCCGCCTTCCCAGGCGAATGAGTGCCACCAGGCGACCGCAAATCGCAGGTGGTCTTCCATACGCTTACCCAATACAATCTCGTTCGGGTTATAATGCCGGAAGGCCAGCGGGTTCGTGCTATTCACACCTTCAAATCGGATCTGCTCGATCCCTTCAAAAAATCCACTTGGCATTTCTGCCCCCTACTCTGCTTTTTGTGCTGGCTGCTTGCCGAGAATAATCATCGACAAAAGGTCGTCATCAGTGACGTCTGCGATATCGACCGTCCCAACCAGTTTTCCGTTCTTCATTACCGAAGCGCGATCACACAGTTCCATGACTGCATGCACGTCGTGATCAATCAAAAAAATTCCGATGCCTTGCGCCTTTAGCTGGTGGATCAAGTCCGCCACCATCTGCGTCTCGTGCGGCCCCAGTGCTGCCGTGGGTTCATCCATGATCAGAATGCGGGCGTTGAAATAGACGGCCCGAGCAATTGCCACAGACTGCCTTTGACCACCCGACAACGCGGAAACAGGATCATTGAACTTTTGAAAGTTCGGATTGAGTTGCGCCATGATCTTCCGGCATTCAGCCTCCATGGCTGCGTCGTTGACCAATCCGAATGGCGTTGTCATCTCACGCCCCAAGAAAAGGTTCGATGTCGCATCCAGATTGTCAGCCAATGCGAGCGTCTGATAGATCGTTTCGATATTGTTTGCCCGGGCGTCGCGGGGATTGCCGATCTCGACCGGTTTGCCATCGATCAAAATCTCACCGTTTTCCATTTGATAGGCACCCGAAAGCACCTTAATCAAAGTGGACTTCCCTGCCCCGTTGTGTCCCAGCAAACCAACGACTTCACCTGGATAGAGATCGACCGACACATGGTCGACAGCCTTGATCCCACCGAAGGAAATCGAGATGTCGCGCATCTCGACCAATGGCGGCGCACCAGAGCCGCGGCCGGATTTGGTGGGTGTCTTTTGCATATCCTGAGCTTGCATCATTTTGCCCCCAGTCGCTTGCGGTAGACGATGTCGATATAGACTGCCAGCACCAGTACGCTGCCGACCACGATATTCTGAAACGGCGCGTCCACGCCAACCATGGCCATGCCAGATTGAAGCGCCTGCATGATCAAGGCGCCAAGGATCGCTCCGTAAATAGTGCCGATGCCTCCCGACAAAGCGGTCCCTCCAATAACGGCGGCGGCGATGACCCTCAGTTCATCCAGCGTGCCAATGTCGTTGGAATGGTTTGCCAGGCGTGCCGAGGCGACCACGGCGGATACCGCGCACAGGAAGCCCATCAGCGCGAAAATTTTGACGGTTAGAAGACGCGTGTTGATGCCCGAAAGCTCTGCCGCATCCGGGTTGCCACCGGTGGCAAAGATATATCGCCCAAACCGGGTTTTCCGCGCCACTATGGTCAGCGTAACAGCTACGATGATCAGGATAAGGACGGAAATCGGAATTCCATACCCGACGACCAACCCCTCGGGCATCGTCTCGCCGCGTGCTTCGAACATACGTTGCAGTCGGCGCGTCGGAATGGCGTAGCTGTTTACGATGTAGACGTACCCAAGGATGGCAATCGCGATGATCCCGGCCATGGTGGCCTCGGCCCAAACAGGTTTTACAGGGAAACCGTGGGATGCTTTTGCGCGTCGCCCACTCCACAAAGCCCATATGGCGATCGCAGTCGCGAACAGCCCAAACAGCCAGCTTGTCGTCGTCCCCAAAGTTCCGTTGGTCCCTCCAAACATCAGAAACGTACTATCCAGAGGGCCAATTGTCTGGCCGCTGGTCAGATACCAGGCGACGTTCCTCCAGACCAGAAACCCGCCAAGCGTCACGATGAAAGCCGGTATCGTCAGATAACCAACCATCCAGCCGTGAAATGCTCCAATCAGCGTGCCCACAAACAGCCCGACGACAATTGTGATTGCCCAGGTCGCCGGGTTGTTCAAACCCATTCCAAGTATTTGCGGTAGAAGCTCGGTTTGTGTAATTGCCATCACCGCCGAGGTCGTTGCCAGCAGCGCGCCGACAGACAAGTCGATGTGCCGAGTGACGATAATGAACACCATCCCGCAGGCCATAATGGCGACCGAAACCGTCTGGATAGACAGGTTGAACAGGTTACGAGGCGTCAGGAACCGCCCATCCGTAAAGATGTTGAACCCGACGCACAGGATGACAAACGCGCCGATCATTCCCAAAAGCCGCATATCCAGTTCCAATTGCTGGAACAGGCTGGGTTTCGCTTTTTCCGGAACCGGCTGAGACGAAGTTTCGGTCATTTCCGATCTTTCATATTCAGCAATGGTCCCCGGCCCCTCAGAAAGAAGGGCCGGAGACTTGGAAATTTAGTTGCAAGGAGCGGGACCGTTTTCTACGCTCTGGCACAGGTCTTCCAGTGGAATCCATCCGGCGTCCACAACCACGGACAGGTTGTCCTTGGTGATCGGTACGGGCGCAAGGAAGACCGAATTCATCTCGGTGCCACCAGGCGACGTCCAGCTAATTGCACCGTCGACATCTCCGGGGCTTGCCCCTCCGCTCAACGCGACCGCGATTTCTCCAGCCGCCTTGCCAAGTTCACGGGCATCCTTCCAAACCGAAACGGTCTGAGTTCCCAGTGCGACACGGTTAAGTGCAGCATGGTCACCGTCTTGGCCTGAGACTGGAATGCCGTCCATGCCCTGCGCAGTCAAAGCCGCGACAACACCGCCTGCGGTTCCGTCATTCGACGCAACGACCGCATCAACTTTGTTTTCGTTCGCTGTCAGGATCTGTTCCATGTTCCGCTGCGCATTCGCAGGCAGCCAGCCATCTGTATAGGCCTCGCCAACGATGACGATATCACCACCGTCGACTGCGGCTCCGATGATCTCTTGCTGACCGCCGCGCAGAAAATCTGCGTTCGGATCGGTCGGAGAGCCCTTGATCATGACGTAGTTGCCCTTGGGCATGGCTTCAAAAACAGCACGGGCCTGCATTCTGCCGACTTCCACGTTGTCGAAGGTCAGATAGAACGCACGGTCGTCTTCAATCAGGCGATCATAAGCAATGACCGGGATACCTTCGTCCGCTGCTGCCTGAACGGCCGGTCCGATGGCCTGCGCATCTTGCGCCAGAATGATCAGCGCGTCCACGCCCTGGGCGATCAGGCTTTCAATGTCTGACAGCTGCTTTGCGGACGACGACTGAGCATCGGCCGAAATGTACTCAGCGCCCCCTGCTTCAAGCGCTGATTTAATGGCTGCCTCGTCTGTTTTCCAACGCTCTTCCTGAAAGTTTGACCAGCTGACACCGACCACAGGCTCTGCGAAGGCGGTCGAAGCCAATAATGTGGCCACAGCCGAAAAGCTGAGAATTCTCTTCATGATTTCCTCCCATTTGCCGAGCCGTCGCATTTCGATTCGCGGCTCTCACAAATCTGAATACCATATTTATTTCAGCCGGTAAAATATTTAGTCTGTTAGAAGAGTCGAAATCCAAATAGATTGAGGTAAAAACAAGATTCGCGAGGCCAGGATGCTGAAAAGCAAAGCTTCTCAAAATGCCGCAGACCAGCGGAACATTACCCGCCTGCGGGTGTTGGAACATATCCGGAAAATAGGCTCGATTTCCCGGATAGATATCGCCAGCGCTTTGCAGACCAGCCCGGCGACGGTTACGACAGCTACAGCCGACCTCATTTCTGCGGGACTGATCAAAGAGATCGAAACCGGACAGCAATCCAAGTCCGCCAAAAGGGGGCGGCCCAGAGTTTTACTTCAGTTGGATGGCCGCTCTCACCTTGTTGCGGGTCTTAAAGTGGCGCGCCACATGATCTCGGTCATCCTCGTCGATTTCGAAGGCAACGAAGTCACGTCATATAAACATCCGTTGGACGATGTCCGGATGACGCCGGGCGCATTTGTGGCGACCCTTCGCGAGGCGCTGGAACAGGCCTGCGTCCGGATCAACGAAACCCTTGACGCCTTGTCCGGAGTGTCAATTGGGATTGCTGGCCTTGTGGACGCCGGCAGAAACTTCGTGCACTGGTCCTCTTCCATTACCGAAAGAAACGTCGATTTCAGCCAGTTGCTGGAAACAGAGTTGCCCTGCCCCGCTTTTATAGAAAATGACGCCAATCTGGTGGCAAAGGCGGAACAGCTTTTTGGATTAGGCAAGGGCCTTCGGAACTTTCTTGTCGTCACGATCGAACACGGCGTTGGGCTTGGAATTGTGCTGGACGGCAAACTGTATCGCGGGGAAAGAGGTTGCGGAGCAGAGTTTGGCCACATCAAAGTTCAACTGAACGGCGCGCTTTGCCAATGCGGCCAGCGGGGATGTCTTGAGGCCTATGTCGGCGACTATGCACTGATCCGGGAAGCAACCGTTGCCGATCAAATAACTGGATCGGAAACTGTTACGGAGATCCACAAAAATGCGCGATCCGGAGATGAAAGGGCGAAGTCCGTTCTGGCCCACGCGGGCCAGATGTTTGGACTGGGGATATCCAATCTGATCAACCTGTTTGATCCCGAACGCATTATTTTGTCCGGAGATCAGATGGACTTGGAACACCTCTATTCGGACGAAGTGATGGCTCGAATTCGCAGTGGTGTGGTGAATGTCGATACCCCCTTGCCGGAAATCAAAGTCCATCACTGGGGCGACCTGATGTGGGCCAAGGGAGCTGCGGCGTACGGGATTGAGCAAGTCTCGATTCTCAAAGTGAAGGAGTTGGCGGCAAATGCGCCCTGAGCTTTTTATCCTGTTAGCTTTTGCATCTGCGGCCAGCGCAGAAACTCGAGCTCCGCAGTTCCAAAAGATTGACATAGGTACTCATATTTATGACGGCGGCTGGGAGCACTTTGTGGGCGGCGGGGTCGCCGTTTTCGATTGCGACGGGGATGGACTGCCCGAATTCTTTGCCGCGGGTGGCACCAACACATCCAAACTGTTCAGAAACACATCGCGCGAAAGCGTTTCATTTCGTGCTGATACCCCCGAGCTATTGTCCATGGTCGGTGTAGCTGGCGCTTACCCGCTGGATATCGACAGTGATGGCATTCTGGATCTGGCCATTTTGCGCGTCGGTCCCGATCTGCTTATGAAGGGCGAGCCCGATTGCAAATTCCGCCCCTTCAACACCCTTGGTTTCCAGTCAGAGGACCATTGGACAACTGGGTTCTCTGCAACCTGGGAAGTTAATCAGACGCTGCCAACATTGGCCTTTGGAACCTATGTTGATCGTCGCAATCCCGACGGCCCGTTTGAGTCTTGCGGACCCACGGTCCTATACCGGCCCACTGGCGGCAGCTACCAGCCACCGGAACATCTGGAACCAGGCTATTGCGCGCTGTCCATTCTGTTTTCTGACTGGTCCCGCACCGGGCAAGCGGATCTGCGGGTCAGCAACGATCGCCATTACTATGTGCGTGGCGGCCACGAGCAATTGTGGGCAATGGAGAAAACTCCACGCCCCTATTCGAAAGAAGACGGATGGTTGGCATATTCGATCTGGGGCATGGGCATCGCTTCGCGAGATCTGACAGGCGATGGCTTTCCCGAAGTTTATCTGACTTCCATGGGTGATCAAAAATTGCAAATTTTTGACCCCGAAGCAGGCGGCCCAACCTGGCGAGACGCCACTTACAGCAAAGGCACCACCGCTCACAGGCCACATATTGGAGACGACGGTCGCCCATCGACCGGATGGCATGCGCAATTTGGCGACGTCAACAACGACGGTCTCGACGATATCTTTGTCGCCAAGGGAAATGTCGAGCAAATGCCAGATGCGGCGTTGAATGACCCCAACAACCTGCTGTTGCAACAGGAGAATGGTCAGTTCCAAGAAGCTTCAGTCGAGGCTGGCATTGCTTCTATGGCCAAGTCGCGCGGCGCCGCTTTGGCTGACTTCAACAATGACGGCTGGCTGGATCTGGTGGCGGTTAACCGGGGCTCGGAACTTGAGGTCTATCAAAACCAGCCTCACTCCGGGAATTGGGTGATGCTGGACATTTCCCAAGATAAACCAAATCGCTTCGCGGTCGGCGGCTTTATCGAGGCCAGGACCGCGTCAGGTATGGAAACCCGGGAAATCACAATCGGTGGAGGGCACACCAGCGGAATCGCGGGGCTTCATCATTTTGGACTGGGGGAGGCGCAGGCAATCGAAGTTCGGGTCATTTGGCCTGATGGTGAAGAAGGAGGATGGCAGGAAATCCAATCCAATCAGATCATTCAAATTGAGCGATGATCATTGGTCGACCGGCAGTCCACTTGGAACCTGTTTCGGAACACCAAGACGTTCCGCGGGATCTTCCAGACTGGCCAGAAAGCTCAGAAGCGCGCTGATCTCCTGATCCGTCAAACTTAACCTCGGCAGGTCGCTACTTCTGGCAATCGCATCCAAATTCTCCGGGTTCGACAATGGCCGCTGATCCTGCGCGCCCGGAAAATCAGGCAGTACCGCCAGTTCCAAGGAGTACGAACGCAGTGAGTCCTCTGGGTGGAGATGATGGCGCACAATATCTTCAAGCTGCGCATAGGCGCCGTTATGCCCGTACGGGGCCGTCAGCGTTACATTGCGCAACGAGGGCGTACGAAACGCAAACGCATCCTCTGCATCGCCGGTCACGCGTAGGCGCCCATCATCCCGGACATGGCTTTCAAACCGCGCCGCTTTTCCGGGTCCTATCTGCGGCATCGCAATAGAGTGAAATTTGTGGTCTGTTTGGAACCAGCCCGAATGACAGATGCTGCACCCTGCTTTCCCGTAGAACAACTGCATGCCGCGCTGTGCCTCTGCCGTCAGTTCAGCTTCCCCCCGCATCGCAAGGTCAAACGGGCTTTTGTCAGCGCGCCATTCGAAGGCAATGAAATCGGCAATTACATTCGCAATAGCGGAAAAGGTGATCGAATCCGTTGGTGCGACCTGAGAAAAACGCTGTACGTATTCCGGGATGGCCGCGACACGAGCCGCAATCAGATCCCACGCCCCGCCTTCCTGAGTAAGCAGCCCAAGGCGTACAGCCTGGCTGACGTCATTCTCGGAATAGTGGCCTGCCATCTCATCAGGAGACAACACCGGAAACATTGCCTGAGATGCCAGAGCGGAATTGAAACCTGACCGCATATGAGTGCCCAGCGGCGTCCTGATACCGTTCGCGCGTGTCGGATCCGTTTCAAGGCGCCCATCATGGAAGAAGGTTGTGAACTCGGTTGCGCCAAGATTCCATAGACCCGGCGAATTGCGCGGGATTCGTTGCTCCGGCGGGTTTTCCACATCGAGTTTCCGCTTTGCTCCCAGACCCGCGCCACCCTCACCGATCCCAAGCGAGAGCCCATCGGACGTGCCGAGTTTGGGGTGATGACAAGTTGCGCAGCTGATGTTCCTGTTCCCGGACAAGATCGGATCGTAGAAAAGCAATCGCCCCAGTTGGACCCTGTTCATGTCAGGTTCAACAAACTCTGGGTTTGGCCCCAGGTTCTGAGCCGCAGCTACCGTCATGGACGCAATCACCACGCCGAAAGCACCTATCGGTGCAACAAGCCTCATGTCTCACCCTCGGAAATCTCCAGAATCAGTGTCTGCTCGTAAGGGGCTTCAGGAGCGTATATGATCGACGGAAATGTGGGAATGTTGGGCGCGTTAGGATATCCCGACGGCTCGATACACACACCAGCCCTTTTTTGGAACGGTTTTGTAAGGTGCGCCCCGGAGTAAACCTGTGCCCCCGCCTGGTCAGACCAGACAGATAACTTAAGACCGGTGGGTGCGGTAAGGTCAGCGACCGGGAACTCAGTCTCTCGTGCGCCGTCGAAAACGAAGTAATTGTCCAAATCCGTCAAAGCGGTACTGATCGCTTTCGGCACGAAAAAATCTATCCCGCTCTCACTTGCACCCTCAACTTTGCCCGAGGGAATGCCCAGATTGTCAACTTCAAGATAGCGGCTTGAGGCCAGCCGCAGACTATGCCCGGAAATGCCCGTCACGCTACCCAGGCAATAGTAGTTGTGCTGCGCTATACTTATGGGGGTCGGCCGATCCGGCTGCGCTGAAATCGAATAGATCAGACGCGGATAGTCCAGTCTTACTCGCACTTCAAATCTCACTTCTCCCGGAAAACCGCTGGCACCCTCCGGGGATGTGATGCGCAAAATGGCCTCGCTCGCTGTTATCTGCTCAAGAGCCCAATTCTGATGCGATAGGCCTGCCCGCCCACCGTGCAAGGAATTCCGACCCTCGTTTGCGTCCAGTTCATAACGGACATTTTCCATGTCAAAACGCGCTTCTCCGATCCGATTTGCGACACGCCCCACGATTGCGCCCAGATAGTTTTTGTCGGTGACGTAGTCCTGCAGGCTCTCGTATCCAAGGATCATTGGCAAACCCTTGTACCACCAACCTTGAGTTATGGCCCCGTAGCTGAGCAGCGACACTCGCATGTCGCCATCATTCAGAACGGCCGCTTCGATCTGAGGAGGTATGTCCCGCCTCGTGTTCATCGTTTCGCAAAAGGTGCTAAGGCCGAATAATATTGCCGGTAACGTTGGTATTCATTTTCGAAAGCATCGATCAGATCCTCACGAGGTTCGATGACCGTGTCGATATTGGGCGACATCATCACGGTGTCCGGGTTTGCGCCATTGACGGCGCACATTGCCAGACGGGCGGCGCCGATGGCGGCTCCAAATTCACTGCCCAGGGGCAAGGCAAGGGGCGTATTGAGCACGGTGGCCAGATTTTGCAACCAATAACGAGATCGCGCACCGCCGCCAACGGCCAAAAGGCTGGTTGGCTTTGTTCCGGTACTCTTGAGGGCCTCCAGACAGTCCCGCATTGCAAAGGCGACGCCCTCCATGACAGCCCGCGTCAAGTCAGTGGTCTCCGAGGAAATATCCACATCCAGGAACGCACCACGGATTGCACTGTCATTGTGCGGCGTCCGCTCACCTGAAAGATAAGGCAGAAACGTGATCTCTGATGGGCCATCCAGATCGGCAGGCAGGGAGGCGACCAAGTCCTCGACAGGCTTGCCAACGTTGAGGGAAAGCCAGTTCAAACTGTTTGTCGCAGACAGGATAACACCCATCTGAATCCACCTGTCAGGGACAGAATGACAAAAACAATGTACCGCCGTTTCTGGCGCTGGAGCATAAATGTCCCTGGACACCAGCAGCACACCTGAGGTTCCGAGGGACAAGAAGCCAGTTCCGTCGCTTATACTGCCTATCCCACAGGCAGCAGCAGCGTTGTCGCCTGCTCCGCCTGCAATCATGACCGGCTCCGGCACTCCCCCACTCTTGCTGCAACTCGGACCGCAACTCCCCGCCCGGATCACTGCCTTCGACCAGCCGGGGCATTTGTTCGATGCTCATGTGACTTTGTTCCAGTGCGGTTTCCGACCATCGCCGCGCACCAACGTCCAGCCATGAAGTCCCCGCACTGTCAGACATGTCGCTGACGTAATCTCCGGTCAACCAGAGCCGCAGGTAGTCTTTCGGTAGCAGGACCTTGGCAATTTTTGCAAACAGGTCAGGCTCATTTTCGCGGACCCATTCCAACTTGGGAGCCGTAAACCCCGGGAAAACGATATTGCCTGAACTCGAACGCATACCCGGCAGTTGATCAAGAATCTCTGCCTCTTTCGATGCCCGCGTGTCGTTCCACAGAATGCACGGCCGCAACACGTTGCAATTGGCATCCAAAAGGGTCGCACCGTGCATGTGCCCGCTCAAACCAATGCCGCGCAGCGCGGAAAACGCGGTTCCGTGTGCAGCCCGAAGCTGACCGACGACTTCTTTGCAAGCCTCCACCCAATCCAAAGGGGACTGTTCGGACCATCCAGGCTTTGAGGAAGACGTGAGGATATTAGACTCAGCACTGCCTGCGACGGAACCTGCGTCGTCGACAAGAATCCCTCTGAGACCGGATGTTCCCAAGTCCAATCCGAGATACATTTTTGAACTCACCTAATTTTATTTTAGTTACTAAAATTATTATCCGAACAGATATTGTCAACATAAGTTTCAGGCAAGTTGGTTTCCCAGTGCGATAAACCCCGCGCCACTGCAGATTTTTCGACCAAACGGCGAAATCCGTATCGCTGATCAGTAGCGCACATCACAACAAGCGCAGCCGCCTTACCGAGCCGAAGACGTTGTTCTGGTAAAAAGGCATCTGCTGCGTGATAGAGTCGCCAACGGCTTTCAAACCGGCCAGTTGGATGACCGAAGTGCATCCATGGGTTCTGAGGGCATTGGCGATGGCGTTTCTGTCCCGTATGTCTCCTTCGGAGATTATCAGTGAGCGGCCAGCAAGCTTTTCGACGCGCCGCAGGGCCTCGACATGCCCGGTTCAGAAATTGTCGAACACCACAACGTCTTGGCCGGCGTTCAGCAATTCAATGCAGATGTGCGAACCGATATAGCCCGCCCCTCCGGTGACTAGAACGGCCATAGAAACCTCACTTTGACGGGCAGGCCTTCGATCCATGTTTCTGGTGGTTCAACGAACTGAACAACAACTTTGATTGCCACTTGCGAGCCTTCGAAGGTTCCCGCGAGGGATGCTGGAATGGTCTCTGTGACTTGGACAGGGTCATGCACGATGCCTGCAACAACCTCGCGACCCTGGCAACACGATCGACACTTCTTTTCCAATATAGGCCTGCGCAAGGTTCTTGGTGGGAAGATAGACGTTCACGACAGGGGTTTCATAGTTCGAGATCTCGGCCAGAGGCTGGCCTTCTGTTACGAATTCACCCGGCTGTGCGTAGATGCGGTTCACTGTGCCTTCTCGATCCGCCCGGACGTTGAGTTGGGCCTGCTCAACTTCGGCAACCGCA
>CAXXPZ010000066.1:0-91079 GCA_963422555.2 uncultured Ruegeria sp.
TCAGCGTTTCAGGATCGACGCGCCTGCGTATTCGGCAACCTCACCCAGCGATTCCTCAATGCGGATCAACTGGTTGTACTTCGCCAACCGGTCCGACCGTGCCAGCGAGCCGGTTTTGATCTGGCCGCAATTGGTTGCCACCGCCAGATCGGCAATGGTGGCATCCTCGGTCTCGCCCGAGCGGTGCGACATCACGTTTGTGTACCGCGCGCGATGGGCCATATCGACGGCGCGCAGGGTCTCTGACAGCGACCCGATCTGGTTAACCTTGACCAGCATGGAGTTGGCACAGCCGCGCTCAATCCCTTCGGCCAGACGCGCCGGGTTGGTCACGAACAGGTCATCGCCAACCAGTTGCACCTTGTCGCCGATGGCGTCGGTCAGGGCCTTCCAACCGTCCCAGTCATCCTCGGACATGCCGTCCTCGATCGAGATGATCGGGTAGTCATTGACCAGAGCGGCCAGATAGGCGGCGTTTTCGTCTGAGGTCAGGCTTTTGCCCTCGCCCGACAGGACATATTTGCCGTCCTTGTAATATTCGGTCGCCGCGCATTCCAGCGCCAGGTGGATTTCCTCACCCGGTTTGTAGCCTGCCTTTTCGATGGATTTCAGAATGAAATCCAATGCCTCGCGGGTGCTTGCAATGTTGGGGGCAAACCCGCCTTCGTCGCCGATGCCCGTGTTCAGAACCAGCAGCGGACAGTTCTTTTTTCAGGGTGTGGGAAGACCTCGGACCCCATGCGCACCGCCTCGCGGATATTGCTGGCCGAGACCGGCATGATCATGAATTCCTGAATGTCGATCGGGTTGTCGGGCATGCTCACCGCCATTGATGATATTCATCATCGGCACCGGCAGAACGCGGGCCGACGTGCCGCCGACATAGCGATACAAAGGCTGCGTGGTGAAATCTGCCGCCGCCTTGGCTGTGGCCAGCGAGACGCCCAGAATGGCGTTGGCACCCAGACGGCCCCTTGTTTTCGGTCCCGTCCAGTTCGATCATCGCCCCGTCTATGGCCACCTGTTCGGTGGCGTCAAAGCCCACCAGTTCCTCGGCAATCTCGCCATTGACCGCGGCCGACCGCCTCAAGCACCGCCCTTGCCCAGATAGCGGGGATTTGTCACCGTCACGCTTTTTCCTCCGCCTCATAGGCGCCGGTCGACGCGCCCGAGGGGACTGCGGCGCGGCCCATGGGTGCCGTCTTCCAGGATCACGTCCACCTCGACGGTGGGGTTGCCCCGGCTGTCCAGGATTTCGCGTGCGTGGATGTCGATGATTGTGCTCATGATGCCGGTCCCTAAAGATGCCTTTGGTTGCATGCCTCTTAACAGCACCGGGCAAAAAGTAAACCGGGCGCGTTATCGCTAACACGCATATATTCCGGCCCTAAGGGCTCACAGCTGATTGTTTGCGCCAACCTGCGACGATCCGTCAGGCCGCAACCGCCATTGCACGCGCCAGCCTGGCGCTCGCGGATAAAGGTATACATGCCGGACCCGATGAATCAGCGATGCCCCCGCCAGTGTCATCTGATCGGGGCGTTCACCGAACATCAGCATGCCAGCGGCGATGGAAAAGACCAGCCGCGTGTATCTGAACGGTGTCAGGGCCGAGGCTTCGCCGATCCGCATGGCGATGACGATGCCGTAATATCCCAGAACGCCAAATCCGAACCGCGCCAATGTAGGGTCCGATCTGCGCCGATTGCAGCGGAATGACGGGCTGTGCGGTGAACGCCATCAAAATCACTCCGGTCACGCCAACGGCGACATAGGCCTGCATGGCAACAACAGATGACGCCACGCGGGTATCCAGACGACGGGTGATCAGATCACGTGTGGCAATGGCAATGACCGAGGCAACAACAAAGAGAGATTCAGGTTTGAAACCCTCAAACCCCGGACGGATGATCATCAGAACACCGATGAATCCGACGCCAATGGCGCTCCATCGCCGCCCAACCGACATGCTCACCCAGAAACAGTGCAGCCCCCATGGTCACCACCAGCGGCATCGCCTGAAAAACTGCAGCGACAGTGGACATCTCGACCAGAGACAGCGCGGTGACAAAGGCCAGAGCGCCAATTCCCTCGGTCGCGGCCCCGGGCCAGTGGCAAGCCCCGCCAGGCCAACGGATCAAAGATTCGCTTGCGCGTTGCCAGTGACAGCGCCACAAAAACCAGCCCGCAAAACAGACCCAGCACAATCATGATCTGCCCGGTCGAAACGCCGATCGACAGATGCTTGATGAACATGTCCTCAAGCGAAAAGGCCGCCATCGACCCGATGATCAGCAGAATGCCGTTTACGTTGTTCATTTGCGTGTCCGTTGGAATGGGCTGACAAAATAAGTGCCCTTACGGAACCAAAACCCGATCTTTCACGACGCGGCAAGCGATTTTGCGGCAATTTTGATGAATTGCCGTGAGACCACCAATCGCGTTTTGTGATGAATCAATCCTGTTTCAGCGGAACGCCATACAGCTCCAGCCGGTGACCTTTAAGCTTGTAGCCCAGCTTGGCGGCGATTTTTTCCTGCAGAGCCTCGATTTCAGGATCCACGAATTCGATCACTTCACCGGACTGCATGTCGATCAGGTGGTCATGGTGATCCCGTTCCGCATCCTCGTACCGGGCCCGACCATCGCCGAATTCAAGCCGTTCCAGTATCCCGGCCTCTTCGAACAGTTTCACGGTGCGATAGACGGTGGCGATGGAAATGCCCGAATCCACAGCCGAAGCCCGGGTATAGAGTTCTTCGACATCCGGGTGATCTTCGCTTTGTTGCAGCACATCCGCGATGGTTCGGCGCTGGCCTGTCATGCGCAGGCCTTTGGCTTCGCAACGGGCGATGATCGTGTCGGACATTTGGACCCTCGGACTTGTTCGGGCCTCTGTCTTAATATGTCTGGTCAGGTTTCGCTACCGCCGATTTGAACCGGGTGGGCTGCAATTTCAGGCAGCGCGCTGCAGGTCCACCCAGATCGGCAGATGATCCGAGGCGATTTGGGCGGGCCGGGCATCGTGGACCCCATGCCCACTGGCCTGCAGGCCCTGCCCCAGCGCAATACGGTCCAGCGCGCCCAGCGGCTGGGCCGCCGGAAAGCTGGGCACAGGCGGCAGGAACCGCATATCCGGGGCCAGATGATCCAGTACAGGCTGGCGTGACCATTCGTTGAAATCCCCGGCCCAGACGGTTGGCATCTGGTCCAGATCGGTATCGCACCGACGGATATGGGTGATCTGTTGCCGACGCGATGCGGGCAGCAACCCCAGATGCATCCCCATCACCCGCAGGGGGCCAATCGGCGTGTCGAATTCCACGCGCACGGCGCCGCGCGGCTCCAACCCCGGCAGATCGTGATGACCGGTCTGACGTACCTGCATTCCTTTGCCCCGCCAAATGACCGCATTGCCGTGCCAGCCCAGACTGCCCGCGCCGCCGAGATCGACGATCTGCCATCCGGCCTCGTCCAGCATGAAATGCGGCAGCGCCGCGGGGCGCGGTGGCAGTCGTTTGTCGGCTTCCTGCAGCACGACGATATCGGCCTGCAACCCATTCAGCACCTGCATGATGCGCTGCGGCTGACGACGAAAATCCAGCCCAACACATTTTTGGATGTTGTAGCTGGCCAGACGCAAGGTCGATGGACGTGTCATGAGCTTCCTGTCATTCCGCAAGACCCAAGAGTGCCACGCACAGCGCCTTGTGCAATATGATTCTCTGTCGGCGATAGTGAAGTGAGCAATTTTTAACTCCGACTGGAAAAACTAAAGAGGAATTAACTCTAAAGTGCCTAACCGATATGTTAATTGCGTGTACACAGTGGCTTGTAGCGTTAAAGTGCCCGCAAAGCTGACCTGAGGATCAAACTTGGATACGACCTTCGCCACCCTGGTTATCGCCGACATTTCGGGGAGCACTCCGCTCTACAAAGCTGTGGGCGACGGCGAAGCGCAGCGGTTGATCCAATTGGAACTGGACCGGCTGCGCCGCGTGCTTTTGACCCATGGCGGCACTCAGGTCGGTCAGAAAGGCGATGACGTTTTCAGCTATTTTCTGGACCCCAATGCGGCATTGAAAGCCTCAATGGACCTGATCGATGAATCGCCCGAGACGTCATTGTCCGTTCATGTCGGTGTCCATTGCGGACCTGTCGTCATTGCTGAAAGAGGCGTTTATGGCGAAGCCGTCAACGTCACCGCGCGCCTTGCGACCGCCGCCAACCCAGGTGAGGTCTGTGTCAGCGATGGCGTCGCCAATATGCTGAACGATGACCTGCGCCGGATCCTCAAACCGCTCGGGCGGCTTAATCTCAAGGGCCTGACCGAACAGTTCGTGGCCCATTCACTGATCAATCCGGCGAGGAACCCTTTTACTCAAACTCGGTTGCCTCGATCTTTTGGCCGGGCCGAAGATCATTGGAAACCCGCCGAGCGTTTGACGCTGCTGCTAAGCCACGAAGACCGCACGTGGCGCTGCCAGGACAATGGCGAGCTGAAAATTGGGCGTTCGCCGGATTGCGACGTGGTTCTGCCGCAACCCTGGGTGTCCCGCCTGCACGCGGTACTAAGGATGAAGGACGGAAAACTCATCCTGTCGGATCACAGCACGTCGGGTACCTATGTAAAATCCGAGGCCGGGCGCGAAATCCAGCTCAAGCGAGAATCCGTCATGTTGGCTGACAGCGGGCTGATTTCGCCAACACTGCCCATCGAACAATCAGAGGCTTACCTGCAATTCGAAATTCTTGGCCGCCTTCAGGTCCCGCAGAACGTGGCCTGAACCACTTCGCTTTCTGCAGGCGGGTGGGTCAGGTCCGCGTGTTCGGGTTGATCCTCATAGGCGCGCGCCAACACCAAGTTCAGCCGGTGGAACGGATCATAGTCCCCCTGCACGGCGGCCTCGATCATCTGTCCGACGCGGTGATTGCGCGGGATGAAGGCGGGGTTGGCGGCCTGCATCACGGATGCCGGATCGTTTTCGCGCTGCATCCGGTCCTGCCAGCCTGAGGCCCAGCCATCGAACGCGGTGGGGTCAATAAACTGATCGCGCGCCGCATCGCCGCCCAGCGCCCGGAACGTGTTGGTGAAATCCGCCTGATTCTGCACCATCCGGGTCAGCAGGTCCGAGATCAATTGCAAATCTTCTTCCTCGGCAGTCGCGATCCCGATCTTGGCGCGGAATCGGTCCAGCCAGTTCTGCTGCAAAAGGTCGGGCATGGCATGCACGATCTCAGTCGCCTCTTCGACGGCGGCATCCTTGTCGTCCATCTGCTGGATCAGGGCCGTGGCCAGTTGCGCGATGTTCCAGACGGCCACATCCGGCTGGTTCGAATAGGCATAGCGCCCGCCCCGGTCTATCGAGCTGTAGACCGTGTTGGGATGATAGCTGTCCATAAAGGCGCAAGGTCCATAATCGATGGTCTCACCCGCGATCGAGCAATTGTCGGTGTTCATCACCCCGTGGATAAAACCGACGCTCATCCAGTGCGCAATCAACCGCGCCTGTGCGTCGCGAACACAGCGCAGCAGTCCCATTGGCCCATCGGCCTGCGGATAGTGGCGCGCGATGGCGTAGTCCGTCAGCCGTTGCAGGCTGTCCATCTGCCCGCGCGCAGCAAAGACCTGAAAGGTTCCGACACGCAGATGGCTTTGGGCCACGCGGGTCAAAACGGCCCCCGGCATTGGCCCCTCGCGCAAAACGATCTCGCCGGTTTCGACGGCCGCGAGGGCGCGCGTGGTGGGGATACCCAACCCATGCATCGCCTCGGACACCACATATTCGCGCAGCACCGGCCCCAGCCAGGCGCGCCCGTCGCCCTGACGGGAGAACGGCGTGGGTCCCGATCCCTTCAACTGAATATCCCGGCGCAGGCCATCTGTCCCGATGGTTTCGCCCAGCAGAACCGCGCGCCCATCGCCAAGCTGTGGGTTGTAGTGTCCGAACTGATGACCGGAATACAACTGCGCCAAGGGCTCGGCCCCATCGGGCAGCGTGTTGCCCGCAAAAGCTTCGGCCATTTCCTGCACATCGCCCGGTGACACACCCAGAACCTGCGCCAATTCGTCGTTAAAGGCGATCAGGTGCGGCGCGCGCACGGGGATCGGCGCCTGACGCGCGTAAAACGCGTTCGGCAGGCGGGCATAGCTGTTGTCAAACGGGATCGTCAGAGTCATGCAGCAAACATATGGCCTGCGGTGACAATTGCCATAGCGGATCGCGCCATCGCGTGCATAATCACCGCGACATATGAGGGCGCCCAATGACCGCGCAAGAGTTCATCGACCATCTAAAGCTGCAGCCCCATCCTGAAGGCGGTTGGTTTCGCGAAACGTGGAGGGCAGACACCCCCGGCCGCGCCACAGGCACCTGCATCTATTTCCTGCTGCAGGCCGATGAGCGCAGCCACTGGCACAAGGTCGACGCCACTGAAATCTGGCTGTTTCATGCGGGCGCGCCCCTGATCCTGTCCCTCAGCGAGACCGATCACGGCCCGGCCCGCGACCATATGCTGACACCGGATCTGAGCAAAGGCGCCCCGCAGGTGATCGTTCCCACGGGTCATTGGCAGGCCGCCCGCAGCACCGGGGATTACACTTTGGTCAGTTGCACAGTGTCACCGGGGTTCGAATTCGACGGATTCGAGCTGGCCGCCCCCGACTTCGACATTCCGAAAGGTTGAGCCTATGGATCACCGCGCCCTGATAGCCACGATCCCGGCTGAGGCCAAAGACAGGCTGCAGCAGCGGTCGGACACTGCTGGATTAACGCATCTGCTGATTTATCTGGGCGTGCTGGTTCTCAGCAGCACAGGTATTATCCTGCAATTGCCCTTTTGGCCGCTGCTGATCCTGCCTCAGGGGCTGTTGCTGGTATTTCTGTTCACGCTCTTATGAGCGTTTTTGGATTTCCCGACATGAAGAGACTACCCCGCTGGTGCGGAATGGTCAAAGTATTTAGCCTGTGCAGGCGCTGGAGACGGCGGGCCGAACCGATGGTTATCATGCTCTTATCCGCGGATTGGATACCGCCTTGCCGAATACGATGCGGGATTGCCTCTCTCTAAGGACGGATATTTGTCCCAACGTGCTCCGAGGATTTCCCTATCATTGGCCGCCATCTCCAGCGTACTGCACAGGCAGGTTGTCCGCTGTGATCAGGTTACCAGAGGTGTTTTTCTGGCGATGTCCCAAATGAAGCCAGCCAGTTCACGAGCGATGGCCGCAAGCACTCGCGGCTGAGGCTTACCTGCATTCGACAGATGTCGATATCGTTTGTAGAGGCGGATCTGCGCTTTCCATCCGATGTCCTTGATCTCTTGGGGCAGGTGCGCAGAACGCTTCAGATACGGATGCCCTTCCTTGGGCGGGTGCCGATATGACCAGCCGGCCTCAACCAACATCGTGCGCGCCAGAGCATTGCCCGTTTTGGTCAACCTTCCCCGCCGTGTTGTATTCCCGCTGGAGTGCTCACTTGGAACGAGCCCCAGCCAGGCCATAAGTTGCCGCGGATTTTCGAACCGGGTGATGTCGCCGATCTCGGCCACCACAGTTGCGGCAATCGTGGTATTGACGCCACGCAGAGCGCGTAATGCATCGACCACTGGCGCAAAATGCCAGCCTGGGATGGCCTCTTCGATAACCTGATCCAATGTCGCAACGCGAACTTCGGCTTGATCAATTGCGCGCTTGAGCTCCTCGAAGGCGAGCTGCTGATGTGGATACGGGAACCGACGCAACTCGGCCAGCCAGCGTCTATGCCGCTTGGTCCAGTATTTGCCGGTTTGATATTTCAGCCCGTGACGCAACAGAAAGCTGAGCAATTGTTGCTTTGCGGCCCTCACCGCATCGACTGCTTGCTTTCGAGTTCGGATCAGATCGCGCATAGCTTCCTGTTCTTCGTCTGGCGTCCAGATCGACGTGAGTTCTCCCGCGCGCCAAAGGCGAGCAAGCATCTCAGCATCGCGCCGATCCGTCTTGACCCGATCCCCTGTCTTGCGCGGGATCATTGAAGGCGCGATCACGGCGCATTCAAACCCAAGCTTGGTCAGATGTCTGTGAAGGCCATAGCCGCAAGGCCCGGCTTCATAGCAAAAGGACGGGATGTGCCCGTTCCTCGTCAGGGTCTTTGTGAGTCTCAGGACAGCATCTGCCGAGTTGACGATCGTTCCGTGAAACCTGAGTTCTCCGCTGCGCCCATCCTCAGCGACAGCTACTGCAATCGTATCCTTGTGGACATCCAGCCCAACATAAAGTGCTTCGTTCATTCGCGCTTCCTCCGTCGAACAGTTCATGTTTGCCGAGAAAATCACAGGACTACGCCCGCCGCAAAAACGCTCATCCGGTCTAAGCCATGAATGCACCCACAAGACGCCGTTCAGAACCGAATGGTTTAACGACGCAGTCGGGCATCTTGTCTCGGTCCCCATCTGCCTGCCATTTACGTGGTTTCGGTATTTCCACCTCGCTCACCACAAATGGACCAACCATCCGCAGAAAGACCCTGAACTGGATGGCAAGCCCAGACCTGACAACTGGCGCAGCATGGCCGTTTACCTCAGCGGCTGGCCCTACTGGTCCGGTATGGTGGTGGTGTTGATAAAGAACGCGCTAGGGTGGCTGGATACGGACTATTTGCCAAAGCGACGCTATCGGGCGATCCGGGTTGAGGCTTGTGTGCTTTTGATCCTGTATAGTCTGGCTGGCCTCAGCCTGTTTTTCACACCGGTCCTTGTCAATCTGTGGCTTCTGCCAGTGATCGTCGGACAGCCGTTCTTACGACTGTATCTGCTGGCCGAGCATGGGTTGTGCCCACCGGTGGCAAACATGCTGGAAAACTCTCGCACCACATTTACCAACCGTATTATCCGCTTTCTTGTCTGGAACATGCCTTATCACGCGGAACATCACGCCTTTCCCAATGTGCCGTTCCATCAGTTGCCCGTGCTACATGACTGGACCCGCGCCCATCTGAAATCTACTTCAAACGGATATTCGGAATTTACAGCAGACTATGCGCGCGCGCTGGAGCGCTGACGATTCCGCCCCCGACCAGCGCCTTTACCCCCGTCGTGCCGGGGCATGAGGTTGGCATACCTCGCGCCACGCGCACGGCCAGATAGGCAAAGGCCTGCGCCTCAAGCATATCACCGTCCAGCCCAACCGCCTCAACCGGTTCAACCGGACAGTCAAGCGACACGCGCAGCATTTCCATCAGGACCGGATTGCACCGCCCCCCACCTGTCACAAGCACGCGACCGGGCGGTTTGGGACAATGCTCCATCCCCTGCACGACACCTGCCGCGCTCATGGCGGTCAAGGTGGCCACGGCGTCGGCATCGCTGAGTTCTTTTACCAGCCCGATCATTTCGGAAAAATCGTTCCGGTCCATAGATTTCGGCGGCATTCGGGCAAAGAACGGTTCGGCCAGAAACAACTCCAGCGCGCCGGTTTCTACGGTTCCGCCTCGAGCAACAATGCCGTCGCGGTCCATCGGCAGACCCAGACGTGCCTGCATCAGATCATCCACCGGGGCGTTGGCAGGCCCGGTATCAAAGGCCAGCAACGCACCCGTTGCCTCGGGTCCATCAAAGGACAGATCGACATAGGTCAAGTTCCCGACCCCGCCAAGATTGAGGAAACACAAAGGCCCCTCAGCCCCGATCCATTTGGCGCAAGCGAAATGGAAAAACGGTGCCAAAGGCGCACCCTCGCCCCCCAGCGCCACATCATCGCTGCGAAAATCCCACACGACCGGCAGACCCAGAGCCTGCGACAGGCCCAACCCGTCGCCCACCTGCAATGTGCCTCGTCCGCGTGGTTCATGCGCCAGCGTCTGACCGTGGAACCCGATCAGGTCCACCTCTTCAAACTCGGCAAGCGCCTCGGCATGGGTCATTTTCACCAACTGGGCGGCGGCATCAACATCCGGGCCGTGCCATTGCCCCAAAGCCGCCCGCAGGACCGCACGTTCATTGTCGGAATAGGCCCGATAGCCGGACTGTCCAAAGCCCAAAATCGCCTGTCCGTCGGTTTCGACAATGGCGGCATCCACCCCATCCAGCGAGGTTCCCGACATCGCGCCCAAGGCCCGGACGGGGCCTGAATTCCTGCTGTTCCGGCTGGTGTGTTTTTTCTGCATGTCTGGCAAAGGCTTCCCGGTTCAGGCGTCTGTTCGCTCAACCTTACGGTGTAGCGACCTCAAACTGCACTTTGACCGGATGGCGAGGCAAGGCGCTTAACCTTAAGTCTGCACATTTTTTTCGGTCCGCGGCGCGGGATCAACACATGAGGTTGCGCCGCGCGTCAACGGATCGCCCCACCGGTCAGCCCCGGCATGGTCAAAAACCCGATTCCAATTGTGAAATGGTGCCTTTTCCTTGGGGATTGCGCCGCCTATACAGTGGCTCGCAACACCAATCCCGAGGCACGATATGACCTACCACCCCAAATCGGATTTCATCGCCACGATGATCGAGCGCGGCTTTCTCGCCGATTGCACCGATTATCAGGGCCTTGATGAGGCGCTGATCAATGGGGTGCAGACGGCTTATATCGGCTATGACGCCACGGCGCAGTCGCTGCATGTGGGTCACTTGATGAACATCATGGTTCTGCGCTGGCTGCAGAAAACCGGGCACAAACCGATCACCCTGATGGGTGGCGGCACCACCAAAGTGGGCGATCCGTCGTTCCGGTCTGACGAACGCCCCCTGCTGGGCTCCGAACAGATCGACGCCAATATCGCGGGCATGCAGAAAGTGTTCGCCAAGTACCTGTCTTATGACGACAGCGACTCCGGCGCGCTGATGCTGAACAACTCGGAATGGCTGGACAGCCTGAATTACCTCGATTTCCTGCGCGATATCGGGCGGCATTTCTCGGTCAACCGGATGTTGTCATTCGAGTCGGTAAAATCACGGCTGGATCGCGAACAATCGCTGTCTTTCCTTGAATTCAACTACATGATCCTGCAGGCCTATGACTTTCTTGAGCTGAACCGCCGGTACAATTGCGTTCTGCAAATGGGTGGCAGCGATCAGTGGGGCAACATCGTCAACGGTATCGACCTGACCCGCCGGGTTCTGGATCACGAAATCTATGGCCTGACCACGCCTCTGTTGACCACCAGCGACGGGCGCAAGATGAGCAAATCCCAAGGCGGCGCGGTCTGGCTGAACGGCGACATGCTGTCGGCTTATGAATTCTGGCAATTCTGGCGCAACACCACCGACGCGGACGTGGGCCGGTTCCTGAAAATCTTTACCGAAATGCCGGTGGATGAATGCAATCGCCTGGCCGCGCTGCAAGGGTCCGAGATCAACGAGGCCAAAATTCGTCTGGCCAATGAGGTCACCACCCTGCTGCACGGGGCAGAAGCCGCAGCCAATGCCGAGGCCACGTCGCGCGAAGTCTTTGAAAAAGGCGGAGTGGGTGATGACCTGCCCACCCTGACGCTGTCGGGGGACGATCTGCCGATTTCGGTCGTGCAGCTGATCGTCAAATCCGGGCTCGCCAAATCCGGCAAAGAGGCGAAACGCCTGATCGCCGAAAACGGCGCGAAACTGGACGATGCGCCGCTGACCGACGCCGGTCTGATGATTGACACGGGCGCCCTGTCCTCGCCGGTCAAGCTGAGCGCCGGGAAAAAGCGGCATGCGCTGGTTCAGCTGGGGTAAACGCTTGACCCGGAACTGAAATGCAAGACGGCCACCCATATGGGTGGCCGTTTTCGTTTCAATTAAAACACGCGATCTTCGCAAAGGCTGGCAATGCTATTTCTTGCCCTTTCCGCCTTTACCTCCCTTGTCGCCGCCTTTGCCACCCTTACCGCCTTTGTCGCCGCCTTTGCCGCCACCTTTGCCAGGACCATCACCGCCCTTGCCGGGACCGTTTCCACCTTTGCCGGGGCCATCACCGCCCTTGCCAGGTCCGTCACCGCCGTCTCCGGGCCCGTCACCACCATCTCCAGGTCCGTCACCACCATCACCGGGGCCGTCTCCGCCATCACCGGGGTTATCGGGGCCATCTCCGCCACCGTTGCCCGGATTGCCGCCGCCTGTGCCACCTGAGTTTCCACCGCCGGTGTCACCTGAGTTTCCGCCGCCGCCCTGACCTCCGCCAGTGCCACCTGAGCCAGCTTCTGTACCGTCGGAATTGCGGTTTTCACCATTGGTCCCACCGCCCTGCGCGTTCGCAAGGCTGGCGGTCGGCAGATCCGTCAACAGGCTGGCAAGGCCGGGACATTGCGCAGACGTGTTCTGCAAAGTCGTTGCGAAATCTGAACGGTTTTGCAGCCGTTTGATGAAGCTGGGCGTCACATGGGTACAATCACACAGCGCCGCATAATCCCCGCTGTTGGCGGCGTCGCGGGCTGTTCGCCAATCGCAAACTTCCTGTGCAGAAGCGGCGCTGCCGAACATCATCACACCCAGTACGGGCGCGGCTACGATGGCACCCAGTGTCTGCTTTGAACTCTTTAACATATCGTTACCTCCTGACTGACAAACACCCGATTGCGGCAGCTTGTTCATTCACGAAGTGGCGACCCAGCGTGAAGCAAACGTTAAGGCTTGCTGAGGAAAGCTTGAGAAAACCGCGCGCTCAAATATGTGGACACACCGCAAAAGATGGGTTTAATGAACAAGTGTTCATATCCCCGGAAGGAGACCAAGATGGAGCTGTCCAATACCTCCGCCCTTATCACCGGTGGCGCGTCGGGCCTGGGTGAGGCAACCGCGCGCTATTTCGCGGAGCACGGCGCCGCAGTGACGATTCTGGATCGGGATGCAGAGCGCGGGGCGCAAATCGCCTCGGACATTGGTGGTCATTATGCGGAAACCGATGTCACCGATGAGGCCTCGGTCGCGGCCGCGATTGCGCTGGCAACGGATCGTATGGGCAGGATCACCGCCACAGTGAATTGCGCCGGCATCGCTTATGGGATCAAGACCGTGGGCAAGGACGGCCCGCATCCGCTGGACGCGTTCCAGCGCACGATTGACATCAATCTGGTCGGCACATTCAACGTCTCGCGCCTTGCCGCCGCCGAGATGGCAAAGAATGCGCCGGAATCAGACGGTGCGCGCGGCGTGATCATCAACACCGCCTCGATTGCCGCCTTTGACGGTCAAAAGGGGCAAGCGGCCTATGCGGCCTCAAAGGGCGGTGTGGTGGGCCTGACACTGCCGATGGCCCGCGATCTGGCCTCTGGCGGTATCCGCGTCATGACCATCGCGCCCGGGATTTTCATGACCCCCATGCTGGCCAGCCTGCCGCAAGAGGTGCAGGCCCAGCTGGCCGCCGACGTCCCCAACCCCGCCCGCCTTGGTGACCCGCGTGAATATGGTCGTCTGGCCGGGTTCATCGTCGAGATGGGCTATCTGAACGGAGAAGTCATCCGCATCGACGGTGCGTTGCGGATGCGCTAGGTCTGCCGCATGAGCGAACGTGATAAGATGCGGAACGGGCAATGGTATTGTTGCATTGACCCAGAACTTGAGGCGCTGCGCGTAATGGCGCGGCGGGCGGTATACGCGCACAACACCCTTCACCCGGACGCACGCGGGGAAATGGCGCCCGAATTACGCGACCTGCTTGGCAGCACCGGCAGCGATTGCCTGATCGAGGCACCATTCCATTGCGCCTATGGTCTGAACATCCATCTTGGCCACCGCGTATTTTTCAATACAGGCTGCGCGGTTCTGGACACGGCGCAGGTTCAGGTCGGGGATGACACGATGTTTGGCCCAAACGTTCAGATTTATTGCGCGCAACATGCCAGAGATCCCACCGCGCGCGCTCAGGGGTTGGAAATCGCCCTGCCTGTCACGATCGGACACAGCGTCTGGATCGGCGGAGGGGCAATTATCCTGCCCGGCGTCACGATCGGGGACAACGCAACAATCGGCGCAGGCAGTGTTGTGACAAAACCCGTTCCGGCTGGGCACACAGTCGTGGGAAACCCGGCACGCGCGATCAGCGGCTGATTTGCTGACGCGGAGAGCTGGCCGAACTCAGCCAGCCTCGGATTTTTCTTCCAGCGTCAGCCACTCGTCTTCAGCAGCCGAAAGTTTTTCCTGCCGTTCGACCAATGCTTCGGTGGCTTTCTGGAACTTAACCGGTTCGCGGCTGAACAACTCAGGATCTGACATCAGCCCCTCCAGCTTTGCGATTTCCGCCTCAAGCCGGGAAATCTCAGCCGGAAGTTTTTCAAGCTGGTGCTTTTCCGAGAAGGACAGCCCAGATTTGGGTTTGGCGTCCTGCTTTACCTTCGGCTTAGAAAGCTTTGTTTTCGCATCCTCTTTGCCAACCACGTCACCGCGCTGCGCGATATAGTCCGACCACCCGCCAGCATAGACCGTGGCGCGACCGTTGCCTTCCATCGCGATGGTCGTGGTGGCGACGCGGTCCAGAAAATCCCGGTCGTGGCTGGTCAGCAAAACGGTGCCGTCAAAATCGTCCAGCAGTTCCTGCAGCAAGTCCAGCGTTTCCACATCCAGATCGTTGGTCGGTTCGTCCAGCACCAGCATATTCGATGGCTTGGCCATCAGCTTGGCCAGCAGCAAACGTGCTTTTTCCCCGCCAGACAAGGACTTAACGGCCGCTCTTGCCTGTTGATCGTCGAACAGGAATTCCTTGAGGTAACCCACAACATGTTTGGGTTGCCCGCGCACCATGATCTGATCGGCCTTGCCTGAAACCCGCATGTCGGGATCACCGGTCAGGCTGTCCCACAGGGTCATCTCGGGGTCCAATTGCGCACGGGCCTGATCGAATACCGCGACCTCAAGGTTGGTTCCCAGGGTCACAGTTCCTTCTTCCGGCGCTTCCTGCCCCAACAGCATCTTCAGCAATGTCGTCTTGCCCACACCATTGGGGCCGACAAAGGCCACACGGTCACCGCGTTGAACCAACAGATCAAAGTTCCGCACGATCTGCTTGTCGTCGAAACTTTTTGCCAGCCCTTTGGCCTCGATCACCTTGCGCCCGGATTTGGGACCGGCCTCCAACGACATCGCTGCCGCTACCTGCCTTGTAATCTGCGCGGCCTTTTCCGCCCGCAGCCCCTGCAGGGCGCGCACCCGGCCCTGATTGCGCTTGCGGCGGGCGCTGATGCCCTCGACGGCCCATCGCGCCTCGGATTTGATCAGCCGGTTCAGCTTGTGCCGTTGCTGATCCTCTTCTTCCCAAATTTTGTCGCGCCAGGTCTCAAACGCCTCGAACCCCTGCTCTTGCCGCCGCACGGCACCCCGGTCGATCCACAGGGTCGCGCGGGTCAGGGCACGCAGGAAGGCGCGGTCGTGCGAGATCAGCACAAAGGCCGCCCGGGCCGCGCCCAGTTCCCGTTCGAGCCAGGCAATTGCTTCGATGTCCAGATGGTTGGTCGGTTCGTCCAGCAGCATCAGATCGGGTGCTTCGGCCATCAGTTTGGCCAGCGCCGCCCGCCGCCGTTCCCCGCCCGAGGCTGTGTCGACAGGCTGCGACGGGTCGAATTTCAACCCCTCTCCGGCGCGTTCGACCTTGTATAACTCACCCAGCTCCAACCCGCTGGAGGCATAGTCGCCCAGCGTCGCGAACCCTTCCATGCCGGGGTCCTGCTCCATATAGCCCACGGATTTGCCGGGCGGGATTACGATATTGCCCTGATCGGCCTCAACCAGACCGGCCATGACTTTCATCAGGGTTGATTTGCCTGACCCGTTGCGCCCCACCAGCGCCACACGGTCGCCGGGCTGCACCACAAGATCCAGACCGGAAAACACCGGATCACCCCCGAAGGTCAGGGAAATGCCGGACATCTGCAACAAAGGAATTCTCGCCATGCCTGCCAGCTAAACCGGCAGGAACAAGGCGTCAACGCCCCGGCTTCACCTTTTCAGAAATACTCAAATTACCCGGCCACGGCCCGCAGCAATCGTTTTCGGGTTGCAGGAATGGCGCCGATTTCCAAACCGGTGAACACATGCAGCGTGTTCATGTGGCGGTCTACCACTGCATGGTCACTGACCCAGCCGCCCATCATAAGATAGGTCCGCAACAAGGGCGGCATTCGCAGCATCGCCTTTTTAACGTCCGGACGGCGACGCAGGCGAGCGGCAAACCGGAACACATCGGGTGCCTTGACCCGAGGCAACCAGCGTTTGGGTGCCAAATGCCGGTGTTTGAGCATGGCAAACGCATCCAGATATTCATCCGTTTCCGTCCCGGCAAACGAGGAACAGCCAAACAGCATCTGCACGTCGTTCTGATCCACAAACGCCGTCATCGCACCCCACGCGACCCGCAGGATATCAGGATCGGTCCAGTTGGGGTGAACGCAAAACCGCCCAATCTCGACCAGGCGCCCGCCGAAATTTTCCAGCGCCGACAGTTCGTAAAACTGCGCCGAATAGCTGTTTGCGATCTCGGACCCGTCCTGCATGGTCAGCATGCGAAAGCAGCAAACCAGTCGGCCACCGGCCCGCATATCCTCGATCAGAATATGATCGCACAGGTCATCATAAGGGTCGCTGTCGGCCCGATTGGTGGCAAAGGCCAGCGTCCTGAGGCCCTGCGCCGCCGCAATATCCTGCGGCAACTGCGCCAGTCGGGCGCGATACCGCCCCTTGTTCGATATATCTGCGCTGGCCATGGTCGCATCCTCCGCGGTTGCTGACCTGTTCGGTGTTGCCACGTCCATAACATAGGTATTGTAACCGCCCCGTGAAGCGGCAGCAGAGAACGCAGGATTAGTTGTTGGCTCCCGGAATGTTCGCCGGATTGAAGTTGCCGATATTGCCCAACAGCTGCCGCAGGAAGCCTTTGTTCTGCACGCTCGAGTCGGTCACCCGACGGTCCAGCACCACCACAACGCCATCCTCAAGGCCGAAACGCTCGATGTTGCGCACGACGCCGCGCTGATCGAAACTGATTGCGACCAGTTCGCGCGATACCACTTCGGGGCGTTTGGGGCCGTAATGGCGAACCCGCGACGTCACATAGTAATAGTCCGAGTCCCGAACCACACCGGACGAGGTAGGCGCGCCGATGGTTTCGATGACCGTATCGCGCGTATCAACGCCAACCTTGATTTCCGCCAGATCCTCGGGCGGAGGCACATAGCCGTGTTTCTTGACAATGGGGGTGCAGGCAGCAGCCGCCAGAAGGCCGCCAAGGGCCAGCATCCGGATCGCCGGTTTCACTTTGTTCGTCACCTTCAACATTCACACCCTCTTGCCTTGGCCTCGTGCGGCTTCTATCCGATTACAGAAACCGTTGCCGTGGTTCAACACCAAGAAAGGGTCACAAATGACCGGAACCAATCCCTTGCGCGTCGCTGATCTGCCTCAGAACGCCCCCACCCCGTTTGAACTGCGCCCTGGCGCGGCTGATCTTGAGGCGCTGAAACAAGAGCTTGATCTGTTGGGGCTGCGCAAGCTGTCCTTTGTCGGCAAGGTCCAGGCACAGGGCAAGCGCGACTGGGTACTGATCGGCAAACTGGGCGCGACGGTCATTCAACCCTGCGTGATCACGCTGGAACCGGTGACGACGCGGATCGAAACACTTGTGCACAGGACGTTTCTGGCCGATTGGGCCGAACCGGACGAACCCGAGTTCGAAATACCCGAAAATGACGAGACCGAAGCCCTTGGCCCGGTCATCGATCCCGCCGCGGTGATGGCCGAGGCGCTGTCGCTGGCCCTGCCCCAATATCCCAAAAAAGATGACGCGGCCCTTGATCAGAACGCCTTTACCGAACCTGGCAAGCAGGCCATGTCCGACGAAGACGTCAAACCCTTTGCGGGCTTGGCCGGTTTGCGCGACGCGTTGAAAAAAGACGAGTGACAGAGGCAGGAATTCCTGTCATAGCAGGCCTTCAGAAAAATCGCTTGAACATGTCGAGAATCGCAGTATTTTCGCTCGCTCATCGGAATTATAGGTTGGACATTGCGGGGCCCGTCCCCTAAACGCGCGTCAAACCACGAGAAAAACGAAGAACGAAACCCGGCCAGCAGCGAATCTGCAGGCCCTAGTCAGACAAAGGTTGAGACCATGGCCGTCCAACAGAACAAAGTTTCCAAGTCGCGCCGCAACAATCGCCGCGCACATGACGCTCTGGTTGCTGCAAACCCGAACGAATGCCCGAACTGTGGCGAGCTGAAGCGCCCGCACCACGTTTGTGCGTCCTGCGGCCACTATGACGATCGCGAAGTCGTCGCACAGGCCGAAGAAATCGACCTGGACGAAGACGCGGCCTAAGCCTGATTGAGCATCGGCCAAGGCATGACGAACCAGCCCACGCAAACCGGACGGATTGTCATCTCGGTTGACGCTATGGGCGGAGATTCGGGGCCGGCGGTCGTTGTTGCAGGCATTGCCAAGTCTGCTGACAAGAACCCCAGCATCGGGTTCATCCTGCATGGTCAGGAAAGCATGTTGCGCAAACTGGTTGCCAAACGGCGCGTCCTTGATGGGCGCGTCGTTTTTCGTGATTGCCCCGATGTGGTCACGATGGAGGACAAGCCCAGTCAGGTTGTCCGCAATGGCAAAAAGACCTCGATGTGGTCCACGCTCGAGTCGGTCCGTCAGGGCGAGGCGCATGGCGCGGTCTCGTGCGGCAATACCGGTGCGCTGATGGCACTGTCGATGATGCGCCTGCGCAAACTGCCGGGCGTCAACCGCCCGGCCATCGCCATACTGTGGCCTTCGCGCAACCCGCAAGGGTTCAACGTCATGCTCGACGTGGGCGCGGATGTTCGTGCCGATGCCAAGGATCTGCTGCAATATGCCTTGATGGGCGCCTCTTACGCGCGCAACGGCATGGCGCAGGCCCGCCCCCGCATCGGTCTGCTGAACGTCGGCACCGAAGAACACAAAGGCCGGGCCGAGTTGAAAGAAGCCCACGCGATGATCTCGGATTTCTCCGAGCAGGCGAATTTCGATTTTGTCGGCTTTGTCGAAGGCAGCGACATTCCCGGCGACAAGGCTGATGTCATTGTAACCGATGGCTTTACCGGCAACGTCGCGATCAAGACCGGCGAAGGCACCGCCAGCCTGATTGGTGATCTGCTGCGCGAGGCGTTCAAGTACTCGCCCTTGTCGCGGCTGGCCTCGATCCTTGCGATCACTTCCCTGAACCGGCTGAAGAAACGGATCGATCCGCGCCGGGTCAATGGCGGCGTGTTCCTGGGCCTCAACGGCACGGTGATCAAATCACACGGCGGCGCGGACGCAACCGGCGTGTCTGCTGCGATCAAACTGGCCTATACCTTGGCCGAGTCCGGCTTTTCTGAAAAATTGGCGGCACGGGTTGCATCCACAGCCGCGCTTGCACAAGATGCCGCGCAATCTGCATCGCAGTCCGAAGAATAACAAAAAAGGCAGTACCCAAGCATGGCAGGCCGATCAGTTGTTGTTGGTGTTGGGCATTATTTGCCTGAACGTGTTGTCCCGAATACCGAGTTTGAACAGACCCTGGACACAACCGACGAATGGATCCGCACCCGGTCGGGGATCGAACGCCGCCACTTTGCCGCTGATGACGAAACGACCTCGGATCTGGCGACTTTGGCGGCGCAGGCCGCGCTGAAGGATGCCGGGCTTGCGCCTGATGATATCGATGCCATCATTCTGGCGACGTCAACGGCCGATCTGACCTTTCCGTCGGCAGCGACCATGGTTCAGGCCCGTCTGGGCATGACCCGGGGATTTGCCTTCGACGTTCAGGCCGTGTGCGCCGGATTCGTTTTCGCACTGAGCAACGCCAACGCACTGCTTCTGTCAGGACAAGCCAAACGCGTATTGGTAATCGGGGCCGAGACCTTTTCGCGAATCATGGACTGGACCGATCGGGCCACCTGTGTCCTGTTCGGGGACGGCGCGGGCGCGCTGGTTCTGGAACTGCAGGAAGGCCAGGGAAATTCGCAAGATCGAGGCATTCTGGCGACTGACCTGAATTCGGATGGGCGTTACAAGGACCTGTTGTATGTAGACGGCGGAGTTTCGACCCAATCCACCGGCCATTTGCGGATGCAGGGCAATCAGGTGTTCCGCCATGCCGTTGAAAAACTTTCGAAAACCGCAGAAACCGCACTGGATCGCGCGGGGCTGGGCAACGATGATGTCGATTGGATCGTGCCGCATCAGGCCAACATTCGAATCATTCAGGGCACCGCCAAGAAAATGGGCCTGCCCATGGAACGCGTCGTGGTGACCGTACAAGATCACGGCAACACATCAGCCGCGTCAATCCCGCTGGCCCTGTCGGTCGGCAAGGAACGCGGCCAGATCAAACCCGGTAATCTGATCGTCACCGAGGCGATTGGCGGCGGACTGGCCTGGGGCGCTGTTGCGCTGCGTTGGTGACCGGCACAAACCGGCTTACACAGCCACGTGCAATTCATTGATATTGACAGCGAATTTCCCCTTACCATATGCTTTGATATCAACAGGGGAATAAGCATGGGCGACAAAACACTAACCCGAATGGATCTGAGCGAGGCCGTTTTTCGCGAAGTTGGGCTTTCACGCAATGAAAGTGCGCAGCTTGTCGAAAGCGTCTTGAACCACATGTCCGACGCGCTGGTGCGCGGCGAACAGGTCAAGATTTCCTCCTTTGGCACTTTCAGCGTTCGGGATAAAACCGCCCGTATCGGTCGCAACCCCAAAACTGGCGAAGAGGTGCCTATTCAACCTCGTCGCGTTCTGACTTTCCGCCCGTCGCACCTGATGAAGGATCGCGTCGCCGCCGGGAACCGTAAGTAACCCCGAGGTTCTGCAGAGATGAGCAAGTCCCCCGACGCATTTCGCACCATAAGTGAGGTTGCGGATTGGCTCGGTGTGCAGGCCCATGTGCTGAGGTTCTGGGAAAGCCGTTTTGCACAGGTCAAACCGGTCAAACGCGCCGGTGGCCGGCGCTATTACCGCCCCAACGACATGCGATTGCTGGGCGGAATCAAGAAACTGCTGCACGAGGACGGCATCACCATCAAAGGCGTTCAGCGCATTCTGCGCGAGCAGGGCGTGGCCCACGTGGCTTCGCTGTCGCCCAGCCTGGATGAGAAGACCGCTGCGGATGAACCTGCCGCAGCCCCAACCGTCGTACCCTTTGCCGCCAAACCTGCGCCTTCCGGTGAACAGATCAGGCTGGATCTGCAGGATACTGCAGACCAGCGGCCATCGGACCAGACCAATGACCAGCCTGCCGAGGAAGAGGTCGCCGCAGACCCGGAGCACCCGCCTGAGCCAGAGGGGCTGGACGCCGCACCGCTGCTGGGCGGTGTCGCCTCATTGGCGTGGAACCGGTCCCAGTTTGACGATGATCTGCTGCACCGGATCGCCCCCATTGCAAAAGATCTGCGGACCTGGCTGGACCGGGTCGATGGACGGGCCGCGGGATAAAAAAAAGGCGATGATTTCCTCTTGCCCCCGCCGGGAAAGTCTTTATGAACACTTCAACGTCGGGCTATGGCGCAGCCTGGTAGCGCGTCCGTCTGGGGGACGGAAGGTCGCAGGTTCGAGTCCTGCTAGCCCGACCAAATCACACCGACGTTTATGGCAGACTGGCCAGATCCCGCTCTGGCAACGGGGGGGGATCGAGATGACAGGCGTGTGCGCAAACCAGCAGCTTCAGGCGATGATCGATCGTGGCGAGATCACGGCACATCCTGCGGTTCTGCCCGAGCAGATTCAACCGGCCAGCCTGGATTTACGTCTTGGAACAGTAGCTTACCGCGTTCGCGCCTCGTTCCTTGCGGGCGAAGGGCGCTCAGTTGCGGATCGTTTGGACGAGTTTGAGATGCACCGGATCGATATCTCGGACGGTGCCGTTCTGGAAAAGGGCTGCGTCTATTTGGTGCCGTTGATGGAATCGCTGGTGCTGCCATTGGGCACAAATGCGGTCGCCAACGCCAAAAGTTCAACCGGGCGGCTGGACCTGCTGACCCGCACGATCACCGATGGCGGGACCGAGTTTGACCGGGTTCCTGCGGGGTATACCGGGCCGCTTTATGCTGAAATCTGCCCCCGCTCGTTCTCTGTATTGGTGCGGCCGGGGATGCGGCTGAACCAGATCAGATTCCGGCAGGGACAAGCGGTTCTAAGCGATGCAGAACTGACCGCTTTACACGCCGAGTCACCGCTGGTTGACGGGCCTGCGGTCATTCAGGACGGTCTGGGTTTTTCCGTTGATCTGCAACTGCCCGACACCGATCTGGTTGGCTATCGCGCCAAACCGCATACCGGCGTGATCGATCTGGATCGCATCGGTGGCTACGCGCCGCAGGATTACTGGGAGGAAGTGCGCACCAAGGACCGTCGCATCATCCTTGACCCCGGAGCATTCTATATTCTGGTCAGCCGCGAAGCGGTACATATCCCACCCATGTATGCCGCCGAAATGGCGCCCTATCTGGCCATGGTCGGGGAATTCCGCGTGCATTACGCGGGCTTTTTCGACCCCGGATTTGGCCATGCGGCAGCAGGGGGTGATGGTTCACGCGGCGTGTTGGAAGTGCGCTGTCACGAAGCGCCGTTTGTGCTGGAACACGGACAAGTCGTTGGGCGGCTGGTCTACGAGAAGATGGCCGAACTGCCAACGCAGCTATATGGCGCGGGCATCGCCTCGAACTATCAGGGACAGGGATTGAAGCTGTCCAAACACTTTAAGCCCGCAGAATAGCCTTCAGAATTTCATGAAACGGCGGGCTTGGCGTGACATCCGCTGCGCCTGACGCATCGTTTGTTTCTGACGTTTGCCATCCTGCTGGATCTGGCGTTCCGCGTCCGGATCACCCTTGGCTCGTGGTTGTTTCCCACTACCGCTGACCATATCAAACCCCTTGTTCACGCCCTTGTTGACTAGACGGCGCATCACCTGGCGCACAATCATGTCTATGATTCGATTTGCGTTCATTGCTCTCTCCGATACCTGCGCCCTACCATAAGCGATCCCTGCGCCGATAACAGGGCGGGCTGATCACTCTTCCTCGAACAGTTCCGACTGATCGGCGTCTTCGTTATCATCCGATACTCCCAACGGTACGACACCCGGGGGCGGACGGTTTTCCAACAACCCAGCGGCACGCAACTCCTTGAGCCCCGGCAGGTCGCGGGCGTTTTCCAACCCGAAATGGTCCAGAAACTGCGGCGTCACCACAAAAGTCACCGGGCGGCCCGGCGTCATCCTGCGACGGCCCAGCCTGATCCACTCCATTTCCAGCAGTTGGTCAATGGTTCCGCGCGACACCGACACACCCCGGATTTCCTCAATCTCGGCCCGGGTGCAAGGTTGGTGATAGGCCACAATCGCCAGCGTTTCGATGGCGGCACGGCTTAGCTTGCGGGTCTCCACGGTTTCCTTTTGCATCAGGAAGCCAAGGTCAGGTGCGGTACGAATGGCCCAGGCCTCACCTACTTTGACCACGCGCACACCGCGCCCTTCATAGCGTTTCTGAAGCATTTCAACCGCTTGCGCGGCGTCGCTGCCATGAGGCATCCGTGCCTCAAGATCGGCAATCGTTACCGGCTCGGCGCTGGCAAACATCACCGCCTCGACCATGCGTTCCTGTTCCGCCAGCGGGGGCGCCTCGAACAGGGTGCCGGTGCCTTCGTCCTGCGGGGCGTCAGTCACGTGTTTCGGTCCTTTTGCGCAATTGGATCGGAGCAAAGGTTTCGCTTTGCTTCATTTCCATATGTCCTTCTTTCACCAGTTCCAGCGAGGCGGCAAAGGTCGATGCCGTGGCCGACCGCCGCCGCACCGGATCGCCGTCCCAGCCATCGGGTAGATAGGTTTCCATGTCGGTCCAGGCGCCCGCAAACCCGATCAGCGGGCGCATGCGTTCCAGTGCCTGTTCCATCGTAAAGACCGCATCGCGGTCCATAACAAAGGGGCGAAATTCATCACGGGTGCGAATGCGGGCATAGCCCTGCATCAGATCCAGCAGCGTGGCGGAATAGGTCACAGTGCGGATACGGGTGATATCCTCGCCCTGCCCGCGTTTGAAGAAATCACGCCCCAGCTGATCGCGCGCCATCAACCGCGCGGCGGCATCGCGCATGGCCTGCAGGCGTTCCAGCTGAAAAGCCAGATGTGCGGCCAATTCCTCGCCCGTCGGCCCCTCTTCGTCCGGGTCCGGCGGCAAAAGCAGGCGGGACTTCAGAAAGGCCAGCCATGCGGCCATCACCAGATAATCCGCTGCCAGTTCAATTCGCAGCGCGCGGGCCCGTTCGACAAAAGCCAGATATTGCTGCGCCAGCGCCAGAACCGAGATTTTGCGCAGATCGACCTTTTGCGTGCGCGACAGGGTCAACAGCACGTCCAGCGGGCCCTCGAACCCGTCGACGTCAACGATCAGCGCCTCGGCCGCAAGGCGATCGGCGACTGAGATCGGGTCTTCGCTGAAAAGGTTATCCGACATATACCTGCCCGCCCATTAGGGCAGATAGTTCCGCCTCAGCGGCCTGGATGTCAAGCGCCTGCGGGGCTGTTCGCATCGCCAGCGCCCGCTCTGCGCGGGTCTGTGCCGCATCCGACATTTCCCCTGCGGCGTTCAGCACGGCATCGCGGTCGGGCAGCGCGCCGTTGCAGTGCAGAACCACGTCGCAGCCTGCAGTCAGGGCTTTGGTCGCAACCTCGTCCGGCGTGCCCTGCAACGCCTTCATCGAGATGTCGTCAGTCATGATCAGCCCGTCAAACCCGATATTCTCTCGGATCAGCCCGATCATGCGCGGTGAAATCGTCGCGGGCTGCGGGTCGATCTGGTCGTAAACCAAATGCGCCGTCATCCCCATCGGCAGGTCGTTCAGGGCGCGGAACGGAGCGAAATCCCCTGCATTCAGATCCGTTTGAGGCAAATCCACATGTGGCAGGTCATGATGACTGTCCAACGTGGCGCGCCCGTGGCCGGGCATGTGTTTCACCACTGGCAGAACGCCGCCATCCAGATGCGCCTGCGCCACGGCACGCCCGATCCGTGCGACCTGACCTGTATCGCTGCCGTAACAACGGTTGCGCAGGAACGCATGGGTCTCAGCCTGCGCGACATCAATCATCGGCGCGCAGTTGCTATCGATGCCCAGCGAACGCAGTTCATGCGCAATCAGGCGATAGCGCAGATACATGGCGCGTTCAGTCTGCGCACCTGCCCGGTCTGCGTGATCCAGCGGCGGCATCCATTCCCGCGCCAGCGGCGCGCGCAGACGTTGCACGCGCCCACCCTCCTGATCGATGGTGATCGGACATTCACGCCCGACCGCCTCGCGGAAGTCATCGCAAAGCGCGTGCACCTGACCTGCGGAATCTATGTTGCGGGCAAACAGAATGAACCCGAATGGGTTCATCTGGCGGAACAGTGCTTTTTCATCCGGTGTCAGGCGCAGGCCTTCGGCATCGGTGATCGCAGCGCCAAATCTCACCGCACGGCAACCGGAATACAGTCAGCCCCTTGCGCCACAAGCGCCGCACAGAACTGACGCGAGTCGCTCAGATCATCAAACCCAAGCACCCGCAGGCGATAAAACGTGCGCCCACCGCTTGAGGTTTTCTGGATAACCCGCTGTTTGTCATTCATATAATCACCAAACCGGGTTGAGATCCGAGCCCATTCCGCCTTGGCCACATCAGCATTCTCATACGCACCCAACTGCGCAAGACGGGTGCCTTTTGCCAGCGTATCGGGATCGACATCCAATCCGGCTGCGGCTTTGACGGCTGCGTTGATCGACGCCTCGGTGCTGCTATTGGCCGGTATCCCACTTTGCGTGGCACGTGCCGGGCGCGTAATGGGCCGCAATGACCGGCGCACCCCCGGCAAGGCAGCAATGGCAGGATCAGGCAATTGCGCGGCCAGATCAGCGGGATCGATAGCGGGCTCTTCGTCTGGCGTGACCAGAGAGGCGAGTTGAACGCCCTGCCCGGCGTCGGGCGTCGTGGCCTCGCCCGCCAGTTCCGCCACCAACGCATCAACCGCGCTTTGCCGCAGTTTTGTGGCGTCTTCCTTGGAAATCTCCTGTTCGACCACATGCACCGCTTTTGTCGGTTTGAGCGTGCCCATCGGCGCGTCCTCATCCGTCAGCGAGACCGGGCGCGGAGCCAGGATCAGGCGGTCTGCGGGTGCGGCAGCCGAACCCTTGGCGGCGACGGTGTTCACCGCAAGGCCCTGATGGTCTGCCGGGGTGCCACCGGGATTTTCCGGTTGAATACGCATCGGCCCTTCGATGGCGCGCACAACAGGCACGCCGCTGACATCGCGCATCACCAGCTTGTAGCCCCAGACCGCAACCCCTGCGACCAGCGCAAGGGATGCGACAGCGCCCAGAACATTGACCAAACGGCCAAGGCCTGCGGCGCCATGTGACGTCTCGTCGTAACCGTGCATGTCATCAGGATAGTCATAGGCATCCTGCGCATGTGCTTGATTCGGGTAATGCATCTGATCGGGGCGCATTTGCCCCGGGTAATCGTAACTCGCCATGTCCGCCTCACTGCCCGTTTCGCGCCTAAAAACAGGGCGCGCGGGTCATTTCTTGCCTACCTCAGACCGGCGGTTCGGGCGATGTTGGTCACCGCATCTCCTGCGCCGGAGTGACGCCAAGAATACTCAAGCCTGCTGAAATCACAACAGAAACGGACCGGGCCAGTGCGATTTTCGACTGGCTTGTGGCAACATCGCCATCCTGAAGGAACCGCAACTGAGTCTCTTCATTGCCCTTGTTCCACAAAGCGTGGAAATCCCCAGCCAATTCATAGAGATAGAAGGCGACCCTGTGCGGCTCGTTGGTGCGTGCGGCAATTTCAACCAGACGCGGCCATTCGGCCAGCTTCTTGGCCACCGTCAGCTCGGAGGGGTGATCGATCTTGCCCAGATCAGCGCCGATCAGGGTCGCATCATCAGTCGCAATCTCAGCCTCAGCCGCGCGGCGCAGCACGCTCATGACGCGGGCATGGGCATATTGCACGTAGAACACCGGGTTCTCGCGGCTTTGTTCCAGCACCTTGTCGAAATCGAAATCGAGCGGCGCGTCGTTCTTGCGGGTCAGCATGACAAACCGGGTCACATCAGGGCCAACATGATCGACCACATCGCGCAGGGTGACAAAGTTCCCTGCCCGCTTGGACATCTTGAATGGCTCGCCGTTCTTCCACAGCTTCACCAACTGCGTCAGCTTGATATCCAGCGACACCTTGCCATCGGACAGCACCGACACAGCCGCCTTCATCCGTTTGACATAGCCACCATGGTCCGCACCGAACACGTCGATCAGCGCGTCAAAGCCACGAGTCACCTTGTCATAGTGATAAGCGATATCCGGGGCGAAATAGGTCCAGCTGCCGTCCGATTTCTTGACCGGGCGGTCGACGTCATCACCATGCTGGGTCGAGTTGAACAGGGTCTGCTCGCGCGGCTCCCAATCCTCGGGCTTTTTGCCCTTGGGTGGTTCCAGCACGCCTTCGTAGATCAGCCCCTTGTCAGTCAGCGATTGCAGCGCAGCCTCGATCCGGCCCGTGCCATAAAGCGATTTTTCCGAGAAGAACACGTCCATCTCAACGCCCAGCGCCTTAAGGTCAGCGCGGATCAGGTCCATCATCGCCTCGGTCGAGAACTCGCGCAGATCTTCCAGCCATTCGCTTTCCGGCTTGTCGATCAGGCTGTCGCCATATTTCTCTTTCAGCGCCTCACCGATCGGGATCAGATAATCGCCCGGATACAGGCCTTCGGCAATCTCGGGGCTCAACCCGTTGGCCTCGCGATACCGCTCATAGGCCGACCGCGCCAGCACATCGACCTGCGCGCCGCCATCGTTGATGTAATATTCCCTGGTCACGTCATGACCGGAATAGGCCAGCAAACTTGCCAACGCGTCGCCGAACACCGCGCCCCGCGTATGACCGACATGCAATGGGCCGGTTGGGTTGGCCGAAACATATTCGACGTTGACTTTCTGCCCAAGCCCCATGGTCGAGCGGCCATAATCGGTGCCCGTTTTCAGCACCGCCGCCAGAACAGCCTGCCAGACAGACGCAGCCAGCCGGAGGTTCAAAAAGCCCGGGCCCGCCACCTCGGCGCTGGTGATCCGCGCATCGGCGGCCAGCTTTCCGGCCAGTGCCTCGGCAATATCGCGCGGCTTCATCCTGGCCGGTTTTGCCAATACCATCGCCGCATTGGTCGCCATATCGCCATGCGCCGCATCGCGAGGCGGTTCGACCGTTACATTGTCAAAGCTCAGCCCTTCGGGCAGCGTGCCTTCGGACTGCATCTGCGCCAGCGCGTCCAGCACCAGGCCGCGGATCTCGGAAAACAGGTTCATTTCGAATGTCCTTTTGCTTGGCTGGCGGTTTACCATGCAAAGCGGCAAGGTCAATGGAAGCGATCAGATTGGGCTTGGATTACACCCAAAGCCCGCTAGTGTCGGCATAATTCCACGAACCGGAGACCGCCCAATGCGCCTTGCCCTGCCCCTGAGCCTGCTGTTGACCATTTCCCTGCCAGTTTGGGCCGACATACCCGCCCCGCAAGGCCATGTTCTGTTGACATTGGGCGGGGCAATCACCGAGACGAACCTGCCTGCCCGAGGCGAAAATGACGGCGGTTTGCTGGGATTTCTTGAGGTTCAGCACAACGGTGCTGCGGGGTTTGACGCGGCCATGCTGGATGGGTTGGACCAGGCAGAGATTACAATCCCCTATGGCCCCGAGGGCAACCAACGCGACATCACCTTTTCCGGCCCGCGCCTGTCGGATGTCATGGCGATGGCCGGGGCCGAAGGGAAAACGGCCAAACCCATGGCGATGGATGGTTATCAATCAGAAATCCCATGGCAGAGCATCAGCACCCATCAACCGATCATCGCGACCCATGCGGACGGTGTGCCCATGGGCATTGGCGGTTATGGTCCGACAATGATCGTTTTCCCACCCACCAATGATGCGGATCTGGCGCAGGAGCAGGCCGGGCAACAAGTCTGGGCGCTGGCTTACATCGGCGTTGAATAATCAGCGACCTTTAAGCCTTGCGTGATCCTGCAGTGCAAACCGATCCGTCATACCTGCAATATAGTCTGAGACGAGACGCGCCAATGCCGTTTCATCAGGGGCGGCCTCGATGTCATCATGCCATCGGGCGGGCATCTGTTTCGGGTCATTCAGGTAGATCGGAAACAGATCCTCAACGACTTTGCCGACCTCGGCCCGCACCTTCATGACACTGGGCGCGCGGTACATGCGGGCAAACAAAAAGGCCCGGATTTCCCTGAGTTGCGCCCACAGACGGTCTGAGAATCGGATCACCGGATAGCCCAGATTGCGAATATCCTCGACCGTTTGCGCGCGGGACGCTGCGATCAGCCCGCGGGAAGCGTCGATGACATCCGCCACCATGACACCAAATACCCTGCGCAGCGCTTCGTGTCGGCGGCGATAGGCATCCAGACCCGGATATTTGCGATCCACCTCAGCATAACAATCGCGAACAATGGGCAGAATCTGAATCTCTTCATCGGTGAACAGCCCGGCCCTCAACCCGTCCAGCAGATCATGGTTGTTATAGGCGACGTCATCGGACAGGGCGGCAACTTGCGCCTCAGCACTGGCATGGGTGTGCAGTTCCAGATCAAACCCGCCATTGCACTCGGCCAGGGCCCAGGGCAGCGCACCCACAACAGGGCCGTTATGTTTTGCGATCCCTTCCAGACATTCCCATGTCAGGTTGCAGCCATCGAAATCGGCGTAGTGACGTTCCAGTTTGGTCACGATGCGAATGGCCTGGGCGTTATGGTCAAACCCACCATAAGGTGCCATCAGCGCATGCAAGGCACCCTCACCCGTATGACCAAACGGCGTATGGCCAAGATCATGCGCCAAGGCCACGGCTTCGGTCAATTCACCGTTCAACCCCAATGCCCCGGCAATTGTGCGCGCGACCTGAGCCACTTCGATGGAATGGGTCAGACGCGTGCGATAGCTGTCGCCCTCATGCTCGACAAACACTTGCGTCTTATGCTTGAGCCGTCGAAACGCGCTGGCATGAATGATCCGGTCGCGATCACGCTGAAAGCATGACCGGAAATTGCTTTCTTCCTCTGGCACAAGCCGCCCTCTGGTGCGGCCTGGATCCGAGGCAAAACCCGCTCTGTCCAAAGGTTGCGTCCTTGTCGCCTGTCCTTGCACTTTCTATATTGTAAGGCGTAAAGGAAATAAACCTTTGGAGTCCGGCATGAATCTGCCCCCTACAGTCACAGACCGCGCCTTTGATCGTCTGGCCGAGATCGGCGCCGCGAACCAGGGCCAGGCCCTGCGCGTCGCAGTGGAAGGCGGCGGATGTTCCGGTTTTCAATACGAAATCGCGCTGGACGAACCGAAATCCGATGATCTGGTTCTGGAAGGCAAAGGTCAGAAAGTCATCGTCGACGCGATCTCGCTGCCGTTTCTGGAAAACGCGGTGATCGACTTCACGCAGGAACTGATCGGCGCGCGCTTTGTGATCGAAAACCCAAACGCCACCTCATCCTGCGGCTGTGGCACATCGTTTTCGATGTAAAAACAGGTGGGGGCTTTGCCCCCAACACCCCCAAGGTATTTTCCGCCAGATGAAGACGGGATCCACTCTCTGACACGCAGGTCAGAGAGCTTCACCTGGCACGGTCATCGGCGCCTCCGCCTGTTCCGCGAACTTGTATTCGAACAGAATGGTTAAGGATCCGTTTCTTCATCTGGCCAAAAATACCTCGGAGCGCGAGGCAGAGCCTCGCACCCTGGCCGTCCATCTTGCCGCTGGGCCAAAACTGAGCGATAGGTTGCCACACGGCATCGGAGGATCGCGCATGAAAATCGCCACATTCAACATCAACGGCATCAAGGCGCGGGCCGAGGCCCTGCCCCGCTGGCTGGATGACTCGCAACCCGACGTCGTGATGCTTCAGGAAATCAAATCAATCGACGAGAATTTCCCGCGCGAGTTATTCGAACAGCGTGGATACAACGTCGAAACCCATGGGCAGAAAAGCTTCAACGGTGTGGCGATCCTGTCGAAGTTGCCGCTTGAGGATGTCAGCCGCGGTCTTCCCGGTGATGACGAGGATGAACAAGCCCGGTGGATTGAGGCGACGGTTGTCGGGAAGAAGGCCTTGCGCATATGCGGTCTGTATCTGCCGAATGGAAACCCGGTGCCGGGGCCAAAATACGACTATAAGCTCGCCTGGATGGACCGGTTATATGATCGGGCGCGCGACCTGCTGGATTCGGAAGACCCGGCACTGATGGCGGGCGATTACAACATCATCCCGCAGGCCGAAGACGCCATGCGCCCCGATGCCTGGCGAGAGGACGCGTTATTCCGCCCGGAAAGCCGCGCGGCCTATCGCAGGATTATGAACCTTGGGTTTACCGAAGCGTTTCGCGCCATGACACAAGGCCCCCAGCATTATTCGTTCTGGGATTATCAGGCTGGCGCGTGGAACAGGAATGACGGTATTCGCATCGACCATTTCCTGCTGACCCCTCAGGCGGCCGATCTGATGCGGGATTGCAGGATCGACGCAGAGATACGCGGGCACGAAAAACCCTCGGATCACGTCCCGGTCTGGGTCGATCTTGATCTGTAACGGCTTAGGCCGTGGCATCGTAGTCGTAAATCCAGTCGTAGCGGCGCCCCATTCTGGGCCCCATCGCCGTCAAAACCATCTGAGCGCCCCATCTAATTGGTCCGCGCAGATGGAAGTTGCGGGCATTGGCCGATGCGGCATCGACGACCTGCCGTGCCCGTGTTGAGCGCGCTTGCTCATAGGCCTCAAGGCTTTCGGCCAGAGTGTTCCGATCAAAAGATCGCGCCAGAACCCAGGCATCTTCGAGCGCCAGGCACGCCCCCTGCGCCATGAACGGCAATGTCGGATGCGCGGCGTCCCCCAGCAACGCCATGCGCCCGTTTTGCCATTTCCGGGCAACCGGGCGCAGGAACAGCGCCCAGAGATACGTCTCTTGCACATCCCGGAGCACCTTATGTACCGTGCCCCCGAAATCGGAAAATCGGGCCCGCAGGTCATCGGGGTCTCCGCGCAGTCGCCAGCCTTCGTCCTGCCAGTCCGACCGTTCCTCGATCGCGACAATGTTAAGCAGGCTTTGATCTCGGAGAGGATAGGTCACCACATGGCGCCTGGGTCCCATCGTAAGATGCGCTTTGGGGGTCTTCAGTGCACGATCCCACGGAATGGTGGCACGCCACGCGACCTGATTGGTAAAACCAAGGATCTCTTCTCCGTTCAGAACGGGCCGGATCGCACTGCGCCCGCCATCTGCCGCGATCAAACAGTCGAACGATGAGTCCTGACCGTCCGCTAACTGAACCTCAACTGCCTCCGGGCTATCGTGGACAGCCTGCACCTTGCTGTTCAGCCGGATATCGACACCTTCTACCACGGCTCTTTTCAGCAGAAGGTCTATCAGGTCGGCGCGGTGATAATAAAAAGTCGGCCCGGCAGAGGGCTGTGGAATGCGGCTGATGAAACGTCCGTTTCTATAATCTCGCAGAACAGTGCCAAAGGAGTGTTGCGCCATAACGGGCGTGTCCCCAGCGACGCCAAGTGCCCGCAGCACGGCCATTCCGTTGGCGCTGATCTGCAAACCTGCGCCGACCTCGGCGATTTCAGGTGCTTGTTCCAGAATGACGACTTTGCCGCCCCGCTTGCGCAAGGCGATCGCTGCCGCCAGACCGCCAATGCCTGCCCCCACAATGGCGAAATTCAAACCATCAATGTTCATGAAACCGATTTATCCCACAAAAAACGCCGGAGCCACAGGCCCCGGCGTTTATCAATTCCGATGATCAAGCGATCAATCGTCGCGGTGCACCTTCTCGCGACGCTCGTGACGCTCTTGCGCCTCTAGCGTCATGGTTGCGATGGGTCGTGCGTCCAGACGTTTCAGCGAAATCGGGTCACCGGTCTTTTCACAGTAACCGTATTCGCCTTCTTCGATCCGGCGCAGGGCCGCGTCGATCTTGGCGACCAGCTTGCGCTGGCGATCCCGGGTGCGCAATTCCAGCGCGCGGTCGGTTTCCTCGCTTGCGCGGTCGGCAACGTCCGGAATGTTACGGGTGTTGTCCTGCAGCCCTTCGATCGTGTCGCGGCTGCCCGCCAATAGTTCATTCTTCCAATCCAGCAGCTTGCGACGAAAATACTCAAGCTGACGGTCATTCATGAAAGGTTCATCTTCGGCCGGACGGTAATCCTCCGGCAGAAAAACTTCCTGCTTCATATTTGCTCCCTCGGTATGGCCAGAAACGTCGGTCGCGGTCGTTTCACCTGACATTTGGCACCCCCTTCTGCGCAGCGTTTATCCGACAGGCGTGGGAATGTCACTACACAAACGTAGGACCGCTGCGTCGTTTCCCGGACAGGTCTAATACTGAGACTTTTATGCACAAAAGGCCGTTTTTCTGTGGAATATGCAGGGCCATTTCAAGGCGGCGCGCAACCGGAAGGGCAGTGATACGGGGGCGAATCAAGCAATTTTTTCCGATCACCCTGCCCCTTGTGCTTGTGATCCGACGCTGCGGCCCGCTTGTCAAAAAGATCGCCCATCTGTAACCCGGACATTGCACGCCAAGCAGGCAATCCGCGCATAACCGAATGAGGCCCCCAATGACCGCACGTTTCCAAGGCACGGCAGAATATGTTGCCACGGACGATCTGACCATTGCGGTGAACGCCGCTGTCACGCTGGAACGTCCGTTGCTGGTCAAGGGCGAGCCCGGCACCGGCAAGACCGAACTGGCCAAACAGGTCGCCGGGGCGCTGGGTCTGACGATGATTGAATGGAACGTGAAATCGACGACACGGGCGCAACAGGGGCTTTATGAATATGACGCGGTCAGTCGGTTGCGCGACAGTCAGCTGGGCGAAGAGCGCGTGCATGACGTGTCGAACTATATCCGCAAGGGCAAGTTGTGGCAGGCCTTTGATGCCGACGAAAAGGTCGTGCTGCTGATCGACGAGATCGACAAGGCCGATATCGAGTTTCCCAACGACCTGCTGCAGGAACTCGACAAGATGGAGTTCCATGTCTACGAGACCGGCGAGACGATCCGGGCCAGACACCGCCCCATCGTCATCATCACCTCGAACAACGAAAAGGAACTGCCTGACGCATTCCTGCGCCGCTGTTTCTTTCACTATATCCGCTTTCCGGATGAGGCCACGATGCGCCGGATCGTCGAGGTTCACCACCCCGGTATCAAGGACGCGTTGTTGACCACAGCGCTGACCCAGTTCTACGAAATTCGCGAAACGCAGGGCTTGAAGAAAAAGCCGTCAACCTCGGAAGTGCTGGACTGGCTCAAGCTACTGCTGGCCGAGGATCTGACGCCAGAAGATCTGAAACGCGACGGGGCCAATGCGCTGCCGAAACTGCATGGCGCCTTGCTGAAAAACGAACAGGACGTGCATCTGTTCGAACGGCTGGCCTTTCTGGCGCGCAGCAAGCGGTGACCTGCCACACTCGGCAAGCCTTTCCCTGATCGTGGCTTGCCTTGCGCGTGACCGGATGTCAGCATCACGAAACCAAATGCTCCGGCGCTGTCGGGGAACTGTTCCGAGCCTACAGGATTGACCATTTGCCCGACGCACCCGTGATCCGCCCCTTGCGCCCTGACGACCGCAGCGAATGGTCTGATATGTGGCGGGACTATCTGGCGTTTTATGAAACGACCGTTCCTGTTGAGGTCTACGACACAACTTTTTCACGCTTGCTGGGCGATGATCCGCAGGATTTCTCGTGTTTTGTAGCCGAAAACGACGGGCAGTTGGTCGGGCTGACCCATTACCTGTTTCACCACCATGCCTGGAAACAGGAAAACGTGTGCTATCTGCAGGATTTGTTCGCTCGCCCTGAGGCGCGCGGAACGGGCGTTGGGCGCGCCCTGATTCAGGCCGTTTATGACGAGGCCGATCGCAAAGGCGCGCCGTCAGTCTATTGGCTGACGCAGGATTTCAACCACACCGCCCGCAAGCTGTATGACAATATCGGCAAGCTGACGCCCTTTATCCGGTATCAGCGCCCATGATGCGGTTGGCCGCAGCCATGGCGATGGCGGTACTGGCCGGGTGCAGCCAGGTCAATACAATCGAGCCCCCCACCCGGGAGAAATTTGTCGAGGCCGCATTGCCGCCGACCCGCGCGTTCACCTCGACCCGGCCCATCCCACCGGCGCGGTCCAATGGCAATATCGCTGCCGATTTCCTCGACCTGCATTTTGCATTGGAAAGCGTCGCCGCGCTGCCGGTCTTTACCCGGTTCGAGCAGCCGATCACAGTTCAGCTGGCCGGAACGCCGCCCGCGACTATGCAGGCCGATCTGACCCGTTTGCTGTCGCGCTTGCGGCGCGAGGCCGGGATCGACATTCAGCAAGTCTCCGAAGGTCAGGCCAACATCACCATCGAGGCCGTCAGCCAAAGGCAGATCCGCCGCATTCTGCCGCAGGCCGCCTGTTTCGTTGTGCCCAACTCCTCCAGCCTCGAGGAATACCGCCGTGACCGGCGCAAAGCCAAAAGCAATTGGACCGAGCTGCGCCGCCGCGACCGGATCGGGATTTTCATCCCCTATGATGTCAGCCCGCAAGAGGTCCGCGACTGCCTGCACGAAGAACTGGCGCAGGCGCTGGGGCCGTTGAACGATCTGTATCACCTGCCCGACTCGGTCTTTAACGACGACAATTTCCACACGATCCTGACCGGGTTCGACATGCTGATCCTGCGCGCGACCTACGCGCCCGAGCTGCAAAATGGCATGACTCGTCAGCAGGTTGCCCAAGCCCTACCCCGCGTACTGCGCCGTCTGAACCCGCGTGGCCAGAACCTGCCGACGCAGCCGCAATCGGACACGCCCCGGGAATGGATCAACGCGGTTCAGCGCGCACTTGGACCCGGCTCACCCACGCCCCGCCGCGTCAGATCGGCACAAGAGGCCGCGCGGATCGGACAGGCGCAGGGCTGGACAGATCAACGCAGGGCCTACCCGCATTACCTGCTGGGCCGGATGAGCCAATTCGACGACCCCGAAAGCGCCCGGCAGCAATATGAGATCGCCTTGCTCTATCTGAACGCAACACCCGGAACCGAGGTGCACCGCGCCCATATCACGGCCCAGACAGCGGCTTATGCCCTGGCGCAAGGCAAGGGGGCCGAAGCCCTGCCCGAGTTGAACCGCGCCATCGACGTCATGACCCGGGCGCAGAATGCCGCGCTGATGGCCACGCTGATGCTGCTGAAATCCGAGGCGCTGCGTCAGGCCGGGCGGTTTGATCAGGCACGCACGGTCAGGCTGGACAGCATCGGGTGGGCACGATACGGCTTTGGCTCGGATGTGGTCGTGCGCTCGGTGACACAGGATATCGCTCAGCGCCCGTCCCGAAATACAGGTGGATGACGACTGATGCTGGTGGTTTTTGGAATGGCTGCTGTGGGCGCGATACTGGGCGTTCTGACCGCGCGCAAACGCAACGGCAGCGGCGCTGACATGGCGCAATACGCGGCCGGCTATGGGATCGCCTTTGCGCTGGTTGGGCTGATCCTGTCCCTGATCCTTGTGCGGCTGGTGGTCTGAGCCGATGTTCCTGCCCTTTTTCGAAAACCTTCGAAAGGCTGGCATTCCCGTATCGTTGCGCGAATACCTGACCTTTCTGGAGGGCATGAAAAAGGGTCTGGCAATTTATGATGTCGAGGCGTTCTATTACCTCGCCCGCGTGTCGATGGTGAAGGACGAGCGCAATATCGACAAGTTCGACCGCGCCTTTGCCGCCAGTTTCGAAGGTCTGAACGAGATTACCTTTGATCAGGTGCTTGAGGCGGTTGATATCCCCGGTGACTGGCTTGCCAAGATGGCCGAAAAGCACCTGTCCGACGAAGAAAAGGCCGAGATCGAGGCGCTTGGCGGGTTCGACAAGCTGATGGAGGCATTGCGCGAACGCCTCAAGGATCAGCAAGGCCGCCATCAGGGCGGCAACAAATGGATCGGCACGGCTGGAACCAGCCCCTTTGGCGCCTATGGCTACAACCCCGAAGGCGTGCGCATCGGCCAGAAAGAAAGCCGCCACCAGCGCGCGGTCAAGGTTTGGGACAAACGCGAATTCAAGAACCTGGACGACACAGTTGAACTGGGCACACGCAATATCAAGGTCGCCCTGAAACGTTTGCGCCGCTGGGCACGGGAGGGCGCGGCCGAGGAGTTGGATCTGGACGGCACCATCCGCGCCACCGCCGAACACGGCTATCTGGACGTCCAAACCCGTCCCGAACGGCACAACGCGGTCAAAGTGCTGCTGTTTCTGGATGTGGGCGGTTCAATGGACCCGCATATCAAAGTGGTGGAAGAGCTGTTCTCGGCCGCCCGGACAGAATTCAAGCATCTGGAATACTACTATTTCCACAACTGCCTCTACGAAGGTGTCTGGCGCGACAACCGCCGCCGCTGGGATCAGCAGATCCCCACGCACGAGGTGCTGCGGACCTATGGCGGCGACTATAAATGCATCTTCGTCGGCGACGCCTCGATGAGCCCCTACGAGATCGCCTATCCCGGTGGTGCAAATGAGCACTGGAACCAGGAGGCCGGGCAAGTGTGGCTGCAACGTGCGCGCGAACAGTGGAGATCGACTCTGTGGATCAATCCGGTGCCCGAGAAATACTGGGAATACACTCATTCCATCGGCATGATCCGTGAAATTTTCCAGGATCGCATGGTGCCGATGACATTGGCCGGACTGGAACAGGGAATGCGGGAATTGACCCGGTAAGACCTTGTAAGACTGCGATTAACGGCTTACCTCTTCGACCAATATGAGCAGTACAAATACCGCCACAGGCCCGATCCTGATCCTTGACGATATCCGCGACGGGCATATGCACCTGGCGGCGTTGTTCATTATGGGCAAAGGTCTTGTTCCGCCACCCGTGACAGCTCTGGGTAACGACAGCCCGGCTCAACTTTTGGCTGAATACAGACAAAATGACGTGTATCGCGCCCGCTTTGCCCTGCCTGCGGATCGCCCGTCGTCTTACCTTTGGGATGGGACAGAATTTCACATCGCCGGACTGACCGAAAACCTGCGTCTGGCCTATGCCTCGTGCAACGGGGAAGAGCATGGCGATCTGGACCGGGACGGGACCGAACGCAACGCGATGTGGGCCCGGATGGCGCAAGACCACGCCGCACATCCCTTTGCGCTGCTATTGCATGGCGGCGATCAGATATATGCTGACGAGGTCACAAGAGGCCATCCGCTCAGCAATGATTGGCCCGACCGGCTGCCGCTGGACCCCGCGCGCGCAGAATTGGTCGAATTGCATGCGCATCTGCGCGAAGGGTTTCTGAGCCGCTATCTGACCAATTATGCAGCGCCCGAGATGGCCTATCTCAAGGCGCGGGTGCCGTCATTGATGCAATGGGATGACCACGATATCTGCGACGGCTGGGGATCGCTGCCACGGTCGCGCACCTATTCGCCAGTAGGTCAGGCGCTGTTTGACGCTGCGCATGAGGCGGCGCTGCTGTTCCAGCATGGCACAGTGAAGGGCGATCTGCCGCCACGTTTTGCGGACCCATCCGGATTGCATCTGGGGTGGTCAGTTCAGGCCCCCGGATTGCGCCTGATCGGCCCTGACCTGCGATCTGAACGCACCCGGCGCGAGGTGATGGGCAAACTGGGTTGGCACATGATGGAAGGTCTGGCCACAGCCCCCGCTCCGGGACGCACCTTGGTGATGTCCGGTGTCCCCTTGCTGGGACCGCGACTGTCCCTGTTGGAATTGTTGATGGTAATCACGCCCCGGATGCAGAAATACGAGGATGATCTGCGTGATCAGTGGCAAAGCCGGGCACATCGCGAATCGTGGGCGCATATGCTGGAGCTGATGCAGAGGATCGCCGCCCCTTCGGATCAGGAAGTGACGGTGCTGTCGGGCGAAATCCATCTGGCCACCCGAGGTGAGATGCGACTGAACCGGGACAAGCTGCTACATCAACTGGTGGCCTCGGGTATCTCGCACCGCGCGCCGCCCAAGGCATGGGCCCGGGTCCTTGGCGCCTTGGCGACCATCGGGGAAACGCCCCTGCCCGGCCACCCGATCTGCATCCGCCGAATTCCGGGCCAACAGCTGCGATATGTGGCCCAGCGGAACTATCTGACCGTCGAGCGAAATCACGGCGCATGGTCGGCCCGGTGGAATTTTGAAACCTCGGGGATGTCAGAGCCGTTACCGCTCTGACCCCTTGCCAGCCATGCAGGGCAGGTCCATATCTAAGCTATGTTGCGTTTTACCCCGATCCTGCTGGCCATTCTTTATGCTCTTGCGATGTACCGGATTTCTGTCTGGCGCACGCATCGCGAGTTGGATGCCAAATCGACCGAGCTGGCTGATCCTGCGCTGAAACGCATGACCGATCGATTGGCCGCGGCTTTGGAGATTGATCGCGTCCCGGTCTATATCTACGAGATTGATCCCGTGAACGGGTTGGCCGCGCCGGATGGCCGGATATTTATCACGCGCGGGTTTTACCGCAAGTTCGGGAATGGCGAGGTTTCGGCCGAAGAAATGGCCAGCGTGATCGCTCATGAGTTGGGCCACGTCGCCCTGGGTCACGCGCGCCGCCGGATGATCGATTTTTCTGGACAGAACGCCATGCGCGCGGCGTTGATGATGATCCTGAACCGGTTCATCCCCTTTATCGGTGCGTGGATTGCGAATATGTTGACCTCCCTGTTGGCCTCGCGCCTGTCACGGGGGGATGAATATGAGGCGGATGAATATGCCGCCGCCCTGTTGACCAAGGCAGGGATCGGAATCGGGCCGCAGAAGTCGTTGTTTCACAAGCTGGAAGACCTGACACAGCAGCGCGCAGGGGTTGTACCAGCCTGGCTGATGAGCCATCCGAAGACGGATGAGAGGATTGCCGCACTGGAAGCGCTGGAACAGCGATGGGGCGCAAGCCGCTAGCTTCGCACAGCGAGAGGCCAGCCTCTCGCGCTCTCCGAGGTATTTTTAGCCAGATGAAGAGGGAGTCCGATCAGGTGGTGAGGGCTTTGCCCAGCCGGGGCAGTCGCGCTTTTTTCATCAAGCCGCGCAAGGTCCACTGATCGCCTGACAGACGGTTGGCTTCGGACAAGACGCGCGTTGCGACATCTGTCATGCCGTCAGGGTCGGCGGCGTGAAACCCATGCAGCAGGGTATCGGGGTCGCGCCGGTCCAACCCTTCTTCGGCCAGAATGTTCCGGGGGAAATCCTTGGCGTTAACCGTGATAATCGCATCTGCGGAACTGGCCACTGCTGTTGCCAGAACATGGATGAACCGCCCCGGGTTTACCGGAGAGTTTTTTGCTCAAGACTCAGGCGACTTTATCAAGGGTGTTCAGGTTTGCATAGAATGCGTCCTCCAGTTCTTGTGGCGGCCGGTGCCCGATCGCGCCGTGCAGCCGCTTGTTGTTGTACCAGCTGACCCAGTCCAGGGTTTCCCACTCAACCTGGCCAACCGTTTTCCATGTGCCGAAGAACTCAATGACTTCGGTCTTGAACAGGCCGATGATGCTTTCTGCCAGGGCGTTGTCATAGCTGTCTCCGACGCTGCCGACCGATGCGTCGATCCCGGCCTGGGCCAACCGCTCTGTGTACCGAACCGCCAGGTATTGCGACCCCCTGTCCGAATGGTGAATGAGCCCGTCTGCCTGTGATGGTATTCGTTGGCAGATCGCCTGGTTCAGCGCGTCCAGCACGAAGCTGGTGGTCATGGACGTGGACACGCGCCAGCCCACGATCTTGCGCGCAAAGACATCAATGACAAAGGCCACGTAGACCATCCCGGCCCAGGTCGACACATAGGTGAAGTCGGAGACCCAGAGCTGGTTTGGTGCGGTGGCCGTGAACGCGCGATTGACCTTGTCTTCCGGGCAGGCCTGTGCAGGGTCCGGGATCGTGGTCTTCTTCTTGCCGCGTGTAACACCCTGCAACCCCATGACTTTCATCAGGCGTTCCACCGTGCAGCGTGCGATGTCATAGCCTTCCCGGCGCAGTTGATGCCATACCTTGCGCGCGCCATAGCGTCCCCGGCTGGCATCAAAGACGCGCTGGATTTCCCGCGCATCCTTATCGTCCTTCCTGGCCCGATCCGAGGCTTTGTCCGGGCTGCGCCGGATAGACAGACGCGCATAATAGGACGATGGCGCGATCGGCAGCACCCTGCAGATCGACCCGACACCGAACTCGTCCCGATGATTATCGATGAATGCGATCATTTCCGGAACGGGCGGTCGAGATCCGCCTGTGCGAAATACGCGCTCGCCTTCTTCAGGATCTCATTGGCCGTGCGCAATTCCTTGTTCTCACGCTCCAAGGCTTTCAGACGTGCCTTCTGCTCGCTGGTCAGCCCATCGCGTTCGCCGGCATCGCGCTCAGCCTGCTGACACCAGACTCTGAGGCTGTCCGGCGAGCAGCCGAGCTTTGGCGCGATCGCGTGGTAGGCCGCGTTGTCACTGGCGTAATCCGCGCGATGATCTTTATAAAGCCGAACGCCGCGGGCGCGAAACTCAGCCGTGTACTTCGGGGGTGATTTTTTCTTCTCCATAGGGTTCATCCTTTGAGAGTTTTACTCTCCGGTAAACCCGGGGCGGTTCAGCGTGCGAGCATGAGCACAGGCCGAGGTAGCTGCCGGGCTTGACCAGTGTCGGGGCCAAGCGTGCGATCCGTTCGTAGGCGCGCAGACCCGCATCCAGTGCCTGTTTCGACGGGGCAAAGGCCGGAGGATCACAGATCACGACGTCGAATGTCGCGCCGTCGTCATTGAGCTGCGTCAGCACGTCAAACGCATCGCCCTGCCTAGTCTGGAAACGATCCGCAAAGCCCGAGGCAACCGCGCCTTTTCCGGCCAGTTCCAGCGCGGCGGCTGATCCGTCCACAGACAACGCCTGCCCGGCACCGCTGGCCAGCATGGCAAGGCCAAAGCCGCCAACATGGCTGAAGACGTCCAGAACATGCGCGCCGGGCTGCACGAGCCGCGCGGCAAAGGCATGGTTCGGGCGCTGATCGTAGAACAGGCCGGTTTTCTGCCCGCCCGTCAGGTCGGCCATATAGGTTGCGCCATTCATTGGCACCGGCAGCGGGGCATCAGGTGCGGTACCACGCAGGGTCAGATTGATGTCATCCAATCCCTCAAGCCCGCGGGTCCGGCCCGAAGCGTTCTTGAGTACGGTTGTCACGCCGGTCACCTTGACCAGAGCATCCGTCATAGTTTCAAGGTGCTTGTCCGCCCAGGCGGCGTTGGGCTGGATCACGCAAGCCTCGCCGAACCGGTCAATGATGACACCGGGAAAGCCGTCAGCCTCGGCATGGACCAGACGGTAATATGGGGCATCGAACAGGCGTTCTCGCATATCCAGCGCCCGTTGCAGGCGCGTTTCGAACCAGTCCGGGGTCAACTCAGCGTTCAGGTTGCGATCCAGAACCCGGCACATGATCTTTGAGACCGGGTTGACCGCGACCAGAGCAATCGGGCTGCGTTTGTCATCTTCAAGTACCGCCAACGCGCCCGGTTCGATCTTGCGGGTGCGGCGGTCAGTAACGATGTCGTTGGCATAGACCCAGGGAAAGCCGTGGCGCAGACCGCGCGCATTGGCTTTGGGTTTCAGACGGATACGGGGGCGATCTGCAGGTTGGGTCATGGCGCCCTCATAATCGCGAACGCGCCGGGGGGAAAGCCCCCCTTACCGCGCCCGGCTGCGCCACCCGCCCCGGCGTTTCGGCACCTGCGCGGTCTGCAACCCTTCGTGCAGGACCTGCGTCATCGGATGATCGGCGTTCCGGGCAGAATAGGCAGCGTGCAACTCGGTCAGCGCCTGTTTCTGATCCCGGTCGTCGGGCAAGCCAAGCGCCCAGTCCAGAAAGATGCTGCGGCATTCCGGCAAGGCGATACCGTCGATGCGATACGCCTCTTGGATCAATCCTTTGGGATCATTCGGATCGTCACTGCGTCCCATCTTTGCCCTCCTCGACCATAGCTGCAATCAGCTCCGCAGCAGTGATATATGTGTCCGTCAACGCGGCTTGCAGCGCATGAACCTGTTCAAAGCCCGTCGCCCGGCACAAGAAGGCCGCGCCCCCCTCGCCGATCTTGTCGGCCTCGATTCCCTTGCCGGACAGCAATCGCGCCGCGCATTGTACCGACCAGCATAGATCGTAACATTCCTTGAGCGTTTGTGCCTGCGCGACATCCAGCAATTCGGCAGCGACGGTACCATCGAGCCCGGAATGAACGTCGCGCTCGGTCGCACCAGACAGCAAGGCGCCGGTTTCCGCGATCAGCTCGATATCCATCATCCGCCCCGCGCCGTTCTTGGCGTCCCAGATACCGGCGGGGGACTTGGAGGCGGCCAGCCTGTCACGCATTTCAGCCACCTCGCGCAGAACCTTGCGCCGGTCGCGGGGACGCGCCAGAAGGTCGGCCCGGAAGGTTTCGATATCCGTGGCCAGACCTGTATCACCGGTAACCACATGGGCGCGGGTCAGGGCCAGATGTTCCCAGACCCAAGCCTCATTTTTTTGATAGTTGGTGAAACTGGCCCAGCTTGTGGCAACCGGCCCCTGATTGCCTGAGGGGCGCAGACGCATGTCGACCTCGTAAAGCCTGCCCTGAGACATTGGTGCCGACAGAGCAGTGATCAGCGCCTGCGTGAACCGGGCATAATAGGTGCGCGTCGCCAAAGGACGTGGACCGTCCGACATATCCTGATCCAGCGGATCATAAATCACTATCATGTCCAGATCGGATTGCGAGTTGATCTGTCCGGCGCCCAGTGACCCCATGCCCAAAACCGCAGCGCCGCGACCCGGCGCGGACCCGTGTTTGGTGGCGAATTGCGCGGCGACGATGGGCAAGATCGCGGCGATGACCGCCTGTGCCAACTCGGCGTAATGCTGACCGGCGCGTGTTCCGCTGATCAGCCCGCGCAGGTGATGCACGCCGATGCGGAAATGCCATTCCTTGCACCAGCGGCGCGCCAAATCCAGTTGGGATTCGTAATCCGCCTCGTCTGCCAGCGCCTGAGACAGTTCGTCCTGCAGCGCCGCGCGCCCCGGCCATTTGTCAAAGAAGCTGCCACCGATCACCGCGTCAAATACCGACGCATTGCGCGACAGGTGCGAGGCCAGCGCATGTGAAGTGCCAACGATGTCGATCAGCAGATCAATCAACTGCGGGTTGGCCTCGAACAGGGAAAACAGCTGCACACCTGCGGGCAGCCCGGCCAGAAACCCGTCCAGCGCCAGCAGAGCCTCGGACGGTTGCGCAGTCTTGGCCAGCCGGGGCAGCAGTTCCGGACGCAACCTCTCGAATATCCGTGCGCCGCGTTGGGACCGCAATGCCGGATAGGTAGGCCAGCGCGCCAGCACGCTTTTGTCGAACGCAACTTCCTGCGCGGCGGGCGCCGGGGCGCTTTGACCGGGGGCAAAGAACCCTTCGGTCAGCTCGTGCACTTCGGTCAGTCGGTGGGTCAGATCTGCGGTCAGCTCGGCGCTGTCGATCCCCATCAGGCAGGCCACCCGCGCGATCCCATCCTCGGATTTCGGCACTTTGTGGGTCTGGGCATCATGCACCATCTGAATGCGGTGTTCGACCTCGCGATGGGCGCGGTAATGATCGGTCAGCTTTTCGGCCACATCCTCGGGCACCCAGCCTTTGGCAGCCAGCGCGGCAAGGCCCGGCACCGTCCCGCGCACACGCAGGTCAGGATCGCGCCCGCCGGCGATCAGTTGCCGGGTCTGGGTGAAAAACTCGATCTCGCGGATACCGCCCTGCCCCAGCTTCATATCGTGGCCCGGGATTGTCAGCGCACCGCCCGTTCCCTTGTTCTCGCGAATTCGCAGACGCATGTCGTGGGCGTCCTGAATCGCTGCAAAATCCAGATGACGGCGCCAGACAAAGGGGCGCAGCGTCTCAAGAAACCGGTCACCGGCGGCAACATCGCCCGCGCATGGCCGTGCCTTGATATAGGCGGCACGTTCCCATGTGCGGCCAAGGCTTTCATAATACCGCTCGGCTGCCTCGGTTGCCATACAGACCGGGGTCACCGCCGGGTCGGGACGCAATCGCAGATCGGTCCGAAACACGTACCCGTCCGCGGTTTTTTTCGCTTAGCGTTGCGCAGAAATTCCGTGTGGCGCGCACCATGCCGTGGCGCGCATCGTAAAAGTCATCCGGGTCAAAGCGTGTTTCATCGAACAGCACGATCAGATCGATGTCCGAGCTGTAGTTCAGCTCATGCGCGCCCATTTTGCCCATCGCCAGGATCACCATCCCGGCGGCCGTTTCGACATCCTCGGGTGTCATCCCGGGCAGCTTGCCACGTCGGATCAATGTTGCGATCTCGGCCTTGGCAGCAACATCTGCGGCCAAAGCGCCGAAATCCGTCAGCGCCGCCGTGACTTTTTCCAACGGCCACGCCCCGGCCAGATCAGCCAGCGCCGTCAGCAATGCAACACGCCGCTTGGCAAGGCGCAGACCCGGCTTCAACTGATCCGAAGGCAGATCGCGCGCCGCTGCCATGACATCGGTCAGCGCCTGATCGGGCTGTTCCAAAGCCACAGGCACCCAGTCCCGTTCGCTCTCGATCAAACCTTTCAGATAGGGGCTGGACCCGGCGGTGCCCGCAATCAGCTCGGATTGTTCAGACGTCAGGTCGGGGAGCAAGTCACAGGTATCTTCACCCAGCGGAGCATCATAGGCGCGTGGCACCCGATCGATGGATAGGCGAGCGGTCATTGACCCTCCAGCAGGGTGTCCTGGCTGAAACTGTTGACCCAGACGTCATGCCGTCGTTCCCACAGGGATGAGATCAGCATGGTCTCGATGTGTTCCGATCCGGGACGTTGGTAATCGGCCTGATACGACAGCAGCACGACATCCGAGGTCAAAACACGCAACCGCACATCGCTCAGATCAAACCGCGCCATGGTCGGGGCATCCGCGAACTGCCCCACATGGTCGTCCCGATTGGCAAAGCCGGTGGGATACACGCCCAGAAAATCCGGGCTCAGCAGCGCGCGGTCAGCCTGAGCATTGCCTTCGACCAGCGCCGCCCAAACCTGTTTTTCCAAATGACGAGGATTTCATCCAGCGTCGGAGCTGTCTTGTTATTGGTATCTTGCATGACCGGAAAGTGCGTGTTGTTTGACAGTTATTATTACAGGAACCCGGAACATGCCGGATGATGCTGGAAGAACCCGAATGGGCGTTGAAAAAAAGGGCTCATATATACCTCGCATCGTTTTGGCTGTCGGCAGCCTAGTGTTTTTCAAAGAGCGTTAAAACAGGCATTTACCGGTGAGACCGGGATTCCGTGACAACAATATTTGCAAAAGCCTCAATTGGCCCGAAAGGCCATGTAAAAAAGCCCTTCGATATCCAGAAGCGAAGAGACTGCTGGATGATTTCGCAACTGGGCGGGGCTTGGAACCGGGAAAAATGCTTCCCGGTTTAATGCGATTTTCCCAGAAAGCAGGTTTTTCTATTGTTTTCCGCAACTTGCGCATCATCCGGGCGCAGTGATCGCGGGTTGTTTCTGGGAACTGATTTCTGCGGGTGTTATCCGTGGCCTTCTACTTGGCTGTCCGGATCGGCGGGCAATTCGGGTCGTTTGAGTATCGGGAGGATTACTCCACATTGGGAGAGATTTTAGCAGCCTACTAATCCGATAAACCGAACCCAATGAGGTAGGTGTGGCCACCAAGCCGCCGTTCGCTGCCCTTGCAGTACTGGGCCTCAGCGACGGCGGCAATGAACAGGAAGCGGACTTTAATTCTAAGAAACAGTGTTTTGGAGCCGTAGACAGCAGCTATGCGGACAAAACGGTCATCTAGTATTCTCGATTAGGGTATTGATTTCGCCCAAAAACTCAGCACGTTCTTCACCCGACATCTTACCTAAGTTGACGTGAAGTGGTCCCCAACAAGACGGTATGGCGTATCTTAGATCGGAAACATCTCCGTTAAGATGAACCACGCCCAATAGGACTTCAGCGGTCGGAATAAACCCAAGATATTCGAGACCTTCAGCTTCTTCCGCAAGAGCGTCAATTTGGTAGACCTCATCCGTACAAGTCGTCACAGAAAATGCCTTCGCGCCGTGTCCGTAAAGGTACTCAGCATCCGAATACCCGACGTGCCAACAAGATGTTGTTTCGGTGGTTCTTACTTCAACAGTAGTTACTGAAGCGGTCGCTATCGAAATATCCGACCTAGTGAGGTCGTCATAAGAAAATTCAGGATCAGGATAGCAAGCCAATGCAGTCTTGGTAGAAATCAGCAATGCAAGCAATGGATGTACTAATTGTTTTTTCATTTCGGATTATTAACAGTAGTGCTGAGCGTCTGAAAGACTGAGTTCGCGGACTGTGTATCGACACGTTGGGCTCGGAGCTGACATCCGATCCTTTCACTCAGGCAGTTGACGGACAACTTGGCGGTTAATGTCGGCAAAGTGCTGAAAGCGGCCAACTGCACCCGCAGCATCTCAGACGAACGCAAACGGCGGGTCGGGGCTCGAAGCAACGAGAGTTGAGGCACCAAGCAGACCTTCGCCGCTAGCGCAGCACTTGGACTCAGTGACGGCGGCAATGCACAGGAAGCGGACCTAAAAATAAATGCGCAGTGTTTTGGAACTTTGGACAGCAGTTCTGCGGACGAAGCCGCCGTTCCTGAAACCTGGAGGAATGACCGCTTCCAAGAGCAGGTTATCCGAGGAGCTATTGTAGCTTGAGCAACAGTACAAGTACTGTAATTCATGGCTGATTACTTTAATGCGATCACAAAGTTACGGAGAGGAAATGAATTTTCCCAGAATACTGATTGGCATCCTTGCCTTTGCAACGCCGCATCTGTCTCATGCCGAACTGAGCTTTGTTCAACCACAGAATCTCACTTCGATCGCAGAAACACCTCTCGATCTTGAGAAGCTTCGGCATCGTATTGATAACATGGAAGAGTACGTAGAAGATGATGGCCTTGAGCTACTAATTAGCCAAACGAACTATGATGTTGATCTGGATGATTACCTATTACCTGCTTGCGGCCAAGGAGCTGAGTTAGATGCTATTTTCGAAAAAACATGGTCATCGCAAGCATCTGCTCGAGCCCGAGGACCTCGAAGTATTCAAATCTTGTGTGACGGGTGTTTTTTCCTTTTCGGACAACCAGTTGCCATTTGAGGGATATGGCTACCTGAAACGGTTCGATGATCACTACGTAGAACGTGTCGCCAAGATGGCGTATCTCTGCGGCTACAGGACGGATGAAAGCCTTTCAAACCTCGCGTTGGCAACTTGGCTTCAACCTATTTCAGACGTTCAAAGAAGCGATCGATTTCGTTGTTATGGCGATGGATTTTCATGGGCGTCCACGCATCCCATTGGTAATTTTCTTGCGGGGGCCGACATAGCTATGGATAACTTAGGTCCATTCTCGGTTTTTCAAGATTGGGAAACCGCGCGAAAATACATAGCTTACAGAGAAATTGTCCTAAAAAACCGTCTGCGTTCGCTTTGTGAATCTGACATGAAAGTCTTGTTTTCGGAGGATTTTGACTATTTCGACGTACTTGAGTTTCTTCGCAGCGGGGATTGCATCTGAATCAGAGTATTCAGCCATTCGTGCAGGTTGCAGCGCTTGGCGTCATGGGCTCAGACCGGTCATGTGACGGTTTCAGTAGGTCATTGAGTCGGTTCAATCGGCATCAAGGTCAACAACGCGGACTTTGCCGCCTTTTGCCCACGCGGCTTTTGCTGACGCAGCATTCCTTCGCGGGCGCGGCACAATCGCTGCTGCATTGCAGCCAAAGTCGCTATAACGGTCGTTCAAAGCCCCGCTGAGCCACAAAGTTCAAACCGAGATTTCGCCGCGGGTGCTGCCAACGATTCAATCGCGGACTAACCTGCCGTTCGTTCCCTTTGAAATTCTGTTCTATGATGAGGCATCTGTCGAGATTTAGGGGAGTGCCATGAGTTGGACCGGAGGATGCTGTCCAGCGACACCGCTCATGAAAGTCAGCGACATTGCAGGTGGGTGATTTTGGCGAAAGCATAAGGAGGGCGTAGCCCGACTGGAGCTTTCGCCAAAATCTCGCGCGGATTTTATCCGTGCGGTTGGCGGTGACAGCGGTCAGGATTTTCCAATCTTCAAACCAGAAAGAGGATTGGATGCCTGGGCGTTTTATCACCGACCGACAATACGAGGACTACATGAAACTTCGGACTCAATACACCCAGAACATAGCGGCCGTGAAAGCCGGTTTCAGTTCGAGCACCGGATCGCGCATTGACCGGGACCCGCGCCCGCCATCGCAAAAGAAACAAGAACGCCGTCACGGCGGCGGCAAACCGGATCCGTTAGCCGGGATTTGGGAGGAGGTTGTTGTTCCTCTTCTGGAAAAGCAGCCCCATCTGCGTCCGTTTGCGATCCTGGAAGAGCTACAACTCCGGCACCCGGACCGTAATCTGGGCAAGGCGCGTCGCACGTTGGAACGGCGTATGCGTGCCTGGCGCGCAGAACATGGCCCGGATCGGGACGTCATCTTCCGCCAGACACATCCGCCGGGCCGGCAAGGGATGTCGGATTTCTTCAAGGCCGATGATTTGAACGTCACTATCGCGGGTCAGCCATTCGCGCACCGGGTTTATCACTTCACCCTGGTTTTCTCCGGCTGGGAATATGCCGAAGTTGTTCTTGGCGGGGAGAGTTTTACCGCGCTGGCCTGCGGACTGCAGAATGCCCTGTGGCAGGTGGGCGGAGCACCACGTGAGCACCGCTCGGACAGCCTGTCAGCTGCCTTTGGCAACAGGAAGAAGGATGTTGATGAGGATTTGCGGGCGCGGTACGAGGCGCTGTGTGCCGATTATGGCATGGAACCGACCCGAAACAATCGCGGCATCGCCCACGAGAACGGCTCCATCGAAAGCCGCCATGGACACCTCAAGGCGCGTCTGGAACAAGCGCTGCTTCTGCGCGGCAGTTCTGACTTCGAGACTGTGGAGGCATGGCGGCGCTTCATCGCTCAGGTCGTTGGCCGCCACAATGCACAACGCAGGGAGCAAGTGGCCCTTGAACGCGCCGATCTCCAGCCGCTGCCAGAACGGCGGAGTTGCGATTATGATGCGGCACGTGTGCGGGTGACCTCTTCCAGCGGCTTTGTCTTCCGCAAAGTGTTTTACACGGTTCCCTCGCGGCTGATCGGTTTCGAGTTGAACCTGCGTGCCTACGATGATCGTCTGGAACTGTTTCTTGGCAACACCCGGATCGATACGTTGCCACGCGGGCGGACCCCTGATCACAAGCGCGGCACACATGGCCATGTCGTCAACTACCATCATGTGATTCACAGCCTGCGCACCAAGCCCGGTGCCGTCGCAAACCTGACCTATCGTGATGCGCTTTTTCCCAGAACGGAATACCGCCGCACATGGGAGGCGCTGTCCGCGGCATGGCCCTTGCGCAAGGCTTCCCAAGCCATTGTTGACCTGCTGTGGATAGCACATGAACACGCTTGCGAGGCGGAACTTGCTGTCGCTCTGGATCAGATACTCAAGGCTGGCGGCCTGCCTGATCTCGACGATCTGCATGTGCGCTTTGCGCAGAAAACAGAAGCGGATCACCCCGATGTTCCGATCCATATCCCAACCATAGCGGTCTATGATGGTCTGCTTTCCGAGCCAGGAGCCACAGCATGAGCATCACGGTAGAAACCGCCAAGCTTCCCATCCTGTTGAGCAATCTCAGGCTGCCGACAATCGCCTGTTTCTGGCCGGAGTTCTGCATCAAGGCGGATAAGGAGGGCTGGCCTGCAGAGCGGCTGTTGGCGGCCCTGTTTGAGCTGGAGTTGAGCGAACGGGACCAGCGGCGGATACAGCGCCACCTCGCGGCCGCCAAGCTGCCCCAGGGCAAGACCCTCGACAGCTTTGACTTCTCGGTTGTTCCGACCGTGAGCAAGGCCCGGATCAACGCGCTGGCCGAGGGCGACACCTGGTTGCAAGCCGGTCACAATTTGCTGGCCTTCGGCCCTCCGGGTGCCGGAAAATCGCATTTGGCGGCAGGCATCGGCTATGAGTTGATCCAGCGGGGCCACCGCGTCCTGATGATCAGAACATTCGATCTGGTGCAGCGCTTGCAGACGGCGCGACAGAACCTTTGCCTCGCGCAGGACATCCAAAAGCTCGACAAATTCGACCTGCTCATACTCGATGACATCTCCTACGTGCAGAAAGATCAGGCCGAAACCAGCGTCATCTTCGAACTCATCGCCGCGCGCTACGAACGAAAATCAATCATGATCACTGCAAACCGCCCTTTCAGCGGTTGGGACGATGTGTTTCCCGATAAAGCCATGGGCATAGCCGCAATCGACCGGCTCGTACATCACGCGACAATCTTCGAGATGAATGTCGAGAGCTATCGACGTCGCGCAGCTCATGCCGCTGCAATGTCGCTCAGCGACATTGAAGATGAAACCCGCTCCAACGCCAAAAACAAGGAGGACAAAACCACACCAAAGAACAAAATCGAACCTTGAAATGAGTGCACCAAATTGACATTCTGCAACCCGTCACCGTCACCCGCCTTCAATGTCGCGCACTTGCACGAGCAATGTCGCGCTACAGGATGCCTTTGCGGATCGATACGATACCGCGCGAAGTCTGACCCGATATGGATTGGACACTGTCATTGTATCAAATGCCGGCGGTGGACAGGCTCAACGACTTTTACAGGCGTCTGTTTTTTGCCAAAGGATTTTGAATGGACAAAGGGTAAGCTGGCATTTTATCGGTCTTCCGAAAATGTTCTGCGCGGTTTCTGTCAGAATTGTGCGAGCCCGCTGTCATTTCATCGCAGTGATGTTCGGGTAACTGTCACAGCAGGTACGTTGGACCATCCGGAACTGCTTGAGCCTACGTTTCATATTTGTTCCGAAAGCGAGCTGAATTGGGCTCAATTTGATGACGGCTTACCGCGTCAGGAAGGATTTATTTTGGACGGAGGGAATACGTGACCGCTGTTTGTCCGCGTTTTGGCTCGCAGCAGTCAATCGAAAGTTAACAAATAGGAGGACCGATACGGAACACCGCATAGAGATTGGCGATACATTTCCGCACCCAACCCATTCGCGTCATCAGAGGTGCCATGTTCGAGGCATCGTTGACGGCTTCTTGGTCGTGAGGTGGTGGCGGTTGTCCAGGCAGTATTGGCAATACGAAGTTATCGATCCGGAGGTTCTCAGTCTTCCCGCTTAAGGAAGCCGATGTCTGCTGCGCGGGACAAAACGGACATCGAAAAGAGTCGATCCGTTTTTCGAAACCCCTCCAATCTCTCCCTTTCGGTCCGCACTGCGACCTCTATTGCCAAAAGCCCTGGTGACCCTTGGCGACTTCGTCCTCAATTTCGCTGTAGGGACCGCGGGTTTCGACGGTACGCCGGCCTGCGCTGAAGACGGTCTCGCAGGACAGATTCAGCGTCAAGTTTTCCGGATTGTCACCCGTCAATACTGCCGGACGCTTTTCGGTAATGCCGTAGACGACCGCGCCGATTCCGGCCCAGTAACAGGCTCCCGCGCACATGCAACAAGGTTCTACAGAGGTGTATAGCGTGCATTTTGCCAGAAATTCAGGATCATAGAGACGACTCGCTTGCCGGGCGACATTCAATTCAGCATGGCCGACACCCTTGTCCTCCTGATAGCTATTGCCGGTACGGATAAGAACCTCTCCGTTTGGACCGACCAGCGTCGAACCAAACGGATGATTGCCAGCCTCACGGCTTTCCTGTGCAATCCTGATAGTTTCGCGTAAATACTTTAGGTCTCTTTCTTTCATGTCAGATTCCTGTGTGTTGAAGAGCACCAGCGTAGATTCCCGCTCGTGTTGGCAACATTCGACTCAACGCGATTGCGAACGGGTCTATATGATCAGCCCAGTGGAGACTGAATGCCTCTTCGCGTGAATGATAGCACGGTCTGAAGAGAGCGTCTGCTACGGGCTCGCAACCGACATTCGGTCATTTCACTCAGACTATTGACGGGCACCTTGGGGTCAAGGTCGGCAAAGTGTTGAAAGCAGCCTTGTGCACTCGCAGCTACCGGATCACTCGGCTATGTCTGGTAAGGGCTCTCAGCCAAGATCAAAGGCCGGTTCCTGATGATGATCAACGATATACCTTGGATCCAGGATAGTTTCCGTCCGTTCCACCAACGGCAGGTTGCCACGACCTATATGGTCAGTAAGGTCGCCGAAGGACGAGGCCAGCGCGCCGAGTTGCTGATCTCGAATTTCAAACTCGACTGTTTCAATAAAGGACATCCCCCTGATGAAACTGAAAGCATCGGCCGCACTGGCGTTCTCGCTCACGGCAACCCAACTCGTCGCCCAGGACGTCGCGCCCGATGCTTGGGTATCACAGGCTACCTGCGCTGATGTCCTGCACCGCATTGACAACCCGATGGACGCCACCGGGTTGTCATCCCCTGTAACTGGGGTCGCGTATTTGGGCGCAGCTATCGGCTTTATCGAAGGCTATCGGACCGCTCAGAGCGCCAATGCCTCGCCAGACGCTTTTAAAGAGGCCGTGTTCAATTTTTTCACATCCGGCCTGCAAACACCGCTTAAAACGGCTGTTGAATCTGTAGCAGCGGACGCGGGTTAAACACTCAACACCAAAAAAGAGAAAGAAACCCGACTTTGACCTCGCGGCCTAATTCCATCCTCTACGATCTGGAATGCGAAATGCTGGCGCGCGATGCGGTGGACTGGGAGTCCGCGTTGAGAGCTTAGGCAAAGGGCCACAAGCTGCGCCTGAAGGTTCAGTGGTATCCGGAACTGCAAACCGCGATGAAAACGCTGGATAGCTTTCGTTTTATGCCTGCACCGCAGGACCGCTGGCTTAGGATCAAAGAGTGGATGGAAGATCACAGCGTCCCGGCCGCTAAGAAACTGCCACCCCACCCCGAGTTGTGAAGCGCCAGATACTAAGCCCTAAGATCAAAAACGAGTTGCTGCAAATATCTGTGTCAAAGTTTGAAAGAATTGGTGTCGCGCTACATGCATGACCGGAAAGTGCGCCCGATCCGTGGGGAGGTCAACCATTCAGGTGGCAGGATCGAGTATGTAAATCTTTTTCACATTCACCCCTTGCGACCACGCGCACGCCGCCCCATCTTGAGAATGTAAACAGTTTTTACATCACAACCCGGAGACCACAAATGACCGCATTGTCCGATACCGCCGTCCCCAAGAACCCGGGATGGATTTACCGTACCGAAGCCTGGCTGGACAGCAAGGGCAAAGGCGCCTGGATCGCCGCCATGGTTCTTGGCTTTATCTTTTTCTGGCCCGTTGGCCTGGCCCTTCTGGCCTACATGATCTGGAGCAAACGCATGTTCAGCAAATCCTGCAGTCGCCGTTCTTCGTGGAACAGTCACATGAGCGCCATGAAGCCCTCGGGTAACAGCGCCTTTGACGCCTACAAGTCCGATACCCTGGCTCGCCTGGAACGCGAACAAAAAGACTTTGAGGCCTTCCTGCGCCGCCTGCGTGACGCCAAGGACAAGGTCGAGTTCGACCAGTTCATGGATGAACGCGCACGTGAAAACCACGACGAACCGGATAACGGCGAACGCGCCTGATCCAGACTTGCCCTGTCCCGCCATTCGGGACGGGGTTTCCTCAGATTCTTACCCGGACCATACCAAATGACGCATCTGCCCGACCCTGACAGTCAGCCGGAATTCTATCAATCCGTCGCGACCAAGCGGTTTCTTGCATGGCTTTTTGACATCGCATTCATTTCGCTACTGTGCACGGTGGCGATCCTGCTGACCTTTGGCCTCGGCGTCTTCATCCTGGCGCTGATCTACGCCGTGGTCAGCTTTGTGTACCGTGTTGTGACCATCGCAAACGGATCGGCCACGCTGGGCATGCGGTTCATGGGGATCGAGTTGCGGGACGCGTTTGGCGCGCGACTGGATACCGGCAAGGCCGTAGCCCACACCGCCGGATACTTTGTCAGCATGACCGTTCCGATCCTGCAAATCATCTCGGTCGTCATGATGGGGACAAGCGCCCGCTGTCAGGGCTTGACGGATACGTTTCTTGGCACGGTCATGATCAACCAGCGCGCCTGACACAGACCTTGCGTGAATCACTTGGCGGGTCCGGAAACCGTTGTTATCATCCTGTCGCGGGAAACACGGGACCTACATGCGACACACGCTGCCAATAGCGCCACAATTCTACGTGACAGCGCCTCAGCCCTGCCCTTATCTCGAGGGCAGGATGGAGCGTAAACTGTTCACGGCGCTACAGGGTGAAGGTGCCGATCAGCTGAACAATTGTCTGTCACAACAAGGGTTTCGCCGCTCGCAAAACGTTCTGTACCGCCCGTCCTGCACAGATTGTTCGGCTTGCCTGTCGGCTCGCATCGATGTCGCCGCCTTTCGCCCCGGCAAAAGCCAGAAACGGGTGGCCAGGCGCAACGCCTATCTCAAACGTCGCGCGACCTCGCCCTGGGCCACTGACGAGCAGTTCGACCTGTTTCGCACCTATCTGGATATCCGGCACGCCGATGGCGGTATGGCTGATATGGATGTCTTCGAGTTCGCAGCAATGATCGAGGAGACCCCGATCCGCAGCCGCGTGGTGGAATATGCCGACCCCGAAACGGACGCCCTGATCGCGGTCAGCCTGACCGATGTGCTCGAGGACGGGCTCAGCATGGTCTATTCCTTCTACGACCCGCTGAAACAGCAGGATTCGCTGGGCACCTACATGATCCTCGACCATATCGAGATCGCGCGCGAAGCAGGTTTGCCCTATGTCTATCTGGGCTATTGGGTGCCGGGCAGTCCGAAAATGGGATACAAGGCCAAATTCTCAGGGTTTCAGGCCTATCTGTTCGGCGATTGGCAAACGATCAAGGATCCCAATCAATATACCGACGCAGTGCACCACCCGCTGTCCTCGCCCCCCATTGCCGAGCAGGTTGCCAATATCCAGCTGCCCGACCGTCGCCCGACCAAGGGTTGACAGACCATGCGGCAAGGCCTCCACGCAGTAACGCTGGTCATACCGGATTATGACGCGGCGATTGCTTTCTACACGAAAGTTCTGAACTTCACGCTAACTCAGGACATCGATCTGGGCGGTGGCAAACGTTGGGTACGCGTCACCCCGCCGGGATCAGATGGCGCTTCACTGCTGCTGGCCAAGGCCGACGGTCCAACCCAGACCGCAGCCATCGGCAACCAGACCGGCGGGCGGGTCGGGTTCTTTCTGGAAACCGACGACTTCGTACGCGACCACACAGCTATGCTGGCCCAAGGCGTCCAGTTCGAAGAAACCCCACGCCACGAACCCTATGGCATCGTTGCGGTCTGGCGCGACCCGTTCGGCAACCGCTGGGACCTGATTCAGTTCACCTGATCCAGCTCTTCATCTGGCCTTAAATATCTCGGGGTTGAATTGGCCATAGGCCAAGAAGGGGCTGGCCCCTTCCCCGGGAACAAAGAAAAGGGCACCCGCAGGCGCCCTTTGCAATTTACTAATACTATTCCGATCAGTTCGGGATCAGATCCGGCACAATGGTCACAATCGCCGGGAAGAACCACAGGATGGCAATTCCAACCACCTGAATGATGACGAACGGAATGATGCCGCGATAGATATGGCCTGTTGTCACTTCCTTGGGTGCGACGCCGCGCAGATAGAACAACGCAAACCCGAAAGGTGGCGTCAGGAACGAGGTCTGCAGGTTCACCGCCACCATGATCGTGACCCATTTCGGATCAAACGACCCGCCATAGATCACCGGACCCACAATCGGGATCACGATGTAGATGATTTCCAGAAAATCTAACACAAAGCCCAGAATGAACAGCACCAGCATCACGATCAGGAACACCGTGAACTCGTTGTCAAAGCTCTTGAGGAATTGCTGGATGTAATGCTCACCCCCGAACGAGATCACCACCAGGTTCAGCAATTGCGAACCGATCAGGATGGTAAAGACCATCGAGGTCACTTTGGCCGTCTCGCGCACCACCGGCGTGAGAACGCCGCCGGAATACAGAACCCAGCAGCCAAAGATCAGGCCGAACAGCGCATAGATATAGGCCGCATAGGCGATAGTGAACGCGATCCAGGATTCCAGCGTCACGCCGCCCTGATTGATTCGCAGGTCAAAATTCACCCCCATCAGCAAGGCGATGACAACGGCGAAGGTCGACCAGATGATCACCCGGCCTGACTGGCCCTGATCTTGTAGCTTGCGATAGGCCGCCAGCATGATTGCCCCGCCCGCACCCAGCGCCGCTGCCGGTGTCGGATTGGTGATCCCGCCCAGGATCGAGCCCAGAACCGCGATGATCAGAACCAGCGGCGGAAACACCACCCGGATCAGATCATTGCTGGCACAACGCACCGCAGCCTCTTTGCAGCCATAGATGGCCAAGGCAAAAGGCAGCGTCAGCAGCAGGAAGGTCGCCCCCGACGATGTGGTCGGTGAGATCAGCAGGATATCGACCAGCAGCATCAGCACCAGACCGATACCACCCACAACCAGCGGCTGAACCGGGCGAGACGGCGCAATGCCGCGGCCCATGGTCAGTGTCAGACCCAGCAGCACGACGATCACCGCCACACCGTTTCCGATCGGCGCGGCTGCGGCGATCTTGGCCTCGCGCGCGGCGGCCAGATCTTCCTCGCTCAGACGTTGGGCGCTGGCCGCGCCACCGGCGGCATCAATCGCTTCTTGCTCGGCAATGGCCTGATCCCATGCAGACTGGCCATGCAGCTCGATCATCGACGCCTGACATTCGGGCGACACGTTGGTGCGCAGCGATGCACCCTCGGACACGTCCGAGAAGGCCGAGACAGTGATGTTCTGACTGCCGATCACGCCCGCGCTGCCCAGAAGGACGGCACCGACGATCATCGCAACAGGCACACCCAGCAGCCAAGTCAGACCTTCACCGCGGGTGATCGGCTCACCCGAGCCGCCCGACATCGCAACCGCCGGAGCCTTTTCCGGATTCAGCAAGGCATAACCAAAAGCGTAAAGCGCATAGAGCAGGGCCAGCAAGATCCCCGGCAGCAAGGCCGCCTGGAACAGGGTGCCCACAGAAACAACGGCCGGCTCGCCCAGAAAGGTCAGCGCGTCGGTACACCCGGCCTCGACCGCGCGGGTTTCCTGAGCGGTCGAATAAAGGTCACCCGCCAGCGTTCCCAGCAGAACAATCACGATCGAAGGCGGAATGATCTGCCCCAACGTGCCCGAGGCTGCGATCACACCCGTCGCCAGTTCGGGCGAATAGTTGTTGCGCAACATGGTTGGCAGCGCCAGCAGACCCATGGTCACAACGGTCGCACCGACAATCCCGGTCGAGGCCGCCAGAAAGGCCCCTACAACCACAATCGACACCGCCAGACCACCCGGCAACGGGCCAAAAACCCGGGCCATCGTGGTCAGCAGATCATTGGCGATCTTGGACCGTTCCAGCGTGATACCCATCAGGACGAACATCAGAACCGCCAGAAGGGTTTCGATGGACTGCCCCGCCAGAACACGCTCGTTCATGCGGTTCACGATAAAAGATACGTTGCGGTCCAGCGCGGTTTCCCAGCCCGACGGGAACACAGAGGTACCAATCCTGGGCAGGTCCGGGTATCGGAACACGGATATCGTGTCCGGTTTGACCCCGGTCGCCACCAGATCACGATACACTTGCGAACTGGTGTCGATCGCCTGATGCACCAGCAGCCCAGCACTGTCCAAAGCGGCGATGATGCCAAAGGAAATCACCCCGGCCCCACCGATGGCAAAGGCCACGGGAAAGCCGCTCAGAATGCCTCCGAAAAGGCAGAAGAATACGATAATGAGGCCTATCTCGACGCCATCAAGTCCGAATAGCATTGTCTTGGTCTCCGTCCTTAATGTGCGCCTTCGTAGGCTTCTTCACCCTCACCAAGGCTGTCCTTGTCGAGGTATTTTCCAATGCTGTCCGGCCCTTCCACATATTCCAGATATGACCGGTACAAAAACGCGATGGCATGCAGGAACACCATTGCGGCAAAGGCCACCAGCAATATCTTGAACAGGAAATAGGCGTTGAACCCGTTGGGGCTGAACCCGATGGTTTCGACATTCCAGCGCAGGGCGCGGGATTTCATCACCAGACGGTCCAGCGTGTCACTGGCCGAGGGCTTCGGCACAATCAGGTGGCGCCACATGAAGTACCAGCCATACATCCATGTCAGCACCGCCATCGGCATCATGAACAGAAGCGAGCCCAGCATATCGATGACACGCTTGGCCTTGTGGCTGATCCCGGCATAGATCAGATCGACGCGCACATGTCCGCCCTGCACGAATGTGTAGGTGCAGCACAGGCAAACGACCATGGCGTTATACAGTTTCAGCTCTTCGGCGTACCAGCTGATATCCATCTGGAACGGGATACCCAGACCAAAGGCCATGTCGGGACGCGCGAACACGCGTTGCATGAATACGATGACGATCTGCTGGATCACCATCAGCAGGCCCGCCCAGGCAAAGAACCGCCCCGTTGTGTTGGCGAACCCTTCGAGGACCCGCACCATTCCCCACATGAAATTCCGGAAATACAGGCCGATGGCCGTCAGAACCAGAAACAGTGTGAAAACTACAAAGAAGAACTCGACCGAGCCGCCATAATAGACAAAGCGCATGATCGCCTCTTTGTCAGACCAGTTCAGCCAGAGCTGCGGATGCGTGATGGCGTATCCGAAATTATAGAAGGCTTCGGCAATGTTCTGAATGAACCAGATCAGTCCATTCCACAGGGCGCCGAAGAACGAGATACCGTTATCGTCCTGCATGTTGTCCCCAGGTCGTATCGGTTGCACTGCTGTTATTCGCGGATTTGTCCAGGCCGCGCATGTGCAACGGGAAAGGCTTCCCCGCGGATGCGGGGAAACCGGTTGCTTTCAGTGATGGGCCTTAGCCGCGTACGCGGTTACGCTGCGCGGTGTAGACGCCGGACGACAGGTCCAGCCAGCCAGCAGATGATGCCGACGACTCCATGGCGCTGTCGTGGATCTTCTTGAACAGCTCGTCGCTCATGTTTTCGTCCAGCACTTCCTGGCTGGCCTTGCCGAACGCGTCCCAGACGGCATCCGGGAATTCCATGACCTTGACGCCACCCGACTGCAGACGCTGCAGCGCGGCACCGTTGTTGGCCAGGAACTGCGAGAGGTTCCACTGGTGACATTCGCCAGCCGCGATCTCGATGATCTTCTGCTGACCGGGTGTCAGGCTGTCGAACACGTCGCGGTTGGTTGCCAGCGACAGGCCAGCATTGGGCTCGTGGAAACCGGCGGTGTAGTAAACCTTGGTGATTTCCTGGAAACCGGCCTTTTCGTCGGCCCACGGACCGATCCACTCGGTTCCGTCAATCGCACCCGACGACAGCGCCTGATACACTTCCGACCCCGGAATGTTCTGCACGGACGCACCCAGTTTACCTAGGGCTTTACCGCCCAAACCCGGCATCCGGAACTTCAGGCCGTTAAAGTCTTCGGGGCTGTTGATCTCTTTCGAGTACCAGCCGCCTGCCTGCGCACCGGTGTTACCAGCCAGGAACGACTTGAGGCCGAAGATTTCGCCCAGCTCGTCATGCAGTTCCATGCCGCCATCCTGATAGTACCAGTTGACCATTTCCTGCGCGGTCATGCCGAACGGAACAGCGGTGAAGAAGGCATAGCCCGGATGCTGACCGACAAAGTAATAGTCAGCGGCGTGGTACATATCAGCCTGACCCGACGAAACGGCGTCAAACACTTCGAATGCGCCAACCAGTTCGCCAGCTGCTTTGATATCAACGGTCAGGTTGCCATCCGACATTGCGGTGATGCTGTCGGCACAACGCTGCGCGCTATCGAACACGCCCGCAAGGCCGCGGCCCCACGAGGTGACCATTGTCAGCGTGCGCTTGCCCTGTGCATAGGCCGGAGCGGCCAGAGCAGTTGCTGCAGCAGCCGAGCCGCCCATCGCGGATGTTTTTAGAAATTTACGACGATCCATATGAGTGATCCTCCCCTTCATATTTTCAACCCGAGCACAGCCCGGGCCAGTCGTTTTCAGTGAGCGCCAGCCTAATGGCGCGCGCCTGATTGTGAATACCTACTATTACGTAGCTTAGCCTGTTTTTTGCGGTTGAATGCGGGAAATTTGGGCTGTTTTGCGATCTGATGGCCTCGGCAACGGTTCGCCGATCCCGGATACGCCCAATCTTTTTGCATTTTGCCGCCGGCTTGCGTATCGATTCGTCTATGAGGGGTTTTCGCAATCTGATCTCACTGACCTACGCCCAGAAGCTGTCGCTTGTGGCGGCGATCCCGCTGATCGTGGCGGTCGCGGCGATCGCTCTGTTTGTGGCACACGAATCCCGCGCCACCGCCGAACGGGAAATTCGGGCGCTGGAACGTCGGTTGATCGAGGCCAAAAAGGATGAATTGCGCAACTACGTCACGCAGGCGCGGAACGGGTTTGCCTATATCTACGGGCGCGCCTCGCCCGACGATCAGATTGCTAAGACATTGGTCACCCAGATCCTGTCGGCGATGATCTATGGCAAGGACGGGTTCTTTTTCGTCTATGACTATGACGGCAAAAACCTTGTCAGCCCCCGCCAGACCGAGTTCATCAACCGCAATTGGGAAGGTCTGACCGACAGTGACGGCACACCCGTGGTGGACGAGTTCATCCGCCTCGCCCGTCGGGGCGCGGGTTGGCACAGCTTCATGTGGCAAAAACCATCCACCGGGGAAGAGGCGCAGATGATCGCCTATGTCGTAGGCCTGTAGGATTGGCGCTGGGTCGTTGGCACCGGCGTGTTTATCGACGACATTGTCGCCACGGTTGCTAACGCGCGCGCCGAGGTCGAAGAGCGCGTGCAGCGGACATTCCTGTATATTGGTGGGATCGTGCTGGCCGCGGTGCTGATCGTCTTTGCCTCGGGCATGCTGCTGAACATCCGCGAACGGCGTCTGGCCGATGCAAGGCTCAAGGAACTGACCCAGCGTGTGTTCGACGCACAAGAAGAAGAGCGCGGTCGTGTGGCCCGAGAACTGCATGACGGTATCAGCCAGATTCTTGTCGGCGTGCGCTATGCGCTGGACAATACAAGGCGGCGCCTGACTCGTGGCGATGACGAAGGCGCCCGCGCGCCGCTGGACAAAGGTATCGAGAACCTCGGCACTGCTATCACCGAGGTCCGCCGCATCAGCCGCGACCTGCGCCCCGGCGTGCTGGATGATCTGGGGCTCGGCCCTGCCCTCAAGGCGCTGACCGACGATTTTCGCGAACGCACCGGGATTGAGACCGAGTTCTCGACGGTGGTGTTCCGCAACCGGCTGGATCAGGACAGCAAGATCGCCCTCTACCGAATTGCCCAAGAGGCGCTGACCAATATCGAACGCCATTCCGGCGCGACCCATGTGACCATCGATCTGCGCGGCCACAAGAAAGGGGCCACGATGCGGATCACCGATAATGGTCGCGGATTGCCCAGTGGCCCGGAAAGTGTCCGCACCGGGATCGGGCTGCGCAATATGCAAGAACGGATCGAACAGCTTGACGGTTCACTGCGAATTCTGTCATCCTGCGGCGCGCGCAGTGGCACCGTGATCGAGGCCAGCCTGCCGCTGAGCCACCTGCTGTCGCCGCAGGAAGAAGACGCAACCCCGAAACGAAAGGCCGGTTCCTGATGTCCGACCCGATCCGTGTCCTCATTGTCGACGATCACCCGATGGTCGCCGAAGGGATTCAATCTCTGCTGGAAAGCTATGACGAGATTGAGGTTGTCGGCACCCTGTCCAACGGGCAAGAGGCGGTGGATCAGGCGACAAACCTGCTGCCCGACGTGATCCTGATGGACCTGAACATGCCCGGGCTGGGCGGCCTCAGCGCGACCGAGATCATCCTCGAACGCCTGCCGGAAACCCGCATCCTGATTCTGTCGATGCATGACAGCCCCGAATATATCTCGACCGCGCTCAGCCATGGCGCTCGGGGCTATGTGCTCAAGGACGTGCCCACGGATGAGATCAAGCAGGCCATCGACGCGGTGATGCGGGGCGAGAAATATCTGTGCACCGGGGCCAGCGGGTCACTGAAACCCAAACGTGATGACGGGCGCGAAGCCCTGACCGGGCGCGAACAGACGATCCTGCTGGAACTGGCGCAGGGCAAATCCAACAAAGAGGTTGCTCTGACGTTGGATATTTCGGTCCGCACAGTCGAGACGCACCGCAAGAACATCAAACGCAAGCTTGGCATCTCTTCGACCGCAGGCCTGACCCGCTATGCGCTGGAACACGGTATGTTGCAGGGCACCGGCCACAGCTTTTGATCCGCGCCCGCAGCGCGCAGCGCTGCCCGGCCCAACCGGTGCAGATGTGCCGCAAGGCACGTCGATACCGGGCGGGAGCGTTTACCTCGTCGCGCGCGGGCTGATGTCCTGACCAAAAAACACCAACGTGCCATCCTCGTCGATCACGTGAAACTCGCGCTGTTGATACGGTTGGTCGAACGGCGGCCGCACACGCCCATTGGGCAAATCTGCCAGGTTTGGCGCCAGCCGGGCATAAAGGTCATCAATACCCTGCACATCAATATAAAACGACTGATCATCCCCCAATGGCCGCCCATCCGATCTGGGCGGGCATTCCAACAGGCGAATGGCAACCGGACCGTTGCTCAGATAAGCATAATTGTCCTGTGTGAAGCCGCAGGAAAACCCCAGCCTGTCACAATAGAATTCAATCGGCCGCTGCAAGGACGAGCACAGGACAAAAGGCGTCAGTTGTAAAATTCGGGCCACGTGAACCTCCGGATTGATACATGGGTCCAGCTTATACTGTTGCGTGCTAATCCAGCAGTTGGTCTTTTCGGATCCCTTCGCGCGCATAGTGATGTGGCAGAACGCGGCCGTATAATTGCCGGGTCCGTTCCACCCCGCCGCACATGCCCTCGGCCTCGACGAAAGAAAATATACCGACATAACGTTTGCGCGCGCCTTCGACCGGTGCAACCCGGTGCAGCGAATAACGCCCCTTGAAAATCTGCAGGTCACCGGGTTGCAGTTCCAGATGCCGGACCTGGCTCACATCTCCGTCCAGAACCGAGGCTACCGCGTCAAAATTCTCTTAGCTCTATTCGCACATCGTATTGATGTGTTATATTTTGTCTGAAATACAGGAGGATGCGCATTATGGACCGGAAAGCCTTTCTTGCCTGGTTGTCGGAGGTCGACACGTTGAGCGAGGCGCAGAAAGTAGAGGTCGGTGAGGTTCTGGCCGGTCGCCCAGCGGGTGAAGCCTCGGTTGCGGCAGTTGATCTGGGTGTTGGAGAAGACCGGACCTGCCCGCATTGCGGCGCACACGGTGCAGTGGCCAATGGCAAGTCGCGGGGAATGCAACGCTATCTTTGCCGATCCTGCAATCGAACCTTTGGAGCGGTGACGGGTACACCACTGAGCGGCCTGCACCGCAAGGATCTTTGGCTGACGTTCAGCGAATGCCTCGCCAATGGCGATACGGTGGCAGTTTCGGCAAAGCGCTGTGGCATAGCCGGGAGCACCGCCTTTCGCTGGCGACACCGCTTCCTTGCCGGGATCAAATCCACCGCCGAAAAACTGAAGGGCATTGTCGAGGCCGACGAAACCTATTTTCTTGAAAGCCGCAAAGGGGATCGTGTTTGGACACGGGCCACGGAAGGCAAATCCTCTGCAAAAAAGCCGGACCGAAAGGCCCGAAAGCGCGGGGGCAAGGCAACAAAGCGGGGCCTGTCCGATGAGCAGGTGCCGGTTCTGGTCGCGACAGATCGCTCCGGCACGACCGTTAGTGCCGTCCTGCCTGCGGTCAATGCTGCCGCTCTGCGGGAGGTTCTCGCGCCGGTCATGGACAAGGATGCACTGCTGGTGACCGATGGGGGCACCAGCTATCCGCCGTGTGCTGCCGCCCTGTGTGTCAGCCACGAAGCGCTCAACCAGTCTTCCGGTGAACGCGTTCGCGGCGAACTCCATATCCAAAACGTCAACAACCGTCACTCCCGCCTCAAGGGGTTTATTGGTAACCGCCGGGGGATCGCCACAAAATATCTTGCCAGCTATCTGCGCTGGTTCCATCTCATAGTCCTGCAGAAGAACCCAACCCCGAGGCACTGCCTCGCCAGCGCCCTCGCTGGAATGAGCATCAATACGATGTACGAATAGAGCCATTCTCTTTCTCCGAGGTGCGCAGATTGGGAACATACTGGAACGCACCACCCTCTTCACCGTTTTGGATGGCCAGCGTCACCGTGTAGTTGTTGGTGTCGAAATGCCACGGGAAACCCTGCCCTTCTTCGACGACATTGATGATCACATCCGCCAGCGGGTCGTCATATCGAAAGAACCGCTCTTCCGGCTCGCCAAGGGCTGCGCGTATGAACGGCAAAAAGGACGGGTCCTCGTAAATGCGGCGCAGCGGTCCGGATTTGTCGAAATTGTCTGCGGGAACAAATGCGTTTGAGCGTTCATAGAACCGGCGTATCGGATGCCCGATCCCGAAACGCGGATCGTCCTTGGTGAAATAGGCATTGGTGCGATTGAACGATCTGTGCGCTTTGTCGGCGACCGCATCCGCCTCGCGCAACACATGCTCAAGCCCCTGCGCGTGCACGAACCGGGGCAGAACCGCACAGCCTTCCTGATCCAGATCGCGCTGAAGGTCACTGATCAACTGCGTAAAGCCCCACGAATCCGGGCAATCGATAGGATAGCGCCCCAGGTCAACCAGATCGTGTAACAAGATCTGCTCCTCCTTTTTCCTCGCTGTCGGGATCAGATTGTCCGAACAAGACACCCCGATCATGCCAGTTTCGGACATCGCCCTGCCGTTTTTTGACCTGTCGAATTGCCCCGTCTCAGGCGGAAACGCGGGCAATATTCCCGGAAATTCCCGACATGCGTCATTTTGCGCAATAAAATGTCGCAAAATTCGTCTTTTCAGTTAGGAAATTGGACCAATTGCCTGTTGACGCCCCCTGCGACCGCTCATAATGTCCATGCCACGCAAAGAAGGAGCCTCTGGCGATGAGAGCGCTAGTCGTAATCGTAGGAACCACGCGCATGGGCCGGTAACGGTAAACCATAATCGAACCCATGCGCCTCCGAAAATCTCGGGGGCTTTTTTTATGCTAAACGCAAGACACATGTCGCGAACGGAGCAAAGCAGATGACACGTGAGATGACCGGCGCAAAGATGGTAGTTCAGGCCCTCAAAGATCAGGGCGTGGACACGGTATTCGGATACCCCGGCGGCGCCGTCCTACCGATCTATGATGAGATCTTTCTGCAAAATGACATCCGTCACATTCTGGTGCGGCACGAACAGGGCGCGGTGCACGCCGCCGAAGGGTACGCGCGGTCGACCGGCAAACCCGGCGTGGCGCTTGTGACCTCGGGGCCGGGGGCAACCAACGCGGTGACCGGGTTGACCGACGCGCTGCTGGATTCGATCCCGATTGTTGTTCTGACCGGTCAGGTGCCCACTTTCATGATCGGCTCGGACGCCTTTCAGGAGGCTGACACAGTGGGCATCACCCGCCCCTGCACCAAACATAACTGGTTGGTGAAAGACACCGATTCACTGTCCGCAACCATTCACGAGGCGTTCCATGTCGCCACTGCGGGTCGCCCCGGCCCGGTTCTGATCGACATCCCCAAGGACGTTCAGTTCGCCACCGGCGACTACACGACGCCCAAACCGTCGACTTCGCATTACCAGCCGATGGTAAAAGGCGATCTGGAAGAAATCACCGAACTGGTTGCAGTCATCGAAACGGCAAAGAAGCCGGTATTCTATACCGGGGGCGGCGTCATCAATTCCGGCCCCGCGGCCAGCCAGCTGCTGCGCGAGCTGGTGGATGCCACGGGCTTTCCGATCACCTCGACCCTGATGGGTCTGGGCGCCTATCCGGCCTCGGGCAAGAACTGGCTTGGGATGCTGGGCATGCATGGCCTGTACGAGGCCAATCTGGCGATGCATGACTGCGATCTGATGATCAACATCGGTGCGCGGTTCGACGACCGGATTACCGGCCTTATCGATGCGTTCTCGCCCAATTCCAGGAAAGCGCATATCGATATCGACCCGTCCTCGATCAACAAGGTAATCCGGGTGGACATCCCGATTGTCGGCGACGTGGCGCATGTGCTTGAGGATATCCTCAAGGTCTGGAAGGCGCGTGGTCGCAAGACGGATGCAGTCAACGTCAAGCAGTGGCAGGGCCAGATCGCCGAGTGGCGCAAGGTGAACTGCCTTGCCTTCACCAACAGCGAAAAGACGATCAAACCGCAACATGCGCTGCAACGGCTTGAGGAACTGACCAAAAACCATGACCGCTATGTCACGACCGAGGTTGGCCAGCACCAGATGTGGGCGGCACAATACCTGAATTTCGAAGACCCCAACCGCTGGATGACATCCGGGGGTCTGGGCACCATGGGCTACGGCTTCCCAGCCTCGATCGGCGTGCAGATGGCGCATCCCGACGCGTTGGTTATCAATGTTGCGGGCGAGGCGTCCTGGTTGATGAACATGCAGGAAATGGGCACAGCGGCGCAGTATCGCCTGCCGGTGAAACAGTTCATCCTGAACAACGAACGGTTGGGCATGGTGCGTCAGTGGCAGGAACTGCTGCATGGCGAGCGCTATTCGCATTCATGGTCCGAAGCGCTGCCTGATTTCGTCAAGCTCGCCGAAGCATTTGGCGCCAAGGGCATCCTGTGTTCCGACCCCGCCGATCTGGACGACGCGATCATGGAGATGATCAACTATGACGGACCGGTGATCTTTGACTGCGTGGTGGAAAAGCACGAAAACTGCTTCCCCATGATCCCGTCCGGCAAGGCACATAACGAAATGCTGCTGGGCGAGGCCGAAACGCAGGGCGTTATCGATTCCAAAGGCTCGGTTCTGGTTTGAACTGGCCGGTGACGTTGATTCGTTGCACGGTGGTAGGCTCTGCTATGCATATATCTAGAAGGTTGGGGTGATGACCCACTCGGAAATCGCAGAAGCACAAGAGGCCGAGGAGGCCTCTCTACGGTTGCAGGTCTTCGACACACGTCGGGGATGGCAGCTGGGTATTTTGATGCCGGCTTTTGTGCTGACGATGTTCGTCACCTGGATGTTCAGTGGTCTGGCCAGCATTGTCGACGCCGGTGTGACCTCATTCAACAATGATTTCCGCATCTTCTGGGGTGCGGCTCGGCTGGCGATTGTCGACACGCCCCTTGCCGCCTTTGACATAGACAAGCTGGCCGAAATGCATGGTGTCAGCGACGGGCGGTGGATGCCCTGGTCGTATCCCCCGTCCTATCTGATCGCCCTTATGCCATTGGGGATGGTATCCTTTCCTGTGGGCTGGGCGGTATTTAGCGTGTTGTCTGTGCTGGCCATTGCCGCAGCCACCCGTACCTTTGCCAAAGACCATCCTCAGGTCTGGCTGGCCTTTGCCTTTGCTCCGGCCTATTTGCCCCCTTTGTTCATGGGGCAGAACAGTCTGCTTTGGGCCGCTGGATTACTGGCGGCCTTGGCTGCTATGCAGAACCGCAGACCGGTTCTGGCCGGTATTTTGATCGGCTTGCTGACACTCAAGCCCCAGTTAGGCATCCTGATCCCCATCGCCCTGATCGCCAGCGGCGCATGGCGGACATTCATCTCGGCATCGGTAACAACGATTGCTCTGTCAGTTGGCGCGACACTGATCGTGGGCGTCGAATACTGGACGGAACTGCGCGCAATGATGGAGATTCATTTCAGCATCATTAAGAACACAAGCGCGATAAATGATCTGATGGTCAGCCCGTTAGGCGTGCTTGCCGGGCTCGGAGTGCCCATTTCCGTGGCCCTGACATTTCAGTGGGGCTTTACCGCCGCCGCCTTGACCGTGGCAATCGCGTGGCGCTGTCCGGCAGTTGGGTTCGATCTGCGCGCCGCCGTTCTGATCGTGGCGATTTTGCTGTCCACACCATACCTCTGGTATTACGAATCCGCGCTTTTGGCTCCTGCCGCGCTTTTCCTGCTGCGGGCAGGTGTCTTACAGGCCAACATGCCCGGCCTACTGCTGAGCGCCGCAATGTGGCTGGGGCTGTCCCCTGCGCTAATGCTTGTGGTGTTCGGGTATGAACCCTCTTTCCGTTATTCCTTTGCACCTATTGTGCTTTTGGCTTTTGCAACATGTATCCGGGCCGTTATCCAACGCATACGCGCGACGGATCAGACGCCCAGCAATCTGGAGGAACATCCATGACCCCGCTCAACATCGTCAAAGGCTCCAACCGCCATTCGGCCTATAATCTGCGTCCCAATTTCTCGGACGAGCAAGAGCGGCACACAATCGCCTTGCTGGTCGAAAACGAACCGGGGGTTTTGGCCCGAGTGATCGGGCTGTTTTCAGGGCGCGGTTATAATATCGAAAGCCTGACGGTTGCCGAGGTGGACCATACTGGCCACCTCAGCCGCATCACTATCGTCACGACCGGTACGCCTCAGGTCATCGAACAGATCAAGGCGCAGCTGGGCCGTATCGTTCCCGTGCATGACGTACATGACCTGACGGTCGAAGGTCCTGCGGTGGAGCGCGAGTTGGCCATCATCAAGGTCATCGGAGAAGGTGACAAACGGGTCGAGGCGCTGCGCCTGACCGACATCTTCCGCGCTAATGTCGTCGACAGCACGCTGAATTCGTTCATCTTCGAAATCACCGGTGCGCCAGACAAGATTGACGCCTTTGCCGATCTGATGCGCCCACTGGGTCTGATCGAGATCGCCCGAACTGGTGTTGCTGCCCTGCCGCGCGGCGACTGACCCCGTTCTGACACGCCCTGCCCGGTTGGGAGTCTTTCAACCGGGCGGGCGGTTTTCTTGACTCATTCCTTTTTTGATATATGTTTCCAATGCGGCCCCTGGCCACCTATTGATTTCAATTGGGAAACCGCATGAAAATGATCATGCAAAATACGATAAAGCCTATTGCTTTTGACGTTAAGGCCGCTAGCTTATGTCCCGCAACGAGACGTCTGCGGACGTCCGATGGGGTCTTTTTGTGATTTTGACTGCAGCTTGGTCATCCTGACCGAACTCGGTCGTGTTTTCCTGCAATGCCAGAAAATACTGGGACGAACATGGCCAATTCCTTTCGCAGCCCTGAAGAATTGCGCACTATGTTTGGCGCGAACCTCAGGCACCTTGCGCAGGATTACCCATCCGTCTCGGAACTGTGCCGACAGCTTGGAATCAACCGAACCCAGTTCAACCGTTACCTTTCGGGTGAGAGCTTTCCCAGACTGGATGTTCTGGACCGTATCTGCCGGTTTTTCGATGTGGACGCCCGCATTCTGCTGAAACCACTGCACGACATCGACCCCCAGCCCCGCCATCCCTCTGCCGATGTGCTGGACCATTTTCTGGCCGCGCGGACACAGCCTGCCCTGCCTGCCGGTTTCTTTGACATGACCGAGACCCACCCGCAGGACCGCAACGGTGCCCGCAACCGGCTGTTATTCGTGCGCAAAACCGGACAGACCATTGTTCTGAGAGAGTATGAGCCAAAGTCAACGATGCCGGGCAAGCCCGCATCCCTGCGCGAGGTGCAGGGGATTGTTTGTCGGGTGGACGCGCAGATTTGTATTCTGATGTCGAGACGCGGCGGACAGGATTGCCGCGTCATGGTCATCTCAGAGCTGCCCGGCGCGGATGCGTCGCGCTGGTCGGGTCACACGACCTATTTGACCGGCAACACGGATGGCCCATCCGTCGCGCGCGCCACCACTCTGGTTCATCTGGGCGATGACCTGTCAGCCGCCCTGGGCCTATGCCGGTCGGCAATCTCGGCCGCGCGGCAGGCTGAGGCTGAACCCATGCAAGCCGCACAACCCCAACGCACTGAAATCTAGCCTGACCGCCACAACGCTTGGCCCAGGATCCCACCTGTTCCACCGGTTCCACGACGCCAGCTGCGGTTATCAACCGATAGAGATGCCAACTGGCGTGACCCAGCAATGGCAGAACCACCAGAAGACCCAGAAACCAGGGGATCATCGCCAGAAAGGTCACAACCGCGATGAACGCGGCCCATATCAGCATCACCCGAAAATTCGCGCTGACATAGGCATAGCTTGAGATCATCGCAGTCACAAAATCCAACTCGCGATCCAGCAGCATCGGGATCGACAGAACCGAAATCATAAAGAGAATCAGCGCAAACACGGCCCCTATTGCCGTGCCGAAGGCCAGCATCGTCAATCCGTTCAGGGTCAGTAACACCTCAAGCGAGGATGAGACATTCGTCATGGTCGACAGCCCCATGAACAGCGCAAAGATCATGTGCCCGAGGAAAAACCAGAACAGGAACATCACCACGATGATGGCGCAGATCGACGGCAATTGCCGGCGGGTTTGCTGCAGGACTACGCCAAAGATCGCACCGAAATTCAGCGGCTCGCCCTGCTCCAGCCGACGCGACACCTCGTACAGGCCGATAGCGGCAAACGGCCCGATCAGGGGAAAGCCGATCGCGGCGAGGACCAGCCAGAATGAGGTGCCTGTTTGCACGGTGATCCAGGCCATTATCCAACCAGCGATGACGTAAAACCCGGCGAACAACAGGCCAAAAACGGGCGCGCGGCGAAAATCCTGCCACGCCTGACCTACAGCCCGCCGCAGCATCGCGGTGTCCACAGGCTTCATTGACGGAACGCCAAAGGGTTTTTCCATATTTCGCTTTGCCTCCCCAGCGATAGTGTCACATGGCCGGTCTGGTCTGCGGCCATTGTGTTGCAGCGTGGTAAGCCGCCCCGATTGACAACAGGCGCGCATCAGCGCCCGGTGGGCCAAAGACCTGAACGCCCATCGGCAAGCCCTGCGCCCCGAACCCCGCGGGCACGGACAGACAGGGCAGCCCCAGCAGGCTGACCGGTGTCACAACCTGCATCCACCGGTGATACGTATCCATCGTCCTGTCCGCGATATCGGTCGGATAGGGTATTTCAACCTCGAACGGCCAAACCTGTGCGGCTGGCAGGATCAGCGCATCATATTCTGAAAACAAATCCGCGGCACGCCTGAACCAGTCTGAGCGGGTTACGCTGGCGTGGTGCACATCCATTGCGGTCATCGCCAGACCGCGCGACAGTTCCCACTGGGCGCTGTCCTTTAGCATCGCCCGGCGATCGGTTAGCGGCTGCAAACCGGCGGCAACGCTCCAGGATCGCAGGGTGATCCAGCTGTCCCAGATCCGGTCTGCCTCAAATGGCGGCGCAAGCTCCTCAACGTCCGCTCCGAGGTTCGAGAACACGCGCAGCGCGTCCCGGCAGGTTTCCAGAACGCCCTCTTCGTACGGAAAGGCCCCGCCCCAGTCACCCAGCCACCCGATGCGCAACCCCGCCAGGTCGGTCGCCGTCACCGGAGATACTGCGCCGCTGGGCCGACTATGTGGCTGTCTGGGATCGGGCCCCGACAGCACATCCAGCAACACGTCCAGATCCTCGGGGCTGCGCGCCATCGGGCCTGCGGTTGACAGCTGGTGCAGAAAGCCATCGCCCGCAGGTTCAGACGGTACACGGCCCCAACTGGGGCGAAATCCGTAGACATTGTTCCAGGCCGCAGGATTTCGCAGGCTGCCCATCATGTCCGAGCCATCCGCCAGCGTTACCATGCCCGTCGCCAGCGCAACTGCCGCTCCGCCGGATGATCCGCCGCAGGTTCGCAACGGGTCGTAAGGGTTTCGCGTAGCACCATAAACCGGATTGAACGTATGCGACCCCAGCCCGAATTCCGGCGTATTGGTCTTGCCGATCAGGATCGCCCCTGCTGCACGCAACCGCGCCGCCAGCAGATCGTCCTGCTGCGGGACGTGATCCTGAAAGATCGGCGATCCCTGCGTTGATACGATACCGGCCACATTGACCAGATCCTTGACCGCTATTGGTATCCCGTGAAGCGGCCCCTTGTTTTCGCCCGCGTCCATTGCCTGCGCTTCGGCCAGAAGGTCCCTTGGCGGGCGCAGCCCAACAATGGCGTTCACCTGCCCGTTCACCGCTTCGATGCGATCCAGCGTTGCACGCATCAACTCAGCCGTGCTCAGGCGGCCCGAGGACAGTTCGGCCCGCAGGGTGACGGCGGATGTTTGGGTGATGTCCATGATGCGATCAAAGGCTCTTGTTGCGGGTGTCCGAGCTCAGCCTATCCGGGGCGCATCCTCAATTAAACCCACAGTTCAAATACATCTTTGAGGCGCGGTCACCTGATCTTCAGGTCAAATCGCAAATTGCTGTCCCGACCCAGAAACCGCCGCAAACATAGCAGAATCGACACAAGGCTCAGCACCAGCCATAGCCCGCCCCACAGCATCGCGGTGCCGCCGAATTCCTCGGCCAGCATGTAAGCGTCCGAACGTAATCCCGAGCGGCGGATCGTGTCGTCGAATATGTCATAAGGAACATAGATCATGCTGGTCAGACCAATAACCCGCAGCACCAGATCGCAGACGGCCCGGCCCAGATACCAGGCCATGGCGATCATCACGACCCCAACGCCTGCGCAGAATGCCATGGCAAAGGGTTCGCGGACGTACAGCAAGGTCACCAGCAACATGACGCCGCCAAAGCCGCCAAGCACCGCACGGTCCCAATGGGTTCGCAGGGCGATGATCAACAGACCCATTCCCAGCGTCAGGGATCCCAGATAGCCGGCGGACAGGCTCAGAAACCGGTTACCGCCCCGTCCGATCACCAGTCCGCCCTGCTGGGGTGAGATCGAAAAGCTTTCAACTGATCCGCCGGTCAGCACAATCGCTATCGCGTGCGATAGTTCATGCAGGAAAACGACCAGAATTTTCAGCGGCAGCACAACCCAAGTGCCCCAGAACAGGAACACCAATGCAATAATCGCAATAAGCTGCCAGTGGCCTTTGATCAGTTTTATCACGGGCATCGTGGAACCGGGATCAGCCTTCGCCCCGCGCCTCGGACCGGCTTTTACCCGAAACATTCAGCGCCAGCGTCGCGGCCATGAACTCATCCAGATCACCGTCTAAAACGCCCTTGGTGTCCGAAGTCTCGTGATTGGTCCGCAGGTCTTTGACCATCTGATAGGGCTGCAGCACGTAAGACCTGATCTGGTTGCCCCACCCTGCGTCGCCCTTGGCTTCGTGGGCTGCGTTGATGTCGGCGTTTCTGCGATCCAGCTCTTGCTGGTACAGGCGCGATTTCAGGGCCTTCATGGCGATGTCGCGGTTCTGGTGCTGTGATTTCACGGAACTTGTCACCACGATTCCTGTCGGGATGTGCGTGATCCGCACGGCCGAGTCGGTGGTGTTGACGTGCTGCCCGCCCGCACCCGAGGACCGGTAAGTGTCGATGCGAATTTCGGACGGGTTCACTTCGATCTCGATATTGTCATCCACAACCGGATAGACCCAGACCGAACTGAACGAGGTATGCCGCTTGGCCGCCGAATCGAAGGGCGAGATTCGCACCAGCCGATGCACACCGCTTTCGGATTTCAGCCAGCCATAGGCATTGTGCCCGGAAATCTTGTAGGCGGCGGATTTGATACCTGCCTCTTCGCCCGACGTCTCGGATTGCAACTCGACGGTATAGCCCTTTTTCTCGGCCCAACGCACATACATCCGCGCCAGCATCGAGGCCCAGTCGCAGCTCTCAGTACCCCCCGCGCCCGAGTTGATCTCAAGGAAGGTGTCATTGCCGTCAGCCTCGCCGTCCAGCAGCGCCTCAAGTTCTTTTTTGGCTGCCATCGCGCCAAGTTTGACCAGCGCCTCTTCGGCGTCGGTGACAACCTCCTGGTCTTCTTCCAGTTCTCCCAGCTCGATCAGTTCGATATTGTCGCTGAGATCGGTTTTGATCAACTCGTAGGTCTCAATGGCATCCACTAGCGACTGACGGTCGCGCATCAGTTTCTGCGCGTTTTCGGGACTGTCCCACAGGTTGGGATCCTCGACACGCGCATTGAATTCCTCCAACCGGTGGGGGGCGGTCTCATAGTCCATGCGCTGTGCCAGCAGCTCCAGCGACTTTTCGATTTCCGCCACGATATTCTGGGTTTCGGCGCGCATGGTCAGGTCCCAACTTGCTCAATCAGGCCTGCGTGATAGCAAGAGCTTGGGGCCACCACAAGACGAGCGAGGCGGGAATGACAGATGCACCGGACGAGTTTCTGGCCAGATGGCAGCTTGCCGCCCCGCACATGGTTGCGGATACCGGTCAGGCGCAGGTCTGGAAGGTCACGCAATCGGACGGCCAAGTCGCCGCGCTGAAACTGTACCGGCGCGCGGATCGCGGAAATGAAGGACCCGGCCCCCGCCTGTTGACGGCCTGGAAGGATCGCGGGGCGGTTCGTATCTTCAAAGAGGCGCCAACCGCTATCCTTATGGACTGGCTGGATGGGCCATCAGCGGGTGATATCGCACGCAGCGGACGCCCGGATCAAGCCGTTACTCTGCTGGCGGAAACTGCGCGCCGCTTGCATCACTCACCGGTCGAGGTGGATGGTCTGAAACCGCTCAGCCAGATGTTCGAGCCTCTGTTCGGGTGCGCCATTTCTGCGCAATGCTCCGGTTCTTTGCGCCACGATATGCAATCGGCAATCGCGTTGGCTGGTCAGTTGCTGAGCAGTCAGGACATCCACGTACCCTTGCACGGTGATCTGCACCCCGACAATATCATCCTGACCGACGGTGGTCCCGTGGTTATCGATGCCAAAGGATATGTTGGCGATCCGGCTTTTGAACTGGCAAATGCCCTGCGTCATCCCAAAGGATTGCCGGATCTGGTGCGACAACCCGGACAGATCGACCAGTGCCTGACGGTTTATGCCGAAGCAATGCAGGTTCCACGTAAGCGTCTGGCAGAATGGGCTGCCGCCAAATGCGCAATGTCGATCTTTTGGCGGTCAACAGGTCAGATCGGCGAAGACCCCGAGGCCGACCTTCTGCGCCTGTTGCTGCACGTGGCGGATCAGTAAAGTCCGCCGCCTTGCAATTCACCCTGACTGGCGTTGGGGCCAACAAGGATGCTTTCGCCGGTCGAGGTCGTGACCTGGCGTGCCGATCCCTGCGCATCTTCAAACAAGGGCAGGTCGGAACCCATGGCAAAGCCACCGTCATAGATGCGGTCGATAAAGCCATCGACGCCATCGCGGAAGTACTCGGCCACGACAAATTCACCGCTGGCATCTTGGGGCAGACGCGCGCCGCTGAATCGGTCGATCTTGATGAAATGTCCGCCGGGTGGCACGTCAAAAGAACCGCCGCCATATTTCTCGACAGCCGTTTCCATGAAGCTCTGGAATACCGGGCCGCACATCGTACCGCCATAAGCCCCCCGCCCCATCGGGCGCGGACGGTCATAACCGATATAACACCCCGCAACGATGTTCGACGTGAAGCCGATGAACCACGCATCCTTGGATTCGTTTGTGGTACCGGTCTTACCAGCAGTCGGAACCGGCAGGTTCACCACGCGCGACGCGGTGCCACGATCCACAACACCCTTCATCATCGACGTCAGCTGATAGGCGGTGATGGCATCCATCACCTGTTCGCGGTCGGTCACGATCTGCGGGGATTCGTCCGGCTCCAACCAGCTGGAGTTGCAATCCAGACATTGCCGGTCGTCATGGCGATAGATGGTTTTGCCGAACCGGTCCTGAATGCGGTCCACCAGTGTGGGCTCAACCCGCTCACCGCCATTGGCGAACATCGCGTAGGCCGCCACCATCTTGTACAGCGTGGTCTCTTCTGACCCCAGCGAGTTGGCAAGGAAGGCGCTCATACGATCATAGACCCCGAACCGTTCGGCATAACCGGCCACAACAGGCATGGTGATTTCCTGCGCCAGACGGATGGTCATCAGGTTCCGCGACTGTTCGATCCCGGTCCGCAATGGTGTCGGGCCATAGAACTTGTTTGACGAGTTCTTGGGCCGCCACAGGCCTTGTGGAGTGTTCACCTCAATCGGGGCGTCGACCACGATCGTGGCCGGGCTGTACCCACTGTCCAATGCGGCGGCGTAGACAAAAGGTTTAAAGCTGGATCCGGGCTGGCGCTGCGCCTGCGTGGCGCGGTTGAACACGGTGTCCTGATAGGAAAACCCGCCCTGCATCGCCAGAACGCGACCCGAGTTCACGTCCATCGCGACAAAGCCACCCTGCACTTCGGGCACCTGACGGGCGGACCATTGGCCCTCTTCCCCGGCCATCACCAGAATGACGTCACCACGTTTGAAATTGGCAGCAAAATCGCCCTGCATCCATTTGATGTCTTCGCGTGGAATAACACCGTCGGCCGGGCCATTTTCGATGCCAACGGTCAGCGACTGTTCGGCCACGTTCAGAACGACAGCCGGATACCATTGCGTCGGCAAGACCACATCGCGTGGGATTTCCATGATCGCCAGCGCCTCGCGCCACTGGGTTTCATCGGCGAGTTTCTCTTCGGGGATTACCTCGCCTGTTCCGCGCCATTTACCGCGCGACAAGTCGTATTTCTGCAAGGCTTCACGCAAGGCGCGCGCCGCTTCGACCTGCATTTCCTCGTCAACCGAGGCGCGAACGGTGAAGCCACCTGTAAAGAACTCTCCCTCGCCGAAATCCTCGCTCAGCTGGCGGCGGATTTCATCGGTGAAATAGTCCCGTGGTGGCAGCGCGGTGCGGAAGCTTTCAAAGTCACCATTCTGGACCGAGCGCAGCGGCATTTCGACCTCGGTCTCATAGGTCGCCTGATCGATATAGCCGTTCTGCTGCATCTCGCGCAGCACGTAATTCCGCCGCGCCAGCAGGCGTTCCTTTTCCCTGACAGGGTGGTAATCGGATGGCGCCTTGGGCATCGCAGCCAGCATCGCGGCCTCATGCGGGGCCAGTTCCTGCAGGGTCTTGTTGAAATAAGTCTGCGCGGCAGCCGTCACGCCATAGGAGTTCTGACCCAGAAAGATCTCGTTCATATAAAGTTCGAGGATCTGTTCCTTGTCCAGCGTATCCTCAAGCCTTGTGGCGAGGATGATTTCCTTGATCTTGCGCTCGGCCCGGCGGTCGCCGGACAGCAAAAAGTTCTTCATCACCTGCTGCGTGATAGTCGATGCCCCGCGCACGGTTGCCCCTTTGGTGCGCACCGCTTCGACCCCGGCAGCAATGATACCGCGCGGGTCATAACCCTGATGAGTATAGAAATTCTTGTCTTCAGCCGAGATGAAGGCTTGTTTCACAAGGTCGGGAATTTCCTCGGACGGTGTGAACAGGCGGCGTTCTTGGGCGAATTCATCAATCAGCTGCCCCTCGCCCGAATAAATCCGGCTGATGGTGGGCGGCTTGTATTGCGCCAGCGATTCATGGCTGGGCAGATCGCGCCCATACATCCAGAACACCGCGCCGATCACCAGCGCAGCCATGAAGATACCCAAGGTCACGAGGCTGAAAATCGCCCCGAAAATCGAAAGAATGAACCGGATCACGTTACTGCCTTTTTCTCACGGTGACGCCTATATAGGGTCGCCCCTCCGCAGGGTCAAAACACGAAAGGCTACATTAGCCGTTTTGCGCCGTCAGGTCACTGACCGATCAGGGATCTTTTGACCAGATCGTCCTGACGCCACCGCTCTAACCCGTTGAAAACCCCACGCGCCATCCCGGCCCGCCAGTCCGGGTTCTTGATGTTTTTCAGGTCCCTCGGGCTGGACAGAAAGCCAAGCTCGATCAGGACCGAGGGGATATCCGCGGCCTTGAGCACCGAGAATGAGGCTGTGCGAATGGGTTTGCTGTTCATCGGCCCGCCTTGTTGCGCCATTCCATCGGCCAGCGCGTGCGCCAGCGCATCCGTGCGCGGCCGGGTTTCGCGGCGGGCCATGTCCAACAGGATATCGGCCACCTGATCGTCCGACCCGCTCAGGTCGATGCCCGAGATCAGATCGCCGCGGTCGTGCCGTTCGGCCAGTTTCAGGCTGGCCACATCCGACGCTTCTGCGGACAGGGTATAAACAGCCGCCCCGTGAGCGCGGCCTTCAGAAAGCGAATCTGCGTGCAAGGACACAAAGATGTCCGCCCCGGCCCGATGGGCCAGCGCGATGCGGCGTTCCAGCGAGACAAAGTGATCGTCGACACGGGTCAACACGACCTCGTAATTGCCAGATCGCAGCAGCACTTCGCGCAGCTCACGCGCGAAGGTCAGCATCAGGGTCTTCTCATCGGTGCCCCCGACCTCGGCGCCGGGATCGATGCCGCCGTGCCCCGGATCCAGCATCACCCGCAGAGGGCGGACCGTGTCCTGACCTGGCACGGCAGGCGCAACCGACGGTTCCGGCAGGTCCCATCCCGGCTGCTGCGGCGCACCGGCGCTGGCGGCAAAAGTGTCGAAATCCGTGCCCATCAGGTTTAGAGTCAGCATCGCGCCACCCGTGGCTGTATCGATGCGCAGATCAGCAGTCTCAACTGCCAGCGGCGCGCCGAGTTCCAGCACCATCCGCGACCAACCGGGGACATAGGCGCCGTATTTCACATCACTGATGCGCTGGGATTGCAGAAACGCGTCTCGGTCCAGTCCGGCCCAGTCAACCTCTTGAAAATCCAGCACCATTCTGTAGGGATCACGCAAGGTAAAGATGCGATACGGCACCCCCTGGCTGAGGCCCAGATCAACCCGAACCCCGGCCCGACCCAAATCCGTGATGTGCGACTGTTCAGGCAAAATGCGTGCAAGCGCACTGAAGTTCTGCGCAAACGCAGCACCGCTTAGCGCACAGATCAGCGCGATGGCGTAGATTATCCTGCTCATGGCCTCAAGTTTTCCCGAGATCGTTTATCCGAACCTACAGCACATGTCGGATTTTGTGAACGCCCTAGGCTGTGGTTGTGATCGCGCCACGACTGACCATGAATTCGCGCAAACGGCCGAGGCCTTCTTTGATGTCAGCGGTTGAACGGGCGTAGGAAAAGCGCAGGGTCGTATGGCCGCGCTCGGGATCGAAATCCAATCCCGGCGTAACCGCGACACCCGCCTTGTCCAATATCTCAGCGGCAAAGGCGCGGCTGTTATCGGTCAGGTCGGACACGTCTGCATAGACATAAAACGCCCCATCCGGTGGTGCGATATTGGTGAACCCGGCCTGCGGCAGCCCTTGCAGCATCAATTCGCGGTTTGCCCGGTAGACGTCCAGATTGGCCTGCAACTCGTCGTCACACGCCATTGCCGCAAGGGCCGCGACCTGGCTGGCATGGGGCGCGCAGATAAACATGTTCTGGGCAATCCGTTCGACCACGCGCACCTGATCCTCGGGCACGACCATCCAGCCGACCCGCCAGCCGGTCATCGAGAAGTATTTTGAGAACGAGTTGATCACGTAACATTCATCCGTCAGATCCAGCGCGGTGACGGCCTTGGCCTCGTATTCCAGCCCATGATAAATCTCGTCGCTGATGAACGAGGTCCCCTGCCCCTGCGCGGCCTCGATCAGCGCGCCCATGGCCGCGTGATCCAGCATCGTACCGGTCGGGTTCGCGGGTGAGGCGACCATCAAGCCCTGCAGGTCCATGCCAGCGAAATCCCGTGGCACCGGCTGCAGCCGGTTTTCCGGCGCGGTGGGCAGATCAACTGGCACCAGCCCCAACGCCTTGAGGATTTGGCGGTATGACGGATAGCCCGGCGCGCCGATCCCGACCCGGTCGCCACTGTCGAACAAAGCTGTGAAAGCAAGAAGGAAACCGCCCGATGAGCCGGGCGTGATCACCACGCGTTCTGGGTTCAGGTCGACATCGTACCACTCACCGTACAGCCGCGCGATCCGCTGTCTGAGCGCGGGCAGACCCAGTGCGACCGTGTATCCCAGCGGGCCTTGGGTCATCTCTTTGGCCAGCGCGTCGATGGCACCTTTGGGCGCGCCGGTACCGGGCTGGCCGACCTCCATGTGGATGATGTGGCGCCCGGCCTCTTCGGCGCGGCGCGCAGCCTCCATCACGTCCATCACGATGAAGGGATCGACCCCCGACCGGGTTGAGTTTCTCATGCCCATCTCCCATGCTGCAGCCATGGCTTTTGAACGCGTATCCAGGCTGGCGTCAATCCCGGCCCTGTTGCTGATTGCAGTGACATGGATCGCAAGCGTCACGCAGGCCAGCGCGCAAAGCCTGATCCGGGATCCCGATATCGAACACGGGCTGCGCGAACTGGCTTTTCCCATACTGCGCGCGGCCGGCCTGAATACCAATCGGGTGCGCATTTTTGTGGTCAACGACGCCACGTTCAACGCCTTCGTGATCGACTATAACGCAATCTATGTGAATTACGGGCTGATCCTGTCCTCGGAAAGCCCCGAAATGCTGCAGGCGGTGATCGCGCACGAGGCTGCCCATATCGCCAATGGCCATCTGGCGCGCCGGGCCGAAAACCTGCGCGCAGCCCAGCGCAACGCCGGGTTTGGTACAGCTCTGGCCCTTCTTGCCGCTGTGGCCGGTGGGGGTGAGGCCGCAGCAGGTATCGCCGCAGGAACCCAATCTTCGGCCTTACGCAGTTTTCTGGGCCACACCCGCGCGGAAGAGGCCGCAGCCGACCGCAGCGCCGCCAGCTATCTGCGATGGGCCGGCATCTCACCCAGTGGTATGGTCAAGCTGCACCGCAAATTCGCAGGGCAAGAACTGCTGAGCGAGCTTAATCAGGACCCGTATATGCGCTCGCACCCGACCAGCCGCGAACGTCTGCGCGCGGCCGAGGCTTTTCTGGACGAGTTCGGAGATCAGGCAACGCGCAGCGCCAACGCCGATTATTGGTTTGCCCGCGTCAAAGGCAAACTGTCCGCCTTTCTGCGCGCGCCCGGCTGGACCCTGCGCCGTGCGGCTGAGGAAGGTCACCACGACATTCGCATGATGCGCGAGGCATCGGCCCATCATCAGAACCGAAATCTGGGTCAGGCCCGTGCCGCGATCGAAGCAGCCTTGGAAATGCGCCCGGAAGACCCATTTTATTACGAATTGAAAGGGCAGATCCTGCTGGAAAACCGCCAGATGAAAGATGCCGTTGCCGCATATGGCGCGGCGGTGGATATGGCACCGCAGGATTCGCTGATCCTGGCCGGTTACGGGCGCGCCCTGCTGGCTGATGGGCAAACGAAAAAGGCCCTGGACGTTTTGGAGAAAGCGCGCGCCCGGGATTACCGGAATATCCGGTTGATGCAGGATCTGGGCGTTGCCTATGCGCAGGTCGGCAACAATGGCATGGCCTCGGCCGTGACCGCGGAAAGATACGCCTTGCAGGGCCGGTTGGCCGATGCGGGCATACATGCAAAACGCGCCGTCGGGCAGTTGCCCGTGGGGTCTCCGGGTTGGCAAAGGGCACAGGATGTGTTGATTGCGTCGGAACGCGCGAAGAAAAAGAAACGGAAACGGAAATGATCCTCAGACATGCTGCACCCGCCCTTCTGGGGCTTTCCTTGATCACCGGCCCGGCGCAGGCGCTGGATCTGAAGGCGCTCAGCGATGCCGAAAAGGCAGAGTTTGGCGCACAGGTGCGTGAATATCTGCTTGAAAATCCAGAAGTGATCATCGAGGCGATCAATATTCTGGAAGAGCGCAACGCCGCAGTCGAAGCTGAGGCGGACAAGCAGTTGGTCGCGGCCAATTTGGATGAGCTGGTCAATGACGGCTACAGCTGGGTTGGCGGCAATCCGGACGGCGACATCACATTGGTCGAATTCATGGACTACCGCTGTGGCTATTGCCGCCGTGCGGTGCCCGAAGTGGCCAGCCTGCTGGCATCGGACGGCAATATCCGACTGGTGATCAAAGAACTTCCGATTTTGGGTGAGGCGTCGGTGATATCGTCCCGCTTTGCGGTGGCAACCAAGCAGGTTGCAGGCGACGACGCCTATAAACAGGTGCATGACGCGTTGCTGGAATTTGGCGGAGAGCCCAGCGAAGTTACCCTGCGCCGTCTCTCGGACGGGCTGGGACTGGACAGCGAAGCTATCATCGCCGCTATGAGCAGCGACGAAGTGACCGAGGAAATCAACCGCACGCGCGAGTTGGCGCGGAAAATGAACATCTCGGGCACACCGTCCTTTGTACTGGGCACCGAGATGCTGCGAGGGTTCCTGCCCGCCGATCAGATGCAACAGATCGTCAATGGCGTGCGGGCCGAAAAGGGTTAGATTCAGCTGTTGCCCGGTAAATCGGGGCTTGTGAAATGCACAGACGTGATCTTTTGCTGAGTATGGGAGTCGCAGGGATTGTGAGCCAATCAGCCCTTGCATCGCAGGCCCCTTCTGCAGGTTATTTTGTTCCTGCGGAAGAGGGCCCTCATCAGCGCACGTTCATGCAATGGCCTGTAAACCGTGTGGTCTACCGGGATTCTGACTGGCTGATTCATGTTCAGCAGACGATTGCGGACATCGCCAACGCCATCTCTGCGTTCGAGCCGGTTGCGATGTTGGCTGCACAGGACCATCACGCGCAGGCGCAGCGTTACCTATCCGAAAGTGTTGAACTTTGGGACATTCCGACCGAAGATCTTTGGTGCCGAGATTCCGGCCCGATCTTTGCCATCAACGACGCGGGCGATCTGGCTGTCAGCCACATCCAGTTCAACGGATGGGGCGGCAAACAAATCCATACGCAAGACGCACGAATTGCCAGCCGCATTGCCCAACACCTGGACGTGCCCCGGTTAAATACCGGCCTGTTGGGCGAGGGCGGCGGCGTCGAACAAGATGGCCACGGTCTGCTGATGGCGCATGAAAGTTCGTGGGTGAACGACAACCGCAACCCCGGTCTGACACGGGCGGAGATCGAAGCCCGACTGTTGCAGGCTTACGGTGCAGATCGCATGATCTGGTCCGAAGGTGTTTGGGGCGAGGACATCACCGATTACCATATCGACAGTCTGGCCCGGTTCACCGGACCGGGGCGTGTATTGATCAACCTGCCCGACAAGCCGGATCTGACTGATCCTTTTCATATTGCGGCACTGGACACACACGACCGATTGGTTGCCGAAGGGCTGCAGATCGAAGTTATCCCAGAGCCAAACTCACGACGTGTGAGTGACCTGGATTTCGTTGCATCCTACGCCAACTACTATGCCTGCAATGGCGGCCTCATCATTGCTGAGTTCGGCGACAGGGAAACCGACAAAATCGCAAGCGACACCTTGGCGCTTCACTACCCGGGGCGTGAAATCGTCTCTTTGAATGTCGATGCGTTGGGTGAATTGGGTGGCGGCATTCACTGTGCGACGCAGCAGATGCCCGCGACTTAAGCGACTCTACTCGGCCGCCTCTTGCGCTGCGTCGATCTCTGCAGCCTTTTTTTCAACCTCTTCCACGATGTGATTGATCATCTGATCATTCGACATCTTGTGGCTGGCCTTGCCTGCCAGATAGACCATGCCGGACCCTGCCCCGCCGCCGGTAAAGCCGACATCGGTCATCAAAGCCTCACCGGGGCCGTTCACCACGCAGCCAATGATTGACAGACTCATTGGTGTTTTGATGTGTTCCAGCCGATGTTCCAGCGCCTCGACCGTTTTGATCACATCAAACCCCTGCCGCGCGCAGGATGGGCAGGAAATGATATTGACGCCGCGATGGCGCAGACCAAGGGATTTGAGGATTTCAAAGCCGACCTTGACCTCTTCGACCGGATCGGCGGACAGGCTGACACGGATTGTGTCTCCGATACCCATCCACAGCAGATTGCCCAGACCGATGGCGGATTTGATGGTGCCGCTGACCAGCCCCCCGGCCTCGGTAATACCCAGATGGATCGGGGCGTCGGTGGCCTCGGCAATGCCCTGATAAGCAGCCGCAGACAGAAAGACGTCGCTGGCCTTTACGCTGATCTTGAAGTTGTGAAAGTCGTTGTCCTGCAGAATACGGATATGTTCCAGCCCGCTTTCCACCATAGCCTCGGGGCATGGCTCGGCATATTTTTCAAGCAGATGCTTTTCCAGAGAGCCCGCATTTACGCCGATGCGGATCGAACAATTGTGGTCGCGTGCGGCGTTGATAACCTCTTTCACACGCTTTTCGTCACCGATATTGCCCGGATTGATCCGCAGACAGGCAGCGCCTGCCTCGGCGGCTTCGATGCCGCGTTTGTAGTGGAAATGGATGTCGGCCACGATCGGAACCGGGCTTTCGCGCACAATCTCTTTCAGGGCTTTCGACGATGCCTCATCCGGAACAGACACCCGCACGATGTCGGCCCCGGCCTCTGCCGCGGCCTGCACCTGTGCCACGGTCCCGGCCACATCCGTGGTCAGAGTGTTGGTCATCGTTTGCACCGCAATCGGAGCGTCCCCGCCCACCGGCACGTTGCCGACCATGATCTGTCGGGATTTGCGGCGATAGATGTTGCGCCAGGGGCGCACGTGATTGAGGGACATGAGGGCGGGTCCGGGATAGCCTGTGTTGCGCTTTAGATAGTCCGGCAACCCGGGCTTCGCAATGGTCAGATCACTCGGCGGGCGCTTCTGTCGCCTGTGTCCGCAACTCAACAAATTGCTTGAGCGCGCTGTTCTGGTCCGCCTCAAGATCGGCGATGTCGAACCGTTCCGACACGGCGTCCTTGGACAGAACAACGCCTTTGGTCACGGTCCCCGGCGCGCCAACAGGGCCGAAATGTTCACCATTCATTGAGAAATAAACCGAACCCGAGGCACCTGCGCGCAACTGCGGGGGTTCTTCGGTCAGGGGTATTTCAAACGTGCTGCCCTGCTCGACGGTACCCATTGTGCCCTCGAAAATAACGCTGCCATCCGATGCGGTCACCCGCATCCAAGACGGATTGACGGCGACAATTTTCAACGTGGTATCAAGCTGTTCGACCACCTGCGGCAATGCAGGGCGTTCAACCGTATGAACCTCGACCACTTCGATCTGCGGCGGCTCGGGTGAACGGAATGTACCGACCGTACGCGGATCAAGGGTCGAAATCGGCGCGTCACGTGCAACCAGAACCGGAACATCCAGCGCCTGCGGACGATAGAGCCGGTCCAGTGCCTCGGCACTGGGGACATCGACGCTGGCAATCTCGGTTGTATCGATCTGCGCGCGTGCGGCGTCAAGCGGATCCAGATCGGTCAGAACGACCGGAGCCTGTTCGACCGGGCTGACCTGTACCTGCTGAATGCGGTTCAGGACGGACCAGCCACCATATCCAATTCCACCGATCACCGCCAGCAGAACAAGCGACGACCCGATGGCGCGCGGCTCAATCTGACTGACAAAGGATTCCTTACCAGGAATATAGGGCGTGTTCGGCGAGATGAACGGATCGCGGCCCATCGGTCCACGCGATGGCAAACCACCCATAGGCTTACGGACAACCGATGCTTCGGCTGACATGCCATGCGCCACCTCAAATCCGCTTTCATCGCAGAATGTGGCAAAGGTCTTGTCGGGGTTCATGCCCAGATAGCGGGCATAAGAACGCACATACCCGGCGATGAAGCCGGGCGTGTCAAATGCATCAGGATCTGCGTTTTCGATGGCAGCTATATAATTGGCCTTGATCCGCAATTCGCGCTGAACATCCAGAAGAGACTTGCCCATCGTGGCGCGTTCACCGCGCATGACATCGCCAAGCCGTACTTCGTAGTCATCAAACCCCTTGGGTCTGACGTCCATGTCCTCTTCGGAATCGCGCTGCGATCTGCGCCCAATCATTCCTGCTGCCCCATTCTGCCTTTATGCGTGTTACACGCTAACAGCGAATCATCCCCACAACGATTCGTCCGTTACTTTTGTTAGCGTAATATTAACACGCGACAAACGCGTTGCACACTTTGGCGTGAGGTTATCCGGCAAGTTCGGCGCGATTTAGCGCACAATGTGACCAAAGTTCGTCCATCGCCTGGATCAACCGGTTCATTTCGCCGGGTCCGTGCACCGGTGACGGGGTGAATCGCAGCCGTTCGGTCCCGCGCGGAACCGTTGGAAAGTTGATCGGCTGCACGTAGATTCCATAATCATCCAGCAGCATGTCGCTGAGCTTTTTGGTGTGCACCGGGTTGCCGACCATCACCGGAACAATATGACTGCCGTGATCGATCAGAGGCAACCCCATACCCTTGAGCCGCAGCTTGAGCACCTTGGCCTGTGTCTGGTGCTGCTCACGCAACTCGGTCGCGCCCTTGAGATAGGCCACCGAGGCCGCAGCCCCCGCCGCAACGGCTGGCGGCAGCGAGGTCGTAAAGATGAACCCCGGCGCATAAGACCGCACCGCGTCGCACATTTTCTCGCTGGCCGCGATATAGCCACCCATAACGCCGTAGGCTTTGGCGAGTGTGCCGTTGATGATGTCGATGCGATGCGCCAGACGGTCCCGCTCGGTCACGCCGCCGCCGCGCGGGCCGTACATGCCAACCGCATGAACCTCGTCAATATACGTCAGCGCGCCGAATTCATCGGCCAGATCGCAGATCTCTTCGATCGGACCAAAATCGCCGTCCATCGAATAAACGGATTCAAAAGCGATCAGCTTGGGCGCAGAAGGATCGTCGGCCTCAAGCAATTCACGCAGATGGGCGACATCGTTGTGGCGGAAAATACGCTTGGCACCGCCGTTGCGGCGCACGCCTTGGATCATCGAGGCATGGTTCAGCGCGTCGGAATAGATGATCAGACCCGGGAACAGCTTTGGCAACGTCGACAAAGTCGCGTCATTGGCAATATAGGCGCTGGTGAACAGCAGCGCGGCTTCCTTACCATGCAAATCAGCCAGTTCAGCCTCAAGCCGCTTGTGATACACTGTGGTCCCGGAAATGTTGCGCGTACCGCCCGAACCGGCGCCTGCGGCATCAACCGCCTCGTGCATCGCATTCAGGACAACGGGATGCTGGCCCATACCCAGATAGTCGTTGCCACACCAAACGGTGATGTTCTGCTGTGATCCGTCAGGGCAGGTCCGCACCGCGTGCGGGAAATGGCCGTTGCGACGTTCGATATCGATGAAGGTCCGGTAGCGTCCTTCGTCATGCAGCCTGGCAATCGCTGAATCGATCTGAGCAGTATAGTCCAACGGTTTCTCCTTTTGCGCCCGATACGGCCTTTGCCGGAACCGGACCCTTTCGTCCCCGCAACAGACACCAGATGCTGCCTGTGCGGAACTGCGTCCCTTTGATACCGTGACTAGCGGCAAAGCCAGAGTCGCAACATTGATTTGCATCAATTATATCCGATCTTGCCCCCGGACAAGTATAGTTACGGCCATCAGACGCGAGGAAACGACGCAGGCCCTTGCCGGACGGGCACGACGTTTCCGATAGTATACCGCATTTCCCGCCGATACGCACTGGACGGCGGCGCCAGCGCTGATAGGCTCCGCGCCAGTTCAAGACATTCAGGAGACGCACATGTCGCTAGACGCCGTTCTGAGCAGAATCGACTCTGATCTGACCACTTCAATCGACCGACTGATGGAGTTTCTGCGCATCCCGTCGATCTCGACCGATCCGGCCTATAAACAGCAGGTTGATCAGGCCGCCGACTGGTTGGTCGCAGATCTGCAAAGCATTGGTATTGCAGCAGAAAAACGCGAAACGCCGGGTCATCCAATGGTTGTTGGCCATGTCGGCGAAGATGGCGAGGGGCCGCATGTCCTGTTCTATGGCCATTACGACGTTCAGCCGGTTGACCCGCTGGAGTTGTGGAACCGCGACCCGTTCGATCCGGCGTTGGAAGATACCGAACATGGACAGGTTATACGGGGCCGAGGGTCATCAGATGACAAGGGCCAGTTGATGACCTTTGTCGAAGCTTGTCGCGCGTGGAAGGCCATTCACGGCACCCTGCCCTGCCGCATCACATTTTTCTTCGAAGGCGAAGAAGAATCCGGCTCACCCTCGCTGGTGCCATTTCTTGAAGCCAACAAGGACGAACTGAAGGCCGATCTGGCGCTGGTTTGCGACACGTCGATGGTGTCGCGCGGTGTGCCTTCGATCGCATCGCAACTGCGCGGGATGCTCAAAGATGAATTCACCGTCGTTGGTCCCCGCATCGACCTGCATTCGGGACATTACGGCGGACCGGGTTTGAACCCACTGCGCGAACTGTCGAAAATCGTCGCCTCGTTTTATGACGAGGAAACTGGGCGCGTGGTGGTGGATGGATTTTACGAAGGCGTTCACGAAGTTCCCGCCGATCAACTGCGCCAGTGGGAAAACTGCGGCTTTGATGAGGCCGAATACCTGAACTCGGTCGGCTATACCCAGCCGCACGGGGAAAAAAGCTATTCGACCCTGGAACAGCAATGGGCTCGTCCGACATTGGAGATCAACGGTCTCTGGGGCGGATATAACGGCGCAGGGTCAAAAACCGTGATCCCGTCCCAGGCGCATTGCAAGATCACCTGCCGTCTGGTCGGTGAAATGGACCCGGGCGCCTTGCGCAACAAACTCCGCAAACATGTTGAGGATCGCCTGTCACCCGATGCCAAGGTCGTGTGGGACAATGATCTGGAAGGTTCGCCCGCCTCGGTCATGAACCTCAACCGTCCGGAATTCGAAGCCGCGCGCGGCGCGTTGTCGGATGAATGGGACCGCGAGGCCGTCTTTACCGGCATGGGCGGATCGATCCCGGTGGTTGGATATTTCAATACGGTTCTGGGCCTGGATTCCATGCTGGTTGGATATGCCAATGACGATGACGCCATCCATTCTCCCAACGAGAAATACGACGTGAAAAGCTTTCACAAGGGCATCCGGTCCTGGGCCCGCATTCTGGACGCTTTGACCAGAAAATAAGATGGGAATTTGCGAGGCTCTGCCTCGCGCTCCGAGGTATTTGGGGCCAGATGAAGAATGGATTCCCCGCTTCATCTGGCTGAAAATACCTCGGGGGTGTCGCCCGGTACGGGCGGTGGGGGCAGAGCCCCCTTCCCTTACATATGGATCACGCGCCCATAGGCGTCCAAAACGCTTTCATGCATCATTTCGGACAATGTCGGATGCGGGAACACGGTGTTCATCAGGTCTTCTTCTGTTGTCTCCAGTTGGCGACCCACGACGTAACCCTGAATCAATTCGGTGACTTCGGCGCCGATCATATGCGCGCCCAGCAATTCACCGGTTTTGGCGTCAAAGACGGTTTTGATCAGCCCTTCGGGCTCGCCTAATGCGATGGCCTTGCCGTTGCCGATAAACGGGAAGCGCCCGACCTTGATGTCATAGCCCAGCACTTTCGCCTTGGCTTCCGAATACCCGACCGACGCGACCTGCGGCTGGCAATAGGTGCAGCCAGCGATGCTTTCGGGTTTCACCGGATGGGCGTGATTGCCAGCAATCAACTCGGCAACCATGACGCCCTCGTGGCTGGCCTTGTGCGCCAACCAGGGCGCGCCCGCGATATCGCCGATTGCATAAAGACCATCTACGCCGGTGCGACAGAATTCATCCGTCACCACATGGGTGCGGTCGATTTTGACACCCAGAGCCTCAAGCCCCAGATCTTCGACATTGCCGACAATCCCAACGGCCGAGATCACGGTGTCAAAGTCGTGCTTTTCGACCTTGCCCTTGACCTCGATATGCGCGGTGACTTTGCCCTTGGCGCGGTCCAATTTCTTGACCAGCGCCTTTTCCATGATGGTCATGCCCTGTTTGGTAAATGCCTTCTTGGCGAATGCGCTGATTTCGGCGTCTTCTACCGGCAGCACCCGGTCCATCACTTCGACCACGGTCGTAACCGCGCCCAGCGTATTGTAGAAGCTGGCGAATTCGATCCCGATAGCGCCCGAGCCGATAACCAGCAGTTTCTTGGGCATCCGCGGCGGTTGCAGCGCGTGCTTGTACGTCCAGACCAGATCACCGTCTGCCTCGAGCCCCGGCAGCTCGCGCGCCCGCGCGCCGGTGGCCAGAACGATGTTTTTGGCAGTCAGCTCTTCAGTGCCCTTGTCGGTCTTGACGCTGACCTTGCCTTTGGCCGGGATCGACGCGGCACCCATCAAAACGGTAACTT
>CAXXPZ010000067.1:0-63514 GCA_963422555.2 uncultured Ruegeria sp.
TAGAATACATCCGCCAGAGAATAGGTCCCGAACAACGGACCTGTTTCCGCGCCAGAGATTGCGCGTGCATGGGCCCACAATGCCTCGATACGTTTCAGGTCGGCGGCGGTGTCAGGTGACGGGGTGAACCCTGCCCAACAGTGCAGCAATTGCATGGGGCAAGCGTCACGCAGGGCTGAAAATCCAGCCACCATTTCCGCGCACAACCATCGGGCTGTTGCACGTGCTGCCGGATCTTGCGGCCACAGACCAACATCTGGATGACGCTCGGCCAGGGTTTCGGCCATAGCAAGGCTTTCACCGACAACCGTTCCATCAGGAAGGCGTAGGGCAGGAACTAGACGGGCCGGAGCCAGATGCGCCATATCCTCGGCCATCGTGCCGGAATAGAGGCCCATCATATGGGTTCGATATGGCAGGCCAAATTTCTCAAGCATAAGCCAGCCGCGTAGGGACCAGCTGGAAAACAGGCGGTCGCCGATAAACAGGTCATAAGTCATGGGCTGACGATGGCGGCTGACTATCCCCCAGTAAATCAGAGATTTGTGCGCTACCCGATCACGGGCGGTGATTGATGCGGTCAACGGACCACTTGCCAGGATGACAGGTGATTTCCGTTACCGATAGGTTGTCGATCCGGTGCGAGAATGCCTGTTGCGCATCCACGTTCAATGCCCGCTGTAGCTGAGTCAGGATGACCCCGAAATGCGCAACGACGATCAGGTCGCGGCCCGCGTGATCGGCAATCAGGCCGTCAATCGCGGCATCAACCCGTGCGCGGACCTCATTCCAGGTTTCGCCGTTTGGCGGACGGACCTCGCCCGGGGTATCCCAATAGGCAAAGGCCAGTTCAGGATCTTCGGCCTCGATTTCCGTGTGCGCGCGCAACTCCCAAGTGCCGAAATTGATCTCGCGCAGGTCGCGATGATGGCGCAGGCGGCTGCGTTGTCCCTGAATAGCGGTGGCGGTGTCCGCCGCGCGGCACAGGTCTGACGAGACGACCACCGCCTGCGCGGGCAGATGTGCGTGCAGCCGGTCAATCGCGGCCTGATCGCTGAGATCGGCGGGAAGGTCTGACCCGCCCACGATAGTCCTTGGCGTGGGTTGGGCCATGTCGGACCAGAAACAACCGCGTCACGGCATCCGCCCTTTGAGAACTTGCGGCAGGCCTGCAGTAACTTGCACGACCAGATCAGCCTGCGCGGCCAATGCGATATTCAGGCGTCCTTGCGCCTCGCGGAATTGCCGGGCCAGCGTATTGTCGGGCACGATGCCATGGCCGACCTCGTTGGATACGACAACGCATTGCGCCGAACAACGGCTGAGTGTGTCCAAAAGGGTCGCGCGTTCCTGTTCGATATCGTGTTCCGCAAGCAGGTGATTGGTCAGCCACATGGTCGCACAGTCGATCAAGCATATCTGGTCCTCGGCCATGCTGGCCAGGGCCGGGGTCAGGTCCAAAGGTGCCTCGATCGTGGTCCAATCGGGGCCGCGCTGTGCAATATGTTGCCTAATTTTTAGCCGCATCTCATCATCAAACACTTGTGATGTGGCGAGATAATGCCTGTTTTTTCCTGATGAAACAACGAATTGCTCGGCAAATGCGGACTTACCCGATGCCGCGCCGCCCAAAATAAAGGTTAAATCGGGACGCACTATTATTACCTTTCTGGTGATCCACCCGGTGTTTCCCTGCGTATCGACCACAAGTCGGCAAGGCAAGCCCGGCCAGAGCCGACAAGTATGGGAGAGTTGCATGGCACTGGACAATGCGAATGATTTTTCGATGTCCCGAAAGGCGATGAAGGCCGAATTGCTGGATGCGGAAACGGAATTGCGGCTGGCCTATGCCTGGCGCGATGACCGGGACGAGCAGGCCCTGCATCGCCTGATTACCGCGTATATGCGACTGGCCATTTCCATGGCGGCCAAGTTCAAACGCTATGGCGCGCCGATGAACGATCTGATCCAGGAGGCCGGGCTGGGCCTGATGAAAGCGGCCGACAAGTTTGACCCGGACCGAGGGGTTCGGTTTTCGACCTATGCGGTCTGGTGGATCAAGGCCAGCATTCAGGACTATGTGATGCGCAACTGGTCGATGGTGCGCACCGGGTCGACCTCATCCCAGAAATCGCTGTTTTTCAATATGCGCCGGGTTCAGGCGCGGCTGGAACGCGAAGCCGCCACCGAGGGTCAGAATCTGGACAAGCATCAGTTGCTCCAGTTGATCGCCGCCGAGATTGGCGTGCCTCTGCGCGATGTCGAGATGATGGAAGGTCGACTCTCAGGCTCGGATTTTTCGCTGAATGCGGTGCAATCGGCGGATGAGGAAGGGCGCGAATGGATCGATGCGCTGGAAGATGATCGCGAACAAGCGGCCGAGATGGTCGAGCATAGCCACGATACCGAACAATTGCGCCAATGGCTGGTCACCGCGATGCAGGCTCTGAACGACCGCGAGCGTTTCATCATTCGCGAACGCAAGCTGCGCGAGCCTGTCCGCACGCTGGAAAGTCTGGGGCGCGAGATGGGCTTGTCGAAAGAACGCGTGCGTCAGATTGAGGCGGCGGCCTTCATCAAAATGCGTAAGAACCTTGAAGCGCAATCGCTTGAGGTGCAACACTTCTTCGTATGAAACTTATTGCGATTCTGGCGTGCGCTTGCACCGTTTTGAGTGGCGCGGCCATGCCGGGTCATGCACAGGACCTGATACCGGCAGACGTGATTGCAGATATGCAATCCGCAGATGTCGTGATTTTGGGTGAAATTCACGACAACCCCCAGCACCACATGGTGCAGACAGAGGCGATCGAAGCGATTTCTCCGTCTGCCGTGGTGTGGGAAATGGTGACCGAAGAAGGCGCACAACGGCTTGCCCAAAAGGCGGCGACTGACCCGGAAGAACTGGGTAGAATTCTGCGCTGGGCCGAATCCGGTTGGCCTCCGCTTAGCATGTATTATCCGGTGTTTCAGGCGACCGACGCGCCAATCTATGGCGCCATGGTGCCACGCGCCGCAGCGCGGGCTGCTATGGAGCGCGGGGCGGCTACCGCCCTGGGCGCGGATGCGGCGCGGTACGGGTTGACCGTACCCCTGGCCCCCGAAGATCAGGCCGCGCGCGAAGCGGATCAATTGGCCGCCCATTGTGACGCGATCCCCAAAGAGGCCCTGCCGCAGATGGTGGCAATCCAGCGCCTGCGCGATGCGGTTCTGGCTCGCGCGATCCTGCGAGCCTCGGAAGAAACGGGTGGGCCTGTTGCGGTCATTACTGGCAACGGCCATGCGCGCAAGGACCGGGGCATACCAACATTTTTGTCGCGTCTAAGCCCGGGGCTGAAGGTTTTCGTTTTGGGACAGTCCGAAGATAAAGTTGTCGACGGTGAATTCGATGCGGTGATCGACAGCCCGCTAGTCGTCCGCGACGACCCATGCAAGGCCTTTGAGACACAGAATTAACTGCTGGAACTCGGACCTAGCGTTGCCTAATGTCGGGATCGACCGGGACGGGAAAGGCTGAACATGCTGGCTTCCAAACGTATTCTGCTGATCATCGGCGGAGGGATTGCGGCCTACAAATCGCTGGATCTGATCCGGCGGCTGAAGGAACGTGGCGCAGACGTGACACCGGTGCTGACCCGCGCGGCCGAGGAATTCGTGACGCCGCTGTCCGTGTCGGCATTGGCCGGTCAAAAAACCTATCGCGACCTGTTCGACCTGACGGATGAGGCCGAGATGGGGCATATTCAGCTGTCGCGATCTGCGGATCTGATTGTGGTGGCCCCGGCAACAGCTGATCTGATGGGCAAGATGGCGGCTGGATTGGCCAATGATCTGGCCTCGACCCTGTTGATGGCTACAGACACGCCAGTTCTATGCGCTCCGGCGATGAATGTGCGGATGTGGGATCATCCCGCGACACAGCGAAACCTGACGCAATTGCAGGCAGACGGCGTCCGCTTTGTCGGCCCGAACGAGGGCGACATGGCCTGCGGCGAATATGGTCCGGGCCGGATGGCAGAGCCACTGGAAATCGTTGCAGCGATCGAGGCTGAACTGGTGGCGGGACCCCTGAAGGGCAAGCGCATCCTGGTCACTTCTGGCCCGACGCATGAGCCGATTGACCCGGTGCGCTATATCGCCAACCGGTCCTCGGGCGCGCAAGGATCTGCGATTGCCCGCGCCCTGTCCGCGCTGGGCGCCGAGGTTGTTTTTGTCACCGGCCCAGCCGATGTGCCACCGCCTGATGGTGCTCAGGTGGTGCGTGTGGAAACTGCGCAGCAGATGTCGGATGCGGTCGACGCGGCCTTGCCCGTGGATGCCGGGGTCTTTGCCGCGGCGGTTGCGGATTGGCGGGTTGCCGCAGCCTCGGACCGTAAGTTGAAGAAAAGCCGCGATGGTCTGCTGGCGCTGGAATTTGCCGAAAATCCCGACATTCTGAAACGCGTGGCCCGTCTTGAAACGAACCGTCCGGCGCTTGTCGTGGGGTTTGCTGCCGAGACAGATAATGTGATCAAACACGCCACGGCCAAGCGCACGCGCAAGGGCTGTGACTGGATCGTGGCCAATGATGTCAGCCCGTCGAGCGGGATCATGGGCGGGGCCGAAAACGCGGTGATCCTGATCTCGGATCAGGGGGCCGAGGAATGGCCACGGATGGGCAAGGACATGGTCGCAAACCGGCTGGCCGAGAAAATTGCCAGCGCTTTGGGCGCGTGACCAAACGGGCCAATAGTTGAAATGAAAGGGACGCAGATGGTCGCAATACGTGTGATCCGCGAGGATTGGGCCGACACATCCGTGGCATTGCCCGCCTATGAAACGGCAGGTGCTGCGGGTGCCGATGTACGGGCCAACCTGCCGGATCGCGACCCGGTTCTTTTGCAGCCGGGCGAACGCGCGCTGATCCCGACGGGACTGCGGATTGAGATCCCGACAGGGTACGAAGTGCAGGTTCGTCCGCGATCAGGTCTGGCGCTGAAACACGGCATCACGCTGCCAAATACCCCGGGCACCATAGACAGCGATTATCGTGGGCCTCTGGGCGTCATAGTCCTGAATGCGGGGCAGGAGGCGTTTGAAATCAATCACGGAGATCGCATTGCGCAGCTTGTGGTGGCCCCGGTGGTTCAGGCCGCGTTTGACGTGGCCGAAACCTTGGGCGACACGGCACGTGGGGCGGGTGGTTTCGGCTCGACCGGGCGCGGCTGATGCTGCTGATTCTGTTCCTTGCTGCGGCCTTGTGGGGCATAGGTTATCTTGCGGGGGTGTCCCGGACCGCGCGTGTTGTATCCGTCTCGGTCCTGCTATTGGGGGTGATCGCGGCGCAGCTGCTGTTGCCCGATGGGCATCCGCTGCGCGCGGCAACCGGCGGGTCCGCCGTGATGTGGCTGATCCTGGCTGGTTCTGCCGCTTTGGTTCTGCTTTATGGACGGGGTGTAAAGGCGCTGCGAAGCCGCGCTGCGTCAACCTCGGCTGAGGAGCCCGCCATGCCATCCGACAAATTCAGCGAAACCGAGCTTGATCGCTATGCCCGCCACATCGTACTGCGCGAATTGGGCGGGCCGGGTCAGAAACGCATGAAACAGGCCCGCGTGCTGGTGATCGGCGCCGGGGGGCTGGGGGCGCCGGCGTTACAATATCTTGCGGCGGCGGGCGTTGGAACCATCGGGGTGATCGACGATGATGAGGTTGAAAATGCCAACCTTCAGCGGCAAGTGATCCACCGTGATGCCGATATCGGAATGCCCAAGGTCTTTTCGGCGCAACAGGCGATGCAGGCGCAGAACCCGAATGTCGTGGTCTTGCCCTATCACCGGCAACTGACCGAAGAGATCGCGGCGGACCTGTTTGCCGATTTCGACATGATCCTTGACGGCACAGACAATTTCGACACGCGCTATCTGGCCAACCGGACGGCGGTTGCGCTGGGCAAACCCCTGATCTCGGGCGCGTTGTCGCAATGGGAGGGGCAGTTGAGCGTGTTTGACCCCGCCACCACCGGACCGTGTTATCAGTGCATATTTCCCGAGGCACCTGCCGCCGGGCTGGCCCCATCCTGCGCAGAGGCTGGCGTGATCGGCCCGCTGCCCGGTGTGGTCGGATCGATGATGGCGATCGAGGCGATCAAGGTCATCACCGGTGCAGGGCAAGCCCTGCGCGGTGAGATGCTGATCTACGACGCGCTGTACGGCGAAAGCCGCAAGATCACCCTGTCGAAACGGGCTGATTGCCCGATTTGCGGCAGTTCTGAATAGCCAGCCTCTGGATCATCGAACCGCGCGTTCCTAGCTATACGGTCAAAGGAGACCTGAATGACAAACCCGATCCTGTCCGACTGGACCACCCGGTTCGAAATCGCCCCCTTTGCCGAGATTTCTGACGAGGATTTCGCCCCCGCGCTTGGGCAGGCTATGCAGGCCCATAACGCCCAGATCGATGCCATCGCATCAGCAACCGAAGCCCCGACTTTTGCCAACACGATCGAAGCGCTTGAGGCTGCGGGCGAGCAGATGGACAAGGTGCTGTCGGTCTTTTTCACCGTTGCCGGCGCGGACAGCAATCCAAGACGCGAAGAGCTGCAGCGCGAGTTCTCGCCCAAACTGTCCGAGCATTTCTCGGGCATATCCTCGAACAAGGCGCTGTTTCAGCGCGTGGCTGATCTGTGGTCGCGCCGGGATGATTTGGACCTGACCGAAGAACAGACGCGTGTGCTGATGCTGACTCATCGCGGATTTGTGCGTGCGGGCGCTGCTCTGCAGGGTGAACAGGATGCCCGGATGCAAGAGATCAAGGCACGGCTGGCCTCGTTGGGAACATCCTTTACGCAAAACCTGTTGGCGGATGAGCGGGACTGGTTCATGCCTCTTTCCGAGGGTGATCTCCAGGGCCTCCCCGATTTCGTCGTGAACGCCGCGAGGGCAGCGGGTGAGGAGAAGGGCGCGGACGGTCCGGTCGTGACCCTGTCGCGGTCTGTGATTGTGCCATTCCTGCAATTCTCACCCCGGCGCGACTTGCGCGAGAAAGCCTATCGCGCGTGGACGGCACGGGGGGCAAATGGCGGCGAAACTGACAATCGCGAGATTGCAGCAGAGATTTTGGCCCTTCGGCAGGAACGGGCAAGCCTGTTGGGATACGACAGCTTTGCCGATTACAAGCTGGAAACCGAAATGGCCCGGACGCCGGACCGCGTGCGCGATTTGCTGATGCAGGTCTGGAACCCGGCCAAGACGCGGGCGGATGCGGACGCTGAAACCCTGACCGCGATGATGCAGGAGGATGGCGTGAACGGCCCGCTGGCGGCCTGGGACTGGCGTTACTATGCCGAGAAACGGCGCAAGGCTGAACACGATCTGGATGAGGCCACGCTCAAACCCTATCTGCAGCTGGATCGGATGATCGAGGCCGTCTTCGCCTGCGCCAATCGTCTGTTCGGGCTGGAATTCTCGCCGCTGGACGTGCCGCTTTATCATCCCGATTGTCGGGCTTGGGAGGTGACGCGGAACGGTCGTCATATTGCGGTGTTTATCGGCGATTATTTCGCACGCGGATCGAAACGGTCGGGTGCGTGGTGCAGCGCGATGCGCGGTCAGGCGAAATTCCCCAAGGACCAGGCACCTGTCGTGATCAACGTCTGCAACTTTGCCAAAGGCGATCCGGCGCTGTTGTCTTATGATGATGCGCGAACGTTGTTCCACGAATTCGGCCATGCCCTGCATCAGATGCTGTCCAACGTGACCTATGAAAGCATTTCGGGCACCAGCGTGGCGCGGGACTTTGTGGAACTGCCCAGCCAGCTTTACGAGCATTGGTTGGAAGTGCCGGAAGTTCTGGCCGAGTTTGCCACCCATGCCGAAACGGGCGAGCCGATGCCGTCGGCCATGTTGGACAAGGTGCTGAAAGCTGCCAATTTCGATCAGGGGTTCCAAACGGTGGAATATGTCGCCTCGGCCTTGGTCGATCTGGCGTTCCACGAAGACGACGCACCTGCCGATCCAATGGCGAAACAGGCCGAGATTCTGGCCGGTATCGGAATGCCGCAGGCCATCGGGATGCGTCACGCGACCCCGCATTTCGCGCATGTCTTTGCAGGCGACGGCTATAGCTCGGGCTATTACAGCTACATGTGGTCCGAGGTCATGGATGCCGATGCTTTCGCGGCCTTTGAAGAGGCCGGAGGCGCCTTTGATCCTGAACGCGCCAAGGCGCTGGAGGACAATATCCTGTCCACCGGCGGCTCACGCGAGGCAGAAGACCTTTATCTTGCATTCCGAGGGCGGCTGCCGGGGGTCGAGGCCCTCCTGAAAGGTCGGGGTCTGATTGCGGCCTGAGCGGTCAATAGCCCAGATGGCGGTCTACCAGATACAGGAACGGCTCGCCGGCTTCGCCCCGCCGGATGTTTTCGCAAATGACCTGCGCCGCAGTGGTGGGGCGGGTCTCGGATGCGATGTGGGGCGTGACCGTCACATTGGGATGCGCCCAATAGGGGTGGTCCGGCGGCAGTGGTTCGGTTCGGAACACATCCAGCGTGGCGTGACCGACCTGACCTGAGTTCAAGGCCTCCAACAGCGCCGCATCATCGATCAGCGGGCCGCGCCCGGGATTGATGATCCTTGCCCCTTTGGGCAACAGGGCCAGTGTTTCTGCGTTCAGCGTGTTTTCCGTGGCCGGTGTACCGGGCAACAACAGCACCAAGATTTCTGCCTGTGACAGTGCCTGGTTCAACCCGTCCGGGCCGCTCAGACAGGTGATGCCGGGAATGTCCTTGGGCGTACGGCTCCAACCGGTGACGTTGAAACCCAGTGCAGCCAATGCACGGGCGGCGGCTTCACCCAATGCGCCCAGTCCCAGAATGCAGACGTGGCGCTGTGATGCCAGCGGTGGTGGATCGGGCTCCCAGGTTCCATCCTGCCGGGTGATGTGGATGTCCATCCCCAGATGGTATCGCAACACATGGCCCACCACCCATTCGGTCATGCCCTGAGCCAGACCGCTATCGACCATCCGCGCCAGCGGGACAGTCGGTGATTTGTTGCCGGAAATACTTTCGACCCCGGCCCACAGGCTGAGCACCGCCTTTAACCGGGTAAATGGGGTGAAATCCGATACGCCGCCATTGGGCGCGTAGACTACATAGTCGACTTGTTCGGGTGTGATGTCGGTTGCCAGATTGAAATCCAGCCCGGCCTTTCGCAGGCCTTGTGACAGCAGGGGTTCATAGACTGGCCACAGCGCAGAGCGCGCGGAAAACAGGACGTTCACGGTCATGCAGAGCCTTTCGGATTAGCGGGGACGGTGGATATGGGCGCTTTGGACAATACCAAACGCCGCCATCAGTACCAGCATTGCCGAACCACCATAGCTGACCATCGGCAGCGGGACACCCACGACCGGCGCCAGCCCCATGACCATCGACATGTTGACGGCAAAGAACAGGAAAAAGTTCAGTGCGATGCCCAAGGTCACCAGCGACGAGAACCGGTCTTTGGTCGACAAAGCGGTGACAATGCAGAACACAAGGATCAGGCCATAAAGGATCAGCAGGGTGATCCCGCCGACAAAGCCAAACTCTTCGGCCAGAGTGGTGAAAATGAAATCGGTATGCTTTTCGGGCAGGAAGTTCAGCCGCGATTGCGTGCCCTGCATGAACCCGCGCCCATTCCAGCCGCCCGATCCCAGGGCGATCTTGGATTGCGTGATGTGATAGCCCGCGCCCAGCGGATCGGTCGAGGGATCCAGAAACGTGTCGATACGGCGGAACTGATAGTCTTTCAGCAATTGCCAATCGGTGCCACGGCTTTTAAACACCGCCGTGACCAGTCCGATACCTGCGGCAATGACAGCGGCGAAATAGGCCCAGTGGACACCGGCCAGAAACATCAGTCCGCCGCCTGCTGCCAGCAGAAGGATGGACGTACCAAGGTCAGGCTGGCGCAAAACCATGAAGGTGGGGATCAGGATCAGCACCACCGGCAGGATGACCCATAACGGGCGCGAGGTTTTGTGCGCAGGCAGCCAGTCATAATAAGCGGCCAGCAGCATCACCAGCGTGACCTTCATCAGCTCCGATGGCTGTAGCCGCATGATGCCCAGATCGATCCAGCGCTGTGCGCCCATGCCAACTGTGCCGATCAAGTCCACCAGAATGAGCAACCCGATCGAGCCCAGGTAGGCCAACACAGACATATTGCGCCAGAACCAGATCGGCACGATGGCGATGACAAACATGACCGCCAGACCCAGGCCGAACCGCTCCATCTGTGGCTCGGCCCACGGGGTCCATGATCCGCCTGCCACCGAAAACAGCATAAGAAAGCCCGCGCATGCAACGCTGACCAGCAACAGAGTCAGCGGCCAGTTCATGTACAGGACCTTGCGGAACCCCGATGGCGTGGATTTGACGGCGTATTCAAGATAGCTCATGCGCGGTCTTTCTCACCCGGACGCGCTTTGGGGCGGCGGTCGCCTTCCAGCCGCTTTTGCTGTTCCTTGATACGGTCGCGGTCGGCAGCGGGATAAGCCTCGAGCGGAGGGGTGCCGTCGTAAAGCGCCTGAAGCATGATGTCGCGGGCGATCGGGGCGGCCGCCTTTGATCCGCCTCCGCCATGTTCCACCACAACGGCCACGGCATATTTCGGGTTGTCATAGGGCGCAAAGCTGACGAACAATGCGTGGTCGCGGCGTTCCCAGGGCAGGTCTTCGTTGCGGATCACGCCTGCGGCGCGTTCCGCCTTGGTGATGTTGCGCACTTGACTGGTGCCTGTCTTTCCGGCCATGCGGAAATCATCGGCGATGATGCGGCTGCGATAGGCTGTGCCGCGCCGGTCGTTTGAGACCGAGAACATTGCCTTGCGCACCTGTTCCAGATTGTTCCGATTCACCGCCAGCGGTTCACCCGCGCCTGAGGGTTGTTCGACCCCATTGACCGACCGTACCAGACGCGGCTTTACCGCGCGCCCGGTGGCAAGTCGCGCGGTCATGACGGCCAATTGCAGCGGTGAAGCCAGCATGAAGCCCTGACCGATCGACGCATTGGCCGTGTCGCCAACCAGCCAATCCTCGCCATGCACGCGTTGTTTCCATTCCTGATTGGGCGCCAGCCCGGAAGCGACGGCGGACATCGGGATGTCGTGTTTGACGCCCAGACCAAAGATGCGGGCCATATCGGAAATCCTGTCGATCCCGACGCGCAGGGCAACGTCGTAATAAAACACATCGCAGCTGCGTTTCAGCGACAGGCCCAGATCGACCGTGCCGTGACCGCCCCGTTTCCAGCAGTGAAAGCGTCGACTGCCAACTTTTAGATGGCCCGGGCAATAGACCGTGTTGGAGGGGCCGATCACGCCGGCCTCAAGCGCGGCCATGGCGGTGATCATCTTGAAGGTCGAGCCGGGCGGGTAAGTGCCCTGAACCGTTTTGTTGGACAGCGGGCGATAGTTGTCCTGCGTCAGCGCACGGTAATCGCCGACCGAGATGCCGCGCACAAACAAGTTGGGATCGAAACTGGGTGCCGAGCTGATGGCGCGGATGTCACCCGTTTCGCAATCGATCACAACGGCGGCGGCGCTTTCCCCGGCCAGACGGGCCTGCGCGTATTGCTGCAGGTCGGCGTCAACGGACAATTGCAGATCTGCTCCCGTCTCGCCCTCTTGCCGGTCCAGTTCACGCATGATGCGCCCGGTGGCGTTGACCTCGACCCGTTTGGCACCGGCCCGGCCGCGCAGTTTGATTTCCTGCTTGGCCTCAAGCCCGACCTTGCCGATCTGGAACCGGGGAATGCGCAGCACCGGTTCCGGGTCTTCGATCTGATCGAGGTCATAATCACTGACCGGGCCAACATAGCCGACCACATGGGCAAAATCCTCGTACCTGGGGTACTGCCGGGTCATTCCGACCTCGGGCGTGACACCGGGCAGGGCAGGGGCGTTGACCGCAACCTTTGAGATATCTTCCCACGTCACCTGATCGGCCAGCGTCACCGGCAGGAACGGGGCCGAGCGGCGCATCTCGGTCTTGGCACGATCGATCTCATCCTGCGTCAGCGGGATGATCTCGGACAATTTGGCGATGACCTGATCGATATCGCCTGCATCCTCGCGCACGATCACGATCCGGTACGAGGGCGAGTTCTGACCGATGATCTGGCCGTTCCTGTCATAGATGCGACCGCGCGTTGGCGGGATCAGGCGGATATTGACCCGGTTTTCTTCGGCCAACAGACGGTATTCATCCGCCTGATCGACCTGCATGAAGCGCATCCGAGCGGCCAGACCACCGATAAAGACCGCCTGCAGCCCCCCCAGAATCAGGGCCCGCCGTGGCAGGCGTTTATAGGCTAAACCTTGGGCTTTGGGCTGGCGCTGTTTCATGTCCGCGCTCCGGTCGTTGTGCTGTCGGCAACAGACACACGTCTGACCCCAAAGGCGACCTGGCTGAGCAGGACGATCACCGGGTAAATTGCGATTGTCACGACCACCTGTATCGCAATGGGGCCCATTGCGGCCTGTTGCACGGACAGGATACCCAAAATCAGGCCATTCAGAACAAAAATTGCAGTGATGACCGCCGCGACGGTGGTCCATTCGGCAACAAAACCCGCGTCGCGCATACTGGGCGCGGCAGATTGCAGGTAGGCCGCGCCCAGAACCACCAGCGCCGCCATCAGTCCCGGCGGGCGTTGCAGCAACAGATCCGCCATCAACATGACCGCTGCGATGCTGAGCACCGGAACAAATTCAGGTCGGCGCAGGACCCAGGCAAAGGTCAGCGCGATCAGGACATCGGGAAAGGGCCAGCGGTCGGGGCGCGTGTCCAGCGGTAGCAGGTGAAGGAACAGGACCAGAAAGGCCAGCAGGACATACAGGCTGCGTTTGGCCCAGAGATGTGAGGCAGATCTATCCATCGCCCGCCTCCGGCGCCGTCAGGGCAGCTTCGGGCTGTCTTGGTCCCACGATGCCGCCGGGATCGCGAATGGTGGGGGCGGGCTGAAACCGCAACACCCGCAGGAATTCCAGCCGTTCGAAATCCGCCGACAAACGAACCCGCAACCTGCCGCCCGGATCAATCGCGATCTGGCCGATCAAAAGGCCGCCGGGAAACACTCCGCCATCGCCGGACGTGACAACGCGGTCGCCCGGGCGCACCAACTCGCGGTTTTCCAGAAACTCCACTGCCGGGGTAGAAGTGTTGTCGCCGGTGATCAAAGCCGTCTGGCCCGAAGGCTGAATGGTCGCGGGAATGACGCTGGAGGCATCGGTCAACAGAATGACACGCGCCGTATCGGGCCCGACGCCGGAAATGCGTCCGACCACGCCGATCCCGTCCATCGTGGCCCAGCCATCGACGATGCCGTCGCGTTCACCCACGTTCAGCAATACCGATTGCCGGAAGGGTGAGCCACTGTCGGCCATCACCACACCCGTGATATAGGTCAGCCGCGCATCCAGCCGCACATTGTTGAGGTCCAGCAGACGGGCGTTTTCCTGTTCCAATTGCAGCGCGGCCTCTTTCCAAGCGCGCATTCGGCGCAATTCGCTGCGCAACTCCTGGTTCTGTTCGCTCAGGCGTTGATAGCTTTGGAAGTCCCGCGCCAGATTGACGATGCCGGTGATGGGGACCATGGCCCATTCCATCGAGGGTACCACATTGTCCACCACTTGCGCGCGAAACCGTTCAACGCGCGGGCTGTCGATCCGCCAGACGATAAAGATGCCCAACAGGCACAGAACCACGATCCCCAGCAGCAGGCGGCGCAGAGGGGTTGTGTAATCGTCGCGCTGTGATCGGTCCTTTGCCACAGGACTCCTTCCCGTGCTGCTCGCGTCCGATAAATGACCCTCGGATCAGAGGGTGCGCGCCTTAGCTTTCGTAGTCAATCGCGTGGCGCAGCTGCTTTTCGTATTCTAAGGCCTTGCCGGTACCCAAAGCCACACAATTCAGGCTTTCATCTGCGATCGACACGGCCAGACCGGTCTGCTCGCGCAGCGCCAGATCCAGATCGCCCAACAACGCGCCGCCGCCAGTCAGCATCACACCGCGGTCGACGATATCCGCTGCCAGATCGGGCGGAGTGGTTTCCAGCGCGGTCATCACCGCCTCGCAAATCTGCTGGACAGGTTCTGATAGTGCCTCGGCCACCTGCGCCTGGCTGATTTCGATTTCTTTTGGCACCCCGTTCAACAAGTCACGGCCCCGGATATGCATCGACTGGCCACGGCCGTCATCGGGCATGCGGGCTGTACCGATAGTGGTTTTGATCCGTTCCGCCGTGGATTCACCAACCAGCAGGTTCTGTTGACGGCGCAGATACGAGATGATTGCCTCGTCCATCCGGTCACCACCGACGCGTACAGAACGAGCGTAAACGATGTCGCCCAGTGACAGAACCGCAACTTCGGTGGTGCCGCCGCCGATATCGACAACCATGTTACCGGTCGGATCGGTGATCGGCATGCCGGCGCCAATAGCCGCCGCGATGGGCTCGGCAATCAGACCGGCACGACGGGCGCCAGCAGACAGAACCGATTGACGGATCGCGCGTTTTTCGACGGGGGTCGCGCCATGCGGGACGCAGACGATGATTTTGGGTTTCGAAAAGGTCGAGCGTTTGTGCACCTTGCGAATGAAGTGCTTGATCATTTCTTCGGCGGTATCAAAGTCGGCAATCACACCTTCGCGCATCGGGCGAATGGCTTCGATTGAACCGGGGGTCCGGCCCAGCATCAGCTTGGCGTCTTCGCCAACTGCCAGCACCTTTTTCACGCCGTCCTTGACGTGGTATGCCACAACCGAGGGTTCCGACAGGATCACACCGCGACCCTTGACATAAACCAGCGTGTTTGCCGTTCCAAGGTCGATAGCCATGTCCGCTGTGAACAGGCCGCCCAGATTGCCAAAGATCCCCATTTTTCCCCTGATCCTGTATGTCAGTTTTTTCTACTGCCCGCGACTCGACGGTTCCGGGACGGATGACTTATAGGGTGCCAATTCGCCCGGTAAAAGGGCTGATTCCGTGACAATCAGCACCTTTTCGCCTCATTGGTAAGGACTTTAGAAGGCAAAATGCTCTCATATCAACATATTTACCACGCAGGTAACCTAGCAGACGTCCATAAGCATGCCATTTTGGCACAGACGCTGGCTTATCTGACCCAAAAAGACAAACCGCTGACCTATGTCGAGACCCATTCAGGGCGCGGTTTGTACCGGTTGGACTCGGATGAGGCTGTTCGCACCGGTGAGGCATCCGCAGGGATCAGTCGCGCGCTGCAGGAAGGGTGGTTTGACGCCAATCACCCACTGAACCGGGCAATTGCTGCGATCAAGGTGCAGTATGGCCAGTCCGCCTATCCGGGGTCGCCCCTGATTGCGGCCAACCTGCTGCGGCAGCAAGACACGATGCACCTGGCGGAACTGCACCCGCAGGAATATCGCGCATTGACCGAAGTTATGGCCACAACCGGGGCCAAAACCTATCAGCAGGACGGGTTTGATCTGGCCCAGTCGCTGCTCCCTCCGACCCCACGGCGCGGCGTGCTGCTGATAGACCCGAGTTATGAGGTCAAGGCGGATTACGATCGCCTGCCGAACATCATCGCGTCTCTGAACCGCAAGTGGAATGTTGGGGTGGTTGCCCTGTGGTACCCGATCCTGACCAATGATCGCCACAAGGCCATGCGGGACGCACTGGCCAAACGGGATTTGCCCAAGGTTCTGCACCACGAGGTTCGCTTTCCTGCAGCGCGAGAGGGTCACGGGATGGTCGGGTCCGGTATGTTCATCGTGAACGCCCCCTTTGGCCTGAACGAGGCTGTTGGTGAGCTGGATAAATTGTTCGATGGGCTGTCGACATAAGCCGCAGGCGGAGGCCTTGGACGTTTTTTTTGCACGTGCCTCTTGAATTCTGTCAGCAGGTCGTCCAGTTATTTGTCACAAATGACAATTAATGGAAATCGAAGATGGACTTCCTCAACCGCCACCTAAGTGACTTTCACCTCAGTTATTGGGAGACATTGATCGACGACTGGTTCTTTGTCTTTGCACTGGCGTTTCTGGCCTTTGAACTGTTGCGCTATGCCATCGTCAAAAAGCTGAACTGGACGATGGTCGGAGATACCGTCACCAATTTCGTCACGCTGGTGTTCTTCCTTGGCATCAGTTTTTTGCTGCTGGCCGGGTTCTATGTCGGCGCCTATGTCTGGGCCTATCAGTTCGCCGCTTTTAACATTCCCACCACTTGGGCTGCGTTCATCATCGTGCTGATCCTGGCCGATCTGGTCTATTACTGGGAGCACCGGATCCTGCACCGGATCAACTTTTTATGGGCCACGCATTCGGTTCACCACAGCTCGCCATTTTTCAATATCTCGGTGGCGTATCGTCACGGCCCGCTGGATGGATTTTGGCCGCTGTTCTTTCACCTGCCGCTGGTTTTGCTGGGTTTTAACCCGTTCATGGTTCTTGTCGCGGAACTGCTGGTGCAGCTTTATCAGACGGTCCTGCATACCGAGATCATAAAGAAAGGCTCTATTCGTACATCGTATTGATGCTCATTCCAGCGAGGGCGCTGGCGAGGCAGTGCCTCGGGGTTGGGTTCTTCTGCAGGACTATGAGATGGAACCAGCGCAGATAGCTGGCAAGATATTTTGTGGCGATCCCCCGGCGGTTACCAATAAACCCCTTGAGGCGGGAGTGACGGTTGTTGACGTTTTGGATATGGAGTTCGCCGCGAACGCGTTCACCGGAAGACTGGTTGAGCGCTTCGTGGCTGACACACAGGGCGGCAGCACACGGCGGATAGCTGGTGCCCCCATCGGTCACCAGCAGTGCATCCTTGTCCATGACCGGCGCGAGAACCTCCCGCAGAGCGGCAGCATTGACCGCAGGCAGGACGGCACTAACGGTCGTGCCGGAGCGATCTGTCGCGACCAGAACCGGCACCTGCTCATCGGACAGGCCCCGCTTTGTTGCCTTGCCCCCGCGCTTTCGGGCCTTTCGGTCCGGCTTTTTTGCAGAGGATTTGCCTTCCGTGGCCCGTGTCCAAACACGATCCCCTTTGCGGCTTTCAAGAAAATAGGTTTCGTCGGCCTCGACAATGCCCTTCAGTTTTTCGGCGGTGGATTTGATCCCGGCAAGGAAGCGGTGTCGCCAGCGAAAGGCGGTGCTCCCGGCTATGCCACAGCGCTTTGCCGAAACTGCCACCGTATCGCCATTGGCGAGGCATTCGCTGAACGTCAGCCAAAGATCCTTGCGGTGCAGGCCGCTCAGTGGTGTACCCGTCACCGCTCCAAAGGTTCGATTGCAGGATCGGCAAAGATAGCGTTGCATTCCCCGCGACTTGCCATTGGCCACTGCACCGTGTGCGCCGCAATGCGGGCAGGTCCGGTCTTCTCCAACACCCAGCTCAACTGCCGCAACCGAGGCTTCACCCGCTGGGCGACCGGCCAGAACCTCACCGACCTCTACTTTCTGCGCCTCGCTCAACGTGTCGACCTCCGACAACCAGGCAAGAAAGGCTTTCCGGTCCATAATGCGCATCCTCCTGTATTTCAGACAAAATATAACACATCAATACGATGTGCGAATAGAGCTTAAAGAAACTGTGGCGGCCGATTGAATTGATCTTCAACACCCCTTCGCATCACCGCGTCCACCACGGGTCGAACCCGAAATATCTGGACAAGAACTATGCCGGGATTTTCATCATCTGGGACCGCATGTTCGGCACCTTCGAGGAAGAAAACGAAGATGTGGTTTATGGACTGGTCACACCGATTGACTCGGTCAACCCTTTCATCGCTTTCCTGCACGGATTTACCCGTCTGTTCCGTGACGTCTGGGCCATGCCGGGGTTTCGTAACAAACTGGGCGTTATCTTTGGCCCGCCGGGATGGCGGCCCAAAGGCGACCGAAACCAACGCACCCCAGCGGAATAAACGAAGGAGCGCAACAGATGCCAAGCAACACTCATCGCATTGCCGCAGCCGTCGTGACCGCAGGGCTGTTCATCGGCGGGGCCTGGATCGCGTCGGGTTTTGGGGCCAATTTTGACGGGGCCGCGGCCTCGACCACCGGTGCCGCACAGCATGAGGGCCTAGCCGTCAACCTGCATGGTTCCCGCAGTGCCAAGGGCAATCTGATCGTCATGGCGTTTGATCAGAGAGCGGCGTTTGACGAGATGGATTACACCAGTGCAGCGGGGTATCTTGAAGCCCCGGCATCGCAGCAACCACAAAGGTTCGTTTTTCCGGATCTGGTAGGCGATTACTACGCCGTCATCGCTTTTCATGATGAGAACAGCGATTACGACCTGAACTATGACGTGAACTATGTGCCGACCGAAGGCTACGCAGTGTCCGGGATGAACGATCTGAACGATATGCCGGTTTTTGAGTATTCACTGATCGCACCCGGTAAGGCGTCTGATCTGACGTTGTTTTACTGGCCGTAACGCGCCGGCAAAGAAAAAGGGGCGGCCATCGACGGACCGCCCCGGTTTTGTTTACGACAAATCCTTGTACGAGATTTCGCGCGCATCTGCGCCCGGGCCCGCCTTTGCCCGCCGTACAATCAAACGGTTCAGCGCATGGATATAGGCCTTGGCCGACGCGACAACGGTGTCGGTATTGGCAGACTGCCCGGTTGCGATCATGCCGTCCTCTTCCAGTCGGACCGAAACGGTGGCCTGCGCATCTGTCCCTGCCGTGACGGCATGAACCTGATACAGCTCAAGATGCGCCGTGTTCGGATGCACCACGCGAATGGCGCGGAACGCGGCATCGACCGGGCCGTCGCCGGTCTCGGTCGCGATGACCTCATTGCCGTCCACGTCCATTTCTATGGTTGCCTCGGCTTTGCCGACCGTGCCGCAGGTGACCTTCATCGACACCAGTTGCAGGTGGTCATTGCCGTCGTCATCATCCAGCGTCATCAGCGCGATGAGATCGTCGTCAAACACCTCTTTCTTGCGGTCGGCCAGTTCCTTGAACCGCACAAAGATATCTTTCAGCTGATTGTCCCCGACCTCGTACCCAAGGGTGTTGAGCTTGTCGCGCAGCGCCGCCCGGCCAGAGTGTTTACCCAACGGCAGTGAGGTTCCGGACAGGCCGACATCCTCGGGGCGCATGATCTCGAAATTGTCGCGGTTCTTCAGCATTCCGTCCTGATGGATGCCGCTTTCATGCGCGAATGCGTTCTTGCCGACGATGGCCTTGTTGAACTGCACGTTGAAACCCGACACCGTCGCGACCCGCCGCGAGATATGCATGATCTTGGTGGTATCGATCCCGGTATTGTACGGCATGATGTCGTTGCGGGTTTTCATCGCCATCACCACCTCTTCCAAAGCGGTGTTTCCGGCGCGTTCGCCCAGGCCGTTGATCGTGCATTCGATCTGCCGGGCCCCTCCCACCACAGCAGCCAGCGAGTTTGCGGTCGCCATGCCAAGGTCATTGTGGCAGTGGGTAGCAAAGATCACCTCATCCGCGCCGGGGACCGTTTCGATCAGGCGTTTGATCAGGTCGGCGGATTCCATCGGGGCGGTATAGCCGACCGTGTCGGGAATGTTGATCGTGGTGGCCCCGGCCTTGATCGCAATCTCGATCACGCGGCACAGGTAATCCCATTCGGTCCGTGTGGCATCCATCGGCGACCACTGCACGTTTTCGCACAGGTTGCGGGCGTGGCTGACGGTTGCGTGGATCTTGTCGGCCATCTCATCCTGTGTGAGGTTGGGAATGGCGCGGTGCAGCGGAGAGGTTCCGATGAACGTGTGAATGCGGTTGTTATCGGTGTGGCGGATCGCCTCCCAACAACGGTCGATATCAGTGATATTGGCGCGGGCCAGACCGCAGATGCGGCTGTACTTGGACCGCTGCGCAATTTCGGTTACCGCCTTGAAATCGCCCTCGGATGCGATGGGGAATCCGGCTTCGATGATATCGACGCCCATTTCATCCAGCAGTTCGGCGATTTCCAGCTTTTCTTCGTGAGTCATCGTTGCGCCCGGGCTTTGTTCGCCGTCGCGCAAAGTGGTGTCAAAGATCAAGACGCGGTCTTGGTCGGTCACATTGGTCATGGGGGTCACTTTCTGTTCTGTCCTAAAGCCATTGGCGCGCGGGCGTCCTCCTCTGAGCGGGCGCGCCGGATGGCACGCTCAGAGGCGGATTAGGATCAGTAGGCCGCGCAGGGACGCACCGCGAAAAGCGGTGTCGGCACAATGGATATCTGCACGGTTGATCATGGAGATTAGGTTATACAGTTCGGGTTGAGAATGAAAAGCAGGAATTTTCACCTTTGCGACCATTGGTAAGCCCAGTGAAAGGACCTTGGTAAACGGGGGCAACTGGCCGGGGGGGGCGGGTCGGATACCGCGCCGCCAAAGCGGAGGCGCAGCAGATCTAGCCGTCGCTGGGTTCTGCGCCTTCTGCCTCTTCGGTGGGCGCTGCCTCGGGTTCGGTGCTTGCCGCAGGCGCGGCGTCCGATCCGCCTGTGTCAGTCGCCAGCGCGCCATTGTCCCAGACCCCGGTTTCCACCTGTCCGTTGGCATATTGCATAGTGCCGGTTCCCTGACGCTTGGCATCAACAAAGCTGCCCTCGTAGACATCGCCGTTGGAATACGTGGCCTTGCCGGTGCCGGTGATTTTGCCTTCGGTCCATTCGCCATCGTATCTGAAGCCGTTCGACATGATGATTTCGCCCTGGCCCTGACGCTGTCCGTCCACGAATGCGCCGGTATAGACCGTGCCATCCGCATAAGTGGCCGTGCCGTTGCCCTGACGGACACCATCGACCCAGTCGCCTTCATACCGGTACCCGTTGGCAAATGTCAGAACACCGGTGCCGTGGTTCAGGCCATTGCGGAACTGACCCGAGTAGACGACCCCGTTGGGGTAGGTCGCTTTACCTGTGCCTTCGAATACGCCCGCGATCCAGTCGCCGTCATAGACCGTGCCGTTTGGATAGGTCTGTATCCCCTTGCCCTGAGGCAGATCGGCACTGAAATCCCCGATATAGGTCGCGCCATCCGGATAGGTCAGCTCGCCCAACCCCTCGATCTGGCCGTTCGCCCATTCGCCGTTATAGTCAAAGCCGTCGGTTCCCAGAAAGCGCCCTTTGCCGTGGCGCCGGTCATCTGCGTATTCGCCCTGATAGGTTGCGCCATTGGCATAGGTCGCCTTGCCATTGCCATGACGGCGCCCGTTTACCAGTTCGCCTTCGTAGATATCGCCGTTCGCCTGCGCCAGGCGCCCTGTGCCGGTGATCTGATCTTCGGTCCAGGTTCCGTCATAGATCATACCGTCTGGCATGGTCAGAATGCCCTGCCCGTGGCGCTGACCGGCCTGGATGTCGCCGACATATGTGCCGCCGCCTTCGTAAGCGATCTGGCCTTTGCCCTGTTTCACGCCGTCGACCCAGTCACCGTCATACGCGTAACCCGCAGCGGATGTAATGACACCCTTGCCGTGGTGGCGGGCGTCTTTGAACCCGCCTTCATACCGCATTCCGTTTGCATATTGCGCTGTGCCGGTACCGTTGATTGCACCGCCGGACCATTCGCCCTCGTAAGTGCCACCATCATTGAAGACGATCTTTCCTGCACCCTCGGGCTTGCCTTTGACGAAGCTGCCCTCGTAAACCGATCCGTTGGCGTATCGGGCCGTGCCTTGCCCCTGAATTTCGCCTTCGACCCATTCGCCGGAATATTCGAACCCGTCGGGCAGGCGGTAGGTGCCGGTTCCGTGACGCAGGCCGTTTTCGAATGTGCCTTCGTACACGCCGCCGATTTCGTCATCGGCGACAACAACCTCACCATCCTGCTGCGCGCCAGCGGACTGCGCCGCCATGGCAATGGCTGCAACAGCAAGGGATGTGCGAATCACGTTCATGGTTTTTCCTACCTGCCGTGTGTCCGGCGTCTGATTATAGTGGCGCAAAACTAGGATACCGCAGGGGACAGGGCAACGGCTTTTGCCGCATTGGCCTTTTACTTGCGGCATGATCTGCTAAATGCGTTTGAGACTTACGAGGGCAAGAGGGCAAGAATGGCCGACCGTTTCCGCATTACCCTGGCGCAACTGAACCCCACTGTTGGGGACATCGATGCAAACGCCTCCAAGGCGGCCGAAGCGTGGCAGCATGGACGCGATGCCGACGCTGATCTGGTGGCGCTGCCTGAAATGTTCATCACCGGGTACAACACGCAGGACTTGGTGATGAAGCCGGTGTTTCACCGGGCCGCGATGGAGGCGGTTCAGGCGCTTGCGCAGGACTGTGCCGATGGCCCGGCGCTGGCGATTGGCGGGCCGTGGGTCGAGGGTGGCAAGCTGTACAACGCCTATCTGATCCTCAAGGGTGGCCGCATCACCAGTAAGGTTCTGAAACACCATCTGCCGAATGAAACCGTCTTTGACGAGGTTCGCCTTTACGATTCGGGGCCTATGGGCGGGCCTTATGCCGTCGGCAATATCCGAATCGGCAGCCCTATCTGCGAGGATGGCTGGCACGAGGATGTGGCCGAAACACTGGAGGAAACCGGGGCCGAGTTCCTGCTGATCCCCAATGGTTCGCCCTATTTCCGCAACAAGTATGACGTGCGCCTGAACCATATGGTTTCGCGCGTGGTCGAGACCGGGCTGCCGGTGATCTACCTCAACATGGTAGGCGGGCAGGACGATCAGGTGTTCGACGGTGCCACCTTTGGCCTGAACCCGGGCGGAGAGCTGGCGTTCCGAATGCCGGTGTTTGACGAGGCGATCGCGCATGTCGATCTGGCGCGGGGGGACGCGGGTTGGCGCATCGAACCGGCCGAGGTTGTGCCGCAGCCGGATGAATGGGAACAGGATTATCGCGCGATGGTGCAATCCCTGCGCGACTATATGGGCAAGACCGGGTTCGGGAAGGCGTTGCTTGGCCTGTCCGGTGGTGTCGACTCGGCGCTGGTGGCGGCGATTGCGGTGGATGCGATCGGGGCCGAGAACGTGCGCTGCGTGATGCTGCCGTCGGAATATACCAGCCAATCCTCGCTGGACGATGCCGAGGCCGTGGCCAAGGCGCTGGGCGTGCATTACGATTTTGTGCCGATTTCCGAAGGGCGCGCAGCGATCACCAACACTCTGGCGCCGTTGTTTGCCGGTCGTGACGAGGATTTGACCGAGGAAAATGTTCAATCCCGTTTGCGGGGTTTGCTGCTGATGGCGATCTCGAACAAATTTGGCGAGATGTTGCTGACCACCGGCAACAAATCCGAGGTCGCGGTGGGCTATGCCACGATATATGGCGACATGAACGGCGGCTATAATCCAATCAAGGACCTGTACAAGACCCGCGTGTTCGAGACCTGCCGCTGGCGCAATGCAAACCATCGGGAATGGATGTACGGCCCGCAGGGCGAGGTCATTCGCCCCTCGGTTATCGACAAGCCCCCAAGCGCCGAGCTGCGCGCTGATCAGAAGGACAGCGACAGCCTGCCGGACTATCCGGTTCTGGACGCGATTCTCGACATTCTGGTGGATCAGGATGGATCGATTGCCGATTGCGTGGCCGCCGGGTTTGACGAGGCGGATGCAAAACGGGTCGAGCACCTGATTTACATCAGCGAATATAGACGGTTCCAATCCGCACCCGGCACCCGTCTGACGCCGCGTGCGTTCTGGCTGGATCGCCGCTATCCGATAGTGAACCGCTGGCGTGATCGCCAGTAGCGCCACCGCTGCGGGCACGGCAGGGCCACAATGCGGCATCGCAACAGGGTTATTGTTTAGGATTCGTGGATAGTTTGCAATCTAGGGCCATACTGTTCATGTATCCCAATGATTATAGGGCCTTAGACGCATGTTCCACTTGCGCGCAGGCCCCTTTTTGCCACATTTATGACAGGGGTTTGCCTTGTATGAGGCAGACGTGACGCAATCCGGCAAGGCCTGCTGCCAGTTAAGCCAAGGTGCCGGATTTGTGTAACTGGGTGGATGCACCAAGTTTGTGTAGGTGCAGTAAAAGGTATTGGTGGTCAAAATGACTGATGGATATGATAAGCCGCTTCATGCGCCGACGCAGTACAAGACAATGGAATCTCCGGCGCAGGAGCTTGACGAGGTCGCCCTTGACGAAGCGATTGCCGATTTGCTGGGCAATGGCAAATCCGCCGAAGACCAGCCGGGTGTCTCACACCGTCCTGAATTCCCTGATCTTATGCCGCCCGAGCCGCGTGTTTCACGGTCGCGTCAGCATGAATCGGGCGTAGGCGCGGTGTTGCGTCAAAAGCTGGCACAACTTTCCGGAGCCGCGTAACGCGGGACGCTTTCGGCGCAATTATGGGCGCTGGATGCATCTGTGCATTGGCCTAATGGTCACAGGTCGGGGTAATTCCCGGCTTCTTAGTTTTTCCGCATTGCCTGTGCGGTGGTCCTGAGGCTCCATACCGGTCCCAGGAACGTGAATTCAGCGGTAGATGCCAGGCCCGAAACCAACCCCCGTCGAATCCGATCTGAACCTTCCCAAAAAGGTCGAAATTGTCGTTATTGGCGGCGGTATTGTTGGGGCATGTGCGGCCCTGGACCTCGCGGAACGCGGGGCCTCCGTTTTGCTATGCGAAAAGGGTCAGATCGCGGGCGAACAAAGCTCGCGCAATTGGGGATGGGTGCGGCTGGGGATGCGTGACCCCCGGGAAATACCATTGATGCAACAGGCCCTGCATATGTGGCAGGGGCTGGATGAGCGAACGCAGCGACACACGGGTTATAAACGCTCGGGCATCGTCTTCGGGGCATCTGGGGCGCGGTCAGGCGGCCATCTGGAACGTTGGATGCGCCATGTTGATGGGATGCAGACCGGGGCGAAACTGGTATCGGGCGCAGAACTGGACGGGCTTTTGCCCGGCAACACAAATGGGTTCGACAGCGCGCTTTACATGCCGCAGGACGGCAGGGCCGAGCCACAATGGACCGCACCCGCAATTGCCGAGGCTGCGAGGGACAAGGGCGCGGCGATCATGACCAATTGCGCCGTGCGCAGTCTTGATATTCAGGCAGGCCGGGTTGCTGGTGTTTTCACGGAACGGGGGCGCGTCGCGTGCCAGCAGGTTGTGCTGGCGGGCGGGGCGTGGTCCCGACTGTTCGCCGGGAATGCCGGGATCGATCTGCCGCAGCTCAAGGTGTTGAACACCGTGATGCGCACATCTCCGGTTGAAGGTGGTCCTGAGACTGCCCTGTGGTCCGATGGCTATGCCATCCGAAAACGCGCCGATGGTGGGTATACGATTGCGTCCGGCCACGAGAATACAGTGGATATCGTGCCCGACAGTTTCCGGCTTGCCCGGCAGTTCCTGCCCGCCTTTGCGCAGGAATGGCGATCTTTGCGGTTTCGCCTGTCGCGGCGGTGGGCGATCGAGGCTGGGCAGGACCGGCATTGGCTGCCTACCGATGTCACCGCGTTCGAGCATTGTCGCGTGCTGGACCCGGAGCCGTCACAAAAGACATTGCGACAGGCATGGGCCCGCGCACGCAAGGGTTTTCCGGCGCTGGATCAGGCCGAAATCGTTCAAAGCTGGGCCGGTCTGATCGACGTAACGCCCGATGCCATCCCGGTTATTTCCCACGTGGATGAGGTGCCCGGGCTGGTCATCGCCACGGGCTTTTCGGGCCACGGGTTTGGTATTGGCCCCGGCGCGGGGCGTCTTGTGGCCGATCTGGTCCTGCAGACCAGTCCCTGCGTTGATCCGGCCGCCTTTCGCCTGTCCCGGTTTACGGATGGCTCAACGGTTCGGCCGGACCCTGGTTACTGAGGCCTTAGCCCATCATCTGATAGCTGACCGGCACAAAGCGGAACCCTTCGCCGCGGGTTTCCACATATCCAGCGCCGGGGAAGGGCATGTGATAGCCGATCATCGGCACTTTGTCGGCCGCCAACATCCCCAGAATATTGCGCCGTGATGCAGTTGCGGCCTCCTTGTCCAGATCAAAGCTGAAGCCCCATTCGGGATGGGAAAAAGACCAGACATAGTGATTGGCCAGATCGCCCGTCAGCACCAATCGCTGACCATTGCTTTCAAGATGAAAGACCGTGTGTCCCGGCGTATGCCCGGCGGCTGCCATGGCGGTAATGCCTGAGGCCACCTGACCACCGTCTTCGACAAAGGTCATCTTGTCGGCCAGAGGGGTAACCTTGGCGGCCACCAGATCACCGACACGGTTGCCGGCCTCTTGCGCGGACCAGAAATCATACTCGGTCGCGGCGGTGACATAGCGCGCGTTGGGGAAGGTCGGCGCATCATCGGTGGTCATGCCGCCGATATGGTCGGGATGCATGTGCGTGATCACGATGACGTCGATCTGATCCGGGGTCACGCCCGCATCGGCAAGAGCCGCCTGAATACCACCCTGGCCCAGACCGGTATCAAACAGCACCAGTTCCGACCCGGTATTGACGAGGCTTGGCGTAAAGACCAATTGGGCCTTGTCCGGCGCGATGAAATTCTCGGCAGACACCCGGGCAAACTCTTCGTCCGGGACACCGGCGCCGAACAGATCCTTGGCGTCGTCGCGCACAGCAGCGCCATCCAACAATGTGGTGACGCTGAAATCGCCCAACTGATATGATTTGGCAAGGGCCGAGTTTGCCTTGGTCTCAGACCCTGCGGCCAAAACAGGTGCCGCCGCGGATACAAAAGGTAATGCAGCTGCGGCGCCCAATGCCGCCCTGCGTGTCAAATTGATGGTCATATCTACATCTCCCTGTCAGAATGCCAGTGATTGAATTAGGTCGGCGCGTGCCACTTGCCAGTTTATACGCCGGTTAGATGGGCTGCGTGGATGAATAATACGTGTTAATTTTTGGTAACTACCCAGCTACCCCTCTGACTGAATTCAATATGACATTCTTTGCGGACGAGGTGGTCGAGCGCTGCATCGGCAAGAATCAACCAAAATCATCGTGGGATCGTCCTGAAATGTCGGAAAGGCGCATTGCCGAATTTCAGAAGTTTGGGGTAACAGATTGCATAGAAACCTGAGATGACAATTTGGGGGTCAGCGATCAATGAGCTATTATGCCAGTGATGTGGACGGCGGTTACTTTACTTTCGATGAGCGGCTGTCAGCCCTTTCCGAACTGATCTCGATGATCGACCGACCGGGCGACTATTGTGTGTATGGGCGGTTTCCTACCCCAATGCCTCGCATCTGGAACCACACGACAGGCGTCCTCGCATTCCCTCTCCAACCGGCACAATTACAGGACTTGATCACACTTGGTGAACGCGCACCATATGGACGCGGCGCAGAAACAATTTTGGACAGGTCCGTTCGTGACTGTTGGCAGGTTTCGCCAGATCAAATCAGCGTAGGAGGAGAAACCTGAGGCGAAACATTCAATCGCATCCTCAACCGTGCGGCCGAAGGCCTCGGCTACCCGCCGGAAGCTGTCGACGCGGAACTTTACAAAATCCTCGTTTACGAGGAAGGCGGTTTTTTTGCGCCGCACCGTGATACCGAGAAGGTTACCGGCATGGTGGCGACCTTGGTCGTTTCACTACCGGTTGCAGGGAAAGGGGGCGAACTGATCATCCGCCATCGCGGTCGAGAGACGATTGTCGAAATGTGTAGCAACGATCCTTCCGAACTGGTTTTTGCGGCCTTTTATGCTGATTGCGAACATGAAATTAGGCCTGTGACAGAAGGTCATCGCGCCTGTCTGGTTTACAATTTGGTTCTCACTCCGGGTCAAAATGTGGCCACCTCGGCACCGAACTATGCAGATTTTATGGGTCAGATTGCGAAGGAGATCAAAAACTGCTTCGCAACGTCGGACGCGCCTGAAAAACTTGTCTGGCTTCTCGAGCATGATTACAGCATCGCAGGCCTGTCGTTTGAAACCCTAAAAAACACGGATGCAACGGTTGGGCGTGCTTTGATTGCAGCTGCGGCACAGGCTGACTGTTCCCTCCACGCGGCCATCGTGCATGTTGATGAATATGCCGCCGCTGCCTACCTTGGGCGGGACTATGTCTGGGAAATCGAAGACATCGGCGCGGACGAATACGAACTCTATGATATCATTGAGCGGAGATGTGAGCTTGATGATTGGGTGCATCCCGATTTGGGCGCGAGCGCTTATGGCCAACTGGCGTTGGCGCAAAACGAATTGATGCCACCAGAACGGATCACAAATTGGGAACCTGACGTGAATCGCTTGACGGAGGCGAGCGGCAATGAGGGGGCCACAGTTGAGCGACACTATCGAAGCGCGGCCTTTGTTCTTTGGCCTGCTAAAGAAGGCCCTCGTGTTCTTGCCCAAGCCGGTGCCAAGGCGCTTTCCGTCCTTTTTGTACAGTCTGAGCAACGCGCTGCGACCTCTGACGGGAATGATTTGTCGCTTGACACCATTGCGGCTGAAATTGCTGAAGCTTGGCCAGCGCCCCAAGTCTTGCATTACTCGGACCGGGATGAGTGGCAAGAGAGCGGCGCAGTAATGCTGTCACGGCTTTGTCGTATCGGAAGTCGGAAAGCAACGGAATTATTTCTCGATCGGGTTGTGATACCGTATTACGGACCGGGTCTCAAAGCCGCACTGATTGAAGCAACATCGGAATTGGCTGAAAAAGACATGCTGAAGCGGCTTCTTGGCCTTGTTAGCGCACAATGCACAGAGCAGCCAGAAGCTGTCATAAATCTGGTCATGGGCCTGAGTGAGGCAAGTGATCAGGGGCAGAAAGTCATGACGCGGAATGCACTGAAAGATCTTATCAAGCACCTTTGTTCGGAGATACCGGTCGCGCTCAACGTACACCGGCCAAAAAACGCAGAGCCATTTTGGTACGGGTCGCGTCGACAGTCTGCCACGCCTTTGCCTGAACGCACGCTCCGGGAAATTTTTCAGTTGGCCTGGAGTTTTGATTTGGAAAGCAGCCTTGCTGGGGTGGTTGGCAATCTTGTCAACGCGCCCGACATCGTGCCGCCTGATCGCACCTTGCCACCCGTTCTGGCAAAATTGGGCACGTCGTTTCACGCGCAGGCATCAGAAAGTGAGGCATTCGCGCGGTTTTGGCGGCACTCGGCCAACGTCCTGCTGGCTCGCAGTCGTACCACACCTCCTGAACCGACCGATTGGGTCGTTAGCTCAAATGACTTGGGGTGCGGGTGCGAATACTGTGCCGAACTTGTTCGATTTTGTGCAGATCCGGTTACAACCACACATCGAATTCCAGTGAGAAGGGAGTTGCGGTCGCATCTGCGGTCCGTGATCGAAAGAGCGGGTGCGGATTTGAGTTGTGAAACTGAACGCAAGGGTAGTCCTTATACGCTCATCTGCACCAAGACCCGCGATAGCTACACCAGACGAAGACAGCAATATGCGAACGACATCTCTGCAATCAAGCGCTTACTTGAAGTGGCAGACGCTGTGCCAGAGGCCACTAGCATTGCAGCCAGCCTCCGCGCGGCGGTCAACTGTAGTCAGAGTAACTCTCCAACTACAACGACCTGACAAGCCCGGAATTGGTCAGCATGGTTTGAGGTTCAGGATGAGTTGATCGGGGAGAGTTCTCAAGGTTTCGAGTATGCTCCACCCCTGCTTGCGCGCCGTCTCAATGACGGTTCGAAGCGTGCAGAAGTTTTCTGCGCCGACGTGAGTTCGGAAGCATCCCGACACTTTTTGACGGACCTTGGTCATGCGAAGGTCCCTTTCGGCTTCATTGTTTGTAAACGGCACACTCAGGTCGTTGAGGAAGAGCAGAACCTCTTCTTTGCGGGTTTGCATCCGCAGCGCGAGATTATGTCCGATCCTGCGCTTTGGTTTGCCTCGCCGCGTTTTGCCGACCTTGTCCGGGACCAGCGGGGGAAGCGCCTCGTGCATCCGGATGGCCGTCTGGCAACATGCGTCATATCGGCGTTCGATGGCAGCAATCCGGGCGGGCACCACCGCGCGGGAATTCCGGTCTCGCGCCCTGTCTGCGGCTGTTTTGGCGTCCAGCAGAATGGAGCGCATCTCCGTGGCCCATGGCTCTTTCTCAATGTCGATCAAAGCCTGCAATTCCCGAAGGTGATGGGCGTTGCATAAGGCGTGACGCACTCCGGGGATCTTTCTGTAGGACGCCCAGTTGTCGTGAACGACACTTCCGGTCACCTCCTGCGTCACATCGCCTCTGCTACGGCCAATCCGGAAATGGCTCAAGTCTGGTGAGCACAGGATGTGGAGCCACCGGGTCTTGCCGTTGATGCGCAGGCCGGTCTCATCCATGTGCTTCACCGCAACGTCTGGGCCGCACAACAACGCTTGAATCCTGTTGACAACGGGCCGCATTACAGCCGCGGTTCTGGCGACGAGCGACGCCAGCGTTGCTGCGGAAATGTCGACCCCGTGAAGGTCGGAAAATATCTGCGCCAGGCGGTTGTCAGGGATGCAGTGCCGGGTTTGAAGATAGCTCGCCATGGCGGCAAGGTTGTCGCCATACTGCACCGGGGCGTTCACCCCTGCGGGAAACGTGGCCTGCACCCGGGTACCACAGGCCGGGCAGACGCAGACACGCGCCCTGTGCTCAGTGACAATAAGCGGCGGTGGGGGTGGCAGGTCAAAGACCTGTCGCCTCACATACCGGTCGCAAACAACGCCAGACAGCCTGTGCTTACAGTCCGGACAGATGTGTGGGTAGTGATCGATGATCTGCTCCGGCGTCGAGGTCTGGCGCAGCGTCTTGCCGGGATGGCCGGGCTGACCTCCGGACTTGCGCCCGCAGGACCCGCGCAAACTTCTGGTTCGCTTCTTGCGCGCAGGCTTCGACAGCCCATCGCTTGAGGGAGGCTTGCCGCTGTTTGAGCTGTTAAGCCCAAGGCGGCGCTCCAGGTCCTCTACGCGCTGTGCGAGGGTTTTGTTGGCCTTCTCCAGCTCTACGTTTTGCTTGAAAAGTTGGGCGTTTTGTTCGGTGATATCCGCGATCTGCTCTTCAAGCCTCTCGATCTTGGTGCGCAAGGCCGCGTTCTGCTCCGCCAGAACAATGACCAGATCAATCAGATTTGACTTTGAGAAGGTCGCAAGCCGGCTGCGGGTCAGGTGAGCAGTATCCATACGCCTATCGAGTCACAGAAACGCTAACCAAGAAACAAAAATAACCCGCATGGCCCGATTCAAATCGTCGCAGTCAGACCACCTGGGCAGTTACAATTTTTGTTTATGTCGCGATCCAATAACAAAACAGCCCCAACCGATCAGAGAGTGGATGACTTTCTGGCCGCTGTTGAGCCGCAAAGAAAAGCCCGGGAAGCGCGTGAACTGGACGCCCTGTTTCGCAAGGTCACGGGATTTTTGCCGGTGATGTGGGGGCCGTCGATTGTTGGCTATGGCCTGTATCACTATCGCTACGCCTCGGGTCGCGAAGGGGACTTTCTGGCCACCGGGTTTTCACCGCGCAAGGCGGCGCATTCGATCTATATCATGCCCGGCTATACGGATTTCAGCGACATCCTGTCCCGCTTGGGAAAACACAAGCTGGGCAAATCGTGTCTGTATGTAAACAAGCTGGCGGACATTGATCTTGATGTTCTGTCGGACCTCATTCGGGCTGGGCTGGAAGACCTGAACAACAGGTGGCCTGTGGCACCAAGCTGAAAGGCTCTGCTGGACAAAAACGCGCCCATGTGACAAGAGCCGCGCCAACAGGAGACTTCCATGACCACCACCCGTTTTGCCCCGTCGCCCACCGGTTACATCCATGTGGGCAACCTGCGCACCGCCCTGATGAACTATCTGATCGCCCGCAAGGCGGGCGGTACCTTTATCCTGCGCATCGATGACACCGACCCCGAGCGGTCGAAAGAAGAATATGTCGATGCCATCAAGCAGGACCTGGAATGGCTGGGCCTGCACTGGGACCGGGTTGAGCGTCAGTCGGAGCGTTTGGACCGTTATGCCGCAGCCGCCGACAAGCTGCGCGAAATGGGCCGGTTTTACGAGGCGTTTGAGACGCCGACCGAGTTGGACCTCAAGCGCAAGAAGCAGCTGAACATGGGCAAGCCGCCGGTTTATGACCGCGCTGCACTGAACCTTTCGGATGCCGAAAAAGAGGCTCTGCGGGCCGAGCGTGGCACTGGTGTATGGCGGTTCAAGCTGGATCATGAGCGGATCGAATGGACCGATGGCATTCTGGGCGATATCTCGATCGATGCGGCCTCGGTCTCTGATCCGGTGCTAATCCGGGGTGACGGGCAGGTGCTGTATACGATTGCCTCGGTCGTCGATGACACCGAGATGGGTGTGACCGATGTTGTGCGCGGTTCAGACCACGTGACCAACACGGCGACGCAAATTCAGATCATCAAGGCGCTGGGCGGTACGTGCCCACGCTTTGCACATCACTCGCTGCTGACCGGGCCGCAGGGTGAGGCACTGTCGAAACGTCTGGGAACGCTGGCCCTGCGTGATTTGCGCGAACAAGGCGTGCAGCCGATGGCGCTGCTGAGCCTGATGGCGCGTTTGGGGTCGTCCGACCCGGTCGAGCTGCGCGCGGATATGGCCGAGCTGATCGATGGGTTCGGTGTTAACCGGTTCGGATCAGCCCCAACCAAACTTGATGTGCAGGATCTGTTCCCGCTGACGGCGAAACATCTGCAATCCTTGCCTTTGGAGGATGTCGCCGACGCGGTCGCTGACGCGGGCGTCCCCGACGATCTGGCTGCGTCGTTCTGGGCGATGGCGCGCGAGAACATTACCACTCTGGGTGATCTCAAAGGTTGGTGGGAGCTGTGCCGCGACGGGGCAGAGCCGCTGATTGCCGATGAGGATCGCGAATTCATCGCCCAAGCCGTGGCGCTGCTGCCCGAGGGTCCCTTTGATGGCGAAACATGGGGCGCATGGACCAAGGCCGTCAAAGAGGCGACAGGCCGCAAGGGCAAAGGCCTGTTCATGCCGCTGCGCAAGGCGTTGACGGGCATGGAGCGGGGCCCCGAGATGGCAACTTTGCTGCCATTGCTGCAGGTGATCCGCGCGCGGGGATAAGGGAACGCGCCTGATGGCGCGTGCCTTCGGCGAGAGTATTTTTTAAAAGATGAAATCGTTCACGCCTTGCGTGGGGTGAACGATTCTTGCACCCGCTGTGTGCAGGCGGTCGTCGACAAATTCTGTCTCGGACGGATGCAATTGCTGGTGGCGTGGATAGCGGGGTTCGGCGCGGTCATTCAGGATCGGCGCCTCCCATCCGTCCGTCATGGCAAAGAACCGATTTGCGCCCTCGGCCCCGAAGGCCCTCAGATGACCCTGTACGACCACGTCGATATAGCTGAGCAGCAAAGGGTACTTGTCCGATGGTTCGCTGTGTTTGCGTTGTGGCACGGCGTAAACGGCGATTTCGACATCATGCGTCAACGGGTGCGTGATCGATTGCGTCGCGGTCACGCGGTCATAGGCCCATTCGCGTTCATCCAGGGCGGCCCAGTCATTGCGCGGCACATGCGCGATCATGCCTTCGATCTCGGAACCGGCATCGGGCACCGCGGTCAGAAAGGCAACTGGGCGCAGGTCCGTGTGTCGCCATGCCCGTCGCCACCCCTGTAGCCGGGCAGGGCGCGGGTTGGGAAAGTCATGCGTGGCAAGGTTCACAAGGCTGCCATAGCCAAAGAAATACGGGTCTGCCATCTGCTGGGATGTCCTCGGTGACGATTGATGTATGTCAAACCGCTTTTTTCGCGGACATGCAATAACACGTTATCGAGATTCTGGGAGGAAGCCATGCGGATTACCAAACGGACCAACATCGCCGTGCGCCTGCTGATGTATTGCGCCGCGCATCAGGACAGGCTGGTCACAAAGTCCGAGATCGCTGAAGTGTGCAACATATCGGAAAACCATCTGGCGCAGGTGATCAACCAGCTTGGCCAGTTGGGTCACCTCAGCACGCAGCGCGGTCGCAACGGGGGAATGATGCTGGCGAGGGCGGCAGATCAGATCCGCATCGGTGCTGTGTTCCGCGATGTCGAAGGCGAATTGCCGATTGCCGAATGCTTTGCCGATGCCGACAACACCTGTCCGCTGACAAGTGCCTGTCGGTTACGGCTGGCCCTACAGGACGCAGCAGAGGTGTTTTATGCCTCGCTGGACGAAATCAACCTCGACGCGCTGATCTGTGACAACGTTCCGTTGTTGAAAATTCTGCAACCCGTTGCCTGTGCACGTTAAGGTCAATCGCTGGCGCGCAGAACCCGGGCTGGGCGTACTGATAACGGGCGCAGGGCAAAGGTCAGACCCGCACCCAGCGTCACGATGATACCGGTGGCGATAATGCCCAGTGCCGATGGCCAGATAACCACAAAACTGGTGTCAAAGATGTAGGTGGCTACCGCCCACCCGCCGAGAATTCCGGTAAACAGCGCAACCAACCCCGCCGCAGCCCCCAGCAGGACCGAGCGCAGGGCAAAGCTGGCCAGAATGCTGCGCCGGCTGGTGCCCAGGGTCTTCAGAACCGCAGCCTCGTACCGGCGCGCGGGTTCCCCGGCTGCTGCCGCGCCGATCAGCACCAGAAACCCGGTCAGCAATGAGATGCCCGCACCATAAGATGTTGCAGCCGCAAGCCCGGCCAACACGCCCGAGACGCGGTCGATGGCGTCCCGTACACGGATTGCCGTGATGTTGGGATATTGGCCTGCCAGATCGCGCAGGATCGCGGCCTCGGCCTGTTCCTCGGCATAGACCGTGGCAATAAAGCTGTGGGGCGCACCGGCCAGCGCCGAGGGGTTCATCGACATGATGAAACCGATCCCGGCGGTTGAAAAATCAACCTCTCGAAACGAGGTCACTTCGGCGGTGATGTCACGACCTAGGATGTTGACCGTAAGCTCATCGCCAAGCTTCAGCCCCATCTCTAGAGCCTCTTCAGCGGCAAAGCTGACCTGAGGCGGACCTGCATAATCCTCGGGCCACCAGTCGCCGTCGGTGACCCGGGCGTTTTGCGGCTGTTGCGCGGAATAGGTTATTCCCCGGTCTCCTTCCAGAACCCAGTGATCGCCCGCAACCTGATGCGCAGGTTGGCCGTTGATCCGGGTGATGATCCCGCGCAGCATGGGTGCGCTTTCGATACGGCTGACAGCGGGGTCCGAATTCAGCCGCTCGTTGAATCCCGGCATCTGGTCTTTTTGGATGTCGACAAAGAAATAGGACGGCGCCACATCCGGCAGGTTGCCTGAAATCGCGTTGCGCAGCGTTCCGTCAATCTGTCCGACCGCCGCTAGAACCGACAGGCCCAGACCCAGGGACAGGACAACCGATGCCGCGCCCTCTTTGGGGCCGGAAATGGCGGACAGGGCCCAACGCAACGGTGCGCGTCCGCGCGACCATCCGCTGCCCATGCGCGCCAGCCACCGGATGGCAAATGCCGCCAGCGACAGCAGCACCAGCGCGCCGGTGATCCCGCCAGCTGTCCACAGTGTCAGCCAGACGGAACCAGTAAACCAGGCCGCAGCCCCGACCAGAATGGCCAGACCAATGCCCGTGGCCAGCACGTAAACCGGTCGTGGGATACTGCGGGCGCTGCTCAGCGCGTCGCGAAACAGTGTTGCGGCGCGCACCTCTTCGGTTCTGGCCAATGGCCAGAGCGTGAACAGGAACGCGGTCAGTACGCCGTACAGCGCCGCCTCGGCCATTGGGCCGGGATAGAGCGTGAAAACAGCCGGGACCGGCAGGCGGCTTTCGATGAGCGGGGCCAGCATCAGGGGCAAGGCACTGCCAAGCAGCAGGCCCATCAAGACGCCAATTCCCGACAGAATGCCGATCTGGATCAGGTAGGTTTGGAAAATCGTTGCCCGATCCGCACCAAGGGTGCGCAGCGTTGCGATGGTTTCGGTTTTTTCGGCCAGATAGGCCCGGACGGCGGCTGACACGCCGATACCGCCAACCGCCAGTCCCGCCAGCCCGACGAGCACCAGAAAAGCGCTGAGGCGGGAGACAAAATCGGCAATCCCCGGCGCGCCGTTGCGGGCGTCTGTCCAGCGCATGCCGGTGCCGTCAAACACGGTGTCCGCATCGGTGGACAGGGCGGCAAGGTTGCTGTTCTGAGGAAGGTCCAGACGGTATTTGGTTGAGAAAAGGGTGCCCGGCTCCAACAATCCCGAGGCTTGCAGGTCTTGGGTTTGAACCAACGTTCTGGGTCCAAGGGCGAACCCGTCTGCAGCCCCGTCAGGTTCGTGTACCAAAGCCGCCATCAGGACGAAGTCCTGCGTGCCCAGCGTGAATTGATCGCCCACCGTCAGGCCAAGCCGGTCGATCAGGGCAGGGGCCATGGCGGCGCCCGGCAGGCCGTTTGTTCCAGCGAACGCTGTTGCCAGAGACATTTCGGGCTCCAACACCGGGGCCCCTAGCAGCGGATAAGTAGCATCGACGGATTTGACCTGCGTCAGGCCGCGCTCGGGTTCTGTCGTGCGTGTGACCGCCATCGACCGGAAATCGACCACTTCGGAAACTGCATGCGCGGTGTTTTCCATCCATGTCCGTTCGTCATCTGTCGCGAACCGATAGGTGAATTCCAGTTGCGCATCTCCGCCCAACAGCGCTGCACCTTCCTGAACCAATCCGGTCTGAATGGCGTGACGAACCGAGCCCACGGCGGCGATGGCTGCGACGCCCAACGTCAGGCAAGCCAGGAAAATCCGAAATCCGTGCAGCCCTCCGCGCAATTCGCGCCCGGCCAGTCGCCCGGCCAGACGCATGCTCATTCCGCGGCCTCGCGTTTCGCATCTTCGGCAATGTGCCCGTCCCGCAGGCGCACCACACGGTCGCATTTTTGCGCCAGGGAGTGGCTGTGTGTGACAAGAACCATAGTGGCCCCGTGCCGGTCACGCAACCCGAACAGCAGATCGACAATGGCCGCGCCGTTCGTCTCGTCCAGGTTTCCGGTCGGTTCATCGGCAAGCAATATCCGCGGGCGAGGCGCCGCAGCGCGGGCCAGCGCAACACGTTGTTGTTCGCCCCCTGACAATTGCGCCGGATAGTGATCGCGCCTGTGCGACAGGCCAACGGCGTCCAGCTCGGCCTCGGCCCGGGGGAACGCATCTTTGTGACCGGCCAGTTCCAGCGGTGTTGCCACATTTTCCAGCGCTGTCATCGTCGGGATCAGATGGAAGTTCTGGAACACCACGCCCATTGCGTCCCGGCGAAAACGGGCCAGCGCGTCCTCGTCCATACGGGTCAGATCCTGACCGAGGGCCATGATGGTTCCACCAGTCGCCTGTTCCAGCCCGCCCATCAACATCAGCAACGAGGATTTGCCGGAACCGGACGGCCCGATCATCCCCAAAGTTTCACCCTCGTGAACGGTCAGGTTGATGTCATGCAGGATATTTACCCGGCCAGCATTGCCATCCAGCGACAAAGAGGCATTTTGGAGGTCTAGAATCGGTGTCGTCATCGGTCTTTCCGAACAGGGGCGATAGGATGGGATATGGAGCGGTTGAAGTGTTACGCAAGACCTTGATGTCGGGACTGTTTGTGTGTTGCGGTTTTGCCGCCACAGCCGAACAGGTGGTCATCGCGGCACTGGGGGATTCGCTGACTCAGGGCTACGGATTGGTCGAACAGGACGGGTTGGTGCCGCAACTGGAAAGATGGCTTGCCGATAACGGGGCGGATGTTCGCCTGATCAACGCTGGCGTCTCGAGTGACACTACTGCTGGCGGCGCCGCGCGGGTCGGATGGACTTTGACGCCCGAGGTGGACGGTATGATCGTGGCGCTGGGCGGAAATGATGTGTTGCGTGGTTTGGACCCTGCCGTGTCACGCGCCAATATCGAGGCAATATTGTCAGCTGCGCAGGATGCCAGTGTCGAGGTCCTGCTGATCGGAATGCAGGCGCCCGGAAATTATGGCCCCGACTACAAACAGGCATTCGATGCTATTTTTCCGGACCTGGCGCAGCAATATCAGGTGCGGTTTGTTGACAGTTTTTTTGGTGGTCTGCAGGCGGACGACGATCTGAACGCCGCAAGCCGGTTCATGCAGCCGGACGGTATTCATCCGAACGCAGATGGCGTCGCGCGGATCGTTCAGGCGCTGGGCCCCTCGGTTCTGGGTCTTGTCGACGCAGCCGCCGGGCAGGACTGAGCCATGCCGGGGCGGTTCTTTCTGACACGGCCCGTTTCTGAGATCGCAGCGGCGCTGAACACTCCGGACATCGCGGCAGAGCAGCCGCCACGACGGAACATCCAGCCCGGGCAAGAGATGATCGTGCTGACCGCAGACAGTCTGGTTCCCATGCGGTGGGGAATGATCCCGGTGGGTCGGGTCAATGCCCGGGGTCGTCCGGTGATGGAAACCATTATCAATGCCCGCTCGGAAACCGTTTTTGACAAAACCGCGTTTCAGGGCGTTGGCCGGGCCGTTGTTCCTGTGGATGGCTGGTATGAATGGACAGGAGAGAAACGCCGCAAAACTGCCTGGCGCATCGCTTCGGCCGATGGTGCGCCACTGTTTTTCGCAGCCATTACCGACAGCTGGCAAGCCCCGGGCGGGCTGCGAGTCGATCAGTTTGCCACCGTGACATGCGAGCCGAATGGAGATGTGAAACCCATCCACCACCGAATGGGCGTTCTACTGAACTCCGCCGATGTTCGGAAATGGCTGAGAGGGTCCGAGGAACAGGCCAGAGATCTCGCGCGCCCCTGGCCGGATGGGCTGCTGCGCATCGAAGAGGCCAAGGATGTGGATTGGTCCGCGCCCTGACGGCGTCAGACCACGGTCACCACGGTTCCGATCGGCACCCGTGTATACAGGTCAACGACATGCGAGTTCAGCATCCGGATGCAACCGTTCGATGCCGCCCGTCCGATGGTTTGCGGCTGGGTGGTTCCGTGAATGCGGAAATAAGTGTCGACGCCGTTCTGGAACAGATACAGCACCCTCGCGCCCAACGGGTTATCATCGCCACCGGGTTGGACATAGTCGTTATCCTTGAATTTGGCATAGGCCACCGGGTCGCGCTGGATCATCTCTTCGGTGGGCCGCCAAGTTGGCCATTCCTTTTTGACGTCAATTGTTGCGGTCCCCGTAAACTCCAGCCCCGCCTTGCCGACACCACAGCCATAGCGGATGGCCTTGCGCTGCTCGGTTACGAAATACAGGTAGAACGAGCGCGGAACGACCAGCAGCTGACCGGGCAGAAACTCTTTCTTGATCCGCACGACTTGTGGGGTCGGATCGTATTCGACCGCTTTCTTGGCGCGGGCAACGCCGGGCAGCAGGCTTACGGCCGATGTGGCCAGAAAAGCGCGGCGTGAAAACATGAAATGTCCCTTCCAAAGACCAATCAATTCAGAGCTACAGTTTCGAAATGATAGCCGAATTGGTCAATTGCTGGGGAAACATAACTGAAATGTGATGTATTCTGCGTGCCACACACGCCATAACGGGCGTTGGAAGGCACCACAGTTGAATCAAAAAGGGTGAGGAAATCTCCTCACCCTTTCAGGAGCTTATGCAAGCTCGATATTGTCGGCGCTTTCGCGGCCGTCACGACCAGCGCGCAGCTCGTAAGTGACCTTCTGGTTGTCGGCCAGACCGGTAAGGCCCGAACGCTCGACAGCCGAGATGTGTACGAAGACGTCTTTGCCGCCTTCTTCAGGTGCGATAAAGCCGAAGCCTTTTGTGGTGTTGAACCATTTTACGGTGCCTGCAGGCATATCCGTGTCTCCTGTTTAGTGCTGCCCACAGTGTTGCGGCAGCCTGGCGTCGTTGTCTGTATCGATAGACTGAGCGCCGGAAACGGAGACAGTAGGTCGAATAGAAAAACGTAAGCCCTTTGGATATGGCATCGGGAAATGCGTGTGACAAGGGATTTTGTATGTTTTGTACAAGGGTTTGATCGCCAATCGCATGATTTGTACGGTTTTCCGCCGATGGGCTTGATGATCGATTTGAGGGCTTTCAATATGATGTGGTTATTGCGGTCAGAGCACACAAACGGAATTTAGAACCTGTTAACCAAGCCTGTGGTCATGTCGAGTCATGTCCAATTATCGGCGAGTCCGTATTCCCGGAGCCAAGTACTTTTTCACCGTTTCATTGGCCGACCGATCATCGGATCTGTTGACCCGTGAAGTGGTGCACCTGCGCGCGGCCTTTGCGGTGACACAGCGAGAGAGGCCGTTTTGGTGTGATGCGTTTGTTATACTGCCCGATCATTTGCATGCGGTTTGGACCTTGCCGCCCGGGGATGCGGATTATTCGACGCGGTGGGGTGCGATTAAATCGAGGTTCACGCGTAGGGTGAAGGCTTCGGGAGTGATGGGGTGGAACCCCATCCTACGAACGGATTCGAAAATTGCGAAGGGGGATGCAGGGGTTTGGCAACGCCGGTTTTGGGAGCATTGCATTCGGGACGAGCGGGATCACCGCAATCACATGGCGTATTGTTGGGGCAATCCGGTTAAGCACGGGTTGGTGGAGCACCCAACCGATTGGCCGTATTCGTCAATCCATCGCGACATCCGCGCGAGTTGGGTTGATCCGGAATGGCGTGGTGGTGTCACCGAGGGAGAGTTCGGTGAGCCGTAGGATGGGGTTTCACCCCATCATTTGGGCCGTTTGAGTTTGGGAGCGGTTGGGAGCGCGGGGACAATCGCGCGGTTTTTTTGTTTGGCGCAATTGGTGCGTTAGAGTTGGGGTGAAACCCCATCCTACGCTTGCTGCCCGATCATTTGTATGCGGTTTGGACATTGCCTCCGAGGGATGCGGATTATTCGACGCGATGGCGGTTGATCAAAACTCGGTTTGTGCGAGGCGTCGGCGCGTTCGGTGCGCGGAGTGGGTCGAAGATTATCAAACAGGAACGTGGGATTTGGCAACGCAGGTTTTGGGAACATTGTATCCGTGATGAACAGGATTACCGCAATCATATGGCGTATTGTTGGGGCAATCCCATCAAACATGGGTTGGTGACGCATCCAACCGACTGGCCGTTTTCGTCGATACACCGCGATATTCGTGCGGGTCGGGTTGATCCGGGCTGGAGTGACGGCGTCACAGAAGGGAAATTTGGAGAACCGTAGGATGGGTGATTTCACCCATCATTTGAGTCGGTTTGAAACTAGAAAAATGCGGAGTGATGGATGCGAGCACCCATCCTACGATGCTAGTCTCAAAGCAGACATTCAGACACATACGCGCTAATTCGCTTTACCCCATAACCAGAACTTTCGATGGCTACGGTGCAAGAGAACACCAGCGCATTGTTTGCCGAGTAGCGCACAGGGACGATAACATAACGGTTAGTGCCTTCTTCGTCACTCATGTTCGAAACAAAGAAGACTCCGACAATACCTTGCGCACCATGATCGTCACCAAAACTACTGTTGGCCAGCACGTCTTCAAAGAAACGCTTTTGCTCGAATCTGACCGTTGAATGCCATGATCTATCATGAAAATCTCCGACTTGCCTGAACTCTCGATGGTTGCCCAAAGTCGGAGAATAGCGCTTATCGTATCCCAATTCGAACTCTACAACTTCAGGGAACTCGGCGGAAAAATAGATCGCATCAGGGTGGTCGCATCCGTCATGATCAATAATGAGATCGAGAACCACCAGCGACCATGCGTTATCGTTCAAGAATTGAAGAAACTCTTGTCTTTCAGTTTGGCGATTGCCGAAGCCGTCGCGTACATGTTCAGGTGAACAGGACGTAATATGCGTGTTGAGGTAAGGTGCTGTTCTTGTGGCCCAAAAATACTCATACAAACCAATAAAAGTCGCCAACACACCAATTGCTGCCAGCGACCATTTTGCAATACGAAATGCAGTGTTCATGCGCCCGAAATGGGAACTTAGAACACTGATTTCAAGTGGGAATTACCGCGCAAACTTCTTATGCTTCAACCGCTTGGGCTCCAACGCATCGGGCCCTAGGCGGCGTTTTTTGTCCTCTTCGTAGTCCTCGAAATTGCCTTCGAACCACTCCACATGCGCATCACCCTCAAAGGCAAGGATATGCGTGCAGATCCGGTCGAGGAAGAAGCGGTCGTGTGAGATGACGACGGCGCAGCCGGCGAAATCGACCAGGGTGTCTTCCAGCGCACGCAGGGTTTCAACGTCCAGATCGTTGGTCGGTTCGTCGAGCAGCAGGACGTTGCCGCCCTCTTTCAGCAGACGGGCCATGTGGACGCGGTTGCGCTCACCACCTGACAGCAAGGAGACCTTTTTCTGCTGGTCGCCGCCCTTGAAGTTGAAGGACGAGCAATAGGCGCGGGAATTAACCTGCGCGTCACCCAGTTGGATGATTTCGGCACCGCCGGTGATCGCCTCCCACACGGTGTCGTTGTCCTTGAGGTCGTCGCGGGACTGGTCGACATAGGACATCTCGACCGTGTCGCCCAGCGAGATGGTGCCTGCGTCGGGCTGTTCCTGACCGGTGAGCATCTTGAACAGGGTCGATTTACCGGCGCCGTTGGGGCCGATGACGCCGACGATTCCGCCGGGGGGCAGGGCAAAGTCGAGCTTTTCGATCAGTTGCTTGTCGCCCATGTGTTTGGCCAGACCCTCGACCTCGATCACCTTGCCGCCAAGGCGCTGGCCGTTGGGGATGACGATCTGGGCGCGGGTCAGCTTTTCGCGTTCGGACTGATCGGCCAGCTCGTTATAGGCGTTGATCCGGGCCTTGGATTTGGCCTGCCGGGCCTTTTGACCCTGACGCATCCAGTCCAATTCGCGCTGCAGGGTCTTCTGCTTGGACTTGTCCTCGCGGGCTTCCTGCTCCAGCCGTTTGGCCTTTTGTTCCAGCCACGCGGAATAGTTGCCTTCGTAGGGTAGGCCGCGGCCGCGGTCGAGATCTAGGATCCAACCTGTGATGCTGTCCAGAAAATAGCGGTCGTGGGTGACGATCAGAATGGTGCCCTTGTAGTCGATCAGGTGCTGTTGCAGCCAGGCGATGGTTTCGGCGTCCAGATGGTTGGTGGGTTCGTCGAGCAGCAGCATGTCGGGGGCTTGCAGCAGCAGTTTGCAGAGCGCAACGCGGCGTTTCTCACCACCCGAGAGGTCGGCGATGTTGGCGTCGTCGGCAGGGCAGCGCAGCGCCTCCATCGACACATCGATCTGGCTGTCGAGATCCCACAGGTTCTGGCTGTCGATCTCGTCCTGCAGCTTGGCCATCTCATCGGCGGTTTCATCGCTGTAGTTCATCGCCAGTTCGTTGTAGCGGTCAAGGATCGCTTTCTTTTCGGCCACACCCAGCATGACGTTTTCGCGCACACTGAGGCTTTCGTCCAGTTTCGGCTCCTGCGGGAGATAGCCGACCTTGGCACCTTCGGCGGCCCAAGCCTCACCGGTGAAATCCTTGTCCAGACCAGCCATGATCTTCATCAGGGTCGATTTACCGGCGCCGTTGACGCCGACGACACCGATTTTTACACCGGGAAGGAAGCTCAGGTGAATATTTTCAAAGCACTTCTTGCCACCGGGATAGGTCTTGGAGACACCCTGCATGTGGTAGACATATTGATAGGCGGCCATGTCGCGTCCTCTGGGTCGGGGAAATCAGGTTGGACGGTGTGATAGCGAAGGTTGCAGGGTGGGGCAATGGCAGTCGCAAGCTGTCAGGAAGTTGCAACAGCAATAATGTGTTCACGAAGGGTTCGGAGCAGGAAAATAAGGTGCCGTTTGCTGCGCGCAGTGTCGCGCAGACCGATGGACGCATGTTGGAGGTAGTCAGCGCAGGTTTCCGGCGTCAGATCAGCGCGGGACAATGCCGGAGCATATGGCATGAAGATTTCCGTAAGGGCGTTGATTTTGTCGGCCTGAACACGCTGAAGCTCAGCGCGTCCAGCTGCATTATGGCCGGAGATCATGTCTGCGGCCTCGGGTGAGGCGCGAATGATATCAAAGGATGCAAGAATCGCGTGGGAGAAATAGGCGTCGAGCTGGTCGCTCAGATCTGTGGTTGTCGACCATTTTGCGCGGATTTCGGCAAGGTTCTTGTCAGATTGGTAGCGGATCGCTGCGCACAGGATATCTGTTTTGTTGGAGTAGACCTTGTACAAGGTCTGGCGAACGAGCCCAGCTTCTTCGGCTATGTCATTCATAGTGGTGCGGCGGATTCCGAAGCGCATAAAGCATCGAATTGCAGCGGCAAGGACGTTTTCTGAATGATCGTGCATATAGCGACGTATTGACAAATTTCGAACTTTTGTCAATAAAGAGACAAAAGGACGAAATTTGTCGCTAAGTCAAAAAGGGAAATCCGATGATTATAGTAACCGTAGAGGTCACGTTTGCTGAGGATGTAATTGAAGGACTGCGTGGCGCTTTTTTGGGTATGGACGAAGCAACCGCAAAAGAAGCCGGGTGTCTCAAGTATGTTTCATCCGTCGATGTGCATGACGCTCGCATTGTAAGAATCTACGAGGAATGGGAGTCGATGGAAAAACTGGAGCCACATTTCAAGACGCCCCATATGGCGGAATTCCAGAACGCGTTTGCGGGGGTCGAAACGGTTTCTATGCAAGCGAAGGTCTATGAGGTGAGCCGGGAACTGCCATTCCCGAACTGACTCGACATATTTAACCCTCGCGTGCATTCCGACATGAAAAGCGACATGAGGACCTGCTGTGCCGGAATTGAAAGACCTGATTGCTGGGTGGGCCAAACAAGGCAGTATTGCGTGGGTCGGTCTGCGGCCAGCGCGGCGCGCAGAGATGGCTGCGGCGACGAGCGCGACGATTTCCAACGACGGATTGGAAGGTGACCGCAGCCGCGCGGGCAAGCGGGCGGTGACTTTGATCCAGCAGGAACATTTGGCGGCGATTGGGTCTTATATGGGGCAGGGGTCTGTGCCGCCCGAAATCCTGCGACGCAATCTGATGGTTTCGGGCATCAATCTGGCGGCGCTCAAGGGGCGGGAGATTCAGGTGGGAGAAGCTATTCTGCGTTTGACCGTAATCTGTGCGCCCTGCAGCCGGATGGAGGAGGCGCTGGGCAAGGGCGGGTATTCCGCCGTGCGCGGGCATGGCGGCTGGTGTGCCGAGGTGGTGCGGCCGGGAAAGGTCACTCTAGGCGATCTGGTGCAACCGGTTGATTGACAAGGCCGCGCAGTTCTGAACATCACCGGATGATGCAGCGAAGCGCCATTCCATATGCTCGGCCCGGGCAGGTCGTTGGGTTGTTCGGCGGGTCTTTTGATCCACCGCATCAGGGACATGTGCATGTGACGCTTGAGGCGATGAAGGCGTTTGGGCTGGACCGGGTGTGGTGGTTGGTGTCTCCGGGCAATCCTTTGAAGTCGCGCGGGCCCGCCCCACTGGCACAACGGATCGACGCGGCGCGGACGGTCATGGATCATCCGCGGGTCGAGGTGACTGATATCGAGTCATTGACTGGAACGCGGGCAACAGCAGATACGCTGACAGCTTTGCGGACCCTGTACCCGGAGGTCAAGTTCGTCTGGCTGATGGGCGCCGACAATCTGGCACAGTTCCATCACTGGAAAGATTGGCGCCTGATCATGGACAGTGTGCCGGTTGGCGTTGTTGCGCGCCCCGGTGATCGGATATCAGCCCGGATGTCGCGCGCGGCGCGGGTCTATGGCAATTACCGGATTGACGGGCAGGCAAGGCATTTGCTGGGGCGGGCCGAGGCTCCGGCGTGGTGTTTCGTGAACGTGCCGATGATCGATGTCAGCTCGACCGAGATACGGACGCGCGGCGAGTGGGCAAACGGAGTGTTGCCTGAATAGCCCCCATGCGCGCATAATCCTTTTCAGTAGTTGTCTGTTTTTGATCTCTGGGATTTTAATTGACCCATGGCCGATCGTTTTTCGCGTCGTTTGTTCCTAGGTGGGTTGGGGGCGTCTTTGGTCCCGGCCGCTGGCCTGGCCGGAGCCCCCTTGGTGTCGCTGCGGCCGCAATTGCGCGGCAAGCAGCTGAACGGTGCCGACAGGCTTGTTCAACAGGCGCGGTTGAAAGGCGAAGTGGTATTTGCCGTGGCCGATGTTGCCACCGGCGAGCAACTTGAAGCGCTTGGGGGCCAGCAAACCCTGCCGCCGGCGAGCGTGGCCAAAGCTTTGACAGCCCTTTACGCTCTGGATGTTCTGGGTCCGGATTTTCGATTTGAGACCAAACTAGTTGCAGATGGGCCTATCGAGAATGGAATCCTGAAGGGTGATCTGATTCTGGTAGGCGGCGGCGACCCGCTGCTTGATACCGATGCATTGGCCACCATGGCGGCAAATCTGCGCGAGGCGGGAATTAGCGAAGTGCGCGGTGCATTCAAGGTCTATGATGGCGCGCTGCCTTACGTGTTCAGTATTGATCCCGGGCAGCCGGATCACGTGGGCTATAGCCCGGCAATCAGCGGTATTTCCCTGAATTTCAACCGGGTTCATTTCGAATGGAAGCGGGCGACGACTGGTTACGATGTCACCATGGATGCGCGCAGCGCGCGGTACAACCCGGCGGTTGATATGGCCGCGATGCGGGTCGAGAACCGCAGCCTGCCGATCTATACCTATCAATCCAGTGCCCGGCAGGACCGCTGGACTGTAGCTAAAGGTGAACCGCCCCGGGTTTACCGGAGAGTAAAACTCTCAAAGGATGAACCCTATGGAGAAGAAAAAATCACCCCCGAAGTACACGGCTGAGTTTCGCGCCCGCGGCGTTCGGCTTTATAAAGATCATCGCGCGGATTACGCCAGTGACAACGCGGCCTACCACGCGATCGCGCCAAAGCTCGGCTGCTCGCCGGACAGTCTCAGAGTCTGGTGTCAGCAGGCGGAGCGCGATGCCGGCGAACGCGATGGGCTGACCAGCGAGCAGAAGGCACGTCTGAAAGCCTTGGAGCGTGAGAACAAGGAATTGCGCACGGCCAATGAGATCCTGAAGAAGGCGAGCGCGTATTTCGCACAGGCGGAGCTCGACCGCCCGTTCCGGAAATGATCGCATTCATCGATAATCATCGGGACGAGTTCGGTGTCGGGTCGATCTGCAGGGTGCTGCCGATCGCGCCATCGTCCTATTATGCACATCTGTCTATCCGGCGCAGCCCGGACAAAGCCTCGGATCGGGCCAGGAAGGACGATAAGGATGCGCGGGAAATCCAGCGCGTCTTTGATGCCAGCCGGGGACGCTATGGCGCGCGCAAGGTATGGCATCAACTGCGCCGGGAAGGCTATGACATCGCACGCTGCACGGTGGAACGCCTGATGAAAGTCATGGGGTTGCAGGGTGTTACACGCGGCAAGAAGAAGACCACGATCCCGGACCCTGCACAGGCCTGCCCGGAAGACAAGGTCAATCGCGCGTTCACGGCCACCGCACCAAACCAGCTCTGGGTCTCCGACTTCACCTATGTGTCGACCTGGGCGGGAATGGTCTACGTGGCCTTTGTCATTGATGTCTTTGCGCGCAAGATCGTGGGCTGGCGCGTGTCCACGTCCATGGCCACCAGCTTCGTGCTGGACGCGCTGAACCAGGCGATCTGCCAACGAATACCATCACAGGCAGACGGGCTCATTCACCATTCGGACAGGGGGTCGCAATACCTGGCGGTTCGGTACACAGAGCGGTTGGCCCAGGCCGGGATCGACGCATCGGTCGGCAGCGTCGGAGACAGCTATGACAACGCCCTGGCAGAAAGCATCATCGGCCTGTTCAAGACCGAAGTCATTGAGTTCTTCGGCACATGGAAAACGGTTGGCCAGGTTGAGTGGGAAACCCTGGACTGGGTCAGCTGGTACAACAACAAGCGGCTGCACGGCGCGATCGGGCACCGGCCGCCACAAGAACTGGAGGACGCATTCTATGCAAACCTGAACACCCTTGATAAAGTCGCCTGAGTCTTGAGCAAAAAAGTCTCCGGTAAACCCGGGGCGGTTCAAGGAGCCTTGGGCAATGGTGGCGCGCGCTGGTTGCCGGTCCGCAAGCCCGCGCTTTATGCGGGTGACGTGTTCCGAACTCTGGCACGTGCCAACGGAATTGTGCTGGGTCGTGTTCAGGTAACGCGCGAGGCGGTCAACGGCACGGATCTGGTGGTGCATCTAAGCGACCCGCTGGAAAGCATTCTGCGGGGCATGCTGAAATACTCGACCAATATCACTGCGGAAATGGTTGGGCTTGCGGCGTCAAAGGCGCGGGGCGCTGCGCCGCAAAGCCTGGCCGGTTCTGCCGCCGAAATGAACAGCTGGGCGGCAGAAACCTATGGGGTCAAAGGGATCGCAATGGTGGATCATTCGGGCCTTGGTGACATGTCACGCCTGGCGCCCGGCGATTTGGTTGCCGCTTTGGTGGCGGCCCGCAAGACCGGGGCGTTGCGGCCCTTGCTGAAACCGTTTGTCCTGACCGACAGTCAAGGTCGCGCAGTGCGGAACCATCCGATCAAGGTGGATGCCAAAACGGGGACTTTGAATTTGGCTCTATTCGTACATCGTATTGATGCTCATTCCAGCGAGGGCGCTGGCGAGGCAGTGCCTCGGGGTTGGGTTCTTCTGCAGGACTATGAGATGGAACCAGCGCAGATAGCTGGCAAGATATTTTGTGGCGATCCCCCGGCGGTTACCAATAAACCCCTTGAGGCGGGAGTGACGGTTGTTGACGTTTTGGATATGGAGTTCGCCGCGAACGCGTTCACCGGAAGACTGGTTGAGCGCTTCGTGGCTGACACACAGGGCGGCAGCACACGGCGGATAGCTGGTGCCCCCATCGGTCACCAGCAGTGCATCCTTGTCCATGACCGGCGCGAGAACCTCCCGCAGAGCGGCAGCATTGACCGCAGGCAGGACGGCACTAACGGTCGTGCCGGAGCGATCTGTCGCGACCAGAACCGGCACCTGCTCATCGGACAGGCCCCGCTTTGTTGCCTTGCCCCCGCGCTTTCGGGCCTTTCGGTCCGGCTTTTTTGCAGAGGATTTGCCTTCCGTGGCCCGTGTCCAAACACGATCCCCTTTGCGGCTTTCAAGAAAATAGGTTTCGTCGGCCTCGACAATGCCCTTCAGTTTTTCGGCGGTGGATTTGATCCCGGCAAGGAAGCGGTGTCGCCAGCGAAAGGCGGTGCTCCCGGCTATGCCACAGCGCTTTGCCGAAACTGCCACCGTATCGCCATTGGCGAGGCATTCGCTGAACGTCAGCCAAAGATCCTTGCGGTGCAGGCCGCTCAGTGGTGTACCCGTCACCGCTCCAAAGGTTCGATTGCAGGATCGGCAAAGATAGCGTTGCATTCCCCGCGACTTGCCATTGGCCACTGCACCGTGTGCGCCGCAATGCGGGCAGGTCCGGTCTTCTCCAACACCCAGCTCAACTGCCGCAACCGAGGCTTCACCCGCTGGGCGACCGGCCAGAACCTCACCGACCTCTACTTTCTGCGCCTCGCTCAACGTGTCGACCTCCGACAACCAGGCAAGAAAGACTTTCCGGTCCATAATGCGCATCCTCCTGTATTTCAGACAAAATATAACACATCAATACGATGTGCGAATAGAGCTTTGAATTTTGTTTCCGGGCTGGGCGGTTTTCTTACAACTTCCGAAGGGTCTGAACTGGCCTTTGCAATATTCACTGCAGATGTGGACCATCGCGCAACGATCCCACGCGAACAGCGCGAGCGGCCGGAAGGTGCGCGCAGCTGGAACCGCAGATCGCGCAAATTGCAGCGCGCCCTGATTGAAAGATGGGGCGCACTTTACGGCAGTTGATGCTGCTTTTGCGGCTGCGTCGCGCTGACCGGATCAGATAGTATGTCGCGCCCGCGCCCCGCGTTCGATGGCGGCGGCATGCAGCCGGTCGATGCTGAGATCATAACGGATTTCTTCCAGCAACCGCAGTTCTGTTTCGGCCAGCGTCCCGTCGGCGGCGGCCACGTCACAGGCCAGCGCATATGCGGTTTCATTCAGGCGTTCGGGCAGGTTGTCCCGGATCAGGCCGAACATCGCATCCAGACCGTCCTCCTGTTCGAACAGGTCGAAAACGATCTGAGATACGCGGCGTGTGCGATCGATGTCATAGCCCGCAAAAACCGGCAACATGTTCACCGCGCCCTCGATCTTGACCAGCTCGGCGGTGCGGATGGTTTCGTCCGATGCCGAGACCGCAACCATGATCGCCACAAGGCAATCCTGCGGGGACATGGGGTGGGGAACTTGCTCGGTCATTGGATCATCCTGCTTGGGTGTCACTGCGCGGGCACGATATGGGCGGGCGGAGGCAGGTTCAACACCTTGTTTTCAGACCGACAGTCAATCGGGCAGGCTGGCGTCCCGAAACTGTGCTGCGATCCGGGCACGGTCGTCGTCATCTTCGATCAGTTTCAGAAAATTCCACTCCGCGAGATGGAAATCCGGAAATCCTGCCATCAGGGTTTGGACGGTCTTGTCCGCTTTTTCGAATTGACCCGTTGCGTGGTAGGCGGCGGCTGCCCAGCAAAAGGCTGGCGGGCCGACTGGCCCCCCGCGTTCGACGTTTTGTTCAAAGGCAGCCAGCGCGGCATGGAATTGGCCAGCCATGAACATCGTATGACAGACGACATTCAGGTAAGGGCCGTTGATGAAATTCGGGCTTAATCGGAACGCGGTTTCTGCGGCTTTGATCGCCTCGTCATGATTGCCGCGCATTCCATTGGTTACTGCATATAATACGTGGGCATCGGCATCGTTGGGCAGTAGGCTGAGCCCTTGTTTTGCTGCGTCGATCGCCTCATCGAAACGTCTTTGCGCTAACAGGGCCAGATTGAGGGCGGTATAGGACCAACCAAAGGATTTATCGAGCGCGATGGCTTTATAGGCCAATGCTTCGGCCCGGGTGCCAAGTCTACTCGATTCACACATTTCCAGCGATCCCATATCCGAGTTGGATTGACCTAAATTGATAGAGACCGCGCAACATAACCACGGGGCCCGGTTTCCCATAATATCCGGTCCAGCCACCGAGACGGGCGCACACCCAGGCTGCAAAGGCGAGCGACCCCTTTGGATGCGGGTTTTTCTGCTTTTCGGTCTTACCTTCAAGCGAAGCGGATACGGCCTCAAGGACCGGTTGATCCTGCGCCTCGAATACATCCTCCAGCGGGCGTTTGCCTGCGCCATCCCGGTCCTGCACGAGCTGCATGCAGGATATCCCCGCGATAAGCGTCATTGCGCAAAGAGTTTTGAAGGGTGCGGGCTCCATAGACACGTTTTCGATGTCGAAACCTTTGGTCTTAATGGTCCGGAAAACCTGCTCAATGACCCAGCGCCGACGGTAGAGTTGAGTGATCCATCGTGCCTGTTCGAATGTTTCGACCCGATGGCTGGTCAGCAGGCGCCAACGTGCAGGCTGCACACCTACTGGCGGGTCGATTTCTCGCGCCTCAACGATGTAGACGGACGTGCTGGCGGGAACGCCTTGTTCAATCGGTCTGTTTTTGGGGTGCGGCAGGGTAACGCAAGCGAAACGAACGCCAATCCGGGCCGTGCGCTTCTTCTGCCCGGGTCGCGCGGGCAACTCGACCGTATGTTCTTGCTGCGGCGTGCCCTCAAGGCTGAAAAAGAGCTTGCCTGTATCATCGGAAAGATTGCGATCATGGGACGCTCGGACCAGGACGTCCACGCCTTTTGGGCGGCATGCAAACATCTCGAAGATGTCCCCTTCACGGTCGGCTATAACCGTGACATTCGCAGCCGCGTTCAGAACGGCGGCACTTGTTTGCATGCTTTCAAGCCAGCGATAGCTCTCTTTTTCACGAAGAGGTCGATTTTTGGGCGGCTTCTTGCGGCCGCCAGAGCGTTCAATGAGTTGCATGTCAACCGCTCCGAGCAACGTGCCCTGTTCGGCCTCCACCGCGATCGTAGCATGGCCGACAATGCAGTTTCCCGACCCATCATCACGAAAGCTCGTTGTGTCTTGAATCGCCAGAACATGCAGACCGTCAACGCGCCCGGACGTGACCTTCCCGGCCTTTTCGACAATCTTTTTCACTGTCACCTTCTCGTTCCTCAAAAACCGACCAAAGCGAACCTCACCTGCGCGATTGCCGCCGACGCTACGCACCGAAATACCACGAGGACCGACCTCGACAAGACGACCATGCAAAAAGCGTTCAGCCTGATCCAAACGACAATCACCAAAATGCGAACTCGAGTTTTGCATCTCTACCCCCTTGAAACAGCAAGACAGGAGATAGAACCGATATGACAAAACGGCAAGGTTCAGAACCTAATTCCGCGTGCGGGAAAAGATGTGTGCATACAGTAGGGTGCCAAGTGCCGTCGGGTCGCTATGGCCCCAAAGGGCACCAAAGCCAATGATCCAGGATAAGCCTGCGTAACCGCCGGAAAAATCTGGCGCCAGTTTAACCACCTGATTGAAAAGCTCGTTTGCGGCCGCCATTTTCGCCGGGATCGGAGGGAAAGGAGTGGATTTGGCCTGCACAAACAGTTCGTAGGCTTCGATATTGGTGGTGTGGACCGAACTCAGATGTTCGGTTTCGGACCGTGTCAGATTAACCGAAAGTGCAGAGACGACCTTGCCACATACCATATCCTGCAGTTCGAACACTTCGGCCAGCATTCCGTCATAGCGGTCTGCCCAGATATGCCCGCCTGTCGAGGCGTCGATCAGCTGAACATTGATCCGCACCCGCTCGCCAAGTTTGCGCACGCTGCCTTCGACGACATTGGCGACACCCAGGCGGCGTCCGATTGTGGGAATATCCACAGCCTGATCCTTGAACGCGAAGGTCGAGTTTCTGGCGACCACAAAAAGCCCGGAAACCTTGGACAGGTCGGTGATCAGATCTTCGGTCAACCCATCCGCGAAATGATCCTGATCGGGGTCGCTGGACATGTTGTCAAACGGTAAAACGGCAACCGAGGGCACGTCAGGCAACTGCAACTCCGGTTCCGTTTGGGCGGGCTCGGCGCCGTTACCCCAGTGCCACAATCGGGTCGGACGGGAAATGTTTTTGAGATGGTGTTCACCCCCATCCGCCCAATCAATGTCCAGCTTGCCGCGCACTTGTTGATACGCCTCGTCCGAAATGCCAACGCTGCCGGGAGTGACCAGAGGTTCTATCCGGGCGGCGACATTCACCCCATCGCCGAAAATATCGTTCTCATCCATCACGATGTCGCCGACATGTATCCCGATGCGCAGCAAAATACAGTTGTCATCCTCAGCACATGCTCCGTCGGTGCCCAGCTGGGATTGCAGTTCCGTTGCCGCCTGAACGCTTGAAACAACAGAGGCGAATTCCATAAGAAATCCATCCCCCATCGTTTTTACGAGCCTGCCATCGTGCTGGTTCAACAATGGTTCGATAAACTCGGTTTGCAGGCGTCGGACAGCGTCGATTGTGCCCGTTTCATCTGCGGCCATCATGCGGGAGTATCCGACAACGTCCGCTGCCATGATCGCAGCCAGTTTTCTTTGGTATCCGGTCGACATTCCGTCAACTTTATCGCTGGTGCCGTGCTCTACCTAATAAAAACTTGCGTTCCGGCGGAGTTATTGTCGGAAAGTACCCTCGGTTTATTGACTCATGCTGCATCCGCACAATAGGAGGGGTCGGTCCGGTTGCATGGGGTAATCGGCGCTGTTCCCCGATGGAGATCAAATCAAATGTCTGAACTGCGTGAAACCGCGATGTCGTCCAAGGCCTGGCCTTTTGAAGAGGCGCGCCGGTTGCTCAAACGGTACAGACAAGGTGCCCCGGAAAAAGGGTATGTGCTGTTCGAGACCGGCTATGGCCCGTCCGGCCTGCCGCATATCGGCACGTTTGGCGAAGTGGCGCGGACCACAATGGTCATGCGCGCGTTTGAGGCTTTGTCCGATATCCCGACCAGGTTGATCTGCTTCTCGGACGATCTGGATGGGATGCGCAAGGTTCCCAGCAATGTCCCGAACCCTGAAAAGCTGCAGGATTATCTGCAATGCCCGCTGACTTCGGTTCCTGATCCGTTTGGCGAATACCCCAGCTTTGGCGAATACAACAATGCGATGCTGCGCCGGTTCCTCGATACCTTCGGGTTCGACTATGATTTCTATTCGGCCCGCGACTTCTATCGCTCGGGCCAGTTCGACGAGATCCTGAAACGGGCGGTCGAGCGCTATGATGACATCATGGCCATCATGCTGAAAAGCCTGCGGGAAGAGCGTCAGCAAACCTATTCGATTTTCCTGCCGATCCATCCTGAAACCAGCCGGGTCATGTATGTGCCGATGAAAAAGGTGTGCGCCGAGACCTATACCGTCACCTTCGATGACGAGACCGGCAAGGAATGGACGCTGCCTGTCACTGGCGGCAACGTTAAGCTGCAGTGGAAGCCGGATTTCGGTGCACGCTGGGCGGCGTTGGGCGTGGACTTCGAGATGTACGGCAAGGAACACGTCACCAACGAAAAGATCTATGACGCGATCTGCCGGGGGCTGGGTGGCCGTGCGCCGGAACATTTCTCGTATGAGCTGTTTTTGGATGAGAACGGGCAGAAGATTTCCAAGTCTTCCGGCAATGGCGTGTCGATTGACGAATGGCTGACCTATGCTCCGACCGAGAGCCTAGCCTATTTCATGTATCAAAAGCCCAAGACGGCCAAGCGGATGCATTTCGATGTGATCCCCAAGGCGTATGATGAGTATCATCAGCAGTTGCGAGCTTATCCCGGTCAGGACCTGAAAGCGCAGTTGAACAACCCGGTCTGGCACATTCACGGCGGCGATGTTCCGGCATCGACCCTGATCGTGCCCTTTGCGATGTTGCTGAATCTGGCCTCTGTTTCGGGGGCCGAGGACAAAGAGGCCCTGTGGGGCTTCATCCGCCGCTATGCGCCCGAAGCGACGGCGCAAAGCCATCCTGATCTGGATCAGGCGGCTGGCTTTGCCGTGCGGTACTTCAACGATTTCGTCAAGCCGACCCGCAAGCACCGCGCGCCAACGGATCAGGAGCGTGAGGCGCTGGAGGCGTTGAAGGCAGCGTTGCAGGCATATGACGGACCCGCTGAGGATGAGGCGCTGCAATCGGTGGTCTATTCCATTGGACGCGAGCGGTTTGACCCGATGCGCGGTTGGTTCACGGCGCTTTATGAGGTGCTGCTGGGTGCCTCGCAAGGGCCACGGTTCGGTGGGTTCATCGCCCTTTATGGCGTGCCGGAAACTATCGCGTTGATTGACAGGGCCCTGGCTGGAGAACTTGCCTGATTTGACCTGTTATTGCATGGGGCTATCCTAGTGTCAGGAGGTGGCCCCATGCGTCGATTGTTGCTTGCGTTGTCCCTGAGTGCCGGACTGGCCTCGGGCGCATTTGCGCAGAATGCCGAGATTGAGGCAAATATCGCCGCGCAGATACAGGCGTTCAAGGCGGATGATTTTGACACCGCCTTTACCTTTGCCAGCCCCAATATTCAGCGATTGTTCCGCAACCCCGAGAATTTCGGGGCGATGGTGCGCAACGGTTATCCGATGGTCTGGCGGCCTGCCGACCTGCGTTTTCTGGAATTGCGCGAGGTTGCCGGATTGCAGTGGCAGAAGGTCATGATCGTGGATGGCAATGGTCGTGTACATATTCTGGACTATCAGATGGTGCAGATGGAAAACGGCTGGAAGATCAATGGCGTTCAACTGCTTGGAACCTCGGACCCGGCGGCGTGACGCAACACCACCGTCACGGTGAGATGAGCAGCGATTAATCCCTTTTCGATACTCAGACACTCGCGTTCGGGCTGGACTCGGATCCGGGGTTTATGCGCGCAGATTGTCTCTGCGGCGCAATTGGGAAAGGGATTTCTATGAACAAGGCAATCACCGACGGTATCGTGTTCATGCCACCAGAGTTTGCAGATGGTCTGGGGGTATGGTCCAGCGGCGACGGCACGCCCGGTTCGCCGACATATGATGGATCGGGGAGCGGAGCCTTTGTACCGGCGGATGCTGATTTCGCCGGGTGCCTGGAGATTTTCAAAGGCTCTATTCGTACATCGTATTGATGCTCATTCCAGCGAGGGCGCTGGCGAGGCAGTGCCTCGGGGTTGGGTTCTTCTGCAGGACTATGAGATGGAACCAGCGCAGATAGCTGGCAAGATATTTTGTGGCGATCCCCCGGCGGTTACCAATAAACCCCTTGAGGCGGGAGTGACGGTTGTTGACGTTTTGGATATGGAGTTCGCCGCGAACGCGTTCACCGGAAGACTGGTTGAGCGCTTCGTGGCTGACACACAGGGCGGCAGCACACGGCGGATAGCTGGTGCCCCCATCGGTCACCAGCAGTGCATCCTTGTCCATGACCGGCGCGAGAACCTCCCGCAGAGCGGCAGCATTGACCGCAGGCAGGACGGCACTAACGGTCGTGCCGGAGCGATCTGTCGCGACCAGAACCGGCACCTGCTCATCGGACAGGCCCCGCTTTGTTGCCTTGCCCCCGCGCTTTCGGGCCTTTCGGTCCGGCTTTTTTGCAGAGGATTTGCCTTCCGTGGCCCGTGTCCAAACACGATCCCCTTTGCGGCTTTCAAGAAAATAGGTTTCGTCGGCCTCGACAATGCCCTTCAGTTTTTCGGCGGTGGATTTGATCCCGGCAAGGAAGCGGTGTCGCCAGCGAAAGGCGGTGCTCCCGGCTATGCCACAGCGCTTTGCCGAAACTGCCACCGTATCGCCATTGGCGAGGCATTCGCTGAACGTCAGCCAAAGATCCTTGCGGTGCAGGCCGCTCAGTGGTGTACCCGTCACCGCTCCAAAGGTTCGATTGCAGGATCGGCAAAGATAGCGTTGCATTCCCCGCGACTTGCCATTGGCCACTGCACCGTGTGCGCCGCAATGCGGGCAGGTCCGGTCTTCTCCAACACCCAGCTCAACTGCCGCAACCGAGGCTTCACCCGCTGGGCGACCGGCCAGAACCTCACCGACCTCTACTTTCTGCGCCTCGCTCAACGTGTCGACCTCCGACAACCAGGCAAGAAAGGCTTTCCGGTCCATAATGCGCATCCTCCTGTATTTCAGACAAAATATAACACATCAATACGATGTGCGAATAGAGCTTTTTCAAAACCGAGGCCACACAGCGTTTGCGCCATATGGGTCAAACGCAATTGTTGCCGGGCTGCTATTTGCAGATCAAGGCGCGCGTCAAGGCGATCAGCGGCCCCCTGCCCGAGGTTCGCATTGCCGGTTGGGCCGGTGGTGCCGGGGATGCGCATGTCACGGGTCTGGTGGAACAGGGCCCGGCGACGCAACTGGCCGCATATGGCAGAGTTTATGAAATCACCGCCATTGTCGGCAGCGGTCGCCGCCAGGGTGTCGACATGCCCTGGGGATCGCAGGCGCTGTACGGTCATTTCGGTCTGGACATCAACGGCACGAACGGGGCCGTCATCCGCGTCGATGATATCGAGATCAACGATGTGTCCGGCCTATTTCTGCGCGATATGATCGGCTTGGTGGATGTGCGCGATTTTGGCGCCGTCGGCGATGGGGTTACAGATGACTCGGCTGCGTTCGAGGCGGCGGATCAGGCGGCGAATGGCCGCCGGATTTACGTACCTCAGGGAACATACCTGCTGAACCAGAACACCACTCTGTCTGCCGATGTCGACTTTGACGGCACAGTGACGATGCCAGATGACAGGATGCTGGTGCTGACCAAAAGCTTTGACCTGCCCACCTACATCTCGGCCTTCGGGGATGAAGAACTGGCCTTCAAAAAAGCGTTTCAGGCCTTGCTGAACAATTCGGACCATGAATCGCTGGATCTGGGCGGGCGCAAAATCGCCGTGACCGAACCGATTGACATGCAGGCGGCGGTTCCGAACCGCTCCGGCTATGCCACCCGCCGTGTGATGCGCAATGGGCAGTTCGACGTCAAAAGCAGCAGCGCGTGGGACACCGAAACCTTTACTTCGGTCGCGACCTACAACCCGTCTGATCCGCTGAAACTGTCCAATGTGGCCAATGTGGCCAATATTCCCGTTGGCGCGCTGGTCACCGGCAGTGGCGTGGGGCGCGAGATCTATGTACGGTCAAAGGATGAAGGGGCGGGTGAAATCACCCTGAACGCCGCAATTTACAATGCCACAGGCACACAGACCTTCACCTTCACCGACTTCAAATACCTGCTGGATTTCAGCGGGTTCAGCGCGTTGCAGAAATTCGGCATGGAAGGGATCGAGTTTCAGTGCAACAGCCGCTGTAGCGCGATCCGTCTGTCACCGGGCGGGAACACCTTTGTGCTGAAGGATTGCTTTATCAGCCGTCCAAAGGATCGCGGCATCACCTCGATTGGCAGGGGGTGCCAGGGAATGCTGATCGACGGCTGTCAGTTCCTGTCCAGCGAGGAGGATCTGAATGTCGCCGATCGCAGCTCGGTAGCAGTGAATTCTAACGCCAACGACGTCAAGCTGCGCCACAATCGCGCCAGCCGTTTCCACCATTTTACGGTTCTGGGCGGTGACAACAACCTTGTGCTGGGCAACCATTTTTTTCGGGGTGACAGCGCATCGACCGGGGTACGCAATGCCGGGCTGGTGCTGATTGGCGGCTATAACATTTCATCCATTGCCGAGAATTATGTCGACAATTGCTTTATCCAATGGACAAACGAACGCGATGCATCGCCGGGGTACACTTCGGGTTATTCGTTCAGCGCGTTGAGCATCACCGACAACATCTTCTATGCGAGCAACGTGGCGCCCGGGTTCAGCTTTATTGTCATCCGCCCTTATGGCACAGGGCATTTCCTGAATGGATTGGCCGTGACCGGCAACAAGTTTCGCACACACGCCGGGGCAATCTCGCGGGTCGATCGGGTCGATACCACGTTTACCAACTTGAACCCCGACCGGTATTCGCGGGTCAATTTCACGAATAATACCTATCACGCAGTCACGACACCCTGCGAAAACCCGCTGAGGGTCAGGTATAAGCGAAGCTCGCGGTCTTCCACCTGGTCGATCAGTTCCAGCAGCCGCCTGCCATTCGGAGGTCATGCGCGCGGCTGTGACTCGGTGGTTGTTATCGGACCGTTGCGGACGCAATTGGGAACCACACGGTACACTGCGCCTTACGTTGAACTGAAACAGGGCTCTAGCGAGAACCAAGTAAGGCTGCGCTGGCCGGAATCTCTCAGCGGAGAGGTTTCGGTTACCATGCGAGCTGATACCTAATTGTGACCACCGCGGCCGCCTCGTTTCAACGGGGCGGCCGTCTGTTCAATAGGACAGCCACAGGGCGAATTTGACCCCTGTGCTGCTGCGAAACGAATTTCGTTCGACCCCTAGGATCCAGCTGCTTTTTCCGGATTTCGGGCGATATATCACGGATGGCCGTGCACTCCAATAAAAGGGCTGATCCGGGGTATAAGACGTCTCTATCTGGAGAAGGGGGTCAAGACGGCGTCCAGAGGATAAACCGACCGTCAGATCCAGCTTGCGGATTACAGCCTCGTGCGTTCTGTATTCCAGCGCCGTATCAACGGCGACCCAGCCATTGCCGATCCCGGTTTGTATGTTTTTTCCATAAGACAGGGTCGCCTTGTACAAGGCTCAGGCGCGCAATTGGCTATGATGAACCCCAACTGTCCAGCGACACCGCTCATGAAAGTCAGCGACATTGCAGGTGGGTGATTTTGGCGAAAGCATAAGGAGGGCGTAGCCCGACTGGAGCTTTCGCCAAAATCTCGCGCGGATTTTATCCGTGCGGTTGGCGGTGACAGCGGTCAGGATTTTCCAATCTTCAAACCAGAAAGAGGATTGGATGCCTGGGCGTTTTATCACCGACCGACAATACGAGGACTACATGAAACTTCGGACTCAATACACCCAGAACATAGCGGCCGTGAAAGCCGGTTTCAGTTCGAGCACCGGATCGCGCATTGACCGGGACCCGCGCCCGCCATCGCAAAAGAAACAAGAACGCCGTCACGGCGGCGGCAAACCGGATCCGTTAGCCGGGATTTGGGAGGAGGTTGTTGTTCCTCTTCTGGAAAAGCAGCCCCATCTGCGTCCGTTTGCGATCCTGGAAGAGCTACAACTCCGGCACCCGGACCGTAATCTGGGCAAGGCGCGTCGCACGTTGGAACGGCGTATGCGTGCCTGGCGCGCAGAACATGGCCCGGATCGGGACGTCATCTTCCGCCAGACACATCCGCCGGGCCGGCAAGGGATGTCGGATTTCTTCAAGGCCGATGATTTGAACGTCACTATCGCGGGTCAGCCATTCGCGCACCGGGTTTATCACTTCACCCTGGTTTTCTCCGGCTGGGAATATGCCGAAGTTGTTCTTGGCGGGGAGAGTTTTACCGCGCTGGCCTGCGGACTGCAGAATGCCCTGTGGCAGGTGGGCGGAGCACCACGTGAGCACCGCTCGGACAGCCTGTCAGCTGCCTTTGGCAACAGGAAGAAGGATGTTGATGAGGATTTGCGGGCGCGGTACGAGGCGCTGTGTGCCGATTATGGCATGGAACCGACCCGAAACAATCGCGGCATCGCCCACGAGAACGGCTCCATCGAAAGCCGCCATGGACACCTCAAGGCGCGTCTGGAACAAGCGCTGCTTCTGCGCGGCAGTTCTGACTTCGAGACTGTGGAGGCATGGCGGCGCTTCATCGCTCAGGTCGTTGGCCGCCACAATGCACAACGCAGGGAGCAAGTGGCCCTTGAACGCGCCGATCTCCAGCCGCTGCCAGAACGGCGGAGTTGCGATTATGATGCGGCACGTGTGCGGGTGACCTCTTCCAGCGGCTTTGTCTTCCGCAAAGTGTTTTACACGGTTCCCTCGCGGCTGATCGGTTTCGAGTTGAACCTGCGTGCCTACGATGATCGTCTGGAACTGTTTCTTGGCAACACCCGGATCGATACGTTGCCACGCGGGCGGACCCCTGATCACAAGCGCGGCACACATGGCCATGTCGTCAACTACCATCATGTGATTCACAGCCTGCGCACCAAGCCCGGTGCCGTCGCAAACCTGACCTATCGTGATGCGCTTTTTCCCAGAACGGAATACCGCCGCACATGGGAGGCGCTGTCCGCGGCATGGCCCTTGCGCAAGGCTTCCCAAGCCATTGTTGACCTGCTGTGGATAGCACATGAACACGCTTGCGAGGCGGAACTTGCTGTCGCTCTGGATCAGATACTCAAGGCTGGCGGCCTGCCTGATCTCGACGATCTGCATGTGCGCTTTGCGCAGAAAACAGAAGCGGATCACCCCGATGTTCCGATCCATATCCCAACCATAGCGGTCTATGATGGTCTGCTTTCCGAGCCAGGAGCCACAGCATGAGCATCACGGTAGAAACCGCCAAGCTTCCCATCCTGTTGAGCAATCTCAGGCTGCCGACAATCGCCTGTTTCTGGCCGGAGTTCTGCATCAAGGCGGATAAGGAGGGCTGGCCTGCAGAGCGGCTGTTGGCGGCCCTGTTTGAGCTGGAGTTGAGCGAACGGGACCAGCGGCGGATACAGCGCCACCTCGCGGCCGCCAAGCTGCCCCAGGGCAAGACCCTCGACAGCTTTGACTTCTCGGTTGTTCCGACCGTGAGCAAGGCCCGGATCAACGCGCTGGCCGAGGGCGACACCTGGTTGCAAGCCGGTCACAATTTGCTGGCCTTCGGCCCTCCGGGTGCCGGAAAATCGCATTTGGCGGCAGGCATCGGCTATGAGTTGATCCAGCGGGGCCACCGCGTCCTGATGATCAGAACATTCGATCTGGTGCAGCGCTTGCAGACGGCGCGACAGAACCTTTGCCTCGCGCAGGACATCCAAAAGCTCGACAAATTCGACCTGCTCATACTCGATGACATCTCCTACGTGCAGAAAGATCAGGCCGAAACCAGCGTCATCTTCGAACTCATCGCCGCGCGCTACGAACGAAAATCAATCATGATCACTGCAAACCGCCCTTTCAGCGGTTGGGACGATGTGTTTCCCGATAAAGCCATGGGCATAGCCGCAATCGACCGGCTCGTACATCACGCGACAATCTTCGAGATGAATGTCGAGAGCTATCGACGTCGCGCAGCTCATGCCGCTGCAATGTCGCTCAGCGACATTGAAGATGAAACCCGCTCCAACGCCAAAAACAAGGAGGACAAAACCACACCAAAGAACAAAATCGAACCTTGAAATGAGTGCACCAAATTGACATTCTGCAACCCGTCACCGTCACCCGCCTTCAATGTCGCGCACTTGCACGAGCAATGTCGCGCTACACCCCAACACCAATTTCACCCGCCAACCGGCCTGCTTGCCCAAAATCGGCCACGGGGAAGCGACCAAAGATCAAGGCGTGTCCATATAGATCCTGATGTTCTTCCGCATCCAAACCCAGCGTTAGTTTCGGGAGCAATCCCCATTCTGCATAAAATGACGTCTTGTACTTGAATTCGCCATCCGCCTCTTTGAACGCGGTCACCGAGGTTGCAGTAAAAGCTGAGCCCTTTTCGCGCAGCCAGGCACCGGCCCAGACTGGCGCGCCAAACGTGGCTAACAGAAACGTTATGAATAACAGCCTTCGCATTCCGGCAGAATCGGAAGACATGGTTAACGGTTGGTTAGTAGTCTGTTCATTTTTCGGAAAGATTGTTTTGATGCAAAGATACCCGCAGGAAGTGGGTGGCGTTTTCAAAAGCTGTGCTAGGCTTAAGTCAATCAAAGGAGGAGCAAGATGCCCAAGATTTCAAAAACCGCTTCCAGCCAGACAGTAATCACCACATTCGAGATGACGCCCGGCACATGTCAGGACCTATTAGAGGCTCTGACGGACGCTTATGCCGCGTTCATTTCAAAACAACCCGGGTTCATTGCCGCTGGGCTGCATGTCAACGATGCCCAGACCAGAATCGCCAATTACTCTCAATGGGAGAGGCGCGAGGATTTTCTAGCCATGTTGCGGACGCCGGAAATGCGAGAACGCAATCGCCGGATAAATGAGTTGTGCAAAAGCTTTGAACCGGTGATGTATGACGTTGCGGATACATTCTGATTTAAATCAATGAAATTTGGGCGATTTCGGGCCAATCTGGAGGTATCAACACGGAGACATATGTCATGTATCACAACATCCTTGTCCCAATTTCATTCGACGACGAAAGGGATATTTCAGGACCTCTGAAACTGGCGCAGCTTCTGTCCACTCCGGATGCTCAGGTCACGCTGTTGCATGTGGTCGAACATATTCCGGACTATGCGATCTCTTACATGCCGACCGAATACCTATCAGAGGCGCGCAAAGCCATTCAAACTGAACTTGATACGCTTGCTGCCAAAGTAACCAACGCAAAAGGGTTGGTGATCGAAGGGCATTCGGGGCGAACAATTCTGGACTGGGCCGAAGTGAATAAACCTGATCTGATCATCATGGCCTCGCATCGGCCGGGCATGCAGGATTTGCTGCTGGGGTCAACAGCAACCCATGTGGTGCGTCACGCCAAATGTGCGGTCCATGTGGTGCGCTGACCAATAAACCTAAGGCTCTATTCGTACATCGTATTGATGCTCATTCCAGCGAGGGCGCTGGCGAGGCAGTGCCTCGGGGTTGGGTTCTTCTGCAGGACTATGAGATGGAACCAGCGCAGATAGCTGGCAAGATATTTTGTGGCGATCCCCCGGCGGTTACCAATAAACCCCTTGAGGCG
>CAXXPZ010000068.1:0-60961 GCA_963422555.2 uncultured Ruegeria sp.
GTCCAGAACATTGCAGGCCGCAGGCCTTGGCGGCATCACCTCGATGGGCGGGATTGTCTCGTCGCTGTCCTATCTCGATGGCGGGACGCAGAAAATCATGCTGGGGATGGCCTTTGTCATCCTCCTGGCCTTTGCCTGGATCGCGCGCGAGCGGATCAAAAAATGGCTGGACGGGGATCATTGAGCATGCTGCGTTTCATTCCCCGTTTCATCACCCGTTTCATTCCCGCCCGCACCGCGCTCTGGGCCGCGCTCGCCGCTGCCGCGCCGATGGCACTGGCCTGGCTGCGCCGGGACGCCGCCCGTGATGCCCGCCGCCGCGCCGAACTGGAGGACCATACCCATGCCGATGAAATCGATAGCCGCGTTGCTCGCGACCGCGCTGATCCTGACCGGCTGCGCAAATACGAAGGTCACGGCTGGCGCGACTGAGACCGCGCTCTGCCGCATCTGGGGCGAAAGCCTGCCCACACGGTCGCGCCTGGACACAGCCCGGACGCAGCGGGAGATCGGCGAGTCTTATGCGGATTTCGGGGCCGCGTGCCCGCAATGGGAGGATTTGGTGCCATGAGAACAGGGATGAGCCGGGCAGACGGGGATGGTATCGAACGCGAAGAGTGCGGATATTGCGATGAACCCGGAGGGGTGGTGACATATGCCAATCAGGTCCTCTTGCCGCTGAACGGCAAGGTGCGGTGCATCGACTTCTGCATCCATCACATCGTTGCCGCGCTCAATGCCGGCGCGGTGAGCACCACCGATTGCTGCTGCGGTCACGGCAGGATGCCCGGCTATATCGGCCTTGAAGACGGTCGGGTGCTGGTCATTTTCGCCTCGCGCGAAGAGGCCAGGATGTGTGACACGCCTGGGAACAATGAAAACACCCGTTCGCGCGGGGATAAAGCCGTCTGGCAACCACCACGGCTTGATGGCACGCGTTGAATCGCCCGGGATAAGTCGTGCTTTGCGCAAGGGATAACCAATGGCATCCCTGTTCATGCACCTCGTGATCACCGCGCGCATCCGCCGTGTCGTTTACATAGCAGTAGATCACTCCCGATTCCGTTCGTGCCGTTGATCCTGAACCTGCCCCCCGGACCATGGTCCGCTCCCGCACCCGCCCGCGCCATGCTAGCACTGCGCACTGACCGCCGCTCATACCCCCTCACGGGAAGCCGGACGGGGGCCGGGGTGATATCCACACCCCGAACCGGGAGGAAGGCCCTCCCACGACCACAACCGGCCAGTTCCGGCCGTCCCGCCACCGCGAACGCGGCGGGATCATGATCGTGAGAACCCTCCGCGCACGTCAAACACCGTGTCCCTCCTCCCGGCCCCGGCGGCCGAGCCCTATCTTGGTGGCAAGAAAAATCTCAGCCAGCGCATCATCGCCCGTATCGGCGCGATCCCGCATCGCTGCTATGTCGAGCCCTTCGCGGGCATGGGCGGTGTGTTCCTGCGCCGCAAGCTCCGCCCGAGGTCGGAGATTCTCAATGATATCAATGGCGAGATCGTCAATCTCTACCGCGTGATGCGCGACCATCCGGGCGCGCTCGTGGACGCCTTCGATCTCTGTCTCGCCTCACGTGCCGGGTTCAACCGGCTCCTGAAGGAGCGACCCGGGACCCTCACTGATATCCGCCGCGCCGCGCGGTTTGCCTTCCTGCAGCGCATGTCCTTCGGCGGCAAGCCCGCCCATCTCGCCACGCCGGGCCAGATGGCACCCACCGCTTATCACCCGGCGCGGCTCACAGGCACCCGCATGGCGCGGCTGATTCGCGCCGCGCACAGGCGGCTGGAAGGTGTGCATATCGAATGCCTGGACTGGGCCGATCTGATCCCGCGCTACGACCGGGGCTTCACGCTGTTCTATCTCGACCCGCCCTATCCCGGTCACGAGGCCGATTACGGCAAGGGCATCTTCGCGCGCACCGATTTTGACCGGATGGCGGCGATCCTGCGCAGCCTCAAAGGCCGCTTCCTTTTGTCGATCAATGATCACCCGGAGATCCGCGACCTCTTCGCCTGGGCTGATATCGAAGAGGTCGAGACCCGCTATTCCGCCAACGCCCGCGCCACCAGGCGGGTGCGCGAGTTGTTGATCTCGAATTGAGGGGGGGGGTGCGCTATGCACCCCGTCCTTTGCGCAACACGTCCCGCACCTCGTCCTTCGTCATTGTGCTGCGGAACGGCAGGTTGCCATAAACGAAAGACACGCACTGCTCATCCCTTTCTTCTTTGGACATCGGTCGCGCGGCGGCCTCCCGAAGCCGGGCGAGCAACTTCTGGTCGGGTTCGGGGGTGTGGTCCATCGTCGTCTCCTCGCAAGTCCCGGCAGGATAATGCCGTGCCTCCCGGGCGGGACAGCGGACCATGGTCCGCTATTGAGCCGTCATGGGTTCTGATAAAATTGACATCACAGCCGCTCCATCACTATCAGAATCCGAAAGGATGAACCATGAAAGAACCAACCACGAAAAAACCAGAATGGAAAGAGAATCTGCTGGGTTTTCTGTGGATACACGTATTTCTTGCGTATGTTGTTGCGCTTGGGCTTATTTGCCGTTACTGGATTGCTCCGCTTCTACCTTAGCCCGTTCCTTGCCGTTGTCGGCGATTCCCTGTCCGACGATATAAGCGATCAAAGGTGCCTCACCCGCCCGCCTCCACGATCTTCTCCGGCCCGAACCAGACCACGTGGCCCAGCACCCGGTCGTCCTGTCCCACATCACGCGCGGGCCAGTCCGGGTTGTCACTGGTCATGCGCCAGCTTTCGCCTTCCTGTTTCAGCCGCTTGACAACCAGCCCGGTATCCGTGCGCAGCACGAATATCCCGCCCTCCCGGGGCTCGCAGCGACCCCGGTCCATCACCAGCATCTCGCCGGGCCGGATCGTCGGCTCCATCGAGCGGCCTTCGGCATAAAGCGCGATCAGCCGGTCGGGGCGGACCGGGCGGGGCAGGGCCTCGGCGGGCAGAACCACATGCATATCAGTGGATTCCTCGAACACCTCCTCGCCCGCACCGGCCGCCGTGCGCACGTCCTGCGCCAATTGGATACGCACGTCACCCTCCCGCGCGCCGCTCTCCGCCACCGCACCGGAGGGGATCGGCCAGGGCACCACCTCCGCGCCCCGGGCGGGGTCAGGGGGCGCGGGAAGGCGCGCCTCGATCGCATCCAGCTTGTCCAGCACGTTGCGGGTCTTGGCGTCCAGAGTGCGCTCCAGCGTGCGCTTGTCCAGCGCCGTCGCAGGTGAGGCTTTTGCCGTACCGCGACCCGCCAGCTGTGCGCGGATCGCCGCAACCACCGCATCCGCATCCGCGCCCCCGGGCAGGCCCAGCAGGTCGGTGATGGCGTGGGGGATGCGCTCCGGCGGCACGATGGCGGGGGTTTCCGGTGGCATGGCATGTTCGGGCGGCTTCGGGTCGGGGATATATTCGCAACCCTCCGCGCCGGGGCGGCCCCTGAATACGGCCACCACCGGATGGACCTTGCGCACGCCTGCGGGCAGGCGCTGCTCGTCGAAGCTCTTTTGCTGCCCGTCCTGTTTGGGCATCCAGCCGCGCAGGTGCAGATGGCCCTTGCTGTCGCGCCGGATCAGCCGCTTGATTGCCGCGCCCCCCTGATGGTCCAGTATCCACACGCGGTCCCCGTCGCGCGCCTCGGTGCCGGGCGAGACCAGGCAGATCGCACCTCCGTCGATCCCTTCGGGGATCATCGACTGGCCAGAAGCCGTCACCCAGAATGCCTGTTCGTCCATGATATCCTCCGGTCTGGGGAGCGGCTCGCGCTCCGGTTGATCCTTGCCCCAGCCCTGCACCCCGCATTTGGCGATGCCATGCTGCGGCAGCGTCGAATCTGTGAAGCGGCTCCAGGCGGGGCGCGCGGGAGTGTCGGGCGAATCGGGGCTGGTCGGTTCGCGCGGCGGGCCGATGTAGAACTCGAGGCCAAGGGCGCGGCAGATTTCGGCAAGTCGGCCGGCTTTGGGTTCATGGCCACCAATAACGCTCCTAAGCGCGTCGTCCGGAAGTCCTGCGTCTCTTGCAATGCGGTATGGGTTACTCCCGGACCGCTCAACTGCACTCGTTACAATATCTGATAGCTTATCAATATCCATAATTCGCAACTTCTAACGAAGTTTCAGTTAGGAATAAATTCCGATTATTCTTGACCTCGGAATTTATTCCGAGCATAAATTCGGCATGAATTCCGAAAACGTTGTCACCCTGATCCACATCTATGCGGCGCACAAAGGTTTAAGCGTCAAGACGATCTCTACTTACGCCGCAAACTCTGGTGATTTTTGCGGCCGGCTTGAGCGCGGTCACGACCTGACCACCCGTCGCGCGGCCCGCGTGGTCCAATACCTCTCCGACCGCTGGGCCGCTGACCTTGCATGGCCCTCCGACATTCCGCGCCCCGACCCGACGCCGGGTTCACCTGCGGCGATTGCGGCGGAGGATGCGGCATGACGCAGACCCATCACCGCACTGACTTCGCCACTGAATGGAGATTTGATCATGTGGGACACAGTGGACACCACTCTCAACACCAAAACCATCGGCGGCAGGGACCCGAACAGGCGCGAAGCCGCCTTTCAGGATATCCGGCAACTCTACCAGAACCAGGACGAAGAGGGCCGGCGCTGTCTTTTCGAGGGCGTCCTGTGCGTCCTGCAGTGCTCTCTGGACGGCGATTACGGCTCTGCTTTGCCGCGGTGAGCGCGGCTTTCCAGTTCGCGCTGGATGTGAAAATTATCTGTAGCCATTCCGGTTTCCTCTTCCATCGGTTGGTTTGCATCTCCGATGGCACCGGCAGCAGGGGCTCGCGTCATGCACCCCTGCTGCATCCGCGCATGGGCGGAGTGAACCGCCCCGGGTTTACCGGAGAGTAAAACTCTCAAAGGATGAACCCTATGGAGAAGAAAAAATCACCCCCGAAGTACACGGCTGAGTTTCGCGCCCGCGGCGTTCGGCTTTATAAAGATCATCGCGCGGATTACGCCAGTGACAACGCGGCCTACCACGCGATCGCGCCAAAGCTCGGCTGCTCGCCGGACAGTCTCAGAGTCTGGTGTCAGCAGGCGGAGCGCGATGCCGGCGAACGCGATGGGCTGACCAGCGAGCAGAAGGCACGTCTGAAAGTCCTGGAACGTGAGAACAAGGAACTGCGCACGGCCAATGAGATCCTGAAGAAGGCGAGCGCGTATTTCGCACAGGCGGAGCTCGACCGCCCATTCCGGAAATGATCGCATTCATCGATAATCATCGGGACGAGTTCGGTGTCGGGTCGATCTGCAGGGTGCTGCCGATCGCGCCATCGTCCTATTATGCGCGTCTGTCTATCCGGCGCAGCCCGGACAAAGCCTCGGATCGGGCCAGGAAGGACGATAAGGATGCGCGGGAAATCCAGCGCGTCTTTGATGCCAGCCGGGGACGCTATGGCGCGCGCAAGGTATGGCATCAACTGCGCCGGGAAGGCTATGACATCGCACGCTGCACGGTGGAACGCCTGATGAAAGTCATGGGGTTGCAGGGTGTTACACGCGGCAAGAAGAAGACCACGATCCCGGACCCTGCACAGGCCTGCCCGGAAGACAAGGTCAATCGCGCGTTCACGGCCACCGCACCAAACCAGCTCTGGGTCTCCGACTTCACCTATGTGTCGACCTGGGCCGGGATGGTCTACGTGGCCTTTGTCATTGATGTCTTTGCGCGCAAGATCGTGGGCTGGCGCGTGTCCACGTCCATGACCACCAGCTTCGTGCTGGACGCGCTGAACCAGGCGATCTGCCAACGAATACCATCACAGGCAGACGGGCTCATTCACCATTCGGACAGGGGGTCGCAATACCTGGCGGTTCGGTACACAGAGCGGTTGGCCCAGGCCGGGATCGACGCATCGGTCGGCAGCGTCGGAGACAGCTATGACAACGCCCTGGCAGAAAGCATCATCGGCCTGTTCAAGACCGAAGTCATTGAGTTCTTCGGCACATGGAAAACGGTTGGCCAGGTTGAGTGGGAAACCCTGGACTGGGTCAGCTGGTACAACAACAAGCGGCTGCACGGCGCGATCGGGCACCGGCCGCCACAAGAACTGGAGGACGCATTCTATGCAAACCTGAACACCCTTGATAAAGTCGCCTGAGTCTTGAGCAAAAAAGTCTCCGGTAAACCCGGGGCGGTTCAACATCCACGCAATCGACCTGCCCGAGGATTTCCCCGAACAGGTCTATGTCAGCTTTGACGTTGACGGTCTGGACCCCGCAATCATGCCCGCCACCGGTACCCCGGTGCCCGGCGGTCTGGGATATTATCAGGCCCTGCATCTGGTCGAACACGCCCTGAAAGGGCGGACATGCGTGGGGTTTGACGTGGTCGAGCTGGCCCCAAACGGCAACACCGCCTGGGACTTTACAACTGCGCAGATCGTCTATCGCCTGATGGCCGCCTGTTAACTTTCGCTGGTCTCGTTGAGATCCATATGCCCGCCGCCCTTGTTCAGGACACGGCGCAGCATGGGCTCAAAGAACTCCAGCGGTTTGGTCGGGTAATCCGGATCAAACGCTTTCTGATCGTATTCATGGCAGAAATAGCGACAGTCTTCCCAATAGGGGCTGTCGCGATACTTGTCGCGCGCGTTCCGGTCGCCGCCCAGATGATGGTTGTAATAATAGCCCTGAAACACGCAGTGGTTTTTGAGAATCCAATGTGTCCGCTCACTGACATAGGGCTTCATCATCGCAGCAGATAGCTCACCGTGATTATAGGGTGACAGGATGTCTCCGGTATCATGGATCAGCGCCGCGACAATCAACTCTTCGTCGGCACCGTCCTCATAGGCGCGCGTCGCGGCCTGCAGGCTGTGTTGATACCGGTTCACCGGATACGGCGTCCAGTCTTCGTCCAGCGAACGGATCGCGTCGAGTATCCGGTCTGGAAGAGCCGCATTATACGCCTCTTCATACTCCATGACCGCATCCCAATCGGCTCTGGTTGCCTCTTCGAAACTGGTCCAGGTGGGTTTGTGGCTTTTGTCCAGCATGGCGAATCCTTTCCGCGAACTTGTCCGGATAAAACTAGCGCTTTCACCCAATCTCGCAAAAGAAATTCTGCGTGGCGCATCTTGGTTTTTGGTCGCGGCCCCAGGCCGGATCAACCTGCGCCCGCAACCGCTGGACTGTTGCTGCGTTTGCGTATTAGCGGACGTCCCGCAACCAATAGAAACAAGCCAGACAGGACAATACCTATGGCCGATGGCACATATAGCAGCAGCCAGAGTTTCGGGTCCGCGATCACGATCGGCGAAACCATACCGCGAAACCCTTCGAGAAGGATCAGAAGCGTGAAGGCGAAAAAGATCTGCGGCCACAGGCCAAATCGCGAGAAACTGCCCAGCATCAACGCTGCGTAACCGACCAGAGCCACCGCAATGTTGATCGTGATCCAGGAAAACCGCTGGTGCAATTCTTCGACAATTTCACCCTCGGAATGCAACCTCAGTTCGGCTACGTCCTCACGGTTTTTCAACAGTTCCGGGGTCGGAATCGCCTCAAGGCTGCGGCGTCCGATTTTGGTGTCATTGGTCATACTGGAAATATCGTAGGACGCGTCTTCGAACAAGGTAGACGACAGCCGGTTGCCGCTTGTGTCCAGTCGCAGCGCGATGCCGTCCAGCATGACAAGGTTTATATCACCGCCGGTATTGACCAGATAGGCCGTGGTGCTGGAATAGGTGGCCGGGCTTTCGCGATCTCGCCCGTCTGACACAAACACTTCGCGCAGCGTGCCAACCAGATCGACGCGCCCAATATAGACGGTCACCCCGGGCGCAGGGTGCATGAATTCACCCTCGTTCAACAACTGCGCGGTCACGTCACCCGCGACCTCGGCCTGTCGTTGCTCCAGTTGATCCAGCGATGCGGGGCGCAGAAAGACGCTGATGATCGCCATCATCAGGCCCGCACAGACCCCAAAGACACATACCGCCCGCGCCAGCCGCCACGGGCTGGAGCCGGTCGCCAGCATCACAGTCAGCTCGCTTTCCCGGCTCAACCGGTTGGTGGCGTAAACCGCAGCTGCAAAAACCGCCATGGGCATGACCGTCCGGATCAGGGTCGGCAGGGTCAGGGCGGTGAATTCCAGAAACACCACCGCCGATTGGCCGCCGCTGATGACCCGGTCAAACAGGCTGACCGAGCGGGTGATCCAAAAGACACCCACCAGCACCAGAGTGAAAAACCCGAACAGGACAAGCAGTTGCCGCAGGAAATACCCATCGAATCGCGACATGTGACCTCTTTGCGGCTGTTCTTGACGTGCCGGGACATTAGGCCATTCAACGGGCCGAGGAAACCGCGATTAACCGGCAGCAATCATAATGCGATTTCGCCAAAGCCATGCCAGAATACGCATGGCTCTGTGCGCATCGACGGCACCTGACCACAGGTCTGCGATGTCCTGAGCGGTCGCCGGACCCTCAAGCCGTTGCAGCAAAGGAACCAGTGGGACACCATCCAGATTGGCGACCGGTCGCGGAAGGCTGGGATGGGTCACCACGGCGCCGGGCTGAATGAGTGTTGCGGTCTGAATTCCGGATTGCGTCATCTTCGTATCCGGCGCTAGCATCAGACGGCATTGTGGCAGATCAGCCTCTTCGGCCTGTTCCGGCTGATCGTCCAACCAGTCGCAGACCTGGGCGCGTTTGATCCAGAATTCGGTATCGGACACTTGCTGTTGGCGCGCATAAAAATCGGCGGCTAATCCCGCATGCATGCGAACTCTCTCAGCCTGACGATCGCTGTAAAAGGTTAATGCGATGTCCGTGTACTCGAGCCGTGTCAGCACCGTGTTCACCACAGTCGCGGCCTGAACCGCCTGCCCCATCGCAAGCTGCACCCCTTGCGACGACAAGGGGTCAACAGTCAGGCTGGCCTCTCCGACCCGCAACAGGTCGTCGGTTGGCGGGGTACGCTCAGCCAGGCTGGTGGCATCATTGCGCCGGACCGGGCCGATGCGACGTTGTTCAAGGCACGGCGACAACAGGATCGATTGCGCCAGCAGGTTCAGATACAAGTCGCGCCGGTCTGACGGCGACAACCCGGTACAGGTCGCGGGGTCGACAAACACCATGGCGTTGACGGTGCCATCTGGCAGCAAAGCGCCCCAATACCAATGGCTGGACCCGGCCTCGACCCGGGCCTGAGCGCCAAATCCCGCCGGGGCCTGCCAATACGCATAAAGACAGAGCAATGGCGCCGAGGCAGGCCGGAACCTGCGACCCAGCCCCGCCTGCCTGCCCGCAGCATCCACAAGCACACGGGCACCAACCTGTACTGTGCCATCGGCTGTTTTAACGGGGATGGACCACCCGCTGGACGTTCGGTTCGGGCGATAGGCCCGCGCCGGTTGCAGAACGCGCACGCCAGCCTCGGTGACTGCGTTCAACAGCACGCTGTCAAACTGCCCGCGATTGATCAGCAAACCGGCCTGCCCGCCTTCGGGCGCGCGACGTTCAAAGGTTCCGCCCCAATGCAGAACTGATCCGGTAGCCCGCAAAAACCCCGCCTGCTCAACCCTGTCGGACAGGCCCAACATGCCCAGGATCGGCCAGACGGACGGGGTCAGAGATTCGCCCACATGCTGGCGCGGAAAAGCCGCGCGTTCCACAAGGCACACCCGGAGCCCCAGCTGCGCCAGCCGTAACGCCGTGACCGCCCCGGCAGGACCGCCACCGATCACACAGATATCGGTTTCGAAAGTCATCCGCTCGTTTCAGGCGGGAACGGGCGTGGTTGTCTGGCCAAAATAGTCGGGCCGTGCCTCGGACAACCGGACATAGGCTTGCAGGCAATAATGCAGCCACCCCCGGATATAGTCACAGGCCGGGCGACCACGGTGAATGACCTCGTGATGGCAGCCACCGCCGCACAAGTAACGCGCCCAGCAGGTGTTGCAGGGGGATTGTCCGTGCACATGCCGGTCCGCCAGCCAGTTGTCCCGGCGCAGGTCGGGGCCATCATAGACGTTGCCCATGGCGCCCGCGTCATCTTCGACGAAGCGGTGGCAGGCAAACAGACCTCCATCCGCGGACACTCCGAAATACCCGGCACCGGCACCGCAGGCATAAGGCCTGTGCGTTCCCCGGTGGATTTCCTGCATCGCGGTGGACATGTTCGAAAACGGATATCGCCGCCCGCGGATCACTGCCGCCTCAAACGCTTGCCCGCAGCGGATCATCTGCGCCAGCATTTCATCAAAGTCATCACCGCCCAGTTCGTTGCACCCGTTCGGAGAGGCCAGCATTGGCGAGAACCCGACCGAGTGGAACCCCATGCCGACAAACTGTTCCAGCGTTTCGGGCAGTCCCATGTTCTGTGGCGTGACCGTCACCCGTGCGCCAACCTGCATGTTTCGCTGATGCACCAGCAACGGCTCAACCCGCCGCAGGATCATGTCATAGCTGCCCCGTCCGCCCCGGTTGGGGCGCAGGCGGTCATGCACCTCGCCGACCCCATCCAGACTGATGGTGACGGCAAAGCCATGCTCTTCGAAAAACTCAGCGTCCTCGGGGCGCAGCAAGGTCCCGTTTGTGGTGATCGAAAACCCTACACGCAGATCATTGGCCTGTGCTTGTTCCCGAGCGTATTCCGTGACCCGGTGGATCAGCGGGCGATTGATCAAAGGTTCGCCGCCCAGATAGGCCAGATTGATCCGCACGCCGGGCTCTGCCTCAGCCACCAAACGGTCGACCGATGCCTTGGCGACCTCCCACTCCATATTGCGTGCCGGGCCACCAAAATCTCCGCCGGAGGCATAGCAATAGGTGCAGGCCAGATTGCATTTCTGCGCGACGGCCAACGACAGCGATCGGACCGGAAGATCCGCAGGCGGGGCATCCTCGATAAAGGGCTGACCGTCCAGACCCATTCTGCGCAAATACGATTGTTGCCCGGCATCATCCATGTCCGCAAACCGGGCGGCAGTATCCACGGGCACGTCAAATACCCGCGAGCCATCGACGGCCAGCATGTGATGACCATGGCCGGTTTCAAAGAAATGTACCTGGGCGGCAGGTGGGATCACACTTTGTCCTCCGGCCAGAACGGAATGCCGATATCGTCTGCGGCTAGTTTTTCGCCTTCGACCCGCAGTAGTTTCATGATGTCGCGCACCTTCTGGATATAGGTTTGCGATTGTTCGTATTGATGCCTGGCCTCCAGCGTATAGGCATTGTGCAGGCCGTCCTTGACCTGATCATACAAATCCAGCGCCGCTTTGGCCTGCGCTTTTGTTCCGACTTCGACAGGGCGCAGGTAGGCCGGGGTATCCTTGCCGATATCGTATTTGGCCAGCACTTCGCGCATCTGCTTGAACCGCAGGAAATGTTCGTCCCCGTCTGTGTCGATGCGCGCGGCCAGCGCATAAAGGCGGCGGTTGGTGAATGTCTTGCTTTCCAGTGTCTTGACGCATTGCGCATAGGCGCGGTCGATAAAACCATCGGGGCTTTCGATCTCGATAAAATCGTCGATAGCCTCGAGCGTGAGCGGCCTGAGTGCGCGTGGCTGCGTCTGACCCTTGCCCGCGCCTGTCGGCAGCGTTTCGGATGGGGTCAGCACTGGTTCATAGGCATCTCCCTGCAGTTCCCACAGCAATTGGTTCGCCAATCGCATATGCGTCATCTCACCAATCGCGACCTCCAACAGGGCGCGGCGGGCAAAGATCAGATCATCCTTGAGCGTCGGCCAGCGTTTCAGGTCGGCCTTTTCGGGATCAGTCAGCGTGAAATAAGCATAGAGATATTGCAGGCTCAGCGTCATCTCCATCGGCGCCAGCCGGTTTTTCAGATCCTCGATCATCTCGTCAGTCGAGTCGTAGGGCTCGATATCAGGCAATTCCGGATCGACCTCGTAAACCTCGCCAGTTTCGCGCCCTTCGACGACAATGGGCAGATCGCTCCACATCTGATTGACCTGATAATGGTCGATCTGGAACGGGCGGTTCTGTTCGACCGTGTTCAATGCAGCCACATTGCCCGAGGGCGATTTGTCTGCGCGCAGCCAGTCCAGATAGGTTTCCGCCGCGATTGGGTTATTTGACGCCCCCGTCGGCAGCGCGGCGTCGTGCGGCACCTCGGCCATGACCACGTCGGGGTGGTTGGACGGCCAGTAGTGGCAGCCGCAATCGCGGAAATCATGGGACCACGGGTTGCACAGGCTTTGGGTCAGTTCACCCGGGTCGTAGGCGTCGCTGAACACGCCAGCATCGGTCAGATACTTGCGGCGAAATCCGTGCAGCACCACCTGATCCGTATCAACGATGCCTTCGTGGTTGCGCCGTTCCAGTGCGATGGTCACAGGTTTGTCGTCGCCACATTCCAGACTGCGGATGAACCGCCAAATCATCAGACCGTCATAAGGTGTGCCATCGTCATCCTTGAAGATGATCTTTTTGCCGCTCTGTTCGACTCAGGACAGAAACCAACGACCCTTGCTGAGTTTTTCCCCCACCGCGCCACTGTAATCATCCAGCAGGGTCTGCACACATTCCTCGGGGCTGTTGTCGGGCAGCATCGGGTCGTAAAAGTAATCGACAAAGACCAGATGAAGTCCCTGTGTCTCTTTGGGCGCTTCGGGAAACGGGTTCAGCGGCACGCGCACCGCGTTGAACACAAGCCCGGGAAAGAACCGACGGTCGAGATTGCGCACGTCCATCTCCAGACCGGGAAAGCAATTGCCCACCGATCCGTCCAGTCGCGTGTTGTCGGGGTTGCCGGGAACCTTGTATGCCGCGCGCGCGGTCATATTGCGGGGTTTGACGCGGATATGGTCGGGTTGATCAGGCATCACGCAGCTCCGTTTCCTGACCCTTGGACTGGGCCACCAGATAATCGATGAACGATATCACCAGATGGTATTGCCGCCGCGACAGCGACAACGGGAAATAGTTGGAATCGCGCATATAAGGCGGCATTCGGGCGTCGTGCATCATGTCGCGCACGATACGGGGATCGCGAAAATCCGGGTTCGGGGCCTGATCCGGGTTCGGATCGGTTTCCAACTGGGACAGAATGCCAAAGGGCGGCCGCAGCAGGGTTTTGACGAAATCGGGACGGCGGCGCAGGAAATCCAGCAGGTTTTCCTCGTCAATCAGTTGCTCATGCACGAACTTGGTGGCGACCGTGTAGGGCAACCTTTCGTTCGGTACGGAATTGGAGAACACCGAAACCGGCTGAGGGCGGATCAGATCGGGGATCTTGTCTGGCGGCCGCGCGTCCTCTTCCGTCATGGATTTTGCATCGGTCGAGGGCAGGCCGGGCGTCACCGGGATTTTGGTTTTGGCCTGCAGCTTGGCGTTGTCCTTCAGACCCTGCGCCCGGATGTCATCCAGATTGATCAGGCCGTTGGTTTCAAACGCGCGGCGGAAAATGTCGACCACCTCGGTCTTGGCCCGCAGATAGTTTTCCTCGGTCACCACCATCAGCGACAGCTCCCGATCCTGCAGATCATCTTCGAGCGTGTAGAACGGGCGGGCATCGGGCGCGAAATCGGGGGGTCCGGTCATGATGGTGGCCCGTGCCGTCAGGCGCTCACCACGCACAGCCAGCGTTGCCTCGATGATGCCGTCGCTGGTGTCGTCGGCCACGCCCCAGGATTGATCATTGCCAACACGGGCGCCGTCATAGCTGTCATGTGGTTCGGGGTCGTCGGACATGCCGGACATCATGATCCACTTTGACCATGGCGTGTCGGGGTTCAGGATGCGGTTCTGCTCTGGCACGATCTCATGAATGCGGCCATATTCCGATTTCGGCGGGTCGTTCTGATAGCCGGGCACCGCCAGCGTGGCCGGGCCATAGGCTGCATCGGGTGGACCATAGACTTCACCCTTTGGCGGCATGAAGCGCAGGCGCAGGATACTGCGATCCACCTGCTGCCCCTTGACCGGCTCATCCACCCCATGCACCGGATGAACGGCGCGAACCGAGCCCAGCGGGATCGGGCTGTGTTCATACACCATCGGCTGCTGTTCCGAGGTGTACGGGCTGAAGGCCAGCAGTGGTTTCGGGGTAAAATCCCCCCCGGCAATCTCGACGCGGGCGCGAAAACCGCAGGCGGCGTCACCGGTCCGGCGTTCGGCCTTTGTGTTGCCCACGGCGACAGTGTAGCGGACATTTTCCAGCGACAGGCCCTGATCCTTCAGAAAGTCCAGCGTCACCGGTGTCTCATATTCCTCGCCGTGTTCGTCATCATGCAAGCGCGCCCACAGCTCAAAAAACGGGGCCACGGGCCGCAACGCGCCGCCTTCGTCGCGAAATCGAATACTGTTGGGATCCGGCAGGTAGGCGACAACACTGCCATCTTCGACTTCGCGCAAGGTTACATTCGACCGGATGATGGTCTTGTTGTTGCCATGCGCATCCATGTCCTGCTGCCACTCATAACTTTCCAGTGGCGTCTCACCCGGGCCCAGCCGGGCCACCGCGATGGGTGGCAGAAAAAAGATCTCCTGGATGGTGTCCATGCTTGGCCCTCCCCCGTTCGGCCCTGATTGTCCCTGCTTTCAGGGGTTCGAATAGCTTTCATAGGTGATTTCAAGATTGTCGAAGAAAGATTTCGACGTTTCGCGAATGATATATGGCGGTGCGTCGTCCGGAACCGGCGAGATGCTTTGCTGATAGTGAAAGAAATTCTCCGGATCAAACTTCCGCTTGACGAACAGCAACGAGTTGAAGTTTTCACCCCAATAGAGCCAGCGATAGTTCAACTGCGTCCGGCGCGGATAGTTCTGATAGCAGCGGTCGATGAAGAAACCTTCGTCGGTCATCAGCTTCATGAACCCATCAAGCCACGGCACCACGATCTTCTTCTCCTCCTCCGACAGCCAGAACACATCGACGTAGAAATTCAGCGACACGTTACGGTGAACAAAGGCGTTGCCGTCCTTGCCCACGGGGATCCGGTTGATCGCACCGCCATAAGGTTCAATCGCCACGGCACCATAGGCGTTATACGTGGTTTTCAGATAATCAACGACGCGCTGCCACTCGGCCTCGCTGAGCTGGCGTTCGATATAGCCGCCCTGCTTGTCCTCGCGCGCCTGATCCGGAACGACCGGGATGTCGTATTTTTCGTCATAAAGCCACGCGTTGATCTGTTGATAGGTGCCGGAACAGCAATCTTCCAGATGACCCCCGATGGGATCGTCCAGCAGAGGTTGGATCACCTTCATCCCCTCGTCTTTGGTCCCATGATACATGGCCGAGACCAGCAGAACCAGTTCCTCGCCCTGATAGGCCAGAAAGATATAAGCGCCGAACTTGTCGGAAACGCCGTCTTTCATGTAATTGGCCTGCAGATATTCTAGCGCTTTGGCGGCTTTGCTGAGGGGCCATTTTATATGAACGCCCCAGACCTCATAAAGGTCCTGCAGTTTATAGCGTATCTCAAGCAGGACACCGAAATTGTTGCCGGTGCCGCCGCGGATGGCCCAGAACAGGTCGGGGTTTGTCTTGTCATCGGCGATAACGATGCTTCCGTCCCACAACATCACAGTGACGCCCAGCACGTTGTCACAGGCCATGCCGAACATGCGTGAAGTGAACCCGTAACCGCCGCCCATCATGAACCCGGCCACGCAGACATCCTGACAGGCCCCACCGGGCACATGCAGGTGATAGGCGTTCAGTGCCGAGTTCAGCATCTTGAACGGTGTTCCCGGCCCCACATAAGCCATCGGCACATCCGGATCGACGGTGACATAGCGCAGCCCGCTGGTGTCCAGCACCATCGAGTTGTTGACCGAGTATCCAGCGGTGCTGTGCCGCCCCGAACGCGTCATGACCCACAGATCATGTTCGCGCGCAAAGGCCAGACTGGCCCGCACATCCTCGACCGTTTCGCAATAGACGATGATTTCGGGATAGTCCTGAAACGCCGGGTTCCACACCTGCCGGTCATTGTTGTAATTCGGGTCCGTCGGCAGAACCACCGAACCGATCAGCCCTTTTTCGAATTCCCGTATCTGGTCCGGTGATATCGGGTGATAGCGTTGCAGCAACAGGTCCGTGCGGCTGCTGGCGGCGCTGTCTTTGGCCAGAAGGGTTTTGCTGATCTTACGCATGGGCGCTCCTCAAATCGGATAAGTACAGGCCCGGACCCGGAAAGACCCGTACCCTGAAATCGAATTGCAGGTATCAACCCATTTCTGCCCGCGCCCAAGCTGGCAGCAATGGGCCCTGTCGGTCAAGACATCGTTTCAACCAATGCTCGCGCATCGCGCAAGTCGGCAAGATCGGCGCGCGGGTCCAGCCTGTTCAGGATTGACAATAGCTCATCCCCGCCGGGCAGTCCTCTGGCCTGCCGTGCCTGGACCAAGGCCATCGCCGCGCGCAGCTCAAACAGCGCCGCGCCCTGATTTCGTGCCGTCTCGATTGCCTTTAGCAATATGGGCACAGGATCGCCGCCTGTTCCGGCCACCATCGCGGCCTGAATTCGCAATTGCTCGGCCTCGGCCCATTTCTCTTCGGTCTTTTCCAGAAAATGGTCGGCCTGAAGCAGGGCTTGTTGTGCGGCTGTGTGATTGCCGGTCGCAACCAGCAATTCGGCAATCAAAGAGGGGAAATAGCTTTTGTAGTTTCCAGCCCCGATCGACCACCAGTCTTCGGCGGCCAGACGCAGTTTTTCGATAGTCTCCGCGTCGGGCGATTTTGTAGCCTCGGCCCAGGTGGTCCAGAACCGGACAATCGTGGCCATGAACGGCAGGGAATGTTCCTGCGCCAACTCGGTCAATGGTTGCGCAACATCGAACAAGGCGGGGATGTCGCGCGACAGAAGTTGCACCTTGCACATATACACCATGATCTGCGCGACGCTGTGCACGTGTTTCAGTTGCTTAGCCCAGTCCAGCGCCGTGCGCTGGACCCGCGCCGCCTCATCGGGCAAGCCCATCAGGCAGTAACACGTCCCCAGAAAGGCCGAGGTGATCGCGGCATGATCAGTTCCGTAGACATAGGCAAGCTGACTGTGTTGGTCGAAATCATATAGCGACCAGGCCTGTTCCAGATGGGTCCGGGCCTCGGGCAGATTGCCCAGATGCAATTGCACCGCGCCCATGGCGCGATGGCCGACCATGCGATGTTCGGTTTTACCGCTGGCCGCCGCCAAATCCAGAATCTGTGCCGCCACGTCCTGCGCCAACCGATATTCGGCCCGCACCAAAAGAAAGGCATACAGCCCGTTGAGCACCGGGAACAACCGCTCAGTCTCGTTCGCGCGGTGGCACAGGTCGCGCAGACGGGCATAGGCCTTGCCGGTGGCATCCCCCGAAATCCCGCTGGTCGAGCGCAGAACACCCGCGCGCAGGATCTGAATATCGATCTCCTGCAGGTCCCGTTCCTGACTTTTGGGCAGTTCTGCAAGCTGGTCCAGCGCCGTGGACAAATGCGTCAGCGCTTCGGTCTGGGCTGAACGTTCAATCGCCTGCCGTCCGGCCTTTTGCCAGTGCTCGACCGCGTCGTCGGGACGTTTGGCCAGCGAATAATGCTGCGCCAGAACTTCCGGTTGTGTCTGGACCATCTGTGGCTGGTTTTGCAACAGCGCACCTGCTGCACGGTCATGCAACGCCTGACGTTCGGTGCGCAACAGGCTGTCATAGGCCATATCCCGGATCAGCGCGTGACGAAAAATGAACTCATCTTCAGCGGCGTCCGGTACCTGCAGGATGATCCCTGCCGAAGACAACTGATCCAGCCCCGCCTGCAACACCGCCGGAGATAGTATCGACATCGAGGCCAGCAGCGCGATGGAAAACTGACGCCCAAACACATCTCCGGTCTGCGCAACTTCTTTGGCAATGCCCAAACGGTCCAGACGCTCCATCAACGAATCCTTGAGCGTGTTTGGAACGGACAGCGAAGGCAGGGTCCCCTTCAGGACATAACCATCATCGGTCAGCCGTAACTGACCAGACTCCAACAGACCACGCGTGACCTCCTGCACATAAAGCGGAATGCCGTCAGTTTTCGCGGCGATCAGATCGCACACGTCATTGGGTACCGAATGACCCCCGGCCACATCGGTTACCACGGCCGCCACATCGCTATGTTCCAGACGTTTAAGCGGGATATGCAAGGTGTTGTGATGATGCCCCCAGCCCGGATCGAACCCGGGGCGCGCCGTCACAACGATCAAAACAGGCAAATCGCGGATTTTCTCGATCACGCGGTCAGTCAGGGATAACGTGGTCGGGTCCACCCAATGCGCATCCTCGAACAGCAACAGCACAGGTTTGTCCCGCGCCAGCGATGCCAACTGATCGGTGATCGCCTCAAGCGTTTTTCCAGCTTCACCTGCGGCGGCAGGTCAAGCGGTCCCAGGGTTTCGTCGGCATCGATGCTGAGCAGGTCGGCGATCAGCCTCAGATGCTCGGCCGGCTGATGTCGCAGGAGATGGGCAAGCTTCGACAGCTTGTCCGCATCCGTATCGGCAGAGGTAAACCCGGCGGCGCGTTCCAGATGCTGGATGATCGGGTATAGGGCACTGTTGGCGTGAAACGGCGAACATTGAAAGTTCAGCTGCCATGCGCCTTCTTCCAGCAGCTTTTGGCTCAACCCCTCGATCAGCCGCGACTTGCCGATACCAGCCTCGCCCGAAATCAGGATCGATTGACCCGCGCCCTGGCTTGCCTCGTGCCATTTGTCGCAAATCTTACGGAACTCGGCCTGACGCCCCACCAAACGGCCCGCGCCCGCGTCAGGCATGATATCGAATCGACGCTCGATGCGCGCCTGACCGGTCACAACCCAAGCCTGGATTTTTTCGAAAAACCCCTTGAGCGCGAATTGCCCCAGATCCTGCAACTCAAATGCATTGCCTACCAACCTGCGGGTCGAGGGGCTTATGACCAGCATATCCGGCTCAGCCAGCGATTGCAGCCGCGCCGCAAGGTTTGGCGTCCGGCCCATGACCACGTCATGTTCCTTCAGGCCATCTCCATGAATCGTGCCAACTACCACCAGTCCGGTCGAAACACCGACCCGCGCCCGCAGCCGTTCCTGACCCTCCATACGCTTGAGGCCATCAAGAATATCCAGCCCGGCGTGAATAGCCCGCGAGGCCGCGTCTTCCAACGCGTGCGGATATCCAAAGTAAATCATCGCCCCGTCGCCCATGAAACTGGCGACATGTCCGCCAAACCGTGCCACCGACGTTGTGCAGATTTCCTTGAACCGGCGGACCAACTCGCCCAGATCTTCTGGATCAAGGCGTTCGGACATCGCGGTCGATCCAACGAGATCGACGAACATCACGGTAAGTTGCCGCCGCTCGGCCACGATCTTACCACCCCCGCGCGATGCAGGTGAAACGGCAACATCTGTTTTGCCCAACGCCGCCAGCAATCGGCGGCGTTGTCCCAGCGGCAGACCCATATCAATCAGATCATGTTCCGACAGATGTGCCAGATCCGCAAATGTGACCTCGTTGGATGCAAAAACCGGCGCGTATTTTGAAAGCCCTAAGCTCTATTCGCACATCGTATTGATGTGTTATATTTTGTCTGAAATACAGGAGGATGCGCATTATGGACCGGAAAGCCTTTCTTGCCTGGTTGTCGGAGGTCGACACGTTGAGCGAGGCGCAGAAAGTAGAGGTCGGTGAGGTTCTGGCCGGTCGCCCAGCGGGTGAAGCCTCGGTTGCGGCAGTTGAGCTGGGTGTTGGAGAAGACCGGACCTGCCCGCATTGCGGCGCACACGGTGCAGTGGCCAATGGCAAGGCGCGGGGAATGCAACGCTATCTTTGCCGATCCTGCAATCGAACCTTTGGAGCGGTGACGGGTACACCACTGAGCGGCCTGCACCGCAAGGATCTTTGGCTGACGTTCAGCGAATGCCTCGCCAATGGCGATACGGTGGCAGTTTCGGCAAAGCGCTGTGGCATAGCCGGGAGCACCGCCTTTCGCTGGCGACACCGCTTCCTTGCCGGGATCAAATCCACCGCCGAAAAACTGAAGGGCATTGTCGAGGCCGACGAAACCTATTTTCTTGAAAGCCGCAAAGGGGATCGTGTTTGGACACGGGCCACGGAAGGCAAATCCTCTGCAAAAAAGCCGGACCGAAAGGCCCGAAAGCGCGGGGGCAAGGCAACAAAGCGGGGCCTGTCCGATGAGCAGGTGCCGGTTCTGGTCGCGACAGATCGCTCCGGCACGACCGTTAGTGCCGTCCTGCCTGCGGTCAATGCTGCCGCTCTGCGGGAGGTTCTCGCGCCGGTCATGGACAAGGATGCACTGCTGGTGACCGATGGGGGCACCAGCTATCCGCCGTGTGCTGCCGCCCTGTGTGTCAGCCACGAAGCGCTCAACCAGTCTTCCGGTGAACGCGTTCGCGGCGAACTCCATATCCAAAACGTCAACAACCGTCACTCCCGCCTCAAGGGGTTTATTGGTAACCGCCGGGGGATCGCCACAAAATATCTTGCCAGCTATCTGCGCTGGTTCCATCTCATAGTCCTGCAGAAGAACCCAACCCCGAGGCACTGCCTCGCCAGCGCCCTCGCTGGAATGAGCATCAATACGATGTACGAATAGAGCCTTCCCGAATGTCTTCGTCGGCTGTTTATTAAAGTTTTTTCCTTCTTGCCCCGCGCGTCAAGTAAATTGCGTGACACAGCCCTGCACGCAACCGACACTGATGCCGAATCCACAATTTGCGCTAAAAACATTGGCTAAAGGACTTGGCAGGGGCAGCAGGGTTCGAACCCGCGACCTACGGTTTTGGAGACCGTCGCTCTACCAACTGAGCTATACCCCTGTAGTGCGCCCTCAGATATGCCAGTGACGCAAAGGACTCAAGAGCCTTTTTTAAGATTTACCGGCAGATTGATGACAGACAAAAACGTTGCACCCAACGTCAGGTTCAGTATGACAAGCGTCGCCCGGTAAAAGGACAAACATTGTGAGTCTCCGTAAGAAAATCGCCGACAGCGAAACCGTCCTGAACTGGGTGGCACGGCGGATTGCGTGGTATATTCGGATGGTGAATCGCAACACGCGCTGGCAGCGGATCGGCTACGAAGAACTGGACCAGCTTGCCGATCAGGGCGAGCCGGTCATCGTGGTTCTATGGCATCAACGCCTGGCGCAATCCCCGTATTTCTTCCCTCTGGACAAGGGGCGTATCTGTTCGATCACTTCGTCCGCCCGCGCCGGCAGCATGGTAGGTCGCGTGCAGGAATTGTTCGGCATGGACACGATTGCCATGGCCAGCAAAAAACGCCACGTGGCACTGTCGCGCGAAGTGCTGGGCAAGATGAAACAGGGGATTTCCATCGGCATCGCGGCTGACGGTCCGCGCGGGCCCGAACGGATATCCTCGACTGTGCCCCTGATCTGGGCGCGCACGTCAGGCAAGCGGGTTTTCGGCATCACATTTTCAGCCCGCCACGGGCGTGAAGCAGGCACTTGGGACCGCCTGCTGATGCCGCGCCCCTGGCGAAACCAAGGCGTATTTCTGTGCCGTGAGTGGACGGAAACGGTGCCACGCAAAGCCAGCGCAGAACAAATCGAAACGCTACGGCTAAGCCTTGAGCAACACATGAACGACATCACCGCCGAAGCGGACCAACTGGTCGGTCGTGCGCCTTGGACGCCGGAACACTGATCGCCAACTTATTCAACAAAAAGACCCTGCCGCGTTCACAGCAGGGTCTTTGCAAATTTCGATTGCAGACACGCTTGTCTGGGCTGGACGTCAGTCCGCGCCAAACGAACCGATATAATTAACGCCGCCAGCACCGGTTGTCCGGAAAGTGCCACCGACCTCTTCCGCATTGGGCCCATAGAATATTCCGTTAGCCGTACCGCTTGTCCCGGTACCGGAAACGCGGGCACGGAAGCCGCTTCCTGAAACATCGCCGGAGCCCGAGAAATCCAGTTCCGGTGCCGCGCGGTCCGGATTAGCCGCAAGGTTAGTCGCCTGAGTTCCCCTGCTGGTAATCGTGGCCGTGCGAAAGTTTGTTGTGACGTTGATATCTGAGGCCGTCAGGTAAGGATCGCCATCGGCGAGACGGGCAAATCCCGTGCTGACGCCGTCATAGGTCACATTTCTGCCAGTAGGAATGTCCCGCGTTGGCGTGCGCGACCCATATGATCCGGCGCCGGCCGTACCTGTCGCTTCTCTGCGGCCTTCAAGCCAGACACCAAAGGTTTGATATTCAAACCGGGATCTGGATGGATCAATCAACAAAGCGCCTTCATTCAAATCTGGCGCATCAAACGCGACGGCAGCCCCATTGCGAACCCGGGTATCCCCACTGCGCGAATCCAACGTTGCAGACGAACCCGGTGCCACAAATCTTGCTGACACGATCTCTCCGTTCTCAGTCGTTATCCTCAATGTTGATGCTTCCGGAGCATTAATCTCATCGACGGAGAACCCCAGCGCATTTGTCGCAAACTCAGCGGTGACAGCACTGCCATCAAGTTCAATAGTTCCATTCCGAGGCAGCGAAATTTCGTTGGCTACGCTGCTGCTGTCGTCTGAAGAACCACCTCCGCTTCCGCCCCCGGAAGAACTTGAAGAACTGCATGCACTCAATGATAAGCCTGTAAATAACGCAATTGCACAATACCCTACACGAACTTTCATAATCCCTCCGTAAGTTCAATTTCTTAGGCAGTTTATTAACCACCCATGCGGGTACAAGTTAATAAGTTAATACAATCTTTACGTGCTCAATTTGCCACAGGCGACATACGGTTCAGCACCTGTCTGTTCATTCCAGAAAGCGGCGCATATGAATGTCGTTAGTCAATATTTCAAAGTCCGGTGTGTTTCCCTTGTCTCGAATTCTACCACTGATTTTCTGCCTGATTGCGGCCACCCTAAGCGGAAACAAAGTCAGCGCCCAGTCGACCATTGTCACTGAACCCGAAACCGTTTCGGAAAGAGCGAAGATTGAGGCCTTGTTTCTAAGCGGGCTTCAAGACCTGGAATTGGGCAATACCGATTCGGCTATCGAAAAGTTTTCCTCGATTCTGGCCGAAAATCCCAACCTGGTCCGAGTACGGCTGGAGCTCGGCCTTGCTTATTATCTGGCACGGCAATGGAACCGGGCCCGGAACGAGTTCTTTACGGTTCTCTCGGGCGATTTGCCGGCACCTGTCCGCGACAAGGTTCTGGGCTTGATCCGCCAAATCGATGCGCGCCGTGGATTTGACTGGGATTTCAGCATCGGTGCCACGAATGTCGGCGATCAACGCAACTACGATACCGACGAGATTATCCTTAATTTTTCGGGCATTGACCTGCCATTTCGCCTCAATCGCGATCAGACTTCCGAGATCGGGTTGCGCGCGACAGGATCCGCGAATTTCCGTCAACCGATCGCGGCAAAGGTATTTGGCGCCGACACTGTCGCGTTTGCGTCGCTGTCCTTTGACATCACCGAAGCGCGCATGTCGCAATATGACGATTATATTTTCGGCACCAGATTCGGGCTGAGGATGCTTACGCAAAACACAACCGCCTCTTTCGGTCCGGTTCTTACAACGCGCCTACTGGGCGGCAACGTGTTCGAAAACCGAGTTGGTCTTCAGGCCGCGTTTGAGCGGCGCAACCAACGGGGATGGTCGGTCTTTGCGGTTCTGAATGGCGCGCAGCTGCACAACCCTACTTCGCCTTTATTGGACGGCCACGAGATCGACGCTGATATTGGAGTGCGCCGGTCCTTCGGCGGACGTGGAACAATCGGTGCGAGCATCTTTCTTGAAAGCAAGGATGTTGACGATAATCTGGAGAACTTTATTCGCCAGCGTTTTACAATCTTTGGGCAAGTAGATACGCGCGGTGGATTCACCTTAAGACCGTCTGTCTATGTCGAAAGCAAAAGATTCAGAACGCGGAGTGGTAACTGCCCAGGTGGTCTGACTGCGACGATTTGAATCGGGCCAAGCGGGTTATTTTTGTTTCTTGGTTAGCGTTTCTGTGACTCGATAGGCGTATGGATACTGCTCACCTGACCCGCAGCCGGCTTGCGACCTTCTCAAAGTCAAATCTGATTGATCTGGTCATTGTTCTGGCGGAGCAGAACGCGGCCTTGCGCACCAAGATCGAGAGGCTTGAAGAGCAGATCGCGGATATCACCGAACAAAACGCCCAACTTTTCAAGCAAAACGTAGAGCTGGAGAAGGCCAACAAAACCCTCGCACAGCGCGTAGAGGACCTGGAGCGCCGCCTTGGGCTTAACAGCTCAAACAGCGGCAAGCCTCCCTCAAGCGATGGGCTGTCGAAGCCTGCGCGCAAGAAGCGAACCAGAAGTTTGCGCGGGTCCTGCGGGCGCAAGTCCGGAGGTCAGCCCGGCCATCCCGGCAAGACGCTGCGCCAGACCTCGACGCCGGAGCAGATCATCGATCACTACCCACACATCTGTCCGGACTGTAAGCACAGGCTGTCTGGCGTTGTTTGCGACCGGTATGTGAGGCGACAGGTCTTTGACCTGCCACCCCCACCGCCGCTTATTGTCACTGAGCACAGGGCGCGTGTCTGCGTCTGCCCGGCCTGTGGCACCCGGGTGCAGGCCACGTTTCCCGCAGGGGTGAACGCCCCGGTGCAGTATGGCGACAACCTTGCCGCCATGGCGAGCTATCTTCAAACCCGGCACTGCATCCCTGACAACCGCCTGGCGCAGATATTTTCCGACCTTCACGGGGTCGACATTTCCGCAGCAACGCTGGCGTCGCTCGTCGCCAGAACCGCGGCTGTAATGCGGCCCGTTGTCAACAGGATTCAAGCGTTGTTGTGCGGCCCAGACGTTGCGGTGAAGCACATGGATGAGACCGGCCTGCGCATCAACGGCAAGACCCGGTGGCTCCACATCCTGTGCTCACCAGACTTGAGCCATTTCCGGATTGGCCGTAGCAGAGGCGATGTGACGCAGGAGGTGACCGGAAGTGTCGTTCACGACAACTGGGCGTCCTACAGAAAGATCCCCGGAGTGCGTCACGCCTTATGCAACGCCCATCACCTTCGGGAATTGCAGGCTTTGATCGACATTGAGAAAGAGCCATGGGCCACGGAGATGCGCTCCATTCTGCTGGACGCCAAAACAGCCGCAGACAGGGCGCGAGACCGGAATTCCCGCGCGGTGGTGCCCGCCCGGATTGCTGCCATCGAACGCCGATATGACGCATGTTGCCAGACGGCCATCCGGATGCACGAGGCGCTTCCCCCGCTGGTCCCGGACAAGGTCGGCAAAACGCGGCGAGGCAAACCAAAGCGCAGGATCGGACATAATCTCGCGCTGCGGATGCAAACCCGCAAAGAAGAGGTTCTGCTCTTCCTCAACGACCTGAGTGTGCCGTTTACAAACAATGAAGCCGAAAGGGACCTTCGCATGACCAAGGTCCGTCAAAAAGTGTCGGGATGCTTCCGAACTCACGTCGGCGCAGAAAACTTCTGCACGCTTCGAACCGTCATTGAGACGGCGCGCAAGCAGGGGTGGAGCATACTCGAAACCTTGAGAACTCTCCCCGATCAACTCATCCTGAACCTCAAACCATGCTGACCAATTCCGGGCTTGTCAGGTCGTTGTAGTTGGAGAGTTACTCTGACTACAGTTGACCGCCGCGCGGAGGCTGGCTGCAATGCTAGTGGCCTCTGGCACAGCGTCTGCCACTTCAAGTAAGCGCTTGATTGCAGAGATGTCGTTCGCATATTGCTGTCTTCGTCTGGTGTAGCTATCGCGGGTCTTGGTGCAGATGAGCGTATAAGGACTACCCTTGCGTTCAGTTTCACAACTCAAATCCGCACCCGCTCTTTCGATCACGGACCGCAGATGCGACCGCAACTCCCTTCTCACTGGAATTCGATGTGTGGTTGTAACCGGATCTGCACAAAATCGAACAAGTTCGGCACAGTATTCGCACCCGCACCCCAAGTCATTTGAGCTAACGACCCAATCGGTCGGTTCAGGAGGTGTGGTACGACTGCGAGCCAGCAGGACGTTGGCCGAGTGCCGCCAAAACCGCGCGAATGCCTCACTTTCTGATGCCTGCGCGTGAAACGACGTGCCCAATTTTGCCAGAACGGGTGGCAAGGTGCGATCAGGCGGCACGATGTCGGGCGCGTTGACAAGATTGCCAACCACCCCAGCAAGGCTGCTTTCCAAATCAAAACTCCAGGCCAACTGAAAAATTTCCCGGAGCGTGCGTTCAGGCAAAGGCGTGGCAGACTGTCGACGCGACCCGTACCAAAATGGCTCTGCGTTTTTTGGCCGGTGTACGTTGAGCGCGACCGGTATCTCCGAACAAAGGTGCTTGATAAGATCTTTCAGTGCATTCCGCGTCATGACTTTCTGCCCCTGATCACTTGCCTCACTCAGGCCCATGACCAGATTTATGACAGCTTCTGGCTGCTCTGTGCATTGTGCGCTAACAAGGCCAAGAAGCCGCTTCAGCATGTCTTTTTCAGCCAATTCCGATGTTGCTTCAATCAGTGCGGCTTTGAGACCCGGTCCGTAATACGGTATCACAACCCGATCGAGAAATAATTCCGTTGCTTTCCGACTTCCGATACGACAAAGCCGTGACAGCATTACTGCGCCGCTCTCTTGCCACTCATCCCGGTCCGAGTAATGCAAGACTTGGGGCGCTGGCCAAGCTTCAGCAATTTCAGCAGCAATGGTGTCAAGCGACAAATCATTCCCGTCAGAGGTCGCAGCGCGTTGCTCAGACTGTACAAAAAGGACGGAAAGCGCCTTGGCACCGGCTTGGGCAAGAACACGAGGGCCTTCTTTAGCAGGCCAAAGAACAAAGGCCGCGCTTCGATAGTGTCGCTCAACTGTGGCCCCCTCATTGCCGCTCGCCTCCGTCAAGCGATTCACGTCAGGTTCCCAATTTGTGATCCGTTCTGGTGGCATCAATTCGTTTTGCGCCAACGCCAGTTGGCCATAAGCGCTCGCGCCCAAATCGGGATGCACCCAATCATCAAGCTCACATCTCCGCTCAATGATATCATAGAGTTCGTATTCGTCCGCGCCGATGTCTTCGATTTCCCAGACATAGTCCCGCCCAAGGTAGGCAGCGGCGGCATATTCATCAACATGCACGATGGCCGCGTGGAGGGAACAGTCAGCCTGTGCCGCAGCTGCAATCAAAGCACGCCCAACCGTTGCATCCGTGTTTTTTAGGGTTTCAAACGACAGGCCTGCGATGCTGTAATCATGCTCGAGAAGCCAGACAAGTTTTTCAGGCGCGTCCGACGTTGCGAAGCAGTTTTTGATCTCCTTCGCAATCTGACCCATAAAATCTGCATAGTTCGGTGCCGAGGTGGCCACATTTTGACCCGGAGTGAGAACCAAATTGTAAACCAGACAGGCGCGATGACCTTCTGTCACAGGCCTAATTTCATGTTCGCAATCAGCATAAAAGGCCGCAAAAACCAGTTCGGAAGGATCGTTGCTACACATTTCGACAATCGTCTCTCGACCGCGATGGCGGATGATCAGTTCGCCCCCTTTCCCTGCAACCGGTAGTGAAACGACCAAGGTCGCCACCATGCCGGTAACCTTCTCGGTATCACGGTGCGGCGCAAAAAAACCGCCTTCCTCGTAAACGAGGATTTTGTAAAGTTCCGCGTCGACAGCTTCCGGCGGGTAGCCGAGGCCTTCGGCCGCACGGTTGAGGATGCGATTGAATGTTTCGCCCCAGGTTTCTCCTCCTACGCTGATTTGATCTGGCGAAACCTGCCAACAGTCACGAACGGACCTGTCCAAAATTGTTTCTGCGCCGCGTCCATATGGTGCGCGTTCACCAAGTGTGATCAAGTCCTGTAATTGTGCCGGTTGGAGAGGGAATGCGAGGACGCCTGTCGTGTGGTTCCAGATGCGAGGCATTGGGGTAGGAAACCGCCCATACACACAATAGTCGCCCGGTCGGTCGATCATCGAGATCAGTTCGGAAAGGGCTGACAGCCGCTCATCGAAAGTAAAGTAACCGCCGTCCACATCACTGGCATAATAGCTCATTGATCGCTGACCCCCAAATTGTCATCTCAGGTTTCTATGCAATCTGTTACCCCAAACTTCTGAAATTCGGCAATGCGCCTTTCCGACATTTCAGGACGATCCCACGATGATTTTGGTTGATTCTTGCCGATGCAGCGCTCGACCACCTCGTCCGCAAAGAATGTCATATTGAATTCAGTCAGAGGGGTAGCTGGGTAGTTACGAGGAGTTTTCTGTTTACGGGAAATCCGGACGAAGAAACTTGGGGCGGTGCTTTTCGGATAGAAAAGAATGATCTGTTTTTTGGAAACGGATTTTCACCATTTCTGCTTTTGACCTATCAAAGGACAAAATCCGGCATTGAGGCGTTCAGTTATTCCGAAACGGGGTTTGAGTTGGGGCTGGAACGGCGGTTTTGATCATCCGCTCACGGCCCCTTGAATAACCTACGCGATAGAAACGTTTCCTGATTACACCATTATGATCTACCCCGGCGCAACATTCATGCGGTGACTATTCGCCTAACCCATCTCGGGAGAGTGGGGTTGAATCAGAAAGGCCGCCCCGGATGGAGCGGCCTTCTTTGGTTTCTCACCGTGTTGCTCTCGGCTGATTTCCCTGCGGAAAATCGCCTGTCGCAACCAGGCGCGACAAGCGCGCCTTATTCGACGATCTTCGACACAACGCCGGCGCCGACGGTGCGGCCGCCTTCGCGGATGGCGAAACGCAGGCCGTTTTCCATCGCGATCGGTGCGATCAGTTCAACCTCGAACGACACGTTGTCGCCCGGCATCACCATCTCGGTGCCGGCGGCCAGCGTCACGGTGCCGGTCACGTCAGTCGTACGGAAGTAAAACTGCGGGCGGTAGTTCGCGAAGAACGGCGTGTGACGGCCACCCTCTTCCTTGGTCAGGATATAGGCCTCGGCTTCGAACTTGGTGTGCGGTGTTACCGAACCCGGCTTACACAGAACCTGACCACGCTCAACGCCTTCACGGTCGATACCACGCAGCAGGGCGCCGATGTTGTCGCCTGCTTCACCGCGGTCCAGCAGCTTGCGGAACATTTCAACACCGGTACAGGTGGTTTTCTTGGTGTCGCGGATGCCGACGATTTCGATCTCGTCGCCAACATTGATCACGCCACGCTCGACACGGCCCGTAACAACGGTACCACGGCCCGAGATCGAGAACACGTCTTCGACCGGCATCAGGAACGGCTGGTCAACAGCACGCTCGGGCGTCGGGATGTATTCATCCACGGCCGCCATCAGCTTGCGGATCGATTCTTCGCCAATTTCCGGGTTGTTGCCTTCCATCGCGGCCAGAGCCGAACCGGCAATGATCGGAATGTCGTCGCCGGGGTAGTCATACGAAGACAGCAGCTCGCGGATTTCCATTTCCACCAGTTCCAGCAGTTCTTCGTCGTCAACCTGGTCAACTTTGTTCATGAAAACGACCATGGTCGGGATGCCAACCTGGCGGCCCAGCAGGATGTGCTCGCGGGTCTGCGGCATCGGGCCGTCAGCAGCGTTCACAACCAAGATCGCGCCGTCCATCTGGGCAGCACCGGTGATCATGTTCTTGACGTAGTCAGCGTGGCCGGGGCAGTCGACATGCGCATAGTGGCGGTTGTCGGTCTCGTATTCAACGTGGGCCGTCGAGATGGTGATGCCACGTGCCTTTTCTTCCGGCGCGCCGTCAATCTGGTCATACGCTTTGAAGTCACCAAAATACTTGGTGATCGCTGCCGTCAGCGTCGTCTTGCCGTGGTCAACGTGCCCAATCGTGCCGATGTTGACGTGCGGCTTATTACGCTCAAACTTTTCCTTTGCCATTCCTCAGGCGCCCTTTTGCGATTTGGGGGACCCTTGGTCCCGTGGTTACATCTGCGCGCGCGAGATATTTGGATCAACGGCGAAAATCAAGCACATCCTGAGGGAAAAGCCGGTCAGGACGCCGGATTTTGCGTAACCAGTTCGGTTTCAAGCGGCTGGATCAAGTCAGGACGCCGATCAAACCAGCCGTTGTCCTTGTGTTCCTCCGCCAACCACTCTTCGACACGGTCAGCCACTTTCAGGGCCAGACCGCTCATCTGCTCTTCTCTGGTGCGGGAATGGCCCGACCCGGCAAGGGCGCTCTCGCCCGTTGTATCCTCAAGCACCTGGAACTGCTTGCCCTTGGCGACGAACTCTTTTTTGCCAACGTCGTAGACATTAACCAGAACAATCGCTGTGCTTTTGGGGTTGTAGATCACCGGAATTCCCGGCGGTGCAAGCATGTAGCCTTCGAGACTGATGCCAATATCGTATTCCTGGACCCCTTCGTACCGGCCCAGACGGATATTGACCGCGTTCTGAATGGCGTCCTCCCATTCCTGCGAGGTCGCGTCCCGGGAAACCGGTCCCTGTTTCGCCTTCTCGGCAAATGCGTAGTTTACACGCAGTTTAAACTCGCCCAGAGATTCAGGTTCTTCATAAACCTGCGTCTGCGTGCAGGCGCCCATCAGGGCCAGTCCGGTGATCAGAGTCAGAATGCGCAACATTTTTCGTCTCGATATGCCTGTTTCAACTGGATGTAGCGCACCGATACGGCCTGTGCCAAGCCGTATCAGCGGATTTACACCGTCCCTGTGTCACGATCCCGAGAATTTATAGTCACGCGGGAAGCCATAGGGCGGTTTTTTTCCAACGCTGGCACGTTTGGACAGCCATTGACTCAGGTCTGCCTCGTGCCGTGTCTTGTCGCCGCCCATGGACCATTTCAGACCTTCTTCCCAATTGAACGTTGTGATGTCCGACAGCCCGCCATCCAATTCCAACGTGCCCTGACGCCCCCGCGCCATGTTGTATTTCTGCAGGCGGACACCCTTGCCCCGCGTCATTTCGGGCAGTTCTTCGGTGGGGAAGACCAGGAATTTGCCATTCTGCGACACCACGGCGACGTGATCGCCTTTAATCGGCTTGCAGATCATCGCGGTTTCTCCGCCCTTGACGTTCAGCACCTGTTTGCCGTTTCGGGTCTGGGCCAGAATGTCGTCTTCGGGCACCATGAAACCATTGCCCGCGTCCGACGCCACCAACAGTTTGCGGCCCGGTTTATGGATCATGATATCGATGATCTGCGCCTCGTTCGGCAGGTCCACCATCAGGCGCAGCGGTTCGCCCATGCCGCGCCCGCCGGGCAGGTTGGCGGCGCTGACGGTATAGAACCGCCCGTTCGAGGCAAAGACCAGCAGACGATCGGTGGTTTCGGCATGAAAGATGAAACGCGGGCTGTCGCCGTCCTTGAACTTCAATTCGCGGGTCAGGTCGATATGGCCAGTCATGGCGCGAATCCAGCCCATCTGAGAGCAGACGACCGTGATCGGTTCCTTGTCGATCATCGCCTCCAGCGGGACCTCTTCAACCTCGCCCGCCTCGGCAAAGCGGGTCCGGCGCGCGCCGCCTTCGTAGTCCTTGCCAAAGGTCTTTTTGGTTTCCTTCAACTGATCTGCAATTCTGGCCCATTGCAGGCTGTCATCGGCCAGCAGGTCCTCGATATTGGCGCGCTCTTCCATCAGCGCGTCGCGTTCGCGGATCAGTTCCATCTCTTCGAGACGGCGAAGACTGCGCAGGCGCATATTCAGAATGGCTTCGGCCTGAACCTCGCTCAGCTCGCCCTCGCCCGGCTTGGGCGAGACATAGTCGGCCTCGCTGGTGGCGCGGACGTGGTCGATACCCCAGTTTTCGCGCATCAGCGCCGCCTTGGGGTCGTCGTCATAGCGGATGATGTCGATCACACGGTCGAGGTTCAGGAAGGCAACGATAAAGCCCTCCAACACCTCAAGCCGGTGGTCGATCTTACCCAGACGGTGACGCGAGCGGCGCAGTAGCACCTCTTGCCGGTGATCAAGGAAGGCGCGCAGCACTTCCTTCATCGAGCAGACCTTGGGTGTCACCCCGTCGATCAGCACGTTCATGTTCAGGCTGAAGCGCACCTCAAGATCCGAGTTGCGGTAGAGCATGCCCATCAGAACCTCGGGATCCACGTTCTTGGAGCGTGGTTCCAGGATCAGGCGGATATCATCTGCGGATTCGTCACGTACATCGGCCAGGATCGGGATTTTCTTGGTCTGGATCAGCTCCGCGATCTTTTCGATCAGCTTGGATTTCTGAACCTGATAGGGGATCTCGGTTACGATGATCTGCCACTGACCACGACCCAGATCTTCGACCTCATATTTACAACGCAGACGGAAAGATCCGCGCCCGGTGCGATAGGCCTGCGCGATGTTCTCGGACGGCTCAACGATGATGCCGCCAGTCGGGAAGTCCGGCCCGGGGACATAGTTCAGCAGCGTGTCATCGCGGGCATCCGGCACCTTGATCAGATGCAGGCAAGCGTCACATAGTTCGGCAATATTGTGCGGCGGGATATTAGTCGCCATGCCCACCGCGATACCGCTGGAGCCATTGGCCAGCAGGTTCGGAAACTGCGCTGGCAGCACCACAGGTTCGGACAGCGTGCCATCATAATTGTCGCGGAAATCGACGGCGTCTTCGTTCAGACCCTCAAGCAGCGCCTCGGCCACGATGGTCATCCGCGCCTCGGTATATCGAGAGGCCGCCGGGTTATCGCCGTCGATATTGCCGAAATTTCCCTGCCCGTCGACCAGCGGATAACGGACGTTGAAATCCTGCGCCAGACGCGCCATCGCATCGTAAATCGCGGCATCGCCATGCGGGTGATAGTTACCCATCACATCGCCTGAAATCTTCGCAGACTTGCGGAAACCACCGGTTGCACTGAGTCGCAGCTCGCGCATCGCGTAAAGGATTCGCCTGTGAACCGGCTTCAGCCCGTCCCGCGCATCAGGCAGCGCGCGGTGCATGATGGTGGACAGCGCATAGGTCAGATAGCGCTCACCAATCGCGCGGCGCAGCGGTTCCGCCACCTCGCCCCCATTGTCAGGGATCTCCATGTTGGGGTCGTCGATCGTATCGTTCATACATGATGTGATACGACGCAAGAGCGTCGCGGTAAAGCAATCAGCACGTATTTTGCTGGGGACAAGTCGCGCTTTTTGCAACAGGGGGAGGCAAGTATCGGATTTCCCCGGTTTTTCGACTCATCGCCCAAAATATGCTAGGGTTTCCGCAATTGAATTGCTGCCAAATTTAGTTGTTACGATTGACCCTGGGGGAAGCGCCATGACGCGCCTTATTGTTATTACTTTTGCTGCACTTGGATGGACATTCTACGTCATCAGTGGAGGACCGGATTTCGAACCACGTGGTGAACGTGGGGCACAGCCGGAACTTATTGCATCCGTATCGGAACCCGCTCCAAAGCCTGCAGATAAGGCACAAGGTCTTGTGACCAACGTCGCTGTACGCGCCGCTCCTGTCAGGGTCACTCCTGAACCTGTGGTTGCATCAGAGGACGTGATCGTCGCTGTTGACGAACCTGTCACACAGACTTTGATCGGCTTTTCCGCGTTCAGCAATCAGGGCACAAATCTGACTCTGGCATCCCTGGAGGACGGCGCAGCGGGGCTGCAACAGGTATCAGTCACCACACAAAGCGATGTTGTGCCTGCGCCAGTCGTACCGGAACCCGAAAAAGACATCCGCGAAATCTCGGGCACACGCGTGAACATGCGCGACGGGCCCGGCACCATATATCCGGTGATCGGCAAAGCCACATTGGGCCAGAGGGTCGAAATACTCAGCGAATCGGGAACCGGCTGGCTGCGACTGCGCGTGTTGCCAGAGCAACAGATCGGATGGGTTTCCACCTCACTGGTTCGCAAAACCACAAATTGACGCACAGGTGTCATTGCCCTGCCCTAAATCGCACCATAGCTATGGGTCGAAGACAGGTACGGAAATGCAATGCAAAAAACCATTCTAATCACGGGCTGCTCGTCCGGAATCGGCCTTGACGCGGCACACGGTATGCGTGCGCGGGGGTGGCGGGTTTTTGCCTCGTGCCGCCAGCAGCGCGATTGCGACGGGTTGCGCGCGCAGGGGTTTGAAAGCCCGCTGATCGATTATACCAATACCGACAGCATTGCCGCGGGCCTTGCCCAGGTGCTTGAGGCGACGGGCGGCACGCTGGATGCGCTGTTCAACAATGGAGCACATGGCCTGCCCGGCGCGATCGAGGATGTGCCCACGGATGGTCTGCGCCAAATTTTTGAAACCAATGTCTTTGGCTGGCACGAGCTGACCCGTCAGGTCATCCCGGTGATGCGCGCGCAGGGCCATGGCCGTATCGTGCAGAATTCATCCGTTCTGGGGCTGGTCGCCTTTCCGTGGCGCGGCGCTTATGTGGCGACAAAATATGCCATCGAAGGGCTGACCGACACCATGCGTCTGGAATTGCGCGGCACGAGTATCAAGGTCATCCTGATTGAACCCGGGCCGATCACATCGAAAATCCGCGAGAACTCGATCCCGATGTTCGAACGTTTCATCGATTGGGAAAACTCGGCGTTGCGTCAGAAATACGAGGCATCGCTTCTCAAACGTCTCTACGAATCCTCGGGGCCCGACAAGTTCGAATTGCCCGCCTCGGCGGTTACCGACAAGCTGGCCCATGCGGTGGAATCAATACGCCCGCGCGCCCGATACTACGTCACCACGCCCACATATATCGCCGGATATCTGCGCCGAATTCTATCCACACGCTCGATCGATCGCATCCTGTCGGACATCTGAGGCAAAATTACCCGTTCGCTTTTCCGGCCCTTGAGGCTAGATGAGAACCAACGAAACAAAACACGGACGGTGCAATCATGGACCTGTTGATGGTCATCTTGCTATTGGCCATGGCGGCAGTCGTTGTCGTGCTGGCGATCGGGATCTCGAATTTCGGAAAACCCGGCAAAGATGCTGCAATGAAAAGTAACAAGATGATGCGCCTGCGTATCCTGTTTCAGTTCATTGCCGTGGTGCTGATCGTACTCTACGTCTATTTGCGCGGACAGGGGGTTCAGTAATGGTCGTACTCAACAAGATTTACACGCGCACCGGTGATGATGGCAAAACCGCGCTTGGCAATGGCGAACGGGTCGCCAAATATTCCGGCCGCGTGACCGCATATGGCACGGTCGACGAGCTGAATGCCTTTGTCGGCGTCGCCCGGACCGAAGCTGAAGGCGATGTCGAAGCCGCATTGGCGCGCATTCAAAACGATCTGTTCGATCTGGGCGCAGATTTCTGCCGCCCCGATATGGACAAGGATGCCGAGGCGGATTACCCGCCGCTGCGCGTCGTCGCAGCCCAGATCGACCGGCTTGAGGCCGAAATCGACGCGATGAACGAAACACTGGAACCGCTGCGCAGTTTCATTCTGCCCGGCGGCTCGCGACTGGCCGCCGATTTGCATGTCTGCCGGACAGTTTCGCGCCGCGCCGAACGGCTGGCGGTTGAACTGACCAACATGGAACCGGTCAACGAAACAGCCGTAAAATACCTCAACCGGCTGAGCGATTGGTTCTTTGTCGCGGCACGCTGCGCCAATAATGGCGGCCGCGACGATGTGCTTTGGGTTCCGGGCGCGAACCGCTGAATGCGGCGCAGTGTCCCGTGGACACTGTGGCGGCTGGAAGGGCGAAGCCCCGGACCGAAGGTCGGGCGCGAACCGCTGATTTCGGCCTTGTCTGACACCATTCCCGCCCACCACCGCTGCAAAAAATGCAAAACGCGACGTCTCAACGACATGACGTGACGATTTTGCCCTGTTGTGGCGCGGATTGAGTCGTTATCTAGGCCGACGAGAACATTGGTGGAGTCGCGTCGCGGCTTACCGTTTTTGTAAGGAGCAAGCGCAAAAATGAAGGTACTCGTGCCTGTCAAACGCGTGATTGACTACAACGTGAAGGTTCGCGTCAAAGCGGACGGAAGCGGTGTCGATCTCGCCAATGTCAAAATGTCGATGAACCCGTTCGACGAAATTGCCGTCGAAGAGGCGATCCGCCTGAAAGAAGCTGGCAAAGCCGATGAGGTTATCGCTGTTTCGATCGGTGTGAAGCAGAGCCAGGAAACCCTGCGCACCGCACTGGCCATGGGCGCCGACCGCGCCATTCTGGTGATTACCGCCGATGACGTCCATCAGGATATCGAGCCGCTGGCCGTCGCCAAGATCCTGGCCAAAGTGGTCGAGGAAGAGCAGCCGGGAATCGTTCTGGCTGGCAAACAGGCGATCGACAACGACATGAACGCCACCGGCCAGATGCTGTCGGCCCTGCTGGGCTGGTCGCAAGGCACCTTTGCGTCCGAGTTGGACATCGAAGGCGACAGTGCCAAAATCACCCGCGAGGTGGATGGCGGTCTGCAGACCATCAGCGTCAAGATGCCGACCATCGTCACCGTTGATCTGCGCCTGAACGAGCCGCGCTATGCGTCGCTGCCCAACATCATGAAGGCGAAGAAAAAGCCGCTGGATGAAAAAACCGCCGCCGATTACGGCGTCGACGTCACGCCGCGTCTGGAAGTGGTCAAGACAGAAGAGCCGCCAGCGCGTGCCGCAGGTATCATCGTGGGCTCGGTTGACGAGCTTGTCGAGAAACTCAAAGAAGCGGGGGCTGTGTAATGGCTGTACTTCTGCTTGCCGAAGTCAACAATGGCGAACTCGCGATGGACGCCACCGCCAAGGCGGTAACCGCCTCCAAGGCGCTGGGTGACATCACTGTTCTGACCGCAGGTGGCTCTGCTGCCGCTGCTGGCGAGGCCGCCGCTAAAATCGACGGCGTGTCCAAGGTACTGGTTGCCGAAGACGCCTCACTGGGCCACCGTCTGGCGGAATCGACCGCTGCGCTGATCGTGGGTCTGGCCGACGGATACGAACACATCGTCGCGCCCGCCACCACCGACGCCAAAAACGTGATGCCGCGCGTTGCAGCCCTTTTGGACGTGATGGTGGTATCAGATGCGTCCGGCGTCGTTGACGGCTCGACCTTCGAGCGTCCGATCTATGCGGGCAACGCAATCCAGACCGTGAAATCGAACGACGCCAAGAAAGTCGTCACCATCCGGACCGCCAGCTTTGATGCGGCGGGCGAAGGTGGTTCGGCTGCGGTCGAAACCATCTCGGTTGGTGAAAACCCCGGTCTGTCGGAATGGGTCGAGGACAAGGTGGCTGCAAGCGACCGCCCCGAACTGACCTCGGCAGGTGTGGTAGTTTCAGGCGGCCGTGGCGTTGGCTCGGAAGAGGATTTCAAACTGATCGAAGGCCTGGCGGACAAGCTGGGCGCAGCCGTGGGCGCATCGCGCGCGGCAGTCGATTCGGGCTATGCGCCGAACGATTGGCAGGTGGGTCAGACCGGTAAGGTTGTTGCCCCCGATCTATACGTCGCGGTCGGCATCTCGGGCGCGATCCAGCACCTTGCTGGTATGAAAGACTCGAAAGTCATCGTTGCGATCAACAAGGACGAAGAAGCACCGATCTTCCAGGTCGCTGACTTTGGTCTGGTCGCCGACCTGTTCCAGGCCGTGCCGGAACTAACCGAAAAACTCGGCTGATCACGGTCAGAGATTTTTCGTCGAAAAATCCAAGACAGGCCCGCCGCACTGGCGGGCCTTTTTCATTCCATGTCCAAAATAGCGCGAGACAAAATATCTGCAATCCGACGATGCGCCGCTGGACCGATCATATGCTCGGCCATCGGTTGTTGCAGCGTGCCAAACAGCATGTCTTCCAGATCATCTGATTCACCTGAAACCCTGAGATCTATGCGCAGGGTTTCAGCACAGCTTGCCGTCAAGGCGTTCAGCATTTTGGGTTCGATGTGTACGGGATCGACATGCGCATCACCGATAACCTCGGTTTGGATGTCCAGCCACAGCAACAGGACCGGCGTAGACACTGCGGCCAGAAAACCATCGATTTTTCTGACCCAGCCCTGTCGCAACTCTTCGGCCACGACCAAAAACCGCGTGTCAGATATGCTTTGCAAACGATTCAGCAAATGGCGTACGAAGTGAATCTCGGTAAAATCAACCTGTAGCGCGACATTGCTCGTGCAAGTGCGCGACATTGAAGGCGGGTGACGGTGACGGGTTGCAGAATGTCAATTTGGTGCACTCATTTCAAGGTTCGATTTTGTTCTTTGGTGTGGTTTTGTCCTCCTTGTTTTTGGCGTTGGAGCGGGTTTCATCTTCAATGTCGCTGAGCGACATTGCAGCGGCATGAGCTGCGCGACGTCGATAGCTCTCGACATTCATCTCGAAGATTGTCGCGTGATGTACGAGCCGGTCGATTGCGGCTATGCCCATGGCTTTATCGGGAAACACATCGTCCCAACCGCTGAAAGGGCGGTTTGCAGTGATCATGATTGATTTTCGTTCGTAGCGCGCGGCGATGAGTTCGAAGATGACGCTGGTTTCGGCCTGATCTTTCTGCACGTAGGAGATGTCATCGAGTATGAGCAGGTCGAATTTGTCGAGCTTTTGGATGTCCTGCGCGAGGCAAAGGTTCTGTCGCGCCGTCTGCAAGCGCTGCACCAGATCGAATGTTCTGATCATCAGGACGCGGTGGCCCCGCTGGATCAACTCATAGCCGATGCCTGCCGCCAAATGCGATTTTCCGGCACCCGGAGGGCCGAAGGCCAGCAAATTGTGACCGGCTTGCAACCAGGTGTCGCCCTCGGCCAGCGCGTTGATCCGGGCCTTGCTCACGGTCGGAACAACCGAGAAGTCAAAGCTGTCGAGGGTCTTGCCCTGGGGCAGCTTGGCGGCCGCGAGGTGGCGCTGTATCCGCCGCTGGTCCCGTTCGCTCAACTCCAGCTCAAACAGGGCCGCCAACAGCCGCTCTGCAGGCCAGCCCTCCTTATCCGCCTTGATGCAGAACTCCGGCCAGAAACAGGCGATTGTCGGCAGCCTGAGATTGCTCAACAGGATGGGAAGCTTGGCGGTTTCTACCGTGATGCTCATGCTGTGGCTCCTGGCTCGGAAAGCAGACCATCATAGACCGCTATGGTTGGGATATGGATCGGAACATCGGGGTGATCCGCTTCTGTTTTCTGCGCAAAGCGCACATGCAGATCGTCGAGATCAGGCAGGCCGCCAGCCTTGAGTATCTGATCCAGAGCGACAGCAAGTTCCGCCTCGCAAGCGTGTTCATGTGCTATCCACAGCAGGTCAACAATGGCTTGGGAAGCCTTGCGCAAGGGCCATGCCGCGGACAGCGCCTCCCATGTGCGGCGGTATTCCGTTCTGGGAAAAAGCGCATCACGATAGGTCAGGTTTGCGACGGCACCGGGCTTGGTGCGCAGGCTGTGAATCACATGATGGTAGTTGACGACATGGCCATGTGTGCCGCGCTTGTGATCAGGGGTCCGCCCGCGTGGCAACGTATCGATCCGGGTGTTGCCAAGAAACAGTTCCAGACGATCATCGTAGGCACGCAGGTTCAACTCGAAACCGATCAGCCGCGAGGGAACCGTGTAAAACACTTTGCGGAAGACAAAGCCGCTGGAAGAGGTCACCCGCACACGTGCCGCATCATAATCGCAACTCCGCCGTTCTGGCAGCGGCTGGAGATCGGCGCGTTCAAGGGCCACTTGCTCCCTGCGTTGTGCATTGTGGCGGCCAACGACCTGAGCGATGAAGCGCCGCCATGCCTCCACAGTCTCGAAGTCAGAACTGCCGCGCAGAAGCAGCGCTTGTTCCAGACGCGCCTTGAGGTGTCCATGGCGGCTTTCGATGGAGCCGTTCTCGTGGGCGATGCCGCGATTGTTTCGGGTCGGTTCCATGCCATAATCGGCACACAGCGCCTCGTACCGCGCCCGCAAATCCTCATCAACATCCTTCTTCCTGTTGCCAAAGGCAGCTGACAGGCTGTCCGAGCGGTGCTCACGTGGTGCTCCGCCCACCTGCCACAGGGCATTCTGCAGTCCGCAGGCCAGCGCGGTAAAACTCTCCCCGCCAAGAACAACTTCGGCATATTCCCAGCCGGAGAAAACCAGGGTGAAGTGATAAACCCGGTGCGCGAATGGCTGACCCGCGATAGTGACGTTCAAATCATCGGCCTTGAAGAAATCCGACATCCCTTGCCAGCCCGGCGGATGTGTCTGGCGGAAGATGACGTCCCGATCCGGGCCATGTTCTGCGCGCCAGGCACGCATACGCCGTTCCAACGTGCGACGCGCCTTGCCCAGATTACGGTCCGGGTGCCGGAGTTGTAGCTCTTCCAGGATCGCAAACGGACGCAGATGGGGCTGCTTTTCCAGAAGAGGAACAACAACCTCCTCCCAAATCCCGGCTAACGGATCCGGTTTGCCGCCGCCGTGACGGCGTTCTTGTTTCTTTTGCGATGGCGGGCGCGGGTCCCGGTCAATGCGCGATCCGGTGCTCGAACTGAAACCGGCTTTCACGGCCGCTATGTTCTGGGTGTATTGAGTCCGAAGTTTCATGTAGTCCTCGTATTGTCGGTCGGTGATAAAACGCCCAGGCATCCAATCCTCTTTCTGGTTTGAAGATTGGAAAATCCTGACCGCTGTCACCGCCAACCGCACGGATAAAATCCGCGCGAGATTTTGGCGAAAGCTCCAGTCGGGCTACGCCCTCCTTATGCTTTCGCCAAAATCACCCACCTGCAATGTCGCTGACTTTCATGAGCGGTGTCGCTGGACACAACCTCGGGAAATAGTTCTATCAGGTCTTGCTTTGGCGCAACAAACCGATCGTTGCGACGCGGATGGACCCGGTAGAAACGATTGGTTTGCCCTGCAACACCCGGCACTTGCAGGACGCAGAGTTCAGCGACATTTGCAATCTCTGTCAGCCCGGCATCCCGACATAACGCCTCGGCCCCCATGAACAGACTGCCCTGATTGATGCAGCGTCGGTTCAGCCGTGTCTCAAGCCCCGCAACAAAGGGAGTTTCGACGAATCGGCCAAAGGTTTCTTCCCCACCGATGCAGGCCACATACGGTGCGTCCAGCGCCCGTTGCGGGCCCCGAAACCACAATTGCGACCGGCCATACCGGCAAAAGGATTCAGCAGCACTCCCTGCTGCCACTGGTTGGTAGCTCATCACTCACACTCACATTTCATCACCCGGTTGCCATCTTGCTGCCCCAGGTCTTACGAATTTCCTAATGTGCGCATTTGAAGCAAATTTGACCGACCCCCTCCCCTTGCCGCCGGGCCCGAACTGCCCATAATGACGCGGTATTCAACGAAAAGGCACCAGGGCATGGATGTGAAATCAGTCGGAGTTATCGGCGCGGGCCAGATGGGCAATGGGATCGCCCATGTTCTGGCGCTGGCGGAGTATGATGTTCTGCTGAACGACATCAACCAGGAGGCGTTGGACAGTGCAGTATCCATCATCGAGGCCAACCTGGTGCGGCAGGCCTCGCGCGGGAAAATCTCGGATCAGGCCGTTCAGGCAGCACTTGGTCGGATCACGACAACGCTGAACCTGCCGGAACTGGGTCAGACCGATCTTGTGATCGAAGCAGCGACCGAGCGGGAGGCCGTAAAACAGGCCATTTTCGAAGACCTGCAGCCGCATTTGCTGCCGCACACCATCCTGACATCGAACACATCGTCAATCTCGATTACGCGATTGGCCAGCCGTACGGACCGGCCCGAGCGGTTCATGGGGTTCCATTTCATGAACCCGGTTCCGGTGATGCAGCTGGTCGAATTGATTCGTGGCATTGCGACAGACGAAGCAACGTTCAAGTCCTGCAAGGCTGTTGTGGATCGTCTCGGCAAGACCTCGGCCAGCGCCGAGGATTTTCCGGCCTTCATCGTGAATCGCATCCTGATGCCGATGATCAACGAGGCGGTCTATACGCTATATGAAGGCGTCGGAAACGTGCAATCCATCGATCAATCCATGAAACTGGGTGCCAATCATCCGATGGGGCCGCTGGAACTGGCGGATTTCATCGGTCTGGACACGTGCCTTGCGATCATGAATGTTCTGCATGATGGATTGGCCGATACCAAATATCGCCCGTGTCCGCTGCTGACAAAATATGTCGAAGCCGGATGGTTGGGTCGCAAGACGGATCGCGGGTTTTACGATTATCGTGGGGACGTCCCGGTTCCGACGCGATGAGTGGCATGGGGGCCAGCTCCCTCGCCCGGACTTAATCCGGGCTCACCCCCGAGGTATTTTTAGCCAGATGAAGAGATGGATCAGGGTTTGCGCGGTTGACCCAACGCCATCGTGTGATTTCTGAGCCAGGTCATAAAGCCGCGCGGGTCGCGTTCAAGCAGCGCCATATCCTCGTCAGAGACCGGCTGACCAATGACCGGAGATTGCGGTTTGTTGCAGGAGCGTACGATTTCATGCAGCAACAGGCCCTGTCGCAAGATGGCAGAAATCCTGTTTGCGATCTGATACCAACGTGAGTTGCTGCCGGGGAAAAAGATCGGCACAACACGCGCGCCGGATCGGCGGATCATCTTGGCGGTGAATACATTCCATTCACGCTCCTGCGCCGGGCCGAACCAGTCATCCGACGACATGACCACGCCCGAAGGAAACAGCGCCACGACGCCCCCGTCTTTCAGATGATCCATAGCCTTGCCGCGCATTTCCAGCATTTTGGACTGCGCTTCGGGATCATGCGGGAAGGGCACAGGGATCATGAAAGATGTCGCCGCCTCGTCCAGACCGGTCAGAACCGAACGGGTCAGAATCCGGTAATCGTTGCGCACGCGGCCGATCAGTTCGGCCAGGATCATGCCATCCACCATACCATGCGGGTGATTGGCGACCACCACAACGGGACCTTCCTTGGGAATGCGCGCGAATTGCTCGGCAGGCGTCGTCAGGTCGATTCCCATAGTCTGGAGCGCGCCGCCCCAGAATTTCTGACCTCGGTAGCGTTCGTTTTGTTTTTCGAATTTGTTGACCATACGCAGGATGGTCAGTTTGCCGGTCAACCATTCGATGGTACGGATCGCAGTCGAGGTCCACGCGTCGTCGAACGAATTTGCGTAGGTCAGGGTTCTGCGATCATAGATCTCACCCTGATCCGAGCTTTCGCCCCCCAACAGGACCTGTCTTGGTATCGTGCGTGGTTTCCGCCAATTCCTGATCTTCCCGTCCTTCGTGTCGCGGCAGAGTTTGTCTAGAAACCCTCTCCGAACTTGTCGTTCACCAATGTTTCCAGCGCCACTGCCAACGCCTCAGCATCCGGGCCGGACGTCTCGACGTCAATAGTGGTTCCACGCGACGCTGCCAACATCAAAAGGCCCATAATACTATCGCCTGATGCAGAAAGACCCTCGCGCGAGACTTCGGCCCGTGCATCGAACCCTTCGACAACTTCGACCAGCTTGGCAGATGCGCGGGCATGCAGGCCCTTTTCATTTACTATTTTCAAGCTTCTGTTGACCATATTCAAATATTCCAGTCTTAATCTAATGTCACATTTTGCGCATTGATGTATTTTCGTCCAGCCTCAAGCGCGAGGCGCACGGCCTCGGGCACGGACAAGTGGCGACTTTTGGCCAATTTGATCAACATTGGAAGGTTGGCGCCGTAAAGGATTCGCCGGTCCTGCGGCGCACAGGCGCGCATGCTCAGGTTGGAGGGGCTACCACCGAACAGATCGGTCACCACCACGACGCCATCGCCGACATCCACGTCGTCAGCGGCGCGGCAGATTTGGGTCTGCTTTTCATCGCGGTCATGATCCGCCTCAATCGGGACGGCGATCAACCCGGGCTGTTTGCCGACAACATGCTGCATAGCGGCCAGGTATTCCTGCGCCAACCCCCCGTGTGCAACGATTACAATCCCGATCAATCCGGCCTCACATTCAAAGCGCGTCGTTCCATTTCGCGGTGCCTAATTGCCACCTGCTGCCCCCCTTCTGCAAGGGCCTTTGCCACCGCCTCGGCGACAGCGACCGACCTGTGTTGACCTCCGGTGCAGCCAAAGGCCACGGACAGGTGCGCTTTGCCTTCGGCGCGGAACGCGGGCAAAAGCTCGATCAGCAGATCAACGACCCTGTCAAAAAAGGCGGCATAGTTCATGTCAGACTGAACATAGGCTGCAACGTCCGAGTTTCGACCGTCAGCCGCGCGCAATTCCGGGCGCCAGTAAGGATTGGCCAGGAACCGGCAATCGAAAACCATATCCAGCCCACGCGGCAGACCGCGCTTGTAGGAAAAGGATTCGACCGAAACCGCAAGATGTCTGCCGCCTTGTGGGGCGAACCACCGCTCAACCTCTTCCCGCAACTGGTGCACGTTCAGGGTGCTGGTGTCGATCAGCGTGTCGGCAATCTCGCGGATTGGCTGCAGCAGTTCCTTTTCCTGCAGGATACCGGTTTCGGGGCTGGCATCTGCTGAAACCGGGTGCCGTCTGCGGGTTTCCGAGAACCGGCGCAGCAGGACCTCGTTGCCGCAATCCAGATACAGGACCGTCAGGTCAACATGCGCCATCCGGCCCAATCTCGCCGCCAGTTCGATAAATCCGATGGTCGAGAAATCACGGTTGCGCGCATCGATGCCTAAAGCCATGGGCTGCGCGGGCTCTGGCCCGTCGAGCAATCGCGTCAACAATCCCATTGGCAGGTTGTCGATCGCCTCGAACCCCAAATCTTCCAGCACGTGGATCGCGGTGGATCGCCCTGCGCCCGAAGGACCGGTCACCAGAACGATGCGCCGCTGCGAAGTCATGTGTTCGGCCATTCTGGGTCAACGCGCCCCATTTTTGCAAGTTGCATCAAAGCTGCCGCCAGATTGGGGAGGCCCGCGCCCCTAAGCAAGGGAACAGTTTGCCTCAGCACTAGAATATTACTGTGCTCCGGCAATCTGGTTGGCTCAGCGGCGTCAAGATCCACGACGAATTCGACCGGTACAGGACCGGCGGGTTCTGCACGCAACAGACCAATGCCACGCGCCTCGATCAGGCCGTGAATTTCCGGTGCCGCATTCGCCAAGACCTGCCCATCTTGCATCTCCAACGCGACCCTGTCATCTGAGACCAGCCCGGCGCCCAGCGCCATCATCTGCAGGGCTAGTGCCGATTTTCCCGAACCAGACGCGCCGAAGATCAAGAGGCCGCGCCGCCGCACCGCAACGCAGGTGGCGTGAATACAGGCCGTGTCCCGGCCTGCTACATCTGACAGGGGTGCGATGGCCATGACGCTAGACAGGAAGCCCCAGAACAAACCGGGCACCAAGCGGGTCCGAGGTGATGTCAGCTTCGGTCGGTCGGATGTTTTCAGCCCAGATCACGCCACCATGGGCTTCGACAATCTGCTTCGAAATGGCCAGACCAAGGCCCGAGTTATTACCGAAATGCTCTTCGGGGCGTTGCGAGTAAAACCGTTTGAACACTTTGGTCAGGGCCTGTTCAGGGATGCCCGGGCCGGTATCTTCGACCACGACCAGAACCCTGTTGTCCCGCTGGCGCACCCAGACGCGGATGGCGTCGCCCTCCTGACAGAACGAAGTTGCGTTGGTGATCAGGTTGACAAAAACCTGTGCCAGCCGCGCCTCAAGCCCGTTGATCACGATCGGACCCGGCGGCAGGTCGGTAATATAATCGATGCCCTTGGATCGTGCATCTTCGCCCAGAAACTGGCCAATATTGCCCAACAGTTTCAGCAGATCAAAGGGCTGCTCCTGTTCCTTGACAAGTTCCGCATCCAGCCGCGACGCGTTCGAGATGTCGCTGACCAACCGGTCCAGACGCCGGACGTCATGTTCGATCACACCCAACAGTTTTTTCCCGCTGGTCGTCACGCTTGACCATACGCAGGGTTCCGACAGCGGATTGCAGGCTGGCCAGAGGGTTCTTGATCTCGTGAGCCACATCCGCGGCAAACTGTTCGTTGGCGTCGATCCGGTTATAAAGGGCGTTCACCATGCCCCGCAACGCGCGGCTGAGGCGGCCGATTTCATCCGGACGGCCGCTGAGGTCCGGGATGCGAATGCGGCCGGGATTGACCCCTGCACCGGAATCCTTGCCCATTTCGGCCGCAGAAGCCAGATCTGCCAGTGGATTCGCGATGGTCGATGCCAGTACAAGGCTGAGGCCAATCGAGACCAGAAGTGCCACGACGAACATTTGCAAAATGCGCTCTTGCTCTTGCCGGGCCAGGGCATCGATTTCGCCTGCAGGACCGGCCATCGCAACGGCACCCACTGTGGCATTGTCCAGCAAGATCGGAGCCACCGCGACAATCACGGTTGCGCCAGTGTCATCTGTAACAGCCTGCACCTGCAACCTACCGCCCAGAGATTGCGGGACCATTTCCTGCACGCGTTGCGCCAATGTGGGGGCGGCATCCTGAGACCTTTGCGTGAATAACGATGAGACACCATTCCAAGCAGCCGTCAGCGCGTCACTGATCAGCGTGCCGCCGGTCTGAGCGTCACTTTCCGCCCGCAGCAGGCTGGGCAATTCCGATGCCGGTGAGGCGCCGCGCGTCCAGCCGATCAGGGTGCCGGTACTATCATAAACGAACACCTCGCCGCCTTCGGGCAAAGTCAGGCCCGACAGGGTATCGCGCACATCCAGACCATTCGCATTACCCAGACCCGGCTGTCGCAGCTGAGTCTCAAACACGTTGCTGACCAGCTGCGCATCACCAATCAGGTTTTGCGCCGTCTGTTGCACCCGTTCTTTGCGCGTATCGTCCAGATACAACAGACCAGCCACAAGAATGACCAAAGCAATCAGATTGAAGGTGATGATTCTGCGCGCCAAAGGCGAACTGCGCAACGCAAACATATTGCGCCGCGAGCGTTTCGCGTACAATTCAGCGGACTCGGGATCTTGCGGGATGACCCAATCGTCTCCCAGTACGACGTCCCCGTCGCGCAATTCAGTATCTTGTTCGGTATCGCGCACGAGACCCCTTTACCCCTTACAGGCGGGCGCGCCTATTCTTCGTTATACCGGTATCCGATGCCGTACAGCGTTTCGATGGCCGAAAACTCGGGGTCGGCCACGCGCATCTTCTTGCGCAGGCGTTTGATATGACTGTCAATGGTCCGGTCGTCTACATAGACTTGGTCGTCATAAGCTACATCCATCAACTGATCGCGGCTTTTGACAAATCCCGGACGCTGGGCCAAGGCCTGCAACAACAGGAACTCGGTCACGGTCAGCGAGACATCATTGCCTTTCCAGCTAACGGCGTGACGCAGGGGGTCCATTCGAAGTTCACCCCGTTCCATCACCTTGGTGTCGCCGGTGGTGGCGTTGGTGACGTCGCCGTCATTAGCCTCTTGCCGCCGCAGCAAAGCCCGGATGCGTTCGACCAGCAACCGTTGCGAGAACGGCTTTTTCACGTAATCATCCGCGCCCATGCGCAGACCCAGAACCTCATCGATCTCATCGTCCTTGGACGTCAGAAAGATCACTGGCATCTGAGTTTTCTGCCGCAGACGCTGCAGCAGATCCATGCCGTCCATCCGCGGCATCTTGATATCCAGAACGGCCATGTCTGGCAGCTTTTTGTTGAAGGCGTCCAGCGCCGCCTGACCGTCATTATATGTTTCAACCTCGAACCCTTCGGCTTCGAGCGTCATGGACACGGACGTCAGAATGTTTCTGTCGTCATCCACCAGTGCAATCTTTGACATCGGGTTTACCCCTGTTTCTGCTCACTCACGCAATAATTCGCTTTTTTGTAAGGCATATTTGGCTTTTTTAAGGCCGCGAATCAAATTGTATCTGCGAATCGTGCGATTGTTGCCACGCAGATGCGACAAAAAAGCCGTACCGCATCTCCGAAATGCGCCCGTTTTTCCAACCGGAAATTCGTGATGGCGCTAAACCTGACTTTGGTTGCGCTAACTAGGTCAAACCCTTCTGTTCATGCCCCGAATGACCATGGTAAGACCCGCCTGTCCGCCGGGAATTTTCCCGACTATTGCCCCAAGAGCGTATCAGGCCCAACCGCCGCTGCGCCGCCACAGGAGAAGAAACACATGACATCTGGACGGGTTAACCCGCAATTCCGCCTCGAGGATCAGGGCATCGAGGGTCTGGGCAATGTCTATTACAACTTCATGGAACCGGCGCTGATCGAAGAAGCAATCCGGCGCGGCGAAGGCACGCTGGGGCAAGGCGGGGCCTTTCTGGTCGCGACCGGCAAGTTCACCGGCCGGTCCCCCAAAGACAAGCATGTCGTCAAGACCGACAGCGTGAAGGACACCATCTGGTGGGACAACAATGCCGCCATGAGCCCGAAAGGGTTTGACGCCCTTTATGAGGACATGCTGGCGCATATGAAGGGCCGCGACTTTTTCGTTCAGGACCTCGTCGGCGGCGCCGATCCGGCCTTTTCGATCAATGTGCGCATGGTAACCGAGTTCGCATGGCACAACCTGTTCATCCGCCACCTGCTGCGCCGCCCTGATCGTGAGGATCTGGACGATTTCACATCGGACTTCACCGTGATTAACTGCCCCAGCTTCAAGGCGGACCCCAAGAAACACGACTGCCACAGCGATACGGTGATCGCGCTGAACTTTGATCGCAAGATCATCCTGATCGGCGGCACCGAATATGCAGGTGAGAACAAGAAATCGGTCTTTACCTTGCTGAACTACATGTTGCCGGAAAAAGGCGTGATGCCGATGCACTGCTCGGCCAATCATGCGGTTGGCAACCCGGTCGACACGGCCGTGTTCTTTGGCCTGTCCGGCACTGGCAAAACCACGCTGTCGGCCGACCCGGCCCGGGTGCTGATCGGCGATGACGAACATGGCTGGTCCGATCGCGGTACCTTCAACTTTGAAGGCGGCTGTTATGCCAAGACGCTGAGCCTCAACCCCGAGGCCGAACCCGAGATTTACGCCACCACGTCGAAATTCGGCACTGTGATCGAAAACATGGTGTTCGACCCCGAGACCAAAGAACTGGATTTCGACAACGATTCGCTGACCGCGAACATGCGGTGCGCCTATCCGTTGAACTATATCTCGAACGCGTCCAGCACTGCGCTTGGCGGGCATCCGAAGAATATCATCATGCTGACCTGTGACGCATTTGGTGTTCTGCCCCCCATCGCGCGGCTGACCCCGGCGCAGGCGATGTACCACTTCCTTTCAGGCTTCACTTCGAAAGTGGCCGGGACCGAGCGTGGCGTGACCGAGCCGCAGCCGACCTTCTCGACCTGCTTTGGCGCTCCGTTCATGCCGCGCCGTCCCGAGGTCTATGGCAACCTGCTGCGCGACAAGATCGCCCAACACGGCGCAACCTGCTGGCTGGTCAACACTGGCTGGACCGGCGGCGCCTACGGCGTCGGCAGCCGGATGCCGATCAAAGCCACGCGCGCGCTGCTGACAGCCGCGCTGGAAGGGTCGCTGACCGATGCCGAATACCGCAAGGACGCGAATTTCGGATTTGACGTCCCCGTCGCCGTTCCGGGCGTGCCCGAGGTTCTGCTGGACCCGCGCCGCACCTGGGACGATCAGGCCGCCTTTGACAAGCAGGCTGACAAACTGGTGCAGATGTTCTCGGAGAACTTCCAGCAATATTTGCCGTTCATCGACGAGGACATCAAAGCCGTTGCAATCGGATAAACAAGAGAAAGGGGCAATTGCAGCCCCTTTTTCATTCGACTGCATGTCACCTCATAGCATCAACCACTGGTTGTAATTTGTAAGTTGCGCAGACATTTTGTTGCTCAAATCGGCAGGTTAAAGTAACTTACTGCGTTAGTAAAACTAAAGCGGCCCGGCGCTGATGCACCGGGCCAAGACTAAAAACACTTTTGGGAAGCCCTTGCGAACTCACTCACACGCAATTCAGGGCTGCCTAATTGGAAGGGTAGACTACTCAAAGGGGAATTGGTGTCAATATGATACGCGGGGGCAATTTAGTCTGATTGCTGCGTATCCGGTCGAACCTCACCGGCCGTTTGACGCTGAACAAGACAGGTACGTTATGACGGAAATTTCAAAACTAACCGAATTGCGCAAACTGATGCAAAGCATGGAGCGAACACTTGGCCTGGAGGAACTCTCTCCGGTTGAGCGCGACATTTATTACGCTGCAGAAGAATTGTCTAGAAATGCTGAAGAAGTCCGGACCTTCGGGACTGATCGAGCACACGCTGGTTCAAAGCGTCTCACGCCCGACCTTTTTCCGTGCGCTGAAATCACTGGTGCAAAAAGGGTATATGTCACAAAGCGGCAGCGCCAATCGGGGACGGTATATCGTACATGTCCCCAAGTGACGCACGATTAGCATAAAGCGGCGATCCTGGTGCAAGGTTGGGCCTCTGACACGTTACTGGCCTCTTCGGCCTATGTGATTGCATCGGTACTCACGTTTGAAGTGCTGATGCCGCTGCAGAACGTATTTTTTCCGGAATACCCCAGCCATGCCAGCCTGCTGTTCCTGCCACATGGCGTGCGCGTGCTGTCGGCTTGACTGTTGGGATGGCGTGCGATCTTCGCCTTGCTACCCGGTGTCATACTGGTTTTTGCGATGATCGGCGGTTGGGACGTCCTGTTGCCAAGCCGCCAGATGGCCATCGCAATTGCGGTGACGACCGTCCCATTTGTGTTTTTCGTGTGCAAATGGCTGGGATGGGGACTTGTTTCCCAACCCGGATCGAAGACCCTGCTGGCTGTGCGTCATGGGCGTCGGCATCGTGACATCCTTTTTGGTATCTGGCCTGACAAATCTGGCATTTGGCAGCGCGGCGGCAGAATATATCGCGTTCCTGATCGGCGACATATCCGGCCTGTTCTTTCTGATGCTTGGATTGTATTTCGGGTTCAGGTTTATCGACAAGCGCAGCTAATCGGTCAGCCCATCAGCCCACGGCGCAACAGGTTAAACCCCGCGATCAGCAAAACCAGCAGGGTCAGTTTCCGAAACGCCACCTGATCAATGTGATCCTGCATGCGCAGACCGATCCACATGCCCGCCATTGCCGGCAGGATCAAAAGGGCCGAGAACTGGGCCGTCTCAGCCCGCAATACCCCGGATCCCAGATTGCGCCACCACCAGCGCCATCGCACCCAGCCCGTATATGACCCCCTGTATACGCATCTGGTCCTGCTTGGTCGTATTCAATGCCGTCAGATAGGCGACCGTCGGCGGCCCCCAAACACCTGGACATACCGCCGATAAATCCTGCGATCGCGCCTGCTGCCACCTCGACCCGGATCGACGGTTTTTGCAGAACCAGCTTCAGACCCAGCAATTGGATCAAAGCAAAGAACGAAACGGGGATGCCGATCATCAACAGAAAGGTGGACGTGGGCAAGATCGTGACCAGCAGCGCGCTGACCAGCAAACAGATAAACCCGACAATCAGAAAGACGCGAAATTTCCGGATCGAGGGACATCGCCGCAGGCATTCCTTCGCGCAGGGCCTGCATTCCGTTCGTCGCCAATGTCGGCAGGATCAGCCCGGCCAGCGCCAGATCGGGCGGCAACACGATACTTAGGCCCGACACGAACACCATCGGCATCGCAAAACCCGACCATCCCTTTGACCCAGCCTGCGACAAAAGCGACCGTCAAAGCCAGATACAGATCTTGTGGGGACATAAGAGAAAACAGAGACATGTGTCTTTCATAACACCGGTAAATTTCTCTGCGCTGCCAAAATCGTCACGTAATTTTAGAACATACAGGATACATTTGGCGCATTTTTGTTGCGCTGCACGTGCAGCATGATATGAGCAGACAACCCAGCAAAGGATGTGATTCATGGCCCATGACGGACAAGACGTGATCGACATGACCCAAACTGCAATTTTGCCCGACCTCCTGACCCTGACCGGCAAAGCCGTACCAGCGGTCGAGGCTGTATTTGACCGCGCCCGCGATTCGGTGCGCGAAATGGTGACAAGCGACGGCTCGTGTTTCCGGCGCGCTGGTCGAGGCAAACCAGACCGCAGCACATGGGTTGGCGTGGCTGGCGACCTATCACCAGTCGCTAAAGCAGATGCAACGCTGGGCCGAGGCTCTGACAGCCGAAGGCAAATTCGGCGAAACCGAACAATTGCTGCACCAGATCGCCTTTGGTGAATACCTGCATCAGGTCGCGGGCGGCATTCCGATGAATCAGGGTGAAATCCTGCGGCTTCAGGATATGGGGCTGGGTTGGGACGCGCTGTCCGGATTCCAATGCGCCGAGGTGCAGACACTGATGAGCGCGGCCAACACCCAAGCCGCCCGCACCCGTCTGGTCGAGCTGATGGAGGCGCAATCAGGCGCCACCATGTTCGGAGCCTCTGGCCTTGAAGAAGAGCTGGAGATGATCCGCGACCAGTTCCGCCGCTATGGCGGTCGAAAAGGTCGAGCCCAACGCCCATGACTGGCACCTCAAGGACGAGCTGATCCCGATCGAGATCATCGAGGAACTGGCCGAGATGGGCGTCTTTGGCCTGACCATCCCCCGAGGAATTCGGCGGCTTTGGCCTGTCCAAGGCCTCGATGTGTGTGGTGTCCGAGGAACTGTCACGCGGCTATATCGGCGTCGGCTCGCTGGGCACCCGGTCCGAGATTGCGGCCGAACTGATCCTTGCCGGTGGCACGGATGAGCAAAAGGCCAACTGGCTGCCCAAGCTGGCCAGCGCCGAGATATTGCCAACGGCCGTCTTTACCGAACCGAACACAGGCTCGGATCTGGGCAGCCTGCGCACCCGCGCGGTCAAGGACGAAAACGGGGACTATAAAGTCACCGGCAACAAGACCTGGATCACCCATGCGGCGCGCACCCATGTAATGACCTTGCTGGCGCGCACCAATCCCGACAGCACCGATCACCGTGGCCTGTCGATGTTTTTGGCCGAAAAAGGACCCCCGGCAACGGACGATGCCCCCTTTCCCACTTCCGGCATGACAGGCGGCGAGATTGAGGTGCTGGGATATCGCGGCATGAAGGAATACGAGCTGGGCTTTGACGGTTTTCACGTCAAGGGCGAGAACCTGCTGGGCGGCGAAGAGGGCAAAGGCTTTAAACAACTGATGGAGACTTTCGAGTCCGCGCGCATCCAGACCGCGGCCCCGCGCCATCGGCGTGGCGCAAAGTGCGCTGGATATCGCCATGCAATATGCGCAGGACCGCAAGCAGTTCGGCAAATCGCTGATCAACTTCCCCCGTCGTGTCCGGCAAGCTGGCAATGATGGCGGTCGAGATCATGATAGCGCGGCAGCTGACCTATTTCTCGGCTGGGAAAAGGATCACGGCCAGCGCTGCGACCTTGAGGCTGGCATGGCCAAACTGCTGGGCGCCCGCGTGGCCTGGGCTGCGGCGGATAACGGACTGCAGATCCATGGCGGTAACGGCTTTGCGCTGGAATACAAGATCAGCCGCGTGCTGTGCGACGCGCGTATCCTGAACATCTTTGAGGGTGCAGCGGAAATTCAGGCGCAAGTGATCGCGCGACGATTGCTTGCCTGATACTGACCCATCGTCGTTTCCCCAACTCGACCCGGCCCCCGCGCCGGGTCTTTTTCTTTTCGCCCTCACCATCAAAATTGCGCAAACTGACACCCGATTTGCTTTGGCAACCGTCGAAACAGGATCAGTCGTGATCCCGCCGACGCGGCAACTTCCCCCTTTGAATTTCAAGCAACACAAGGATATGAGCAGCCAACCAAACCCATCAGACCCACAATTGCTGAGCACAGAATGACCCGATTGATTTTCGCAATTTGGGCGGCCCTCGCGGCGCTCACTCTGGGCGGATGCGCAACAACGCAACCGACAGCAAGCCAATCTGACATCGACGATCTGGCCGCTGCGATCCAATATCTCGGGCCCAATGTCGACCCGGTCGAAGCCCGGCAGGCCGCCACCATTGCCTATACCCATTCGCAACAATTGGCGCAGGAACTGGAATGTCACCGACGGCCGCCATCATCCACAACGCCAAGGTCATCAACGGCTTTCGCGAATATGGCCTGTGCAATGACTGGGCCGAGGCCATGACCAAGCGCCTGCGGCAGGAAAATTTCCGCACACTGGACCTGCATTGGGCTACGTCCCCGCCGACGGCATTCCGGATCATCCACCATTCGGCCTCGGTCAGCGCCAAGGGGGATTCGATGCATGACGGCATCATCCTCGATCTCTGGCGGAACAGCGGCGCGCTGTTCTGGGCACCAATTCGCGACGACACACGCTACAACTGGAGGCCCCGCTCGGAAGTTCGGGAAGAATTGCTGAGCGGCGCCATACCCTATTGATACCGGTTCCGTCTGCGGCCTCGATAAGTTAAGACCCGGCCATGATGCGTCTGATCCTGACCCTGCCCCTGTTGGCCTTGTTCCAATGCGACAAGGATGAAACCGTTGCCGCCTATGGTGCTGCTGAACGGGTCTGGGCGCTGCAGGAAATCGACGGCCGGCCGTATGAGGCCAGCGCCCTGCTGCAATTCCCGAAGAAGGCAAGATTGCCGGAAACGCCCCCTGCAACAGCTATCAGGGAACGCTTAGCGCGCCGTATCCTTGGTTCGAGATTACCGACCTGACCGCCACCCGCGCCGCTTGTGCGGGCCTTGAGGCCGAAGGGTTTTATTTTGCCGCTCTCATGGCCATGACCCAATCCGAGGATTCGGGCGACGTTTTAATACTTCGTAGTGACGATGGGCATGAGATGGTGTTCAAAGCCGACGAGTAAACTGCTCGACAAACCGCGCACGCGCCTCTGGTATCGGCGAGTGACCCAGTGACGGCGCAACCCAGTGCTGCAGGAAATAGCCGGTTGTGTGCAGCCCTTGTGCGATTTCCGCATCCGGCGCGTTGCCCTGTCCGCGCAAACAGGGTGGCAGCGGCAGCAGCTTATCCGCCCATTCCCCGGCACCCTCTGCACTGACAGCTCGGCCTGATTTCGGCGAGATATATGTCAGCCCATCGGTCGCACCCGTGACGGCGCACTGGCTGAGGTCAAGGCCAAACCCCAGCTCTTCCAGCAGGGCAAGTTCCCACCGCATATAGGCCAGCGGCCAGATGTCATCCTGCCCCAGCAGATCCATCAATTGTTCGGTCTGTTTGTAAACGCTCGGATGCGGTTCGCGTTCCGGCAGGCAAAAGGACAATAGCGCCACAACCGTGTTCAGCCCGGCCAATGCAAGGCGCCCGGAAAAGGCTGCGGCCGCGCGGGATCGCAGCGGTTCGACCTGAAAAGTGCCGATATGCTCCTCAAGCCGCGCGCGCCACAGCACGTCCAACTGTGCCCCGGGCTGCAGGATCGGCGCAACCTTTCGGCTGGTCCCGCCGCGCACCACACCCGCATGGCGGCCATGGCCTTCGGTAAACACCTCAACAATCGCGGCGGTTTCACCGTGACGGCGGGTGGTCAGCAATATGCCGTGATCGCGCCAGTCCATACCCGTTTCCGTGTCACTTTGCCAAAACCCACCACCCGGGTTGCCGAGCCGTAACAAGCGCCGGGTCCGGGCCGCTGGCGATTTTCGCCAACATTAGGTCAATTTAGCCAAATATCTGGTTTCCGAAAGCGCCCCAACTGATATTAGTTCTGCAATGCACAGTTTTCCGCGAGCATGAGATAAGACTACATGGAATGGCCTCACGATCTTCTCCGGCAGATTTGCAATGATCCAACGACTCCGACCAAGACCAGGCGGCTTATCCGGCGCAACTTGCAGCCGACCGAAGTTGACTACAAAGGCTGCCGGATGGAGGTGCATCCATCCGATAACCACACCGAGTTTCTGATCTGGCGGAAAGGGCGCACCATGGAAGAACGTGCCTTGCGCCACGTTCTGAGCGGTTTGCAGGATCGCCCGATCACTGCCTATGACGTTGGAGCCAATGCAGGAATCTACAGCCTGCGGATAGCTGCGATTGCTGCACCGGGCTCCGTCATCCACGCGTTTGAGCCTAACCCGACCATGCGGGCAAGGCTGGAAAAGAATATCACCCTGAACGGCTATGACTGCATTCAGGTGCATCCATTCGCCATTTCCGACAGTCCCGGAGAATTGGACCTGTACGTCCCGGTCGGCAGAAACCTTGGCGAGGCCAGCCTGAATCAACCCGCCAAAGGGGCGACGCCCACACGTGTTCAGGTGCGCAAACTGACAGAATTCATGCCCCCAGACCCACATACGCCTGTGGATTTTATCAAAGTCGATGTCGAGGGTCTTGAGGATCGCGTTCTGACACCTCTGCTGACCGACACGCCAGCATCGCAATTGCCAAAAACTGTTTTCTTCGAAATCGAACACAGCAAATCCTGGTCAGCCGACCTTGTGGGTCAGTTAACCGAGGCTGGTTATGAACTGGACGCAAAATTTGGCCGCAACGTGATCTATCGGTTGACCTAAGCAGGCGGACACCTGCTTGACAAAAGCTGGGTAAGTACTCTTAATTAACATCTGCGTTAAATAGGAGGCGACGATGCGGGGAATTACCATCACATATAGCTACAGCGGCGACGAGAATGACTGGCAATCCACCGTCGATGCATTCATATCGGCCATTAACACCGATCCCGAAGCCGCCGGAAAGTTCACTTATCAGGTTGCAGTCGCCGATGATGGGGTGAGCCGGTTCCATTGGGGTCGATGGGACAGTGCCGAAACCTTGGCGCATGTTCAGTCGCAACCCTATTTCAAAGAGTTCGCAGCCAAAGTCCGAGGCTTTGCCGGGGGCGCTCCGAACGCAACCGGGCACGATATCAAAACGAAGACCACCGGATGGTGAGCCTAGCTAAGCCCCTCTTCCCCCAATAGATGCCGACCCATCCGGTCTTCGACCTCGATTACCCAGAGATCGGGATCGAAACTGCGCTGGCGTTGGATGGCTTGGTCTACAGCTGTCTCCGCCCCGCTGGACAGCTCGACCCAATTGCGTTCACCGCTCATTAAGTCAAAGCTTCGCTGAAAGGCCGTGGCCTGACCGTCGAGGGTGTTCAACTTGACCAGAACCGCGCCCGCCGTGTCATCACCATGAGCCACCACAAAGGCCGGTATTTCCTGAAAGCGCAATCGCGCCAGATAGGCGTGGACCCAGAATTCAGCCGTCAGTCGGGTCATGATCCAACCCAAATCTCAAGGGCTGAGAATTTTCGTCGAAAATTCCTGGCCGGCGTCGCGATCATGTTCAGTTCCCGTCTTTGAAATCCAGGCCCATTTCCGAATAGCGCTCGGATTCCTCAAGCCAGTTAGGTCGAACTTTGACCTGCAGGAACAGATGAATCTTGCGGTCCAGGAACTCTTCCAGTTCCGCCCGCGCAGCCTGACTGACCGCTTTGATGGTCTCGCCTTTTTTGCCCAGAACGATGCCTTTGTGGCCGTCACGCATGACGTAGATGATCTGATCGATCTTGGCTGAACCGTCCTTGCGCTCCTCCCAACTCTCGGTCTCGACCGTCAACTGATAGGGCAGTTCCTGATGCAGGCGCAGGGTCAGCTTTTCACGGGTCATTTCGGCTGCGATCATGCGCAGGGGCAGATCGGCGATCTGGTCTTCGGGATATAGCCATGGGCCTTCCGGCAGTTCAGACGCCAACCATTTGCGCAGATCGTCCACGCCATAGCCGCGCTCAGCCGAGATCATGAAAGTTTCGGAAAACGGATAGCGCGCGTTCAGGTCGCTGGTGAGCCCTAACAGGACTTCGGACGAAACCTTGTCGATCTTGTTGATGGCCAGTGCAATCTTGCGGCTTTTCCCGATTTCTTCCAGCCCTTCGAGAATGCGCTCGACCCCTTCGGTGATGCCGCGATGGGCCTCGACCATCAGGACGACGACATCGGCATCCGCTGCGCCGCCCCAGGCGGCGGCAACCATCGCACGATCCAGACGACGACGGGGTTTGAACAGGCCCGGCGTGTCGACGAACACCAGCTGCGCATCACCCTCCATCGCGACGCCGCGAATGCGGGTGCGGGTGGTTTGCACCTTATGCGTCACGATCGAGACCTTGGCCCCGACCATGCGGTTCAGCAGGGTGGATTTGCCTGCGTTGGGCTCTCCGATCAGGGCGATAAATCCGGCGCGTGTGGTCATGTGCTATGCGATCCTGTTTGCAGGTGCGCATCCCTATCGCAGAAAGCGCAAGCGGGCCAGAGGGATTTGTCGCATTGCCGCCATGCGCATCGGGTGACAGGATCGCCCCGGCGCCCCGCCAAACACAGCCAGGCGACCCCCCTTTGATCGAGGCCTGGCATGAGACGTCGTGAATTTCTTTTGGGCAGCGGTGCTGCCGCAGGCGCGCTTGGCTTGGGCGGCCTGAGCCTGGCATCTGGCGCGCCTGAGCTGATCATTCAACCCGCCAGCTTTGCGCTGCGTGGTCAGATGACAAGCGGAATGGTCAGCCTGTCGGCGGACGCCCCGCCCCCGGTGCTGTATGGACGGCAGGGCGAGGTGATGCACCTGCCAGTACGCAACACGCTGCCGGATTACACCGCCATGCATTGGCACGGGTTGCGCATTCCCAATGAGATGGACGGGGTTCCGTATCTGACCCAGATGCCCATCGGTGAAGGCGAAGTTTTCAACTACGAATTCACACCCCCGGATGCGGGTACTTATTGGTATCACCCGCATTGCATGACGATGGAACAGATGGCCCATGGTCTGACCGGCGTCATGGTGATTACCGAAGCGGAAGAACCCGGTTTCGACAGTGAACAAGTCGTCAACCTGAGGGACTTCCGGCTGGATGAGGATGGAAGCTTTTTGCCCGTGTTTACTGAGCGTGGTGCAGCGCGGTCCGGGACCTTTGGCAACGTTCATACGGCCAATTGGCTGCTGGCACCATCATATGATCACGCGGCAGGCGGTTTGGTGAGGTTGCGCGTGGTCAACACCGACACGACCCGGACCTACAAGCTGCATCTTGAAGGTGCCGAGGCACGTGTTATCGCCTGGGATGGCCATCCCGTCGAAGTTGACGTGACGATGCCCAGCGCCCTGGCACCCTTGCTGGTCGGGCCGGGCCAGCGCGTGGATTTTGCCGTTGCGATGCCCGAGAGTGAAGGCCAGACCGTCGATCTGATGACAAAGCTGCCCGGACAGCCGCCTTTGGCCATGACCAAACTGCGCGCCACTGGGCAATCGCAGGCGCGTGATCTGCGCGAATTGCGGGCCCTGCCGGTTAACCCTGTTTCCAGACCTGATCTAAACGATGCTGAACTGCATGAGTTTGTGTTCGGCTGGACTCCCGAAGGCAGCGTTCCGAACAACGGGTTTTGCGGAACGCTTGGGTTCAATTTCTGGTCAATCAACCGCAAGCCATGGCCGGGTGACGCGGCTGGGAATGTGGGTCCGCTGGCGACGCTGAAAATGGGCAAAAGCTATGTTTTGCGGTTGCGAAATGAATCCCCCAACACGCACCCAATCCACCTGCATGGGCTGGTCTTCACGCCGATCCGGTCAAATAAACGCAAGTTGCCGCCCTTGTTGACCGACACGATGTTGCTGCTGAAAGGAGAGGTAGTTGAGATCGCGCTGGTGGCCGACAATCCGGAGATTGGGCTTTTCATTGCCATGTGATCGAACATCAGAAAACCGGACTTACCGGGTTTATTCGCGTTGTTTGACCCAAGGGCGTTTTGGTTCATTGCCAAGGTGGGTTCGGATTGCCACTGCCAATCCGACAGAATGGGGGGCCAGCCCCCCAAACCCCCCGAGATATTTTTGGCCAGATGAAGAATGGACCCTTCACCGGGGCGGTTGAAATGGCATCAACTTGGCAATTGTTCCAACAGCGCCTTGGCGGCCGCCTGTTCGGCGTGACGTTTTGATCCGGCTGTGGCCTGCGCTTCGGTTCCGTCTTGCAGACGTGCGGCCATGGTGAAGACCGGCGCGTGGTCTGGGCCGCTGCGCTTCAGCTCGACATAAGAGGGTGGTTTTTGCCCACGGGCCTGCGCCCATTCCTGAAGCGCGGTTTTTGCATCGCGCGCATCAGCCTCGACATTGTGGACGCGGTCGCCCCAAAGGCGCAGGATGACATCGTGCGCGGCCTCAAATCCGGCATCCCGGTAGATTGCAGCGATGACCGCCTCCATCGCATCACCAAGCAGGGCTTGCTTGCGGCGCCCACCCGACAGCATTTCGGAGCGTCCAAGTTTCAGAACCGCGCCCAGATCGACCTGACGTGCGACATCGGCGCAGGCTTCTTTGCGAACCAGTGCGTTGAAACGCGGGGCCAATTGCCCCTCGGACGCAGTCTTGTCCGCCTCGAGCAGGGCCGTCGCCATCACCAGCCCCAGCACCCGGTCCCCCAGAAATTCAAGTCGCTGATTGTCGGGCCGGGTCGAGGATGAAACCGAACCGTGGGTCAGCGAGCGCACCAAAAGCTCGGGGTTGGTGAATTCGTACCCCAACCGCTGCTGGAACGCCTTTATCTCTGCCGAAACCTTCAATTGACCGCCTTAAAGAACCGGTCACTACGCCAAGTCCAGAAGAACAGCATCGACCGGCCCGCAGACGAGAACATGATCCGGTCGGCGCGACCAATCAAGTTGTCATACGGAACGTATCCAACGCCACCAACCGACTGCGGCAGGCGACTGTCTGCGGAATTGTCCCGGTTGTCGCCCATGAAGAAATAATGCCCCTCGGGTACAACATAGACGCCGGTGTTGTCCGACCCCTGATTGCCGATATTGAGCACTTCGTAGGAAACGCCATTGGGCATCGTTTCGATCATGCGCGATTTCTCACACAAACCGCCAATGCCGACCGGGCCGTTTTCACAACGTGGCCGCAGACGTTGCGGCCCTTGCGGTTCGGCGTTTTCGGTAAAGACACCATCGGGTTCCTGCGGCAGCGGGGTTCCGTTCAGGATTACCGCCCCGTCACGCACCTGAACGCGGTCGCCGGGCAGGCCGATCAGGCGTTTTATATAGTCGCGTCCGGTTGCCGGGTGGCGAAAGACGATGACGTCGCCACGTTCAGGATCACCGCCCCAGATGCGGGTGTTGTCATCCCCTTGCATCCACCCGCAGATATCTTCGGCATCGACGTTCAGGCCGACGCTGGGAATGATCAGACTGGGGCATGAGGCGTAGGAATAGCCATAGGCCATCTTGTTGACGAACAGG
>CAXXPZ010000069.1:0-74597 GCA_963422555.2 uncultured Ruegeria sp.
GTCTATAATTGGTCGGACTATATCGACGAAGAATTGCTGAGCAAATTCGAGGAAGAAACGGGGCTGACCCTGATCTATGACGTGTTCGACAGCAACGAGGTTCTGGAAACCAAAATGCTGGCGGGTGGTTCGGGCTATGATGTGGTGGTGCCGTCGGGCACTTTCCTGCAGCGCCAGATCCAGGCCGGCGCCTTTCAGGAACTGGATGCGTCCAAATTGTCGAACGCGGGCAACCTATGGGATGTCATTCAGGAACGCACCTCTGGCTATGACCCCAATAACGCCTATTCGATCAACTACATGTGGGGCACCACCGGTCTGGGCGTGAATGTCGGCAAGGTCAAAGAGGTTCTGGGCGATGACGTTGCCCTGAACAGCATGGATTTGGTGCTGAAGCCCGAGAACATGGAAAAGCTCGCTTCGTGCGGTGTGCATTTCCTGGACGCGCCGTCCGAGATCATCCCGATGGCGTTGCAGTACATCGGCGAAAACCCGGACAGTCAGGACACTGACGTTATCGGTAAGGCCGAAGAGATTCTGGTCGGTGTGCGCCCGCATATTCAGAAATTCCACAGCTCGGAATACATCAACGCGCTGGCGAACGGTGACATCTGCGTGGCCGTCGGGTGGTCTGGCGACATTCTGCAAGCGCGGGACCGCGCAGCGGAGGCCGAAAATGGCGTCGAAATCGAATATCATCCTTTCGCCGAAGGGTCGCTGATGTGGTTCGACCAGATGGCCATCCCGGTTGATGCCCCGAATCCGGAAGGCGCGCACAAGTTCCTGGATTTCATTCTGGACGCCAACAACATGGCGGCTGCCTCGAACTATGTGTACTACGCCAATGGCAACCAGGCCTCGCAAGAGTTTCTGGAAGGCGACGTGATTGACGATCCGGCGATCTATCCGGATGACGCCACGATGCAGAACCTCTACATCACGACACCCTATTCGGCCAAAACCCAGCGCTTTGTGACCCGGATGTGGACCAAGATCAAATCAGGCACCTGATCTGAGAGACCAGTGCAAGGCGGGTTCTCTGCCTTGCACCCTTCCTTTCCAGACCGATAAACGGGGGCCGCTTTGAACTCGACCGTCTTTGCGCCGTGGGATGACCCGCAGGCGAAACCACTGATCCAGTTCCAGAACGTGACGAAACGGTTTGGCGAATTCACCGCCATCGACGACCTTTCGCTGGATATTTTCGAGCAAGAGTTCTTTGCCCTTCTTGGCCCGTCCGGCTGCGGCAAGACCACAATGATGCGGATGCTGGCGGGGTTCGAAACCCCGACCGAAGGCCACATCCTGTTGGGCGGGCAGGACATCGACCCGATCCCGCCGAACAAGCGGGCGGTGAACATGATGTTCCAGTCCTACGCCCTGTTCCCCCACCTCAGCGTCTGGGAAAATATCGCCTTTGGTCTGCGTCGGGACAGCATGCCCAAACATGACCTTGAAGACCGGGTTGAAGAGATGCTGCGTCTGACCCGGCTTGAGCAATTCGCCCGTCGCAAGCCACATCAGATTTCGGGTGGTCAAAGACAGCGCGTGGCGCTGGCCCGGTCTCTGGCCAAGGCCCCGAAACTGCTGTTGCTGGACGAGCCGCTTGGCGCGCTGGACAAGAAACTGCGGCAGGATACGCAGTTCGAACTGATGGACATTCAGGAAAAGACCGGCACAACATTCGTGATCGTGACCCACGATCAGGAAGAGGCCATGACCGTCGCCAGCCGCGTGGCCGTGATGGATCAGGGCAAGTTGATACAGGTGGCAACCCCCGACCGAATTTATGAAAACCCGGCTTCGGTCTATGTCGCTGATTTCATTGGCGATGTGAACATCATCCAGGGCCGCGCAACCGCAAATGGCGACGAGGCCTATCAGATCGACTGGGCTGAAGGGCAGGCGCCGATCACGGCGGCCTCATCTACTGCGTTCAGCAACGGACAAACCTGTCATCTGGCAATCCGGCCGGAAAAGGTGACAATCTCGGCCGAGCGTCCGGCAGATGCGGTCAATGCCGTTCAGGGCAAGGTGCATGACATCGCCTATCTGGGGAACCTTTCGACCTATTACGTTCAATTGCCCAACGGCACGATCATCAAGGCGCAAACCGCTAATACGCGCCGCATCTCGCGCCGTTCGTTCACATGGGAAGACCCGGTCTGGCTGTCCTGGACAGCCACGGCTGCAGTCCTGCTGGCCAACTGATGCGCCGCGCCGTTTTAATCGCCGTTCCGTATATCTGGCTGCTGGCGCTGTTTCTGGTGCCGTTCTTCATCGTTCTGAAGATTTCGCTGTCCGACACCGAACTGGCCATTCCGCCCTACACGCCGACACTGGACCTGTCGCAGGGTTGGGCTGGGATCAAAGAGTTCTTCGGCCAATTGGATTTCGAAAACTTTGTCTGGCTGACCGAGGATGACCTGTACTGGAAGGCCTACCTGTCCAGCGTTAAAATCGCGCTGATATCCACGGTTCTGACGCTGTTGGTGGGATATCCGATTGCCTATGGCATGGCCCGCGCACCACAGGAATGGCGGCCTACACTGATGATGCTGGTGATCCTGCCATTCTGGACTTCGTTCCTGATCCGAGTTTATGCGTGGATGGGTATTCTCAGCAACGAAGGCTATCTGAACCAGTTGCTGCTGTGGACCGGGATCATCTCGACTCCGCTGACCATTCTGAACACCAACACCGCAGTCTATATCGGCATCGTCTACACCTATCTGCCTTTCATGATCCTGCCGATCTATGCCTCGCTGGAACGGATGGACGGATCGCTGATCGAAGCGGCCGAGGATCTGGGTTGTTCCCGTCTACAGGCCTTTTGGCTGATCACCATTCCGCTGTCGCGTCCCGGCATCATTGCGGGGTGTTTTCTGGTCATGATTCCGGTGATCGGTGAATTTGTGATCCCATCGCTGCTGGGCGGGTCCGGCACGCTGATGATCGGCAAGGTGCTGTGGGAAGAGTTCTTTTCCAACCGCGATTGGCCGGTGGCTTCGGCGGTGGCCGTGGTGCTGCTGTTGATCCTCGTGATCCCCATCGTGCTGTTCCAGCGCAACCAGCAGAAACAGACGGAGGCAGAGCGATGAACAGGCTCAGTTGGTTCAACACCGTCTCGCTGACCTTGGGGTTTGCCTTTCTCTATATCCCGATGGTCATTCTGGTGATCTACAGCTTCAATGAAAGCAAGCTGGTCACGGTCTGGGCCGGGTTTTCGACCAAATGGTACGGCGAACTGGCCCAGAATGAGGCGTTTCTGGATGCCGCATGGGTGACACTGCGTGTTGCCGTTATCTCCTCCACCATCGCGACTGTGTTGGGTACCATGGCGGCCTATGTCATGGTCCGCGGTGGTAGGTTCCTTGGCCGCACGCTGTTTTCGGGCATGATCTACGCTCCGCTTGTGATGCCCGAAGTGATCACCGGCCTGTCGCTGCTTTTGCTGTTCATCGGTATCGGGTTGGACCGGGGCATCGTGACGATTGTTCTGGCGCACACGACTTTTTCCATGTGCTACGTCTCGGTCGTCGTCTCGTCGCGCCTTGTGACCTTTGACCAGTCGCTGCAGGAGGCCGCGCTGGATCTGGGATGCTCGCCCGCGCAGGCGTTCCGTCTTGTCACGCTGCCGATTATCGCGCCTGCGGTTATTTCGGGCTGGTTGCTGGCCTTTACCCTGTCGCTGGACGATCTGGTGATCGCGTCATTCACGTCCGGACCTTCGGCCACGACACTGCCGATCAAGATATTTTCGGCCGTGCGTTTGGGGGTCAGCCCCGAGATCAACGCCCTGTCGACACTTATGATTGCCATCGTCACGGTTGGCGTGATCGCGGCATCGTTGGTGACAAAACGTGCGATGGTGCGGCAACAGCAGGATGAATTGGCCGCAGCGCGAACGGAATGAGGCGTATTTTCCCCGATTACAGCTATGGGCCGGACCCAAGGTACAATTGCTGGTGGGACCAGACGATTCCTGCGCCGGACTGGCCCGTTCACAGCGGTGACCTGAAGGTCGAGGTCGCGGTGATAGGCGGTGGATTCACTGGGCTGTCCGCCGCCCTTCACCTGGCAGAACAGGGCAGGTCTGTGGCTGTGCTTGAGGCGCAGACTCCCGGATGGGGTGCCTCTGGCCGGAACGGAGGGTTTTGCTGTCTGGGCGGTTCCAAGTTGAACCACGCGACGCTGGTTCGGCGATACGGGGCCGCTGCCGCAGCAGCCTACGCGCAGGCAGAGGTTGATGCCGTCGGCTTGGTTTCCGATCTTTTGGCGCGGCACCGGATTGACGCCGACACCCATTCAAAAGGTGAAACCGTGCTGGCGCATTCTGCACGGGCAATGAACAAGCTGCGGCGAAACAGCGATGCAAGCGGGATATTGCACGAGGCGACTGATTTGCCATCGCTGGGTTTGGGGGGGCCGTTTCACGGGGGCTACACCACCCCAATCGGCTTTGGGCTGAACCCCAGAAAATACCTTTTTGGACTGGCCGCAGCGGCGCAACAGCAGGGCGCACAGCTGTTTCAACGCAGCGCCGTTCTGGAGGTTCAGAACACATCAACCGGGTACGAGCTTTCAACGCCTATGGGCTGCGTGCGGGCGGAAAAAGTGCTGTACTGTACCAATGGGTATTCCAGCGAGGATGTTCCGCCCTGGATGGCAGGTCGCTATTTGCCAGCGCAATCTACTGTTCTTGTCACCCGCCCTCTGACTGACGCCGAACTGCAGGCCCAAGGATGGACGTCTGAACAGATGTGCTATGACACGCGTCACCTGTTGCACTATTTTCGCTTGATGCCGGACCGGCGGTTTCTGTTTGGTATGCGCGGCGGGCTGACGTCGTCACCCAAGGCCGAGGCCGGGATTCGTCAAAAGGCGCGCAAAGATTTTCAACGCATGTTTCCGGCATGGGCGCAGGTTGACGTCACGCATATGTGGTCGGGGTTTGTCTGTTTTGCCCGCGATCTGCTGCCGTATGTCGGGGCAATCCCCGATCAACCCGGTTGTTTTGCAGGTTTCGCCTATCACGGAAATGGTGTCGCCATGGGCTCTTATTGTGGCCGAGCATTGGCCCGGTTGGCGATGCAGCAACCGGCAGAGGTGCCGCCACCGATTGCTACCCCTCCGGGGCGGTTTCCGCTGGGCCGTTGGCGCCGTGCGCTGATGCCGCCTGCCTATGCTTTGATGGCCTTGGCTGATCTGTAACCGATTAGAGCGTGGCCAGTTCCAGATCAAACCCTGCCGCATAATCCGGCGCCCCATTTTCGGCACGCCACAGGCAATAGGCGGCCATGCGCCACGCATACCAAGGGCGCAAGGCGTTGTATCTGGCCGTGATCTGAGGCCGTCCGTAATCTGTCAAAAACGCGGCTGTCTCTGTCTTCGTCAGGGGTTTGCCGCGATAGATTTGTTGCATGGCGGGCGACAGGAATATCGCCAGATCTTCGCATGGGTCCCCCTTGGCCGGGCATTGCCAATCGATCAGGGTCAACCCGGTTGAGGAGACCAGAATATTCCCAGAAACCGGATCACCATGGATCAGGCAAAGCTGGGAAACCGGCGCGATATGCGTCTGCGGTTCGTGACGCTCCAGTCGGTCTTTCAATCGCGACTGGCAGTCCGCCAGAATGCGCCGGGCATGAGAGCCGAGATCGTCACTGCCATTGCATCCCTTTGGAGCGTCGATCCCAACCGGTGTTTCGTGCAGGGCACGCAGCAGATGCGCGACCCCTGAAACTCCGTCCTGCCACGGGGCGCCCGGTGCGTGATCGTAGAAAACCCAATTGGCATCTTCGAATACCCCGGTTGCCCGCATGTTGGGTACAAACCCGGTGTCCTTGAGCGCTTGCAGACAAGATGCCTCCAACTTGGCGTCATTGCGGAACAAAGGGTTGTCGAATGGTGCGCAATACAGCTTGAGGACAGCGTCGTTCGTGCCCCCCAACACTTTCCAGACCCGGTTGGTGCGCCCGCCGTACAGCGTTTCGAACCGTGCTGACGGCGGAACAAGACCTTGTTGTTTTAGCTGCGCCACAAGTTCGGGCGGAGGAAGAAGCGGATCAGTCAGGGTTGCACCAGTTCTTAGGGCGAGTCGCGGATTGGCAAGCTTTGGACCGCCCCGCCTGTCAGATCAAGCGCCCTTGCGAATGTTGCGGATCGAATCCGCAGCCACGGTCGCGCCGCTGTCCAGCGTCAACGTTACCTCGTCACCGCGAATTTGCGCCTCGACCACCCGGCTATAAACTGCGGCAGGCGTGTTTGAAATCTGGTCTCTGCCCTTAAAGCTCTCCAGCGTTGCCGAATAGGTGCCGTGCGACAAGGTGTTGCCTTTGCTATTAACACCGGTCCACGAGAATTCGGTCTCGTTGGTAGGAACCGTTAGACGCGCGACAACGGCGTCATTGGCGTCGCGGATGACCAGTTCGGCCCTGTCTGCGGTGGGCTCGGCCAGAGTCTCGATCGCAACAGGATCGCCATCATACTGAAAGGCCGCCGCTGCCTGAACATCGGTGCCGACCCAGTTAGACATCTGGTCCAGTTTGCCCGCGCCCAGCGCCTTGGCCAGATCAGACAGTAGCCCATTGGTCTGAACCTGCTGTTCGACCATCGAAAACTGAGCCAACTGTGACGAGTATTCCGACGATTCCAGCGGTTTCAGCGGATCCTGATTGCGCGCCTGAGCGGTCAGCATTTTCAGAAACGTGTCGAAATCCGACGTCAGGGCCGACGTCCGCGTTCTTGTCGCGGTTGCTGCCGGTTGGGCAGGCTGCGTGGTGGAATTAGCTGCAGGTGTCATGGATCAAAGCCTCAGATCAAGGCCGCGTTCCGGGCCTGTGGGGATGGGTTGGGGCGCGGTTTCAGCTGCGTCATCCAAATCAAGCGGGTCAAAGGATGCCTGCTGCGGTGAAGCCTTGGCATCTTGACGGGACTCCCCGGCCAGTCCGAGGTCAAAGGACAGATCCCCCAATCCCAGTTTTTGAAACTCGGCCGACAGAACGCCGATATGCCGCCGCATCAGGTCCAGCGTTTCCGGTCGTTCGGCTGCAATTATCAAATGCAGACCGTCCTCACGCCCGCCCATGGTGATCGAAACGCGCCCCAACTCTTCGGGGTTCAGAGCGATTTCGACACCGCCAGAGCCGGGTTTCGCGGTAATAACGGTGGCCATCTGTCCGGCGATGGCGCGCGCCATCTCCGGTCGCGCGGGGGCGGGGCCATGCGAGGCGGCACTGTCGCGTGTGCCTGAGATCAATGGCCCGTCTCTGGTCGCGCCAGCTGCGTCGATTTTGCTGTCGAACATCACCTCGTCCCGATCCTTTGTCAGGTCCGACGCCAACATCTGCAATGATTGCGACGCCCCATTGGCAAGGGCTGAGACAGAGGTGACGCTTGCGAGGGCGCGGGTCTGAGCGTTCGCTGTCGCAGGCACAGGCTCGGATATTTCCGGGTTGTCGGGCGTCACCCTGTCCTGTTTCGGGGTATCCCCACCGCCTCGTAAAATGGCTGCTTGCGGGGCAATCTCGACAGAGTTGGCGCGCGGAGCCTGCGGTGCACCGAGTGTCGTTTCGCGCGGGGTGACACCCCGGTTTAACTTATCGAACAAGGCACCGCTCACCATGTTTGCAGCCTCATTCATCGTCACCCGCACGGTCGAGCCGTCATTGATCGCAGTAGATCCGGGATCAGGTTGCCTCACTGCAACCTCGGGCGGGGCAGCGGCCCGAACCGGTTCGGTATCCGGCCTTGGAAGTGTGGCGACAGAGGGCAGGTCACTGTCCGCGTCTGGCAATTCCAGTAGGGTTTCAACCTCTGCGACCTCAATCTGGACAACCTCAGTTTCGACAATCTCTGGCTTTTCGGGGATTGGCTGTTCTTTCGCAGCGACGAGATTCAGAATGTCCAGAAAGCCAGACCCGTCCTGCGCCTCTGGTTGTTCAGTCGGGCGCGCATCGGCGGATGTGTTGGTCGGTGTCGCGGTCAGTAAGCTTGTCAGCGAGTTGGGCATTTTGCTCTGGCTCCGTTTGTCTGCCGGAAACATGCCCTCAGGAAGTTACGTTTTTTTAACTGCTTTCCGGTTTGATCGAGAAAGTTCGAAGCAAATTTCAGAGATCCCGATGAAGATTCCGCTAAATAGCACCGGGGGTCACGCCCCCACCGTAACTTCACAGATTAAGGCTGCAGCGGTCGAGCTTGAGGCCACTTTTCTGGCCGAGATGTTGAAATCCGCCGGTCTGGGAAAGACAAGCCAGTCCTTTGGCGGTGGCGCGGGCGAAGACCAGTTCGCCTCGTTCCTGACACAGCATCAGGCGCGTCAGCTGGCGCGTGCGGGTGGGGTCGGTCTTTCTGAAGTCCTGATCACGTCAATGATGGAGAAAACCGATGCCGAATGACCTTATCAAGGCGCTGGAAGAGGTGTTGGACCTTGAGCGTGCCGCCCTGGTCGAGGGCGATCTTGATCGCCTGGATCACATGAGCCCGGAAAAGGAAAGGCTCAGTTTGCAAATCGTATGCGTTCACGGTACGTTCCTATTCAAATCAGAGGGAAAATCGGGTGATGGATCACAAGCAATTTCAGAAATGGCTTTCCGGGATAGACCAACTCAGCCCGGCGCAGCGGCAGGAAGCCGAAGCTGTTTTCTCAGGAGGTTCGCAAGCGTCAGCCTCGCTGGCGGCTATTGAAGCGAGTGTAGGGGAAGATCGCCCGTGTCCGCATTGCGGCACACCAGGGGCACTCTCGCGGGGCAAGGCCCGAGGCCTGCGGCGATATCAGTGCAAGGGGTGCAAGAAGACATTCAATGCCGCGACCGGCACCCCTTTGGCGGGTCTTCACCGCAAAGACAAGTGGCTTGCCTTTGGAACTTGCCTTGCAGATGGGTTGACGGTTCGCCGATCGGCAGAACATTGCGGGTTTGCCGTCACTACTGCATTTCGCTGGCGGCACCGGTTTCTCACCGCAGAAAGCCCGCAGCCCCGCAAGCTCACGGGCATTGTCGAGGCCGACGAAACCTATGTCCTGAAAAGCCGCAAGGGCCAACGGAAACTGGGACGCAAAGCGCGACGCCGGGGCGGCAAGGCCAGCAAAAGGGGGCTTTCAGATGAGCAGGTTCCGGTGCTGGTTGCCGCTGACCGGAGTGGCACGACAGTCAGTGCCGTTCTCCCTGCGGTCAATGCTGACAGCTTGCGGGAGGTCATCGAACCGGTCGTGGACGAGGATATCGTTCTGGTAAGTGATGGTCACCGCGCCTATCCGCCCTGTGCCGCCGTAATCGGTGTGCGCCACGAAGCGTTGAACCTGTCCAGTGGTGAGCGGGTGCGCGACGCCTTTCACATTCAGACAGTCAACAATCGACACAGCCAGTTGAAGGATTTCCTGCGGCGCTACCGGGGGGTCGCAACCAAATATCTCGACAACTACCTGCGATGGTTTCAGCATCTGGAACTGGAAAGCGCCTCACCCCGTGCGTGTCTCGCCAACGCAATCGACAGGCCATGCATACGAATTGGAAACTGAGCCAAAGGAAAAGTTGATCGGGGCCATCAACGAATTGCAGGTGCTGGACAGCGCCGATCTGATCGCGGTTCAGAAAAAACTGGAACGGAATCAGGCCCTTTTGAACAGCGCCGCCGACGGGATTCGTGCCGTTGCCGACCGCATGTCCGAGCTGCGCCGCGTGCGCCAGGAATTCACCACCTATGACGCCACCGGACATCGCAGCGACTATCCCATGCGCGGCAAGGTCAAACTGGAAAAGCGTGCGTAATTCGGGGTTTGAATAAAATCCAAGATTTTCGGGCAGAGCATCTTAGCACTCCGTTAGGGGATGAAGGGCAAAGGTGGCGCTGCACCTGAAACAGCAGGTGGCGCGCCGGCCAAAGGGCAAGACGCACGGGTCAGAACGACAGAATGCCTGCCTGTTTGGCGGGACCAACATGGGCGTCAAACGCGCCCGAACGAAAGAAGGATGACAAGCATGTCCAGCATTCTGACGAACAATGGCGCAATGGTTGCGCTGCAAACTCTCAAATCGGTCAACAAGAACCTCGAGCAGACGCAGAACGCGATTTCGACCGGTAAGGACATCTCAACCGCCAAGGACAACTCGGCCGTTTGGGCCATCTCGAAAGTGATGGAATCCGACGTCAAGGGGTTCAACGCGATTAAGGACAGCCTGGCGCTGGGTGAATCGACCGTTGCTGTTGCCAGAAACGCTTCGGAAACCGTGACGGATCTGTTGACCCAGATGAAGGGTAAGATCGTCGCGGCACAAGAGGAAAACGTTGATCGTACCAAGATCAACGACGATGTGACCGCTCTGCGCGATCAGATTGCCGCTGTGGTTGGGGCGGCCCAGTTCAACGGGCTCAACCTGGTTAGCGGATCGTCGGGCTCTGCCTCGGTTCTGGCCTCGCTTGATCGGGACAACGCAGGAACGGTAACGGCGTCCTCCATCACCGTGGCGGGACAGGATCTGTCGGTTGGCGGGTACACTGCCAATGACATTTTCTCGGGCAGTTCTGCGGGTGCGTCGGTCAATGGTGACACCGTAGCCCTTGCGCTGGACAATGGTGGCGGCAACGAACAGATCGAGATTGCGGAAAACGGCGCGGCTTTTGCCGCCGGGGACAGCGTCAGTCTGTCCGTGGGGGATCAGTCCGTTTCCTACACCGTGACCGCAGATGATGCCGCATCCACCACCACCGCAGATATCGTGGCGGTTGCGCTCAAGGCCAAGGTCGACGAGTTGGGCGTTGCGGGGTTGACCGTTGACTATGACAGCGGCACACCCGGTACGCTTAACTTCACCAATGGTGGCACCAATGACCTGACTGTCAGCGGCCAGTTCGCGAATGCCGGTTCGGGTGGGCTGGGCGCGTTGTCCTCGATTGACGTTTCCACCGGGGCGGGCGCAACAGCTGCGCTGGCGACGGTTGAAACGCTGATCGACACGGCAATCGATGCATCAGCCGCCTTTGGTTCGGCACAAGGCCGTATCGAGACTCAGAAAGATTTCATCTCGAACCTGTCTGACTCGTTCAAATCCGGAATCGGATCGCTGGTGGACGCCGATATGGAAGAAACCTCGGCCCGGTTGCAGGCGCTTCAGGTTCAGCAGCAGTTGGCGACCCAGTCGCTGTCGATCGCGAACCAGGCACCGCAATCCATCCTGTCGCTGTTCCGTTAATCGCGGCACCACACCGGGGCGCGGATCTCGCGCCCCGGCACTGAAGGCTCTTTAACGGACGATTGGAAGGATTTTACGTGACACCGCAATCATTTGCTCAGCGCGCATACGCTCAGACGGCCGCCCCGACGCGGACGCCCCGGGACACGGAATACGAGGCCATTTCGAAAATCACACACAGGCTCAAAGCCGCCGCCGCCCGTAAGGCGACAGATTTCGGAGGGTTTGTGCGCGCGCTGCACGAAAATCGGCGTTTGTGGAATGTGCTGGCCAGCGGTGTTTCAGATGCCGACAATGCGTTGCCGAATGAGTTGCGCGCGCGAATCTTTTACCTGGCTGAATTCACCGAACAACACAGCAGTCAGATGCTGAACAATAATGCGGTTGTCGAGCCACTGCTGGAAATCAACATGGCAGTCTTGCGTGGACTGCGCCAGATGAGGGACGCCTGATGAGCGGGCTGGTTCTGAAACTGGCACCCAAGGAACGGGTGCTGATCAACGGCGTGGTGATCGAAAACGGAGATCGCCGCAGCCGGTTTTCCATTATGACACCGCAAGCCAACGTCCTGAGGTTGCGTGACGCGATCCACCCTGATGAGGTCAATACGCCAGTGCGCCGCGTCTGTTATGCCGCGCAACTGGTTTTGTCCGGCGACACCGAACCCGACCATGCCCGACAGCAACTGTTGCGCCGCGTTGAAGAGTTGAGCCAGGTTTTCACAGATTCGGACAGTCGCAAGGTCCTGGCCGAGGCGACTGAGGCTCTGGTGGCCGAGCAATATTACAAATGCCTGAAATCGCTACGGTCTTTGCTACCACGTGAAGAGCGGCTGATTGCGTATAACCAATGACGTACCAGCCGGTTGTACCAACAGGGGGCGTGGCCGGCTGGCGGTTTTTGCAGCGCACCTATGATGCGCAACTTCAGAGCTATGCGACCTCAAACGTCAATGAACGGGAAAAGACCTATTTTCGGAAAACATTGGCAAAGTCCAATCGGCCGAGGATCTGGTATCGGATCGGCGGTTGCTGCAGGTGGCATTGGGGGCCTTTGGCCTGGATGGGGATCTGAACAATCGCTACTTCATTCAAAAGATCCTGTCGGATGGTACCCAAGCAGATGACGCGCTGGCCAACCGGTTGGCCGATACCCGTTACCGCGCGTTTTCGGACGCGTTTGGCCTGGGCCCCGGAGAGGTGCGAAAAACAGCCCTGATCACCGATATGGAAAAGATCGCCGAGGATAATCTGGTCGCGCGTTTCGAAGTCTCGGTGGGAGAGAGCGACGACTCGATGCGCATCGCGCTATACGCGCAACATGAACTGTCAAATATTGCGGCAAGAGACGGAACTGACACCCGGAAATGGTACGACCTGATGGGATTGCCACCATTGCGATCAATGATGGAAACCGCCCTGGGGTTACCTTCGTCCTTTGCGCAACTGGACATCGACCGGCAAGTCGAAGTTTTCCGCGATAAGTTGGCGCGGGTCACGGGGTCTGGTGACATGGCGCAATTCACAGACCCGGATGCCGTTGCCACATTGACTGACACTTACATGGCGCGAAATCAGATTGCGCAGTTTCAGGCAACAAATTCGCCTGCGCAAACCGCCCTGATCCTTTTGGGGGGCTAGAGACCTCGTTTTTCCCCGCGCTGGCAGCATTGCAGCGTCAGAAACCTGACCAATACCAGGCACGAGGTATTGCCAGTTCGATCCTGGCCAAGCAATCGCGCCAAGGGAGTCCGTACAACCAAGAGGTTGAACGGGGATCAGCTGGGTGCGGCCTCAATCACGCCGGTTTGCAATGCGTAGGCGGTGACGGGTTGCGACACGTTGTGAAGTTTGACCTGTCCAAGCGGGATCGCCTGTTTGCAAACCGGTTCGATATCGTTTGATACGACAATCCTGTGCCCGTTGGATTTACTGTATTCTCCCAACCGCGCGGCGATGTTGGCGGCTTGACCAATAACCGTGAAATCCAGACGTTCCCGTGACCCGACATTGCCGTATGTCACGCGGCCATAGGCCAGCCCGATCGAACAATCGCAGTGATCCGACTGTTCTGACTGCCGGGCTTCGGCCAGCCGTTCGACAATTTCAACAGCCGTGCGCTGGGCATTCTCACGCGCAGCCGCCGGGTTGTCGCCAGCCGGGAAAACGGCCAGAACAGCGTCGCCAATGAATTTCAGAACTTCTCCGTCGTTTTCATGCACTATGCCTGAAACCGTTTCAAAAAAGCTGTTCAGCAGATTGATATAGTCGCGGCGCCCCAGCTTTTCCTCCAGAATGGTCGAGTTGCGCAGGTCGCAGAACATGATGGCCGCGTCGATATCGTCGCCGTCGCCCCGGCGGATTTCCCCGCCCAGAACCCGCGTTCCGGTTCGCTTGCCAACATAGGTCTCTAGCAGAACCTTGGCGTTTTCGCGCTGCATGAACACTTCGTAGAACCGGGCGATGACGGTCGAGCATTCAAAAACCAGCCCCAGGTTTTCGGTGGTAAACCCACTGGGATGGTCGCTGGTCAGCGTAAGAACATTGATACGGCCATCGGAAAACGGCAGCGGCATAGCCACATAATCGGTGCCGCCCTTGGCGCGCAAATCCTCCATGATCGGAAAACTATTATGTGAATTGTCGACGTTCAGGCGCTGACGCACCCCGCCCAGACCGTTTGAAACATGACGCAGCGGGCTGTTGATGAATGCCGGGTGATCGTGAATTTCGTATGTCGGAACAGCGGTCGAAATCTCGGCGACATCTTTTTCCCAGATATGGTGCTTGCCGGCGATCAAGGGATGCAGCGACCAGACCAGAACGCTGAGACGGTGAAGGGCGATGCCATGTTCCAGCATTTTTTCCGACAGGGCCTTGGTAAAATCTTCGGCTGTCTTGATGTCGGCCGCACCCCGCATCAGCCAATCGATCAGCGGGCCACTGATATTGCCATCCTCGGGGTCGCGGAGAGTATTGTCGCCCAAATCAATGTGGGTATAGGCGTTGGGCATGAACCCGATATGCCCCTGAATGGCCGCGCTTTCGGGCAGGGCATCCTCATAGGCCCAGATCGAATTCGTCAGCCTTTCACCGGCCAAGCTTATGTCGTGATAGGTGGCGGTGCCCTTGAAGGGGCAAAATGTTTGCAATTCGGTCTCGGCGCCAATATCGATGCGAAGATCTGCGCGCGGGACATAGATCGCGGGCGGCAGCCGCGTTTCATCCTTAATTCCGCAGTAGGCGCGGAGGCGATATCGGGTAAACTGTTGAGGTCCAGTTAAGAATAGCCGTTGGAGGGTTTATAATTGGCTCACCCATTTGGTGATCGCGCTGAGGTTGAACAAGCGCATTCGAATGAGCCCGTTGCGCTGGACAGTTTCAGCGGTCAGGTTCATGTTCGCTGGTCTCCGGACGAAGCCGTCACTCCGCTGGGCCAGTTGCCGTTCTTCATCGATTATCTGAAGCAGGCCGATCTGTTTGATCCCTTTGTTGCGGATTGCCCGTTGCGGTTCAGCAGCCCCAATGCGCCAAAGGTTCGGGATGTTCTGGGCACGATGGTTCTGTCGATCGTGACCGGCGGTCGGCGCTATGCGCATGTGAATGCGCTGCGGCACGATGGGATCAATCCGGCGTTTCTGGGGCTGAGCAAAATCTGCAGCGACGACTCGGTTCGGCGGGCTTTGGCGACCCTTGATCAGCGAGAAGCGGACATCTGGCTGAAGCACCATCTGACATTCCCGCTGCATCCAGTGATGCAGGAAGACTGGATCCTGGACGCGGACACCACGGTCAAACCGATCTATGGCAAACAGGAAGGTGCAGTTGTGGGCTACAATCCCCACAAACCCGGTCGACCCTCTCATTGTTACCACAGCTTTATGATCGCAAACCTGCGGCTGATCCTGGGCGTTGAGGTCACCGCGGGCAATGAACATCACGGCACGCATGGTCTTTCTGGTCTGCTGGAAATTCTGGATGGCCTCGCCCCTGCCGCACGGCCGTATCTTGTTCGTGGTGACAGCAGCTATGGCAATGAAACGGTGATGTCTGCGCTTGAAGAGCGGGCTCAGCCCTATCTTTTCAAGCTACGCATGACGAAACGGGTGAAGGAACTGGCGTCAAAACTTGCTGCAAAAACCGGCTGGACTGAGGCAGGTCGCGGCTGGCAGGCGGCGGCATCGGAATTGCAATTGATGGGCTGGAGTCGCAAACGCCGTGTTGTTGTTCTGCGCCGTCGGGTGCCAAAGGACGTGGCGCTGACAGCGCCGATTGGTGAAGAGAATGAGCAACTTCTTCTGGGCCTCGCCGAGGTGGTCCCGGCTCAGGCGGCGCTTTGGGAGTACAGCGTTCTGGTGACCTCGCTGGATTGCGAGGGCCTCACCCTGGCACAGCTCTACCGGGATCGGGCTGATGCGGAAAACGCGTTTGACGAACTGAAGAACCAATGGGGGTGGGGCGGGTTCACAACGCAGGATCTGAAGCGTACGCAGATCACCGCCCGAATGACGGCGCTGGTTTACAATTGGTGGTCGCTTTTTGTCCGGCTGGTTGACCCAATGACATCGCGAGAAGCGATCACCAGCCGTCCGCTGTTATTGACTGGTGTCGCACGAGCGACCAGACACGCGGGACAGACAACGCTGTTCCTGAACAGCAGCCATGGGCAAACGCGGCAGATCCGGTCGAAACTGACGGACATGACACGGTTCTTGCGTAACCTGCAATCTGCGCCGCAGTTGACCGCCATTGAGCGTTGGTGCCGGATTCTTGGCCGCGCTCTCGCAAAATTCCTGCATGGGCGCAACCCAAAGCCACCTCCCAATGTGTTGCCAGCCTGTTGATAGGCCAAAATTGCACAACCAGAACGCGAACGCACCTGCCGAAATTGGCCGGAAACAAACTCCAACTGCGGAATCAAGGTTCATACATCACCTTTGCATTGTGACTTTCCGCCAACAGGACGTCTCCGCGATAGATCGCAACGCGACCTGGCAAATTTTCAACGGAAATCCCGTAGCCTTTGGTTCTTGGTGTGGCATGGACATTCATCATCAGCCTCCCTTGCTCGGGCCTTTATAGGATGGGTCCTTTTGGGGCTTTTTCCAAGGGGCGAGACGCAGAATTTACCGTCTTGTCCGGGCTCAGACCATTTGGATCACGTCTTTTTCGATCGACAGCATATAGCCGCGCTTGGCGATGTTCTTGACTAGCAGCTCGCTGACCATCTGGTTGCCCAATGCATCACGCAGGCGTTTGATCCTGGTGGCCCCGGCGGCTTCGTCACAATCGGCGGCGTCCCGGCCCGAGATCATGCCCTCGATCTGCGCGCCTGACAGAACCTCATCATCCAGCCGGGATTCGGCCAGAACCGAAAGAGTTTCCATCGCCGCAGGGGTCAGGCGGAAATCCATGTTGTTCAGGTACACAGTGTTTTCCTCGCGACTGATCAAAAGCGAGGTCACCTGAATACCGGTGCGTTCAATCTGCGCCATACGCCGGTTCAACAGAACCAACATGACCAGAAACACCAGCGCCGAGATCAGCATGGCGCTGGCAAAGACCAGCAGCACAAAGATCACCATCCGGTAGCTGGACAGGGTGTCGGCAAATGCCGTGCCGGATTGGGCCAGGATCTCTAACAGGCGGATTTCGGCCTGCGAGGTCAGATCGCTTTCGACGAACAGCCGCTCGACCCGCGCGTTGAACGCGTTGGCATCGGGCAGGGTCCAGAACAGGAAGACGGCGGCCGTGATCAGAATCAGGACGATGACCGTGATACCCGCCCCGACCAGCCTTACGCCGGACCTGCGCGCTTCAGTAACGGAGATAGTATTTTCCGGCATTGGCCTTCCTTTGATCCAACCCTTCCGGCCCGAACACGGCCATGACGTTCAACAGGGTCCAGCCGGATGATTTCAGGCGCTTGGACACTTCTTTGGTCGCTTGTCCCTTGTTGCAGCCTGACACCTCCATGACGCCATAGTGCAGGCGCAACGGGTTGTCCTGTTTGGCTTTGTAATCCGCGTAGCAATCCGCCGCTGACGCTGCAGAGCCAAGCGATATCAGGGCCGCGATGGCCAGAGAAGAGAGGATCTGTTTCATAAGCTGCATCCTGCGCATGGGCGGGGCTGATATTCAATATCCTCAAGGGGTTTTAGGGTCCGCTATCCGATAACATTTGGCCGTTATTGCTTGTCTGGAGGGCGCGATCCCAAGGTTGGTGCATCGAATGTGCGGCCTGTCGCGGGCCGCCTGAACATCCGAAAGGACAAGCACCATGCATCGGAAATTCATTGCCCTGATCGTTGCCACAGCCATTACCATTACCGGGGTTTCAGCCTCGAAAGCGCGGGCGGCGGATGCGAAGGACATTCTTGGCGGTCTGGCCGCGATTGCCATCGTTGGCGCGGCGCTGCACCACTATTCCAAGAACGAGCGCAAGGAACGCGCCCATGCAGTGACCCGCGCCCCGCGTCACGAATACAAAAAGCCAAAGGCCAAGCATCACGCCCGTAAAAAGCACAAAAAGAAACGCCATCACGTGCGCCCCTTGCCGGACCGGGTCGCCCGGTATGATCTGCCGCGCCGCTGCTTGCGCACCTTCAAGAATTATTCGAATTCGCGTCCGCTGCTGGGGCCGAGCTGCCTGAAAAAGCACTACAAACATGCGGGCGGCCTGCCGAACCAGTGCAAGGTTGGCTTCTGGAATGGGAACAAGGTAAAACGTGCCTACGAACCCGCCTGCCTGCGTCAATACGGTTACCGCGTCACATATTGATCGCGAATATCGAGCAGGAGCGACGCCACAGAAGCGTCGTGCCGGGAGGGGGTGGCGCAGGCCATCCCCTCTTTTGTGTTGCGATCCCGCGCGAAACGCGCTTTGCCAAGGGATATGAAAAAACCGAGTTTTGAGCTGGAACAGACGCTGTTGGGGCGCGGTCATGTCAGAATCGCGGGTGTGGACGAGGTCGGGCGTGGGCCATTGGCCGGTCCCGTGGTCGCCGCTGCGGTGATTTTGAAACCCGAGGATATTCCCGACGGACTGAACGATTCCAAGAAGCTGACTGCCAAGCGCCGGACCGCGTTGGATGTCGAACTGCGTGCACGGGTCGAAATCGCCATTGCCCAGGCGTCAGTGGCCGAGATTGACGCGCTGAACATCCTGCGGGCCTCGCACCTGGCGATGGAGCGCGCTGTCGAAGCATTGGACCCGGCACCGGATTTCCTGCTGATCGATGGAAACATGATCCCGCGCGGACTGCATATCCCGTCTCAGGCCGTGGTGAAGGGCGACGCGCATTCCCTTTCGATTGCCGCCGCTTCGATCATCGCCAAAAACTGGCGCGATCAGCTGATGGTGGATTTGGCGCAACAGCATCCCGGCTATGGATGGGAGGCGAACGCGGGTTATCCGACAAAACAGCATCGCGAAGCGCTGCAAAATCTTGGTGTGACCCCACATCATAGAGTTTCGTTCAAGCCGGTCCACAATATCTTGTATCAAGAGTAAATCGTAAGCCGCTGATTCAAAAAAGAAATTGACGGCGAATCGTCTTTGACTCATCCTTGTCTCAACCAAATGAGCGCAAAAGCGCCGTGGAACTGAGGCAGTAATATGACAACGACCAAGACAAAGAGCGCAGCCGCGCTCCCTTTAAACACGATTCTTTCGGGGGACTGCATCGAGGTGATGAACAGTCTGCCCGAGGCATCCGTGGACCTGATCTTTGCGGACCCGCCCTATAACCTGCAGCTCAAGGGGCAGCTGCACCGCCCGGACAACTCACAGGTGGACGCGGTCGATGATCACTGGGATCAGTTTTCCAGCTTTGGGGTGTATGATCAGTTCACCCGTGAATGGCTTAAGGCCGCGCATCGGTTGCTGAAACCCAACGGGGCAATCTGGGTCATTGGCTCGTATCACAATATTTTCCGGGTTGGTTCTGCCCTGCAGGATGCCGGGTACTGGATCCTGAACGACGTCGTCTGGCGCAAATCGAACCCGATGCCGAATTTCCGGGGCAAACGATTCACCAACGCGCATGAGACAATGATCTGGGCCTCGAAACGTGAAGGGGCGAAGTACACCTTCAATTATGAGGCGCTGAAAGCCCTGAACGAAGGCGTGCAGATGCGCAGCGACTGGGTGCTGCCGATCTGCACCGGGCATGAGCGGCTCAAGAATGAAAACGGCGATAAGGCACACCCGACGCAAAAGCCGGAATCGCTGCTGCACCGCGTCCTGATCGGCTCGACCAATCCGGGTGATGTGATTCTGGATCCGTTCTTTGGCACCGGCACGACCGGCGCCGTGGCCAAGATGCTGGGCCGTGAATTCATTGGGATCGAGCGCGAGGAAAGCTATCGCAAGGTGGCCGAAAAACGTATCGCCAAGGTGCGCAAGTTCGACCGCGAGGCGCTTGAGGTCAGCGTCAGCAAACGGGCCGAGCCCCGCGTGCCCTTTGGTCAGCTGGTCGAACGCGGCATGCTGCGCCCGGGTGAAGATCTGTATTCCATGAACCAGCGCCACAAGGCCAAGGTTCGCGCCGATGGCACGCTGGTGGGCGACAACGTCAAGGGCTCGATCCATCAGGTGGGGGCGCATCTTGAAAACGCACCGTCCTGCAATGGCTGGACCTACTGGTGTTTCAAACGCGACGGTAAAACTGTGCCGATCGACGTGTTACGCCAGCAGATCAGGGCCGAGATGCACAACTGATTTCACCAATACCGCCGGTGCCTGTGGCCTGACACGAGGCACTACGCCTTGCCCCGCCGTTCTCGGCGGGGTCTTTTGTTTTGGCTTCAGGGATGGTTGCATAGGGAACCGCTTACAACCCGTGTGGGAGACCAAGGCAATGACCGACGCAAGCGCCAGCCAATCCCGTATCGACAGGATTTTCCTCACTCAGCCGGATAATTTCGATCTGGACAACAAATATACCGAGGCCGCGTTGGAACGGCACAAGCAAGAGGGGCTGGAACTGGCCGTGCGGGCGCGGTGGGTTGCAATGGGATTGACGGCGGTTCTGCTGATCTTTCTGAATCCGCATTGGGAGGTGCTGTGGTATCACTTCATCCTCTTGCTGATCTGCGCCAATGGTTGGCTGATCCGCCGCGCCGGGCGCGTGGAGCAATCCAGAACCGAGTTGCTGCTGATCTTTTTGGACCTTCTGATCATGACCGCGGCGATGATCGTACCCAACCCGTTCAGCGACGATGTGCGCCCCTTGGCGATGCAGTACCGGTTCGACAATTTCCAGTATTTCTTCATCATCCTGGCCGCTGGAACACTGGCTTATTCCTGGCGCACGGTTGTGGCCATCGGGACGTGGACAGCCGTGATGTGGACACTTGGCTGGGTGATCGCCTGATGGGTGTCGACTCCTGTTCCGGGGCTCAGCGAACGCGTGGCCGAAGCCTTGCAGGGCTATCCCGATGTGGCAGAATTGCTTGACCCCAACAGCTTCATGGTGCCCCAGCGGGTTCAGCAGGTCGTTGTTTTTGTCATGGTGGCGGTGACTTTGGGTTTATCGATGCGGCGGCTATATCGCTTGTTGATAAGCAATGCCGGTCTGGAACGCGAACGCGCCAACCTGTCGCGTTATTTCTCACCCAATGTTGTGGACGCGCTCAGCCAGAATGACGAGCCGTTGAAGCAGGTGCGCAAAGAGAATGTCGCGGTTTTGTTCATCGACATTGTCGGGTTCACGAAGTTTGCAGCGGGGCGCGATCCTTATGACGTGATCGAGGTTTTTCGCGGGTTTCATGCGCGAATGGAGACCGAGGTTTTTCGTCACCACGGCACGCTGGACAAGTATTTGGGGGACGGGTTGATGGCGACCTTCGGAACACCGGTGCCGACGCCCTTGGATGCGAGCAATGCGCTGGGCTGTGCCCGGTCGATGGTGGATGTCATCGACCGCTGGAACCTTGAACGCCGACGGGCCGGAGAGCCCGAGATTCGCGTGGGCATCGGCGTTCACTATGGTTCGGTGGTTCTTGGGGATATCGGCGCCAACCGGCTGGAGTTTGCGGTCATTGGCGATGCCGTGAATGTCGCAGCCAAACTAGAGGCGATGACCCGAGACCTTGACGCAAGAATCGTCATCAGCGATGCCATAAGGGCGCAAGCCGCACAGGAAACCCCATCGACGCAGCAGGCAATGTCCGGATTTGTCGCAAAGGCCGGGCAAGCGGTTCGCGGGGTTGCCGATCCGATGGATATTTGGGTTCTGCAACCGGGCGCGCTCCCGCCGGGCTGACACGCATCAAAGATGCGCGGTGGCCCGTTGGGCCGGGCAGCGCGCTGCAGTCACTTACCGGGGGCGGGGTTTTGCGCCTTGTTGTACGGGTGCCAATCCGTGATCTCGGGGTAATATTGTTGGCGCCAGGCACGTACCCTAGGGTTCATGACGCGGCGCCACAGCGGCGGGATCATCGCGGCTATGGTCATGACGGGATAGCCGTAGGGTAATTGCGGGGCCGCGTCCTGTGAATGGTGCTGTAGCAAGGGAAAGCGTCGGCTGGGCTTGTAGTGATGGTCCGAATGGCGCTGCAGGTTGATCAGCAACCAATTCGACGCCTTCTGCGAAGAGTTCCACGAATGGCGCGGACGGACATGTTCATATTTCCCGTCGCCCAGGTATTTGCGGGTCAGACCGTAATGTTCGACATAGTTGACCAGTTCCAGTTGCCAGATGGCGGTTCCCGCCTGCACCAGAAACAGACCCAGGCCCACCCAGCCTCCGACCGCCAGCGCCAGTAGCAGCATGCCGCCCTGCAGGGCCCAGTATCGCCAGAACGGATTCGACGGGTTGGTCCACGACAGGTCCTTGCGGGCCAGCTTGTCCCGCTCGGCCCGAAAGGCAGAGATCAGGCTTTGCCGCAGCACGCGAGGGTAAAAGCGATGAAACCCTTCGTTGTACCGCGCCGTAACCGGGTCGCGTGGGGTGCCGACATAGCGGTGATGGACCAATAGGTGTTCGGAGCGGAAGTGCGAATACAGCACCATTGCCAGCAGAACATCGGCCATCCAGCGTTCCAGCCGACCCGACTGATGCATCAGCTCATGGCTGTAATTGATCCCGATCGTGCCCGAAATCACGCCCATCGCGAAGAAAACCCCGATCTTTTCCAGCGAAGACAGCGAGTCCGAGCCGGTTACATACCAGATCAGCCAATACAGCGTGAAGAACTGGAGCGGTGCCCAGGCATTGGTCAGCAGGATGTGCCAACGCAGCATCGTGTCCGGCGTCCCGGGGTCGGCATTGTCCAGGTTGAGACCGACAAAATGGTCCAGCACTGCGTACGCCCACCAAGTAGATAACGGCACGAGGAGGATCCACCATCCCCCGGCAAGGGCCGAGATCCAGATCAGCGGAATCAACAGAAACGAGGCCCAGAAGGGCAGGGCAGTTTGCCAGCGGGACAATGTGTCCGACGCGATCATCCTGATGCTCCATGCCTGTGGGAGCCGTTATCGGTGCCCCCTTGGATTTTGCAGCGACCTATTGCCCACGCCAAAGATCATGGGCCTTGCGCATCACGGTGGGCAGATCATTCGGGCGAAATGCGTGTTTGTCCAGAACGATCAGGCCCTCGGGGATATTTCCGTGAGGTAACTTGGCCGCCCAGATGCGCAGGATCAGGTGGAAATGGGTAAAGGTGTGGCGCACCTCGCCGGACAGCGCGCTCCAGTCCGCCGCGAACGGAGGGGACGGGTCAGGTGCTTGAGACCAGTCAGAGCCGGGCCATCCCAGCATTCCGCCCAGCAGACCCTTGTCGGGGCGGCGTTCCAGCAGCAGCGCGCCATCGTCACGCTGCGCGATATAGATGTGACCGTGGCGGGTTGGTTTTGGCTTTTTGGGGGTCTTTTTGGGCAATTCCGACTGCGTACCTTCGGCCTGCGCCCTGCAGGTGATCCGAACCGGGCAAATGCCGCAGGCCGGGGATTTGGGTGAGCAAATCGTGGCGCCCAGATCCATGACTGCTTGCGCATAGTCTCCGGGGCGGATTTCCGGGGTCAGAGACGCGGCGTGTTCTTTCAGGACGGGTTTGGATCCCGGCAATGGTTCTTGGATATTGAACAAACGCGCCATCACGCGTTCGACATTGCCGTCCAGCACGGTTTTCGGTCGGTCAAAGGCGATGGCTGAAATCGCTGCCGCTGTGTAGGGGCCGATGCCCGGCAGTTTCAGCAGGGCGTCATAGCTTTCGGGGAATCGCCCGTCGTGTTCCTCTGCCACTACCCGCGCGCATTTCAACAGGTTGCGGGCGCGGGCGTAATAGCCAAGCCCGGCCCATTCCCCCATGACCTGATCGTCGGAGGCCGCGGCCAAGGCAGCTACGTCCGGCCAACGGGATGTGAAGCGCATGAAATAATCGCGCACTGCGGCCACGGTGGTCTGCTGCAACATGACCTCGGACAACCAGATTCGATAAGGGTCGGGCACCACTCCGGCAGCGCGGTCTTTTGGGCCGACGCGCCACGGCATTTCGCGGGCGTGGCGGTCATACCAGTCGAGCAGAGCGGCGCTCACGTTAATTTCAGCAATGTCACGCAAGTTTTATTGATCTCCCTGTCGGGTTTCTCTGGCGCCCGGGCCATCGCCCATTACAATAGCGGCGCAGGAGTTGGAAACCAGATGCAACGCAGACGTTCCTCGACCCGCGGGTTCAAGCGCACCGCAACCTTGCTGAACGACCAGATCCGGCGTGCCGGGGAAAGTCGTGGCTTTGCCGTGTCGCGTCTGCTGACCCATTGGGCCGAAATCGTGGGTCAGGATATTGCCGCCATCGCCCGGCCGATCAAGGTTGGCTATGGCAAGGGCGGGTTCGGTGCAACGCTGACCGTGCTGACAACCGGGCCTCAGGCCCCGATGCTGGAAATGCAAAAAGACCAACTGAGGGAACGCGTCAACGCGGCCTATGGGTTCAGCGCCATCAGTCGCATTCGCATCACCCAGACCGCTCCGACCGGATTTGCCGAGGGGCAGGCCAGTTTCGATCACAAGCCGAAACAGGCAAAACCCCAGATTGAACCTGAAATCGCAGCCGAGGCAGACAAAGTGTCGCGTGACGTTCATGACGTAGACTTACGCACTGCCCTTGAACGTCTGGGCCGCAACGTTTTATCCAGACAGAAACACTAAGAAAGGGCTTTGAATGAGCCGTATTGCAACAGTAATCTGTGCGGCCGTCGCCGTGGCTGCGGGCGGCTATTGGCTGACGCTGTCGAACTCTACCACGGCCCCCACACTGATCGGCAGCGCCGAGGCGCAAGAGGCCGATCTGGACACCTCGACCATTGTGGAAATGGTTCAGGGGGCCGAGGACGCGCCGGTCGAGATCATCGAATACGCGTCTTATACCTGTCCGCATTGCGCGAATTTCCATCAGGGGGCTTACAAGCAGCTCAAGCAGGATTTCATCGACACGGGCAAAGTCAAGTTCACCTATCGCGAGGTGTATTTCGACCGCTATGGCCTGTGGGCCTCGATGGTTGCGCGCTGCGCCGGGCCTGACAAGTTCTTTGGCATCACTGACCTGATTTACGAAGGACAGTCGGAATGGACCCGCGCTGGCGGCCCCGCCGAGATCGTCGAAGAGCTGCGCAAGATTGGCCGCCTGGCAGGGATCGACAATGATCAGCTTGAGGCATGTCTGCAGGATGGCACCCGGGCTCAGACGCTGGTGGCATGGTATCAGGAAAACGCCGAGCGTGACGGCATCCAGGCCACCCCGTCTTTCATCGTGAACGGCGAGAAGGTCGAAAATCAGCCCTATGAAGACTTCAAAAAGCTGATTGAAGACGAATTGGGTAGCTAAGATCTGCCTTTTGGCCAACCTTGGCGGGTTGGCCAACACCATTGACCGTCAGGGTGACGGGGCCACTTTCAATATCATCTCTTTCACCCAATCCGATTCGTTCATCTGTAAGCGGACAGGAAGCGTGACGACCTTGCTGCGGAACGCAGCTGGCAGGCGCACGGCGTCTTTCTCGGTCGTTACCATCTGAGCACCCAACTCGCGGGCTTCGTTGTCCAGACGTGCCAGCAGAGCCGGGGTCAGCGGTTGATGGTCATCCAGCGCCTCGGCCCGCAACAGCCGCGCGCCCTGCTGGCGCAGGGTTTGAAAAAACTTTTCAGGATATCCGATCCCTGCAAAGGCCAAAACCGGTGTGTCTGTCCAGTCCATACCGGTTTGCAACGGCAACACCTGCCCCGTGGCACGCGGGACCTGTACTGCGTCGCCCCATTGCGCGGCAAACACGTCCTGAGCGTCCGGCCCGCCCAGTGACAGTACTATATCGGCCCGTTTCAGGCCGGTTTGGACAGGCTCCCTTAGCGGACCTGCGGGCAAACACAGACCATTGCCAAAGCCACGTTCAGCATCGACCACGATGATCGAAAAATCCTTGGCCAAGGACGGGTTTTGAAACCCGTCATCCAGAACGATTACCGATGCGCCACTTTCGACAGCTGCGCGCGCGCCCGCTGCCCGATCCTTGGCGACCCAGACATCCGCGAAAGCGGCCAGCAACAGTGGCTCGTCTCCGACCTGAGCGGCACTGTGACGGGCGGGATCGACCTGAACGGGACCGTCCAGCGCGCCGCCATGGCCGCGTGTGACGACATGCGGGCGGTGCCAGGCGTCGCGCAATTGTTCCAGCACCCAGATCGCGGTGGGCGTCTTGCCCGTGCCACCCGCGTGCAGATTGCCGATGCAGATCACCGGAACGCCCGGCGACAGCCCGGGTTCCGAGGCGACACGGCGGGCGGTTGCCGATGCGTATATGCGGCCCAGCGGCGACAGCAGACGGGCGCGCAGGGCCAGCTTGTCGGGGCGTGTGTTCCAGAATTCAGGCGCGCGCATCATGGGCTCTCCGCTGGTCCAGCCCGTCCTGAACCATCTCTGTCAGCTGATCGACCTGCGGTGCACCTTCGGTTACCACCTGCCACCCGGCTAGCGCCATATCCGCGGTCCGATCAGGTGCCAACAGCGCGACGATACCGTCACCCAGTTCGGTGGCGGATTTGATTTCGACAGTCGCGCCAGCCTTATCCAGCCGGTCATAGGTATCCTGATGGCGGTCTACATGGGGTCCATGAATGACGGCTGATCCCAGCGCGACTGAATTCAGCGGGTCTTGCCCACCTGCGCCCCGCTCCAGCGAGCTGGCCATGAAAGTCACCGGCGAAACCCGGTGCCACAGGCCAAGGTCTTCGGGGTCCGAGGACAGGATGACCTGAGTGCTATCCTCGATCAACTGGCCTTCGTCCCAATTGGCGCATCGCAGGTCCATGGCAGATAATCTGCGGGACAACGGTGCCATTTCCAACCCATCGGCAACATGTAAAACCAGTGCCAGACGCGGCAACATTCGCATTGCCTGCCGGTGGGCGCTGAGAACCGAGATGAATTCCTTGTCCTGAACCCAGGCCGCAAGCCACACCGGTCGGCCCGCCAATGTGTGGTTCGTTTCGATCAGTTCGTCCTCGGGCCATGGGCGCGGGTTCGGGCTGACGCGAAGAGGGGGCGAGACCGAGATCTTGCCGCTTGGAACGCCGATCCGGCGAACCTGACGCGCGGTGTCTTCGGATGTGACCAGAATCTTGTCAAAACAATCCAGCGTATAGCGGCTGATATCGGGCAACCAGCGCCCGCCGGGGGCGATTTTGACGTCTACACTGGCCTCGACCAGAATCAGGGGGATGCTCCGTTCCTCGGCGCGGGTGATGATATTTGGCATCAAGCCGCCGCCGATCCAGATCGCCATATCCGGCCGCCAGTGATCCAGAAATCCGCGCGCGGCCCCGGCCTGATCCGCAGGCAGGTTCACCAATGGCGCAACGCAGATGCCCCATGTCGATACATCCACCTCGGGCGGGGCGGTCAGCAACAAGGACAGCCCCGGTCGCAACTGCACCAGCCTACGGCAAAAATCGTCGACGACACGCATCCGATCCGGGTTTTCGACATGAACCCACAGCAGCTCTCCATCGGGTCGCGGTGTCCCATTGCCTGCAATATTGGGTTTCACGCCCCAGGACAGGACACGGTAAGCCGCAAGGCTGAGAGAGCGCGGCTTGCTCATCCCGGTAATCCCGGACTGCGCGGGTCGAGATGGGCGCAGATCTGCCCGTGCAAGTTGGGTCCGGCCGCGACAACACCGTTCAGGCGCGGATGCGCGTTGTTGAACCGCAGGTTGTTTCCTAGGCGGTCAGTGCACAGGCCACCTGCCTCGCGCAGGATCAGATCACCCGCTGCGATATCCCATTCCCAACTTGGCCGCAGGGTCAGCATACCGTCAAACCGGCCCTGTGCGACCAACGCCATCCTGTAGGCCAGCGACGGGCGATAGACCCTTTGAAACGCAGGCACGTTACCCGCCCGCCAGTGGTGCGGATCGAGATTGGGTTTGGCCGCCAGAATTTCCGCCGCGTTCAGGTCACTGGGATCGGACGCCTGAATGCGTGTACCGTTCAGGGTGGCGCCCTCGCCTTTGGCTGCGGCATAGATCAGGTCACGCATCGGCAGATAGATCACCGCCGCCGTGACTTCGCCCTTTTCGGCCACCGCGATGGAATGAGCCCAGGTGCGCGACCCTTCGGCAAAGCTGCGTGTGCCGTCGATGGGGTCGATGATGAACACCCGGTCGCGGCTCAGCCGGTCGGGCGTATCCTCGGTCTCTTCGCTGAGCCAGCCATAACCGGGCCGGGCAGATGGCAGGTCGCGTTCCAGCATCGCGTTCACGGCCAGATCCGCCTCGGTCACGGGGCCCGCACCTTCGGGTTTATCCCAGCGCTGTGTCTGCGGGCCGGTATACCGCGTTGCGATCTTTCCCGCCTCACGCGCGGCGTCAATCAACAAGGACAGATCAGTTGCCGGCAAGTGTCATCCCTTCGATCAGGATCGACGGAACCACGCGCGACAGATAGCTGCGTGCATCGTTGGCCGGAATGATCCGCATCAGCATGTCCCGCAGATTGCCGGCGATGGTACATTCGTTGACTGGGTGGCTGATTTCTCCGTTCTCGATCCAGAACCCTGATGCGCCGCGGGAATAGTCGCCGGTATTGGGGTTGATCGTCGATCCGATCATCGAAGTCACCAGCAGGCCGGTTCCCATGTCGCGCATCAGGTCTTCGCGGCTGCGATCCCCCTGCGTCAGGCTGAGGTTCCAGTTGCTGGGCGATGGCGGGCCGGATACGCCGCGCGCGGCATTGCCGGTGGGGGCCATGCCCAGTTTCCGCGCGCTGGACAGATCCAGTGTCCAGCCGGTCAGGATGCCGTTTTCGACAATGGCGCGGCGATGGGTCGGCAACCCTTCGGCGTCAAAGGGGCGCGAACCGGCAATACGCGGGCGGTGCGGGTCTTCGATCAGTGACAGGTGATCAGGCAGCACCTGTTGTCCCAGACTGTCTTTCAGCCACGAGGCCCCGCGTGCGATTGCGGCACCATTACTGGCCGCTAACAGATGCCCGATCAGCGAAGAGGAGATACGTTCGTCAAACAGAACCGGATAACTGCCGGTTTCCGGTTTGCGCGCGCCGACCCGGGCAACAGCCCGTTCCCCTGCTATGCGCCCGATCTCGGCAGGGTCGCGCAGATCGGCCTGAAAGCTTCGGCTGTCGCCGTCATAGTCACGCTCCATCCCGGTGCCCTGGCCCGAGATTGCAACGCAAGAGGTCGAGCGGCTGCTGCGCATGTATCCGCCGGAAAACCCGTTTGTGGCCGCCAGATGAACGCGGTGGGTTCCATAACCCGCCGCCGCGTCCGAGACTTGCGTGACGCCTGCAACCGCCTGTGCCGCTGCTTCGGCCGTCATCGCGTCCTGCAACAGGGTTTCGGCACTGGGTTCGGGCGTTTTATCGAACAGCTCCAGCGCGTCCATGTCCCATTCGGAAATCAGCTGCCCTGCATCTGCCAGCCCGGTGAAAGGATCCTCAGGCGCCTCGCGGGCCATTGCCACGGCCCGTTCAGCCATCGCTGTCAGAGTTTCCGGGCGGCTGTCGGAACTGGAGACGATGGCCTGCTGCTTGCCCAGAAAGACCCGCAATCCCAGATCGGTGCCCTCGGATCGTTCGGCATGTTCCAACGCGCCTTCACGCACCTCGACCGACACAGATGATCCATCGAGGACAATCGCGTCTGCAGCTTCGGCCCCGGCTTTGCGGGCGGCGTCCAGCAGGTGGCGGCTGATCTCTTCTGGTGTTCGGGTCATGAGGCCTCCGGTCTGATCCCATTGGACCTAGCGTCGGAGGGACCGGCCCGCAAGACCTGCCAGCCAATTGTCATCGACCAAAGGGACCGGAACCGGCTGAAAAGGATGGCTTTCGCCGCGATCATTGGGCGCGGATGACAAAAGCCGCACCCGGTGTGGGTGCGGCCTGATCTGAAAAGCCGGGTCACCGGCCTTGCCCGAGTGAGGGATCACTTGATGCGCTGACCATTGGCCAGGATCTGACCGTCTTCGGTGAACTCGATCTTTGAGTTCAGCGTATCGGGTTCCTCACCCGGGACGGCCATCAGACCCATCATCATCCGGGCCCCCAAAGCGTCATTTTCGGACACAAAACCCATTTCGATCAGTGTGTCGATCAACGCGTTCGCACCTGCCAATTGCAAGTTCGCCTCACCCGCAGGCGTGGGCATGGCACCAAATTCACCAGCGTTGGAATTGTCAAAGGTGAAATCACCATCGCCGGTCAGTTTTGCGCCGACCAGTGAGATCAGCAATTCGTTGATCTTCAGCGAATGCAGCTCTCCGGGCACGATATCGCCTGTCTCAAGCGTTTCGGCGACGTCAGGATCCATGAAATCGACCAAAACCTTGGCCGTGCCAGTGGCGTCCAAAGCAATGGTCGCGGGATCGCGCGGCAGGGCGCTTGCTGGGTCGAACATGCTCCACAAAACGTCCGACATGGTGAAATCCGTCAGGTTAAGGCCAAAGGCGAACGGTTGGACTTCCTCAGATGCCTGAACCGGGACCTCAAATTTGAAACCGGCATTGGCCATGGCAATTTCGATGGGGAAGGGTAAATTCGCGGTGGTTACCGCCAGCCGCGTGCTGTTCTGCGTCAGGTCATAAACGATACGCTCGGCATCGATGCTGCCGACGAAACGACCGCCTTCCGAGGAAGAGCCCATCGAGAATTCCTGGCCTTCGGATACGCCGGCCATTTCCGTGCTGCCCGACGCATAGGTAAAGGTACCGGACGCGGCGAAACCGGTGTCATAAAAGCTCTGGATGTTTTCCAGATCAATCTCGGTGGGAACCATGGTGTCGCCTTCAAAGGTCAACTGATCCAGCTTGCCGCTGATCCGTGCATCCTCGCCAGACTCCGGGTCCTGAAAGGCAAGATCGTAAGTCAGATCGGCGGCGGTAAAGCTTTGGCCGATATCGCGGTTTTCGCCGATCTGCATCCGGGAGTTTCCGACCACGTCATTGACCACCAGATTGACCTCCAGCGCATCCTGCGGAATGTCCTCGCCTTCCACGTCAAGCGATGTCAGCGCAAGACCCACGCTGTCGGCGCTGTACTCATAGGTCATGTCATCGGGCGTGCCCGAGACGACCATGTCCAGCGCGTCGGTGGAATACAGCAGCTCTGCTGAAAAACCTTCGCCTTCGCCGCTGCCCGAGATGGTGATCGGAAAGCTTTCGGGGAAACCGATCTGAACGGTGCCGTCGCCGTTTTCGGTCAGCGTCATCTGTGGCACGACCATGTTCATTTCGCCATCGGTGTCCGGGATGGCCATGCTCATCGTCATGTCGGTGATGGTAGTGACATCGCCCGACACGCTTTGATCACCGGTCACGGTATAGCCCATTCCATTCAGATAGGCTTGCCAGTCGGCCCAGACGTCATTCGCAGTCAAATCGGCAAAGGCGCCTTGGGTCGCGACGACATAGGCCAAGGCAGCGCCGCAACCGCGGCGAAGGTAAACAGACATAAGAGAACCCTTCTCAATCAAATTTGCGGCATGGTCGTGCCTGTGGTGGGTATCGTCAAGGGGCAAGGGGTGGACCCTTTCCCCATTTGCGCGGTACGACTTTACGCAATTTAAAAGGAATGGGATTAGAGAATGAAAATGCAAGGGAAAACCGTACTTATTACCGGCGCCAGCCGTGGGATCGGGGCCGAGGCCGGGCGCGTATTTGCCGCAGCCGGGGCCAACGTGGCGCTGGTCGCGCGCAGTCACGATCAGATCGATGCACTGGCAGCGGCGCTGGGTGACAACGTGATCGCTCTGTCCTGCGACGTCAGCGATTTTTCACAGGTGGAACAAGCGGTTGCGGATTGCGTCGACCGGTTCGGGGGCCTTGATGTTCTGGTCGGGAATGCAGGTGTCATCGACCCGATTTTCCACCTGTCCAGCGCCGATAACGCGGCCTGGGGACAAGCCATCGATATCAACCTCAAAGGTATTTTTTACGGAATGCGGGCGGTTCTGCCTCTGATGCGCGCCGCCAAAGGGGGCACAGTGCTGACAATTTCATCAGGGGCAGCGTCAAACCCGATCGAGGCATGGAGTCACTATTGCGCGTCGAAAGCGGGGGCGAAAATGCTGACCGAATGCCTGCATCTGGAAGAGGGGCATCATGGCATCCGCGCGATGGGGTTGTCGCCAGGTACCGTGGCCACGGACATGCAGCGGGTCATAAAGGCCAGCGGGATCAACCCGGTCAGCCAGCTGGATTGGGATGTGCACATCCCGGCGGACTGGCCCGCGCGGGCTTTGTTGTGGATGTGCACGGCCGACGCGGATGAGTTTCTGGGGACGGAAATCTCGCTGCGGCAAGAGGATATTCGCAAACGGGTCGGCCTGACGTGATTGATCTGCAGCAACAGGACGGGCTGTGGACCGTAACCCTGAACAACCCCGACAAGGCCAACGCGCTGACCCGCGCGATGCTTGAGGAACTGGTCCACATCGCCGAAGCCGCGACCGAGGCGCGCGCGCTTATCCTGACCGGGGCGGGACGCGTCTTCAGCGCTGGTGCCGATCTGGATGAGGCGCGCGCGGGGCTTGCGACCTCGGACCTGTGGGAACGGCTTTCGGGTGCGATTGCGGCCCTGCCTTGCTTGACGGTTGCCGCATTGAACGGGACGCTGGCAGGTGGGGCGAACGGAATGGTCCTGGCCTGCGATTTGCGGATCGCGGTGCCTTCGGCAAAGGTGTTTTATCCGGTGATGAAGCTGGGGTTTCTGCCGCAGCCTTCCGACCCGAAGCGCATGGCTGCCCTGATCGGACCGGCACGGACCAAATTGATCCTGATGGCCGGGCAAAAGATCACCGCTGAGGAGGCTTATGATTTTGGTCTGATCGACCGGATCGTCGAGCCCGACAACTTGATGCAGACAGCCCGCGATTTGGTGGCCGACAGTCTGGCCGCCGAGCCGAAAATCGCCGCCGGAATAGCAGGGCTGTGTCGATGAGGATTGCCGCGTTGCGTCTGCGGGTCGCAGATCCCGACAGGTTGGCAGAGTTCTACCGGACCGCTCTGGGAATGACCGTCCGGGTCGAAGGTGACATCCGACGCCTGAGCTATCCGGCACAGGACGCCGATCTGCTTCTGATGCCGGGTGGTGGCGGGTATGTGCATGACCGTGGGCAGCGATATTGGAAAATCGGTATCTCGGTGCCGGATGTTGACCTTGTGCATGCCCATCTGCGCCAACAGGGTATCGCTGTCAGCGCCCCGGGCCAGTTTCTGGACATCGGCTATATGTGTCATCTGCCCGACCCCGAGGGGTTCCAGATCGAGTTGCTGCAGCATGATTTCGAAGGCAACCGCCCGGACGGTGCTGCTGACCCCGCGGCCCCTTTTGCGCAGGCCCGGATCGGACAGATTACCCTGCGCACCGGAGATATCGCGGGTGACGATGCCTTTTGCCGCGGGCTGGGAATGCGTCTGTTGTCGATGCAAGAGGTGGCGCCTTACGGGTTCGACCTGCATTTCTATGCTTTTACGTCCGAGGTCCCGCCGGTGCCGGACCTTTGGTCTGTGGAAAACCGTGAATGGCTGTGGAAGCGCCCATATACAACACTTGAGTTTCAACATGTTGCAGGGGCGCAATTCGCGCCGGTGCCGGATTATCTGGGGATCGAGATCGCCGGGCTGACCAAGCCCGCAAAGGACGCGTTTGGCGACCCGGTCCTGCCGGGCTGATCAACGCCGCGCCGTTTGCCGGGCACTTTGGACCGAAACCCGGGCGGGCGTTTGCGGACCCAGTTCAGGAAGTTCGCCAGCCGGGGATGGGCACGCAACGCGGCGACCGTGCTGAAATCACGTGCCAGTTCTGCTTCGGTCAGGGTGGCGTGAACCTCTTTGTGGCAGATCTGGTGCAATAGAACCGTCGGCCCGCCCTTGCCTCCTTTGAGTTTTGGGATCAGATGGTGCAGGCTGCCGCCCCCGTCAGGGATCGGGCGGTCGCAAAGCGGGCAGATCGGGTCACTGTCACTCATGGCAGCAAAAATCCCGCTGATTGGCCCATAAGGCAAGAGGGCAGCAATGGCGCAAACAGTAGTGATCGGGGCGGGGCCTGCCGGGTTGATGGCGGCAGAGCAGCTTGGTCGGGCCGGTCACAATGTTCTGGTGGCCGAGGCCAAGCCTTCGGTCGCGCGCAAGTTTCTAATGGCGGGCAAGTCCGGGCTGAACTTGACCAGGGACGAACCGTTTGAGACCTTGATGCAAGCCTATGGCGACGCGTCCCCATGGCTGCGCCCAATGATCGCCGAAATGGATGCGCAGGCCGTTCAGAAGTGGGCGCGTGGGTTGGGGCAGGAGCTGTTTACGGGTTCCACCGGCCGTGTTTTTCCAAAGGTAATGAAAGCCTCGCCCCTGTTGCGCAACTGGTTGGCCCGGCTGGACGCGGCAGGTGTTCAGATCAATACGCGCTGGCGCTGGGTGGGATGGGACAGCGAAACCTTGTACTTTGAAACGCCGGACGGAGATGTGCTGATCTCGGCGGATGCGACAGTTCTGGCTTTGGGTGGGGCAAGCTGGGCTCGATTGGGCTCTGATGGCGTTTGGGCCGCCCTGCTGGCTGGAAAAGGCGTGGCCCTCAACCCATTTGCCCCCGCCAATTCTGCCCTGTCGATAGATTGGAGTGCGCATATGTCGCCCCATGTCGGCACGGCGCTGAAATCCGTGCGCTGGATGGCAGACGGGCTGCAAAGCCGGGGAGAGGCCATCCTGTCGGCCACAGGTCTGGAAGGTGGCGGTTTATATCCGCTTTCGCCCGCTTTGCGAAACGGCGCGCGATTATATGTCGATCTTGTTCCTGATCTGGCTCTGGACGCTGTCCAAACCCGCCTTTCGACCCGGAAGGCCAAGGTGACGCTGACTCAGCGGCTGAAATCCGGTTTGCGCTTGCCGCCATCCAAAATCGCATTGTTCCATGAGATGGCAAAAGGTGTTTCCCGGCAACCAGAGCATCTGGCGGAAACGTTGAAGAATCGTAACTGCCCAGGTGGTCTGACTGCGACGATTTGAATCGGGCCATGCGGGTTATTTTTGTTTCTTGGTTAGCGTTTCTGTGACTCGATAGGCGTATGGATACTGCTCACCTGACCCGCAGCTGGCTTGCGACCTTCTCAAAGTCAAATCTGATTGATCTGGTCATTGTTCTGGCGGAGCAGAACGCGGCCTTGCGCACCAAGATCGAGAGGCTTGAAGAGCAGATCGCGGATATCACCGAACAAAACGCCCAACTTTTCAAGCAAAACGTAGATCTGGAGAAGGCCAACAAAACCCTCGCACAGCGCGTAGAGGACCTGGAGCGCCGCCTTGGGCTTAACAGCTCAAACAGCGGCAAGCCTCCCTCAAGCGATGGGCTGTCGAAGCCTGCGCGCAAGAAGCGAACCAGAAGTTTGCGCGGGTCCTGCGGGCGCAAGTCCGGAGGTCAGCCCGGCCATCCCGGCAAGACGCTGCGCCAGACCTCGACGCCGGAGCAGATCATCGATCACTACCCACACATCTGTCCGGACTGTAAGCACAGGCTGTCTGGCGTTGTTTGCGACCGGTATGTGAGGCGACAGGTCTTTGACCTGCCACCCCCACCGCCGCTTATTGTCACTGAGCACAGGGCGCGTGTCTGCGTCTGCCCGGCCTGTGGCACCCGGGTGCAGGCCACGTTTCCCGCAGGGGTGAACGCCCCGGTGCAGTATGGCGACAACCTTGCCGCCATGGCGAGCTATCTTCAAACCCGGCACTGCATCCCTGACAACCGCCTGGCGCAGATATTTTCCGACCTTCACGGGGTCGACATTTCCGCAGCAACGCTGGCGTCGCTCGTCGCCAGAACCGCGGCTGTAATGCGGCCCGTTGTCAACAGGATTCAAGCGTTGTTGTGCGGCCCAGACGTTGCGGTGAAGCACATGGATGAGACCGGCCTGCGCATCAACGGCAAGACCCGGTGGCTCCACATCCTGTGCTCACCAGACTTGAGCCATTTCCGGATTGGCCGTAGCAGAGGCGATGTGACGCAGGAGGTGACCGGAAGTGTCGTTCACGACAACTGGGCGTCCTACAGAAAGATCCCCGGAGTGCGTCACGCCTTATGCAACGCCCATCACCTTCGGGAATTGCAGGCTTTGATCGACATTGAGAAAGAGCCATGGGCCACGGAGATGCGCTCCATTCTGCTGGACGCCAAAACAGCCGCAGACAGGGCGCGAGACCGGAATTCCCGCGCGGTGGTGCCCGCCCGGATTGCTGCCATCGAACGCCGATATGACGCATGTTGCCAGACGGCCATCCGGATGCACGAGGCGCTTCCCCCGCTGGTCCCGGACAAGGTCGGCAAAACGCGGCGAGGCAAACCAAAGCGCAGGATCGGACATAATCTCGCGCTGCGGATGCAAACCCGCAAAGAAGAGGTTCTGCTCTTCCTCAACGACCTGAGTGTGCCGTTTACAAACAATGAAGCCGAAAGGGACCTTCGCATGACCAAGGTCCGTCAAAAAGTGTCGGGATGCTTCCGAACTCACGTCGGCGCAGAAAACTTCTGCACGCTTCGAACCGTCATTGAGACGGCGCGCAAGCAGGGGTGGAGCATACTCGAAACCTTGAGAACTCTCCCCGATCAACTCATCCTGAACCTCAAACCATGCTGACCAATTCCGGGCTTGTCAGGTCGTTGTAGTTGGAGAGTTACTCTGACTACAGTTGACCGCCGCGCGGAGGCTGGCTGCAATGCTAGTGGCCTCTGGCACAGCGTCTGCCACTTCAAGTAAGCGCTTGATTGCAGAGATGTCGTTCGCATATTGCTGTCTTCGTCTGGTGTAGCTATCGCGGGTCTTGGTGCAGATGAGCGTATAAGGACTACCCTTGCGTTCAGTTTCACAACTCAAATCCGCACCCGCTCTTTCGATCACGGACCGCAGATGCGACCGCAACTCCCTTCTCACTGGAATTCGATGTGTGGTTGTAACCGGATCTGCACAAAATCGAACAAGTTCGGCACAGTATTCGCACCCGCACCCCAAGTCATTTGAGCTAACGACCCAATCGGTCGGTTCAGGAGGTGTGGTACGACTGCGAGCCAGCAGGACGTTGGCCGAGTGCCGCCAAAACCGCGCGAATGCCTCACTTTCTGATGCCTGCGCGTGAAACGACGTGCCCAATTTTGCCAGAACGGGTGGCAAGGTGCGATCAGGCGGCACGATGTCGGGCGCGTTGACAAGATTGCCAACCACCCCAGCAAGGCTGCTTTCCAAATCAAAACTCCAGGCCAACTGAAAAATTTCCCGGAGCGTGCGTTCAGGCAAAGGCGTGGCAGACTGTCGACGCGACCCGTACCAAAATGGCTCTGCGTTTTTTGGCCGGTGTACGTTGAGCGCGACCGGTATCTCCGAACAAAGGTGCTTGATAAGATCTTTCAGTGCATTCCGCGTCATGACTTTCTGCCCCTGATCACTTGCCTCACTCAGGCCCATGACCAGATTTATGACAGCTTCTGGCTGCTCTGTGCATTGTGCGCTAACAAGGCCAAGAAGCCGCTTCAGCATGTCTTTTTCAGCCAATTCCGATGTTGCTTCAATCAGTGCGGCTTTGAGACCCGGTCCGTAATACGGTATCACAACCCGATCGAGAAATAATTCCGTTGCTTTCCGACTTCCGATACGACAAAGCCGTGACAGCATTACTGCGCCGCTCTCTTGCCACTCATCCCGGTCCGAGTAATGCAAGACTTGGGGCGCTGGCCAAGCTTCAGCAATTTCAGCCGCAATGGTGTCAAGCGACAAATCATTCCCGTCAGAGGTCGCAGCGCGTTGCTCAGACTGTACAAAAAGGACGGAAAGCGCCTTGGCACCGGCTTGGGCAAGAACACGAGGGCCTTCTTTAGCAGGCCAAAGAACAAAGGCCGCGCTTCGATAGTGTCGCTCAACTGTGGCCCCCTCATTGCCGCTCGCCTCCGTCAAGCGATTCACGTCAGGTTCCCAATTTGTGATCCGTTCTGGTGGCATCAATTCGTTTTGCGCCAACGCCAGTTGGCCATAAGCGCTCGCGCCCAAATCGGGATGCACCCAATCATCAAGCTCACATCTCCGCTCAATGATATCATAGAGTTCGTATTCGTCCGCGCCGATGTCTTCGATTTCCCAGACATAGTCCCGCCCAAGGTAGGCAGCGGCGGCATATTCATCAACATGCACGATGGCCGCGTGGAGGGAACAGTCAGCCTGTGCCGCAGCTGCAATCAAAGCACGCCCAACCGTTGCATCCGTGTTTTTTAGGGTTTCAAACGACAGGCCTGCGATGCTGTAATCATGCTCGAGAAGCCAGACAAGTTTTTCAGGCGCGTCCGACGTTGCGAAGCAGTTTTTGATCTCCTTCGCAATCTGACCCATAAGATCTGCATAGTTCGGTGCCGAGGTGGCCACATTTTGACCCGGAGTGAGAACCAAATTGTAAACCAGACAGGCGCGATGACCTTCTGTCACAGGCCTAATTTCATGTTCGCAATCAGCATAAAAGGCCGCAAAAACCAGTTCGGAAGGATCGTTGCTACACATTTCGACAATCGTCTCTCGACCGCGATGGCGGATGATCAGTTCGCCCCCTTTCCCTGCAACCGGTAGTGAAACGACCAAGGTCGCCACCATGCCGGTAACCTTCTCGGTATCACGGTGCGGCGCAAAAAAACCGCCTTCCTCGTAAACGAGGATTTTGTAAAGTTCCGCGTCGACAGCTTCCGGCGGGTAGCCGAGGCCTTCGGCCGCACGGTTGAGGATGCGATTGAATGTTTCGCCTCAGGTTTCTCCTCCTACGCTGATTTGATCTGGCGAAACCTGCCAACAGTCACGAACGGACCTGTCCAAAATTGTTTCTGCGCCGCGTCCATATGGTGCGCGTTCACCAAGTGTGATCAAGTCCTGTAATTGTGCCGGTTGGAGAGGGAATGCGAGGACGCCTGTCGTGTGGTTCCAGATGCGAGGCATTGGGGTAGGAAACCGCCCATACACACAATAGTCGCCCGGTCGGTCGATCATCGAGATCAGTTCGGAAAGGGCTGACAGCCGCTCATCGAAAGTAAAGTAACCGCCGTCCACATCACTGGCATAATAGCTCATTGATCGCTGACCCCCAAATTGTCATCTCAGGTTTCTATGCAATCTGTTACCCCAAACTTCTGAAATTCGGCAATGCGCCTTTCCGACATTTCAGGACGATCCCACGATGATTTTGGTTGATTCTTGCCGATGCAGCGCTCGACCACCTCGTCCGCAAAGAATGTCATATTGAATTCAGTCAGAGGGGTAGCTGGGTAGTTACAACGACTATTCCTACTGGGGCGGCAAGAAAGCGGTCATCCTGCAGTTTTCGCGCGGCTGCCCTCATCTGTGCAGCTATTGCGGGCAACGTGGGTTCTGGACCAAGTGGCGCCATCGCGATCCGGTCAATCTGGCGCGTGAAATCGGCTGGTTGGTGCGTCAACACGGTATCGAACTGGTCAATCTGGCGGATGAGAACCCCACCTCCTCCAGACGGCAGTGGAAGGCGTTTCTTGAGGCGTTGATCGCCGAAAAAGTTCCCGTAATCCTAATTGGGTCAACTCGCGCCGACGACATCGTGCGCGACGCCGATTTGCTGCACTTGTACAAGAAAGCGGGCGTTCTTCGGTTTCTGCTTGGGATGGAAAGCACCGATGAGGACACCCTGCTCAAAATCCGCAAAGGCGGGGCGACAACAACGGATCAACAGGCGATCCGGCTGCTGCGAGAACATGGAATGATCGGGTTGTGCACTTTTGCTGTCGGCTTCGCTGACGAGACCGACCGCGATCTCTTCAAGATCCTGAGGCAGCTTATTCGATATGACCCCGACCAGATCATGTCGATCTATGCCACACCGCACCGATGGACGCCCTTTTTCAATGACATGAGTAACCATCACGTCATCGACCCGGATATGCGTCGTTGGGATTATAAGCATCAGGTTATTGAAACCCCCAAAATACCGGCCTGGCGGGTCTTTATGTGGGTCAAGTTGATTGAAGTTGTTGTCACCATCCGCCCACGCAACATCTGGCGGCAATTCACGCAGCGCGACGCTGAGCTACGCCACGCCGCGCGTTGGTACAGCCTCATGGGTCGACGCGTGGTCCTGCACGAAGTAAGAGAATTCCTGTTCCGTCCAACCCGGCAACGTGCAGGCACAGTGGCCGAATTCCTTGGTGGAGCAACCCAGTTGCCGGAAAACACTATGTCCCGGCAACGCAAGTGACCAGATCAGCCCCGACTCAGCTTGGCACCCAGCCCGCCCATCAGCGGTTCAAATATCGGGAATGAGGTTGCGATGGGGCCGCCATCATCGACGGATACAGGCGTTTTGGCCCCCATGCCCATCACCATGAAGGACATGGCGATTCGGTGATCCAAGAAGCTCTCGCATGTGCCACCACCGGGAACTTCGCCGATGCCAAGCCCGTCGACCGACCACCAGTCTTCGCCTTCATCCACCGTCACGCCATTGGCGCGCAACCCTCGGGCCATGGCGTCGATACGGTCACTCTCCTTGACGCGCAGCTCTTTCACGCCGCCCATCAGTGTGGTGCCGGTTGCGTTGGCGGCAACCACGGACAGCACCGGATATTCGTCGATCATCGACGCGGCGCGTTCGGGTGGCACCTTGATGCCCTTCATGTCAGGCGAATACCGCGCGCGCAGATCGGCAACAGGTTCACCGCCTTCTTCGCGTTCGTTTTCGTAGGTCAGATCGGCGCCCATCTCGCGCAGCGTTGTGAACAGACCGGCGCGGGTGGGGTTCAGCCCGATGCCGGGAACCAGCACATCTGATCCGGGCGTGATCAATGCGGCGCAGACGGGAAAGGCCGCGCTGGACGGATCGCGCGGTACAGCGATAACCTGAGGTTTCAACTCAGGCCGACCGGTCAGGGTGATCACATGGCCCTGATCGGTATCCTCGACCGTAATCTCGGCCCCAAACCCGGCCAGCATCCGTTCGGAATGATCACGGGTAGCCTCTTTCTCGATCACAACGGTCTTGCCCGGTGCATTCAGGCCCGCCAGCAGAACCGCGGATTTGACCTGAGCCGATGGCACCGGCACCTCATACCGCACCGGCACGGGATCAGCCGCACCCACGATGGTCATTGGCAACCGGCCCCCGGCACGCCCCACCGATTGGGTCCCGAACAAAGCCAGCGGATCGGTGACACGCGCCATTGGGCGTTTGTTCAGGCTTGCGTCGCCAGTGAATGTTGCGCTGATCGGACAGGTCGCCATTGCACCCATGATCAGCCGCACGCCAGTGCCCGAGTTGCCACAGTCGATCACCTGATCGGGTTCAGCAAACCCGCCGACGCCAACGCCATGCACCGTCCATTCACCGCCGCCGTGATCCGTGACTTCGGTGCCAAAGGCACGCATGGCCTTGGCGGTGTCCAGAACATCCTCACCCTCCAACAGGCCCGAGATCCGGGTCTCGCCCACGGCCATCGCACCCAGGATCAGTGACCGGTGCGAGATCGACTTGTCACCTGGCACTTCTGCCGTGCCGGTCAGCGGGCCGCAGGGATGCGAGGTCATCGGGATGGGCGTGCCGTGTCCGGACATGGGGGCTCCTTTTGCGCTATCAGTCCATGGCCGATTAGCGAATTGGCGCGGATTGGTCCAGCGGCAATGCCCCGTCACGGCGCGGCAAAACGATTTGTCAGGCCTCACCCAGCCATCTTGCCGGGTTTTCTTCGGCCATCTGGCGGAACACTTCTTCGCCCAATGCGTTGCGCAAACGAATGCACACCGCCTTTTCAGACAGCTTCTCTTGCCGGGTCATATAGTAGTCCGACCCGAACAGGACCCGTGATCGCAGCAGCGCACTGGCATCGTCATCACCCCTTAGAAACATCTTGAGGAATGGCGCGTAATCTTCGAACTGGAACAATGTGTACGAGATGTCGGTCCACAGACCAGGATACCTGCCGCTGCCGATCATACGCCGGATCGCGACCTGCCAGTTGCGGTTATGGGCATCATCCAGCGGATCGTCCTGATCGGGGTTGGCATAGGCTTGCCAATCTCGTTGGCCACCAAAATGGGCCAGACAGATCTGCAGCTTGGGATGCGCCCGAAGAACCGGAATAAAGGCCTCGGGCTCGGTATAGCGATCCGCCCAATAATCCGACAGGTCTCTGCCTTGCACCCCGCCGCGCGAGCAATGTGACATCACGGGCAGGCCCATCTCTTCCAGCCGGGGGTACACGTGCTGCATCAACACCGGATCATCGGGGGCAAACCCAAGGCGCGGATACAGTTTCACGCCACGAAATCCCAATTCGTCTATGGCACGCCATAGCTCGGTGGCTGTTGGATCGGCCCTTGGATCTATAGTGGCAAATGGGATCACGTTCCGGCCAACTTCGGGATCGCGGGCCAGTTTCGCCAGTTCATCATGCTGAACGCTCAGCGAGTCCTGCGGTGTGCCATAGCCGAAGGCTGACAAGTCCATCGGCAGGACAACGAAACGGGTATTGCCGGGGTAATGGCGCATCATATTGCCCAGAATATCGCGTTGACTGTCTTCGGCTGTTTCCATCTGAAAGCGATACAGCCGGTCCAGCTTTTCGGCGACCGGATGCTGACCGACCAGACGCGCAACTGCCGCCACGGCTTTGGTCAGCAACGGCATCCTTCGAAACGGTTTGAGTATCGGGTACGGGTAATCCTCGGGCACATGGCGACCGTTGAACAAATGCGTATGGCAGTTGGTGATCCGAATATCAGACATGGCAATTCCTGAAGAAATAAATAAGGCAGGGCAACATATTCACCCTAGCACATCCTTCGGGTTTTGATGCAACTGAAGCCTGTCGTCAGCCAATCCGGCGGAAGGTCAGGTAATGCGGCGTCCGCCCTTCGCGCAGGGCCTTTTGTTCGTAGCGGGTGGAAATCCAGTCATCCCAGGGATCGCGCCAGTCTTCTGGGTGTTCAGCCAGCCATTCGAACCCGGAACCCGGAACCTCCTCTAGCGTCTGTCGGACATAGTCGGGGATATCTGTTGCGACCCGAAAGATCGATCCGGGTTTCAGCACGCGGGCCAGGGGCTCCAGATGTTCAGGGGTGACGAACCGGCGCCGGTGGTGCCGCTTTTTGGGCCACGGATCAGGATACAAAAGAAACGCGCACGAGACGCTGGCATCGGGTAGAACATCAAAAAGATCGCGCGCATCGCCGGGATGTACAGCCAGATTTTCCACCCCGGCCCGACGGATTTTGCCCAGCAACATCGCAACGCCGTTGATGTAAGGCTCGGCCCCGATGATACCGATATCCGGATTATTGCTGGCCTGATGCACCAGATGTTCGCCGCCGCCAAAGCCGACCTCAAGCCAGACCGGGCACCCACCGAACAGACCGTCGAGGTCCAACGGGTTTCGGTCCGGATTGCTTTCCCAATCCACTGCGCCGGGGGAAAGAGCGGCCAGATCTTCGCTCAGATAAGTCTTTTGGCTGGGCTTCAGGGTCTTTCCCTTGAAGCGACCATAAAAGTTTCTGCGCGGGCGTTGTGGGGTTTCGGTGCTCATGGCGCTGGCCATACTTCGGCACCACGGGCGTTTCAAGGGGCCAGAGATATCCCTGAAATCAAAAAAGCGCGCCACAATCGGCGCGCTTTCGGCGTTTTTGGTCAGACCGCTTGTTTCAGCGTGTCGACCAGATCGGTGCGTTCCCAGATGAAACCGCCATCCGCGTCAGGCTCACGACCGAAATGGCCATAAGCGGCGGTGCGCTGATAGATCGGCTTGTTCAGCTCCAGATGCTCACGAATACCGCGCGGGGTCAGGTCCATGACCTGCTCGACGGCTTTTTCGATCGCAGCATCGGCGACCTGACCGGTGCCATGGGTGTCGGCATAGATCGACAGCGGCTTGGACACACCGATGGCATAGCTCAGCTGGATCGTGCAGCGTTCCGCCATTCCGGCAGCGACAACGTTTTTGGCCAGATAACGGGCCGCATAAGCCGCCGAGCGATCCACTTTGGTCGGATCCTTGCCCGAGAATGCGCCGCCGCCATGGGGTGCTGCGCCGCCATAAGTGTCGACGATGATCTTGCGTCCGGTCAGGCCCGCGTCGCCATCCGGTCCGCCGATCACGAACTTGCCTGTCGGGTTCACGTGCCATTCCGTGTCGGCGGACAGCCAACCCTGCGGCAGAACCTCACGAATATAGGGTTCGACAATCTGGCGAATATCGTCCGATGTCAGCGTCTCATCCAGATGCTGTGTCGATAACACGACCGAGTTGACGCCCACCGGTTTGCCGTCGCGATAGGCAACCGAAAGCTGTGATTTCGCATCCGGGCCCAGCGCGGGTTCGGTTCCGTTTTTACGCACTTCGGCCAGACGCCGCAGGATCGCGTGCGAATACTGGATTGGTGCGGGCATCAGCGCCGGCGTCTCGGTGGTCGCGTAGCCGAACATGATGCCCTGGTCACCGGCACCTTCGTCCTTGTTGTCCGAAGCATCAACGCCCTGTGCGATATGGGCGGATTGCTCGTGCAGCAGGTTGGTCACCTCGACGGTTTCGTGGTGAAATTTGTCCTGCTCATAACCGATGTCTTTGATACAGGCGCGCGCGATCTCGTCGATGCGGCCCATGTAGTCGTGCAGTTTTTCCTGATCCGACAGGCCAACCTCACCGCCGATGACGACGCGATCGGTGGTCGCAAAGGTTTCGCAGGCCACGCGTGCCTCGGGTTCTTCGCGTAAAAATGCATCAAGTACAGCATCCGAAATACGATCGCAGACCTTATCCGGGTGCCCTTCGGATACGGATTCCGAAGTGAAAATGTAGTTCTGTCGGGACATGAAAGTGCTCCAATAAGATTTCCCCGTCACGCCAGGAAGCCGTTGTAACGAGATTGCGAGGGGATACGCCCGCTAATGCAGCGGGTCAATCGGTAATTGCTTTTGGGCCGTTCGAGCGTTGCGCCAATGCAGCGCAAACAGAACCAATAGCGTGAAAAAGACAGGAATATCCCCCATCCGCGCATAAATTGTCGGCGCCTGAGGCCCGGGTAGGACCGCATCAACATACCCCGCCTGCCCCAGACCAAGAGATCCTGTCACGCGACCCTGCGGATCGATCATCGCCGACACGCCGGTATTGGCCGCGCGCATCATCGGCAATCCCTGCTCGATTGCGCGCATTCGCGCCTGCGCCAAATGCTGAAACGGGCCCGAGCGGGTGCCGAACCAGGCATCATTGGTGATCTGTAACAGGAAATCGGCCCGCCCGGGTGCAGACAAAACATCCTGCGTGAATACTGCCTCGTAGCAGATCAGCGGCAACGCCTTGCCCAAAGGCCCGACATCCATCAGGGTCGCCCCTGGTCCTGCGCTAAACCCATTGCCTGTGGTCGCGGCCATGCCGTAGATGCCAAACCTCGCCATCAGGTTGCCAAACGGCACATATTCCCCAAAGGGGGCGAGATGGTGTTTATCGTAAAGACCCTCCTGCTGTCCCTCTGGCCCGAGATAGATCATCGAATTAAAAATGCGCGCGCCGTCGCCGCGTTGAATGCCTAAAACAACGGGTGTTCCTTGTGCGGCATTGGTGACCGCCGCCAGAAATGGCTGCGCGTTACCAAGCCAGGCCGGGACCGACGTTTCCGGCCAGACAATCAGATCGGGCCGAGGCTCGGCTGCTGTGAATTCAACCTGACGGGCAAAAAACAAGGGCGCAAACTCCGGGTCCCATTTCTGATGTTGCGGGGCGTTTGGCTGAACCAGCCGAACGACATGCTCCGTCAACCGAACTTCGGGACGAGAGGCCGCATAACCCAGCGCCAACACCATGGAACTAATTGTCAGGACCGCAGGCACCAAAAGACCCCACGCGGACCGCGATCCCGCCAAAGCCGCCCCTAACGGCAGAGTGGCGGCAAAGGTCAGGGCCCCCAGACCGTAAGGACCGATCAGGGACAACACCTGCGCAATGGGTGTATCCACCCAGACCTGCGCAATTCCGGCCCATGGAAACCCGGTCAGTACATAGCCGCGCGCGCATTCGACCAGCGCCAATGCCAGCGACAGCAACAACCCCTGTTGTACGGGTCGCCCCCCGACGCGGCGCGCAAACCAAAATGCAAGAGCCCAAAACAGGGCCAACCCACCCGCCATGAACACCAGCGCAAACGGTGCCATCCAGGCGTGGCGTTCGGCGTCGACCAGAAATGGCTCGGTTATCCAGCTAAGGGCATGGGCAAAATAGCCGGTGGCAAACACCCATCCCAGCCAGGCAGCACGGCGTGGCGTTTCACTGGCCAGAAATAGTGGAACCACAAGGATCAAGCCAACCAATGTTGCCGCCCAGTATCCCCAGGGGGCCAGACCAAATGCCGCAAATGCCCCCAACAACCCTGCCGCGGCAAGTCTTGCCCAAACAGGCCAGCCTTCGGTTGGGTTCATTGAGCGATATCCGGCAACATCACCCGCAATCGTTTGATCCGCCGCGGATCGGCATCGATCACTTCGAATTCGGGGCCTTCGGGGTGCAGCACCACCTCACCCCGCGCGGGAACGCGGCCCGACAACATGAAGACGAGACCGCCCAAGGTGTCGATCTCTTCTTCGTCAACATCCTCATGACTGGTCAGCGAACGCCCGATCTCGGCCTCAAACTCCTCAAGCGGAACGCGGGCCTTCACGACATAACATCCGGGCTTTTCCTGCACCCAAAGCTGATCTTCATCAGCGTCGTGTTCGTCGGCGATCTCTCCGACGACCTGTTCGATCAGGTCCTCGATTGTCAGCAATCCGTCCACACCACCATATTCGTCAATCACAAGGGCCATATGCCGCCGCTCGGTCTGCATTTTGGTCAGCAGGACACCGATTGGCATGGATGGCGGCACGAACAGCAGCGTGCGCAGCATGGATTTCAGATCGAACGCAGCAGAATTGCCGTTGAACCCGTGCGTCAGGGCAAAATCCTTGAGGTGCACAAAACCAAGCGGCGTGTCCAGCGTGCCGTCATAAACCGGTATCCGGGACAATCCGCTATCGCGAAAGATCTGCGCCAATTCTTCCTTGGTCGTCGTGAGAGCAACCGAAATGATTTCCGCAGTGGGAATCGCCACATCCTCAACCCGCATACGCCGCAGATTGATCATGCCGCGGGATTGCGGGGGAATGTCCTGAGATCCGTTGACCGGGCCGACCGTGTCGCCCGGAGAAGTAAACGCATCGATTAGACGGGAGAAAAGCCCGTTTCTTTCGGTGCCATGTTCGCTGCTGTTCTCTGATTGCGCGCTGTGCGCCGCCCTAGAACTGCCGTCTGTATCGCCCATTGTCCTGTTCCAAATGATCGGGCCTGATGCCCATGTCACCCATTATATGGGTCATCCACACCCAATTTGCCAAGTATCTCGACCTCGACCGCCTCCATCAGAGTGGCGTCGGGGTCACGAATATGATCATACCCCAGCAAATGCAAAACACCGTGAACGATCAGATGCGTGACGTGATCGTCCATATTCTTGCCCGCTTCCTGCGCCTCACGCGCGCAAGTGTCATACGAAATCGCGATGTCCCCCAAAGCAATCTCACCGGTGAAATCCGCCTTTGGCGCGGTCGGTTTCTGACCGGGTTCTTCAGCAGACAATTCCTCGGCGGGCCAGCTCAGAACATTCGTCGGGGTCGGTTTTTCTCGAAACTCGACGTTGAGTTCGGCGATCCGAGCGTCATCGCAGGCCAACAGGCTGATTTCGCAAATCTCGCAATCGACGCCGCAATGGTCCAACACCGCCGCAACCGCGCGGCGGGCGAGCGGCACTGTCCCCTGCCAGCGGGCGTCTTCGATGCTAATTTCAAGGTTCATGACAGTGGTCCAAGGCTGCAATCGCGTCCGAGCCCCACAGATTTACCCCGTTGCGGTGCCCTCATCGGCCTCATACGCCTCGATTATGGCGGCGACAAGCGGATGTCGCACCACGTCCTTGGACGTGAAATAATTGAAGCTGATATTCGGGATCGTCTTCAGCAACCGTTCCGCATCTTTCAGGCCGGATTGCACGCCCCGTGGCAGATCGACCTGCGACCGGTCGCCAGTAATGACCATGCGGCTACCCTCGCCCAGACGGGTCAGGAACATCTTCATCTGCATAGTGGTGGCATTCTGCGCCTCGTCCAGTACAACAAAAGCGTTGGCCAGGGTCCGGCCCCGCATGAACGCCAGTGGTGCGATTTCGATTCGTTTTTCCTCGATCAGCTTGGCCAGTTGTTTGCCCGGCAGAAAATCATTCAGCGCGTCATAAAGCGGCTGCATGTAGGGATCGACCTTGTCCTTCATGTCGCCCGGCAGATAGCCCAGCTTTTCGCCAGCCTCGACCGCGGGACGGCTAAGGATGATACGGTCCACATGACCGCCGATAAACATCGACACACCAGCCGCTACGGCCAGATAAGTCTTGCCGGTGCCTGCCGGACCGATTCCAAAGGCCAACTCGTTATTGAACAGCGACCGAACATAGGCTTTTTGAGCGTCTGTACGCGGTTCGACCAATTTCTTGCGCGTCTTGATCTCGACCGTGCCGCCCTTGAACATTTCCAGTTGGTCACCGTCGCGCGCGCCAATTTCCGCCTCGGAATTGCCCATGCGCAATTCACGGTCGACATCGGCGGCCTCGACCTCGCGACCGCCTTCCAGACGGGTATACAAGGCCTGTAGCACTTCGATTGCCTGTTTTTGGGCATCCTCTTCGCCGATCACAGCCAGTTGATTGCCGCGGCGCACGATCTGAACCGTCAGCTTTTGCTCGATATCAGCAAGGTTGCGGTCATATTCACCGCATAAATCAATCAACAATCGGTTGTCGGGGAATTCAACAAAAGCCTCACGCTGGGGCATGTCGTCTGGCGGCGGGGTCAGGGCACCGATGGCCAATCCGTTCTCCTGTCTTGGCGTTTCACCCTGAGCGTAGACAACATCTCTGGCCGGACGCAAGCGGCAGTTTCACATTTTCACAATGAAAAGGCCCAACCGTCTGTCGCCGCCCTAAAAACATGAGGAAATTTTGGACGGCGTGGCAAACAAACCCGACCGATTTCAGAAAGTGTAGTTCAGACCAAAGCGCAGGCCGCGAAAATTTGGTGTCGATTTGGTCGAAAAGCCCGATCCGAAATCAATGTCTTTGGATTCGAACTGGAAATACTCCACTTCCCCGGTGATCGACCAGTTTTCATTAAGCCGGTGTTCCGCGCCCAGACTGGCCGAAAATCCGTTCCGGTTGCCGTTATCATCAAGCTCGGTAAGCGCATCCTCGCTGGTCAGCGTGGTCGAGGTTGTGACATCGCCCCGAACATAGCCAACGGACACGAAATACAGAACACTTCGGCTGCGGTTGGTCAGACCGTTCCGGAACCGGATCGAAAACACGTCGGAAATGGCCGAGCGCGCATCGACAGTTGTGCCGCCAATCGCGGACGTGGCCGTATCGTCGAGCGTTCCGAAATCGTATACCAGTTCCACGCCATAGACATAGTCGCGACCACCCACAGTCGGCACCGAGCCGCGCCAGCCACCGCGAATACCGCCATATCCGCCCGAGGGTTCAAGATCACCGATATTGATCCTGTCGCCCGGAACCGTCAGTCCAAAACGGTCTGATCCGCCGGACCCATAGCCGCCGCTAAGACCGAGGTAAAACGCGTTGACATCATCGGCCACGGTTTGTGGAGAAAGAACCTCGGGCTCAGTCACATCCCCGATAACGTCGGCCGCTTGCATAGGTGTGGAAATCAGAAAGGACAGGAAGATCGCCGACAGGAAACCGGTCAGTTTCATTCTGTGAAAACTATTTCGGCTCACTACTCGTACCCTCCAGCGCGTTTTTCAAGCAACCAGTTAACCTGCAACTCGGACACTCAAGGACGCACCTGTGTCCTTGAAAAAACTGGGACACCTCCGACCATAGTTTCAACCCCTAAATCAAGGGTTAAATTCCGCCGGATTCGTCATATCTGGACGGTTCGTGCAGGTCAGAGTAGTTCGCCAGCCAATGAGTTCGCGCCGGATGCCGTAATCCTGACATCGCGCAATTCACCGACCGCCAGATTGGCACCCGAGACGTGAACCGCGTGCAGATACTCGGATTTTCCGACCATCTGCCCCTCTTGCCGGCCCGGTTTTTCGAACAGAACGCGCAGTTTCCGCCCGACCATCGATTCCTGAATATCGCGTTGGTGCCGTGTGATCACGGATTGCAGACGCTGCAGCCGGTCATCTGCCTTTTCCGGGTCAACCTGTGGCCGTTCTGCCGCAGGTGTGCCCGGACGCGTCGAATATTTGAAGGAATACGCATAGCCGTACCTGACCTCTTCCGCCAGATCCAACGTGGCCTGAAAATCCTCATCGGTCTCTTCGGGGAAACCAACGATGAAATCACCCGACATCAGGATATCAGGACGTGCGTCACGGATGCGTTCGATCAGGCGCAGATAGCTTTCCGCTGTGTGGCTGCGGTTCATCCGCTTGAGGATTCTGTCCGACCCGGACTGCACCGGAAGGTGCAGATAGGGCATCAGCTTGTCACAGGTGCCGTGCGCCTCGATCAGATCATCAGCCATGTCGTTGGGATGCGATGTGGTGAAGCGGATGCGCTCCAGACCATCGACCTTGTTCAGCTCCCAAATCAGAGCAGCCAGCGTCATGTCGCCATTCGGTCCGGCACCGTGATAGGCGTTGACGTTCTGCCCCAGCAGAGTGATTTCGCGCACACCGCGTTCCACCAGATCGCGCGCCTCGTGCAGGATACGGTCGGCAGGGCGGCTGACCTCGGCGCCGCGCGTATAGGGCACCACGCAAAAGGCGCAGAACTTGTCGCAGCCTTCTTGTACGGTCAGAAAAGCGGTCGGGCCCCGCTTGGCCTTGGGACGGTTCTTGAGCTTCTCGAACTTGTCCTCTTCGGGGAAATCGGTATCCAGCGCCTTTTCGCCTCCGCGCGTCCTGACCTCCATTTCCGGCAGACGGTGATAGCTTTGCGGACCAACCACAAGATCGACCAGCGGTTGCCGGCGCATGATTTCCTGACCTTCCGCTTGCGCAACACAGCCTGCAACACCGATTTTCAAGTCCGGCTTTTCGGCCTTGAGACCCTTGAACCGGCCCAGTTCGGAATAGACCTTTTCGGTCGCTTTTTCGCGGATGTGACAGGTATTCAACAGGATCATGTCGGCATCATCGGGCGACTTGGTCTCGACATAGCCCTGTCCGCCCAGCGCCTCGGCCATGCGCTCGCTGTCATAGACATTCATCTGACAACCGTAGGTCTTGATAAACAGCTTTTTGGGTTCGGACATGAGACGGGCCTTTGAATTCGCGGGATCGGCGTCGTCTATACCCAACGAACGCCGCTTGCAATGGCGGCGCATTTACCCGAATTTGGCAAAAACTTCCAGCAAAGCGGAACCAAAACAGGCAATGCAGTACGACTCTCCCGAGCATTTTTTGAAATCAGGACAGGCCGCCCTGTCCCTGGGTCCGGTGGCCCTGCTGTTTGCCGAGGACGATGTTGAGCTGGACAGCACCGTACGCCATCATCTTCAGCTTGGGTTCAAATCCGTAATCCTGTTTCTGCCCGAGGAATTCACGCTGGACAGCGCGCTTGAGGCGGCGATTCATCGCGTCACTCTGATCTGTGCGCCGCGAGAGGTCGTGTTTGAAACGGTCAATAGCGTCATTCAGGCCGCGCCGGGTATCTGGATGTATTACGGCTATAACGCCGAATATCTGTTTTATCCGTTTTGCGAGGCCCGCAGCATCGGCGAATTGCTGGCATTCCACACCGAGGAACGCCGCAACGCGATGATGACACACGTGATCGACCTGTATGCGGATGATCTGGCAGCCTATCCAAACGGGGTGGTGCCTGACCGCGCGATGCTGGACAGCACTGGGTATTATGCCCATGCCCGCCACGACGCCGCGGGGCAGGCTTTGGACCGGCAGTTGGACATGTCAGGTGGCTTACGCTGGCGGTTTGAGGATCACATCCCCTACGAGCGTCGGCGCATTGACCGAATCGCGCTGTTCAAGGCCCAAAAGGGGCTGACACTGCTGCCGGACCACACGTTCAACGAACCGGAATACAACACCTATTCCTGCCCTTGGCACAATAATTTGACTGCCGCAGTGTGTTCATTCCGTGCCGCCAAGGCGCTCAAGTCCAATGCCGGGTCGACCTTTGACATCCCCAGTTTCCGCTGGCGCAACTCGGTCCCGTTCGAATGGAAGTCGCAACAACTGATGGATTTGGGACTGATGGAACCCGGTCAGTGGTTCTGAGCTGCCTCAGCGTTGCAGCAATACCGGAAACCAGTCTTCGCGCAGGCGCTGGCCTGGAACCATGTCATGTCCCGGAAATGGCGGCGAGGTGCGGCCAGGACGCTCGACATAACGCGCATCGTCCCCCACCAGCCGCAGCGAGAATGCTCGGCGACGGCTGTCCGACTGATTGCCCCGCGCGCCGTGCAGCGTACGATAGTTGAACGCAACCGCGTCGCCGGGTTCCATTTCGTATTCGACAACGCGCATGCCTTCGGCGTCAGGATCGGGCACAGGGATATACTGTCCTTCATCGGCAAAAAATCCGTCCTCCGAGGCCCAGCGCGTCGGCAGAACCTCTTTCTCCCACCGGTGCGATCCTGCGACACAGCGCAGGGTTGCCTGTTTCACCTGATCCAGCGGCGACCAAAAGCTGATCGTTTGCCGACCCTCGACAAAGTAATAAGGCCCGTCCTGATGCCATGGCGTGGCCATGGATGTGCCGGGTTCCTTGACCAGAACGTGATCGTGGAACATCTGTACGGTTCGTGACTGCATCAGATCGGCGCCGACTTCGGAAGCGGGCGACCTCTCGATCACTGACCGGAACTGCGGAATGCGGGACCAGTTGCAATAATCATCGAAGAATCGCCCCGTCTCGCCGGATTTCTTGTTTTCCGAGGCATAGGGGCCGGGGTCAGACATGTTGGCCGCGACACCCTCGCGCAATTCATCCACATGATCGGCAAACAGACCCTTGACCAGAACGACCCCATCGGCCTGATAGGTGTCGATCATGTCCTGAGTAACCAAAGGATGCGTCATATCGGGCTCCTGAAAAATCTTTGACCGATCTGCGCATATTTGGATAGCGGCATCAATCCGATTTCGCATGCCGCAACAGCTGGACTGCGCGATCCATCACCACTGAACACAGACGAATCATCGACGCTGTGCAATCCCCGCAGGCAGCGGCGAAGCTGATCAGGACAGGTTCAGGGTTTCTTGCGCAGGCGAATGACCACATCCACAGATGCAATCTCGACCCCATCGGGGGCTTCGGGCAATTGTTGGATCACCAATTGGTCCGAGGGCGCATCGCTCAGACGGCCTTCGTCTTCCCAGAAAAAATGCGGGTGATCGTGGGTATTGGTGTCAAAATAGCTTTTTGAACCATCCACGGTGATCTCTTGCAGCACGCCTGCGTCGCAAAAAGCACGCAGCGTGTTGTAAACCGTGGCCAGCGAAACGGCATCCCCGTTGCTTTTGGCCGATTCAAACAAGCTTTCTGCGGTGACATGACGATGACGCCCATCGCCCACAAGCTGTTCCGCCAATGCAACCCGCTGACGCGTCGGTCGCAAACCGGCGTCGACCAGCCAGTTTGTCGCTATGTTCCGGCTCTGAGGTGTCATGTGTCCGATACCCAATTTCGCTAACTGTATATATAAGTGCTCTCGCCGTGCAATTTCAAATGAAATTCATTCGCAAAGAATGTCGTAACCTCAACATGATGTGGCGCGCTGCTCTTGCAGGACCTTGCATACGGGTGCTAGACGAGGCCAGATATAACGAACGGACCCTGGCAGGAGAGGCGGCAGAATGGCCCAATTCCCGAGCAGTTTTGACAAGGACGATCTGCTGAAATGCGCCCGCGGCGAATTATTCGGCCCGGGCAACGCGCAATTGCCTGCCCCACCGATGCTGATGATGGACCGGATTACCGACATATCCGGCGATGGCGGCGCGCATGGCAAAGGCCATGTTGTGGCTGAATTCGACATCACTCCGGACCTGTGGTTCTTTGACTGTCACTTTCCGGGCAACCCGATCATGCCTGGCTGTTTGGGCCTGGACGGGCTGTGGCAACTGACCGGTTTCAACCTGGGATGGCGCGGCTGGCAGGGGCGCGGTTATGCGCTGGGTGTGGGCGAAGTCAAACTGACCGGCATGGTACGACCGGACCGCAAGATGCTGACCTATTACGTTGATTTCACCAAGGCCATCCAGACCCGCCGTCTGACCATGGGTGTTGCCGAGGGCCGGGTCGAAGCGGATGGCGAAGTGATCTATCAGGTCAAAGACATGAGGGTTGCATTGTCGGAAAGCTGACCCCAGCTGACAGGCAGGCAAAAGGGAACGGAACACAGGAGTACGCTTATGCGTCGCGTCGTCGTCACCGGTCTGGGGGTTGTGTCCTCCATCGGAAACAATGCCGAAGAGGTTTTGACCTCTCTCAAAGCAGGCAAATCCGGGATCGAAGCCAACGAGCAGATGATCGAACATGGCTTTCGCAGCCGTATCGCCGGATCGCTCAAGATCGACGTGGCCGAGCATGTGGACAAGCGTACTCTGCGATTCATGGGCCCCGGCGCAGCTTATGCGCATATTGCCATGAGCCAGGCCATCGCCGATTCCGGGCTGGCCGAGGATCAGGTCGTGAACCCGCGTACGGGTCTGGTTGCAGGCTCTGGCGGGCCATCGACCAGCGCGATGCTGACGGCGCATCAGACCGTATTGAAGAACGGCGCAACCAAGCGGATCGGGCCCTTTGCGGTGCCCAAATGCATGTGTTCGACGATTTCGGCCAACCTTGCGACGGCGTTCAAGATCAAAGGCATCAACTATTCGATCACCTCGGCCTGCTCGACCTCGCTGCACTGCATCGGCAATGCGGCGGAACAGATCATGCTGGGCAAACAGGATGTGATGTTTGCAGGTGGTGGCGAGGAGCTGGACTGGACCCTGTCCTGCCTGTTCGACGCTATGGGTGCGATGTCTTCGAAATTTAACGACACGCCTGAAAAGGCGTCCCGTGCGTTTGATCAGAACCGCGACGGGTTCGTAATTTCCGGCGGCGGCGGCATCGTGGTTCTGGAAGAGCTTGATCACGCCCTGGCCCGAGGCGCCAAGATCTATGCCGAGGTGACCGGCTATGCCGCAACTTCGGACGGTCACGACATGGTGGCCCCGTCTGGCGAAGGCGGCGAGCGGGCAATGCGTCTGGCTTTGTCGACCATGCCCGAGGGCCGCAAAGTGGGTTATATCAACGCCCACGGCACCTCGACCCCTGTTGGTGATGTAGGCGAGGTCGAAGCGGTGCGCCGCATCTTTGGCGACGGCAGCGTCCCGCCAATCTCGTCGACCAAATCGATGACGGGCCATGCGCAAGGCGCGGCCGGCGCGCTTGAGGCGATTTTCTGCCTTTTGATGCTGGACCACGACTTTATTACTCCGTCGATCAATGTCGACACACTTGCCGAAGGCATCCAGCCCGGTGAAATTGCTACTCAAGTCGTTGAAAACGCAGGCTTGGACAGTGTCATGACCAACAGCTTCGGCTTTGGCGGCACCAATGGGTCCATGGTTCTGTCAAGATATAACGGGTGAACAAGATGTCGGAACTTCTAAAGGGTAAACGCGGCCTGATCATGGGCGTGGCGAATGACCGCTCGATTGCCTGGGGCATTGCCAAGGCCATGCACGAGGCTGGCGCCGAACTGGCATTCACCTATCAAGGCGAAGCGTTCGGCAAACGGTTGGAGCCTCTGGCCCAGAGCCTGGGCAGCGATTTCATGGTGGATGCGGATGTAACTGACGATGCCTCGCTGGATCGCGCCTTTACCGAACTGGGTGCGCGCTGGCCGACCATCGACTTTGTGGTCCATGCCATCGCCTATTCGGACAAATCCGAACTGACGGGCCGGTTTCTGAACACCACGCGGGCCAACTTCAAACACTCGCTGGATGTGTCCGCCTATTCCTTCATCGAGGTCGCCCGCCGGGCCTATCCGCTGATGCAGGACAATGGCGGCACGTTGCTGACCCTGACCTATCAGGGCTCGAACAAGGTAGTGCCGAACTACAACGTCATGGGCGTCGCCAAAGCTGCACTGGAATCCGCCACCCGCTATCTGGCCAACGATCTGGGCCCCGAGGGCATCCGCGTGAACGCAATTTCGCCCGGCCCGATGAAAACGCTGGCCGGTGCCGCCATTGGTGGTGCGCGCAAGACCTACAAGTTCTGCGACCAGAATGCGCCCATGCGCTCGAACGCGACGCTTGAGGCTGTGGGCGGCACTGCGGTTTACCTGACGTCGGACGCAGGCATGTACACGTCGGGTGAGATCATTCGCGTCGATGGCGGCTATCACATCCTGGGTATGCCGCAACCCGAAGCCATGTGACCATATCTTTCCCTGCCGCCGTCAAGATTTCACCATCTTTCTCCGGCAGGGATGGCGTTATGAGCAAACTTGACCAAATTCTTGCCAGCAATGGGCGCATCGCCACGTCCCGTCCCAAATCGGGACTGCGTGGAAGTCGCGCGCGCATGTTGCTGGTCACTCTGATCGCCCTGCTGACCGCGTTTGTGTTTTTCACGCAGCCAGAGGTCGTTTCAGCATTCGAGTCGCTTTTGCAACGCGGTCCGTTTCACTGATTTCCAAGGTCAGTTGACCGAGACAATCTCGATGTCAAAGATCAGGTCCTGCCCGGCCAGCGGGTGATTTGCATCCAGCGTAACGGTTGCCTCATCCACTTCGACCACTGTCACCGGCACGGTTTGACCCTCAGGCGTCTGCATTTGCAACTGCGTGCCCGGCTCAAGCGGGATATCGTCGGGAATGCCTTCGCGCGGGATCTGTTGCCGCATGCCGGGATTGATAGGGCCGTAGGCTTCGATGCAGGGGACTTGGACCCGTTTCTTGTCGCCAATCGCCATCCCTGGAATTGCTGTTTCGAGACCCGGAATGATCTGCCCTGAACCCACCGCAAACTCCAATGGATCGCGGCCTTCGGAACTGTCGAACACTTGGCCGTCCAGCAGAGTTCCGGTGTAGTGGATGCGAACGGTGTCACCTTCTTTGATGGTCGTCATATGAGGGCCTCCGGCCTCTAGGGGGGTAAGCCGCCAAACCTAGGGGCTGACACGATATTGTAAACCCTAAGCTCTTTAACGACCCGGGTTCTTGTGCCACCTTGCGCCGATCACGGGAGGAACAGATGGCCATCACAACCTGCATATTTGACGCCTATGGCACCCTTTTTGATGTGGCAGCGGCCGCGCGTCAGGCGGCGGCCGAGCCGGGATTCGAGGCGCTGCAAGACACGTGGCCCGAACTGGCCAGTCACTGGCACCTGAAACAGCTTCAATACACCTGGTTGCGCGCAGTTGCCGATGCTCATACCGATTTCTGGGATGTGACGCAGGATGGTCTGGACTGGGCGTTGGAGGCTGCAGGGCTGCAGGGCGACGCAAAAATGCGGCAGAGGTTGCTGGACCTGTATTGGGAATTGCAGGCCTATCCGGAAGTGCCCGAGATGCTCGCGGCCCTCAAAGCCGGAGGGTTGCAAACGGCCATCCTGTCCAACGGATCGCCGCCCATGCTGGACGGAGCGGTGCAATCGGCAGGGATTGGCGATGTGCTGGACGATGTTCTGTCCGTCGAAAGCGTTGGTGTCTTCAAACCTCATGCCCGGGTCTACGATCTGGTGCAGCAGCGGTTCGATTGCGCCCGGGACGAGGTCCTTTTTGTCTGCTCGAACGGATGGGACGCTGCCGGGGCCGCCGGGTACGGGTTTGTCACCGCCTGGGTCAATCGCGCGAACGAGCCGATGGACAGGCTGCCATGGCCACCGTCTTACGTCCTGCCCGATCTGACGACAATTCCTGCTCTCGCAGGTCTTTGATGGCGTTCTTCACAACCACGGATGGCCTGCGCCTGTATTATGAGGACACCGGCACCGGCGTCCCTATGCTGTGTCTTGCGGGGCTGACCCGCAACAGCCGTGATTTTTCGTATTTGGCACCTCACACGACCGATCTGCGCATGATCGCAATGGACTACCGGGGGCGGGGGCAATCGGATTACGATCCCAATCACGGGAACTACTCCATCCCAAGCGAAGCACAGGATGTGATCGAGCTGCTGGATCATCTGGGACTGGACAAGGTTACCCTGCTGGGCACGTCGCGGGGCGGGTTGATCGCAATGGTGTTGGCAGCCAGCCATCCTGATCGTCTGGCGGGCGTCATTCTGAACGATGTCGGCCCGGTGATCGAACCCACGGGCATTGCCAAGATAATGGACTATGTAGGCAAACGACCCAACGCGACCACCTATGACGAGGCCGCGCAAGCCATGAAATGTGTGATGGAGCCTCAGTTCCCCGGCGTTTCACTGGATACGTGGCGCCGTCAGGCCGAATTCCAATTCGTCGAAACCAAGACCGGTTTGGACCTGCGGTACGACGCTGCGTTGCGTACAGCCCTGCAGGAACAGGCCGCAGCCGGGGCAACGCCGGACCTGTGGCCGTTATTCGACGCCCTGCGCGACATCCCGACCGGCGTGATCCGAGGCAAAAACTCGGACCTTCTGGGGGTCGGAACGCTGCGTGCGATGCATGACCGTCATCCGGGGTTGATCTCGGCGCAGGTACCCGACCGGGGTCACGTCCCCTTTCTGAACGAGCCGCAATCACTGGATGTCATCCGCAAGGTACTGGACGCCACATGAGCACACTGGAAATGATCGAAGCCGCAGCCGGTCGGCTGAAAGGGCATGTTCGCGAAACGCCCCTGCTGTCCTCTCCATTTCTGGACGAGATCGCCGGGCGCCGGGTTCTGGTAAAACCGGAATGCCTGCAACACACTGGCAGTTTCAAGTTTCGCGGCGCATGGTCGGCCATCTCGGCATTGGATGAGGCGGCGCGCAAACGGGGCGTGATCGCCTATTCTTCGGGCAACCATGCGCAGGGCGTGGCCTACGCCGCCGCACAGCATGGCATCGCGTCGGTCATCGTCATGCCCTCGGACGCGCCGCAGCTGAAAATCAACAACACGCGGGAATTGGGTGCCGAAGTCGTTCTGTATGACCGCGCCAGTGAAAGCCGCGAAGCCATTGGCGAGACATTGGCGGCCCAGCGCGGACTGACCCTGATCCGCCCCTATGACGAACCGCTGGTCATCGCAGGTCAAGGCACGATCGGCTTGGAGCTTGCCCGGCAAACGCGGGATATGGGCATCACAAAGGCCGATGTTCTGATCTGCTGCGGCGGCGGCGGTCTTTCTGCCGGGATCTCTCTGGCGCTTGAAGGGCACGCGCCCGAACTGCGGCCACGCCCCTGCGAACCCGAAGGATTTGACGACGTAAAACGCTCGCTGCAAAGCGGCCAGATCCAAAGCAATGCTGCCACATCGGGCAATATCTGTGACGCAATCCTGACGCCGCAGCCCGGAGATATCACATTTCCGATCCTGAAACGGCTGTGCGGGCCGGGGCTTGCGGTCTCGGAACACGAGGCCCTGCGCGCCATGGCACTGGCGTTCCTGCGACTTAAGATCGCGCTGGAACCCGGTGGCGCGGTGTCGCTGGCTGCGGCCCTGTTTTGCAAGGATGAAATACAGGGGGATGCGGTGATCGTCGTCGCCTCGGGCGGGAATGTGGACCCGCAGGTCTTTGCGCAGGCGTTGGAATTCCTGACCTGACAACCTAAGGGATGCTGTGCAATATCGGCAGAGCCAGTCCCACTGACGGACCGGCGCAGGACAGGAATATACACATGAAAATCGCCGAACTTGGGGATGTACGGCTGCATTACCGGATCGATGGCGATCCGGATGGTGCCCCTTTGGTTCTGGCCAATTCGCTGGGCACGGACATGCGTCTTTGGGACCCGATCCTGCCGTTATTGCCCAAGGGTCTGCGGATCATTCGGTATGACAAACGTGGGCACGGATTGTCGTCGCAGCCTCCCGCGCCCTATTCAATGGGCGCGCTGGTGCGCGATGCCGAGGCGCTGTTGGACCACCTTGAGGTCAGGGATTGTGTCTTTGTTGGCCTGTCCATCGGTGGAATGATCGCGCAGGGGCTGGCCGTCAAACGCATGGACCAGATTCGCGCACTTGTCCTGTCGAACACCGCCGCCAGGATTGGCACCCCGTCAATCTGGCAGGACCGGATCAATGCCGCCCAATCAGGCGGCATCGAGGCACTGGCTGACGCCACGATGGAGCGCTGGTTCTCGCGCGCTTTTCGCGCAACGCCGGAAATGACCCTGTGGCGCAATATGATGACACGACAGCCGGTTGATGGCTTTCTGGGCTGTTGCGCGGCTATCTCGGGCACGGATTTCTATACGCCCACCAGTGGATTGCGCCTGCCAACGCTGGGCATCGCCGGCAGCGAGGACGGCTCGACCCCGCCCGATCTGGTTCGCGAAACCATTGTCCTGATCCCCGGCTCGCAATTTGAGCTGATCCGAAAAGCAGGCCATTTGCCTTGCGTTGAACGCCCCGAGGCATATGCCGCCATTCTGACCGATTTCATGGCCCGTATCGGCCATATCTGAAGGAGCCCCCTGTGGCAGAGTTTCTATTGGTCCACGGATCATGTCACGGTGCCTGGTGTTGGCGCGATCTTGTGCCCAAACTGACAGCGATGGGCCATTCGGTTCGTGCCATCGACCTGCCCAGCCATGGGTCTGATCCAACGCCGATTGCCGACATCACGCTGGACCTGTGCCGCGATGCCGTGCTGGACGCCGTGACACCAAACACCATCGTCGTGGGACATTCCTGGGGCGGCTATCCCATCAGCGCCGCAGCCGAGGCCGATCCTAGCGCATTGCGCGGACTGATCTATGTTTGCGCCTATGTCCCGCAGGACGGGCTGTCGATGATCGAGATGCGCAAACGTGCGCCCCGGCAACTGATCGGGGATGCGGTCGAGAAATCCGCGGATGGTCTGGCATACAGCGTGCTGCCGGACCGGGTGCATTCACTGTTCTATCACGACTGCCCGTCCGAGGTCGTCACCTATGCCCTTGCCCGGCTGAGCCCACAGGCGATCCTGCCTCAGGACACGCCCCTGCCCACCGGCGCGCATTTTGCTCGGGTACCCAAGGCCTATATCCGTTCCACCGATGACTATACGGTTCCCACCGAATATCAGGCCCAGATGAGCCGCTGTGCAGACCCGGATCTGCGCCTGACGATCGACAGCTCTCATTCACCGTTCTTCTCACACCCGGCACGATTGGCCGAGCTTATCGACCGCGCAGCGCGGCAGATGTAACGGTGCGTCGCAACCCAAGAGTTTTCTTTCTTTGGCACTGATCCGGGGCTAGGTTCTGCCGCAAAACCAATGCTCTGGACCGCCATGCGTCTGCCTTTTCTGTTTGTTCTTGGAACCGTGATGATCGACGCAATGGGCATTGGCCTAGTGTTGCCGATCATGCCGCAATTGATCGTCGAGGTTCAGGGCGGCACGCTCGCGAATGCCGCGATCTGGGGCGGCATCCTCAGCACCGCTTTTGCGGCCATGCAGTTCCTGTTCGGCCCAATTCTGGGCAACCTGTCCGACGCTTATGGCCGCCGCACGGTTCTGCTGGTTTCCCTGTTTGTCATGGCACTGGATTATGTGGTGATGGCCGTTGCTGGCAGCATCTGGTTGCTGCTGGCTGGTCGCATTGTTGGCGGGATTACGGCCGCAACCCATTCAACGGCTGCGGCCTTTATGGCGGACGTGTCCAAGCCGCATGAAAAGGCTGCGAATTTCGGCCTTCTGGGTGCAGCCTTTGGGCTGGGTTTTGTTCTGGGACCACTGATGGGCGGTTTGCTGAGCGAGTTTGGCACGCGCGCCCCGTTCTGGGCCGCCGCCGGACTATCGGCGCTGGCTTTTGGTGTTGGCGTGCTGGTCATGCCGGAAACCGTGACGCCCAAGACCCGTCGGGCCTTTCACTGGCGCCGCGCAAACCCCGCCGGATCCTTGCGCGCCATTGCCGCCCTACCCGGTATCCGGCCCATGCTGTGGGTCTATTTCCTGTATTCGGTGTCGATATATGTCTACCCCGCAATCTGGTCCTATTTCACGTTAGAGAGGTTTGGGTGGTCGCCGCAGATGATCGGCCTGTCCTTGGGTATTTACGGGCTGGGCATGGCTGCCGTTCAGGGCGGGCTTATCCGCCCGGCAACGCGATATCTCGGCGAGCGCACGACTATCATCTGGGGGATGGGGTTCGAAATCCTCAGCTTTGCGTTGCTGGCGTTTCTGACCAACGGGACCATTGCTCTGATGCTGATCCCGATCACCGCGCTGGGGGCCGTGGTGACGCCAGCCCTGCAGGCGATGATGTCCAAGGCAACCCCGGATTCGCAACAAGGTGAGCTGCAGGGGGTTCTGACCGCCCTGCATGCACTGTCGATGATCATCGCGCCATTGGTCATGACCAGCGTGTTCGCGAAGTTCATCAGCCACGACGCCTGGTTTTATCTGCCCGGCGCACCGTTCCTGCTGGCGATGGTCTTGATGATGGCGGGATTCATGCTGTTTTTGCGGCCTGCGTCCGACGTTACGTAAACGACATGCCTTTGGCGGAATCGGCCTTGCAGGCTGCATCCTGACGGTCCACCGTTGTATCAAAAGGGAACGGGGACAAACATGCAAACCATCAAAGCCGCCGTGTGTCGCGCCTTTGGCGAACCACTGGTCATCGAAGACGTTCTGATCGCGCCGCCCGGCATGGGCGAGGTCGAAGTCACTCTGGAAGCCGTGGCAATCTGCCATTCGGATATTTCCTTTGCCGGCGGTGCCTGGGGCGGGTTTCTGCCTGCCGTGTATGGCCACGAGGCCGCGGGCATCATCACCGCGCTGGGCGACGGCACTGGGGATTTTAGCCTCGGCGACCCGGTAGTCGTCACTCTGATCCGTGCCTGCGGCACCTGCCCGTCTTGTGCAGGCGGCAAGCCCACCATCTGCGAAACACCCTATGATACGGTCAAGGGTCCGTTGCGCACGGCTGACGGCGGGCCGCTGGAACAGGCGATGGCATGTGGCGCATTCGCCGAAAAGGTTGTGGTCAGCCACCGGCAGATCGTGAAAATCCCGCAGACCATGCCAAAGGATGTCGCCAGCCTGTTGTCCTGCGGTGTCATCACCGGGGTCGGCGCTGCCGTCAACGCGGCTGCCTTGCGGCCCGGTCAGGATGTCGTGGTCATTGGCGCGGGCGGCGTCGGTCTGAACGCCATTCAGGGCGCGCGAATTGCGGGGGCACGGCGTATCGTGGCAGTCGATATGACCGAAGACAAGCTAGAGATCGCCAAGGAATTTGGCGCCACACATGGAGTGTTGGCCACGCTGGATGAGCCTTGGAAGGCCGCCTACAAAGCGTTGGGCGGTCGGGGCGCTGATGCGGTGCTGATCACCGTCGGCGCAATTCCAGCCTATGATCAGGCCCCGCGCTATCTGGGACGCGGCGGCAAGGCCGTCATGATCGGTATGCCTCATTCCGGCGCGCAGGCCAGCTATGAGCCCGTCATACTGGCGGCGGTTGCACAGGGTCTGATCGGATCGAAAATGGGTGATGTCGTCATTCAGCGCGATATCCCGTGGATGATCGACCTGTACGAGCAGGGGCGGCTGAAACTGGATGAGCTGATCTCGGGCCGTTGGTCACTGGATCAGATCAACGCGGCGATTGAGGATACCAAAACCGGCGCGGCCAAACGTAACGTGATCATGTTCGACCAAGGTTAATCCCCGAAAGGACAGCAGATGAAACTGCAGGACCTCGACATCATCGTCACTGCGCCACCGGCCCCGGGCTGGGGCGGACGGTATTGGATTTTGGTCAAGGTAACCACGGACACCGGAATAACCGGCTGGGGCGAATGTTATGCTTCGTCTGTCGGGCCGGATGCCATGCAGCATGTGATCCGCGATGTGTTCGACCGCCATATGGCCGGGGAAAACCCCGAAAACATCGAGCTGATGTTCCGCCGCGCCTATTCCAGCGGCTTTACCCAGCGCCCGGATCTGACGGTGATGGGTGCGTTCTCGGGGTTGGAAATCGCCTGCTGGGATATTCTGGGCAAGGATCGCAACCGGCCTGTATATGCGCTTTTGGGCGGGCGCATGAATGACCGTATCCGGGCCTATACCTATCTTTATCCCCTGCCCCAACACAACCTGACCGACTTTTGGACATCCCCGGAACAGGCAGGCGAGTGCGCGGCCGAAATGGTGCGACGCGGGTTTACCGCGGTCAAGTTCGACCCGGCGGGCCCATACACGATCCGGGGTGGGCATATGCCTGCGATGTCGGATATTTCGATGTCCGTTGCATTCTGCAAAGCCATCCGCGAGGCGGTCGGCGACAAGGCGGATCTGCTGTTCGGAACCCATGGTCAGTTCAACACCGCAGGCGCCATCCGCCTTGGTCAGGCGCTGGAAGCATACTCGCCGTTGTGGTTCGAAGAACCGACACCCCCCGACATGATCGAGGATATGGCCCGTGTCGCCCGAAACGTTCGCATGCCGGTGGCAACCGGTGAACGGATGACCACCAAGGCCGAGTTCGGCGCGGTATTGCGCGCAGGCGCCGCGGAAATTCTGCAACCGGCGCTGGGCCGTGCAGGCGGTATCTGGGAGATGAAAAAGGTCGCCGCCATTGCCGAGATATTCAATGCGCAATTGGCACCGCATCTTTATGCCGGGCCCGTTGAGTGGGCCGCCAACGTTCATCTGGCTGCCTCGATTCCCAACCTGCTGTTGCTGGAAACCATCGAAACGCCGTTTCATGATCAACTCATAAAGGGCTCGATCACGGTTCAGGACGGGTTTGTAATCCCGCCAACGGCACCCGGTCTTGGCATTGAGGTCGACGAGGTGCTGGCCCGCGCGCATCCATATACCGACGACGGATTGCATTTGCAGATGCAGGAGGAGCCTTGCGATTACGCTAATGGCAACGCGTTTCAAGGCGGCGCACCAGCGACAGAGGGGTGACAAACACGTCCCGGTTAAGGCATATTGCGCCAACCCCACTCTGTTAACCGGAAATCACGTGACTGCCCAAAATCCTGGCCCCAATTCCCTGCCGCCGGAAACCCCGGTGGACATGAAACAAAGCGCCGCCAACGCGGCCGCGTTCCTCAAGGCTCTCGCACATGAAGGACGTCTGATGATCCTGTGCCATCTGGGCGCAGGTGAACGCTCAGTAGGTGAGCTGGAACGGCTGCTGGACATGCGCCAGGCCGCCGTCAGCCAGATGCTGGCGCGCCTGCGCGAAGAGGGGATGGTCAAAACCCGCCGCGATGGCAAGACGATCTATTATGCCCTGAACGATGGAAAGACCGCACAAGTAATCGAGCTGCTTTATGGTCTGTTTTGCGCACCCGGCGATCAGGCCGATTAGTTTGAGACGTATCCGGCGATCACCTGCAACAGCTTGAACGCCGTTGCAGCTTCGTTTTCGACCACGGCCAGGAATTCCTCTTCCCCGATGCGCAGGCAGGCCAGATCGGTTTCGGCAACCATACTGAGCGCGCGCGGCTCTTTCCGGATCAATCCAAGCTCACCAACCAGCGCCCCGGGACCCACGGTCAGGATCAGCTTGTCCGCCCCGTCTGGTTGCGGCAGATATAACCCAGCCTCGCCATCCAGCACAACATATGCACCGTCCGTGGGTTGATCGTCTTTCAGAAAGATGACCTCTCCGGCTGTGGCGTCGAACCAGCGCGCACCAAAGGCCAGCAGGCGCAATTGCCGCCGATCCAGACCCGAAAATAGCGGTGTCTGTTCCAGTGCACGCAGTTTGCGCGCAAGATCAGCAGATGAGGCGCTGTCTTCTTCCACGTCGGTGGGCCTTTCGTCTGTCACCACCCGACCTTGGCGAATTTCGACATACATGTCGAACACCTTTGGATTCTGGAACTGGTCATTGAGGTAGATGACCGTGGTTTCCGGCAGCAGCGCGCGCAGGTTTTTATACACAGCCACCTGCGTGTCCATGTCATAGCTGGCCAACGCGTTTTCCAGGATCAGGATGTCCGGCTTTTTGATCGTCGCACGGGTAAAGGCCAGCGGCTCGGCAAACACCGCCGGCAGGTTCTGACCGCCCAGTGCTACGGGGATATCGTAAATCAGCTCGACCACCAGCGGGCGTGCATCGTTTTCGGACAACACGTCGACGATCAGTTTGCGCACCTCATCCGACCGCGCGCCGCCGATCTGGCTGACTTTACCGAACAGCGCGTTTTCCATGACCGTCAACCCAGGCGCGAATTCTGCCGCATCCAAAGGCACAAACACATCCCGCAACCGCTCCATCAGCTTGTCCGAGTGGCTGGCCCGCAGTTCCAGAATGCGATTTTTCAGTTCGTCAGTGAAGGCCGGGCCGATCTGCTCAGCAGAGATCACAAACGGTACGGCCAGAAGGTTGGCCAGTTGTTCGTCATCCAAAGCGTTGCCGCCTTCTTGCCGGGTGCGTTCCACCAGCTCGACCGCTGCCTCATAGGTCTGTGCCTGCAGACCAAGCTTGCGGAACAAAGGATGGTCCGTGCCGTCCAAACCAAAGATCTGGCGCAGCATGTCGATGACGTCCCGCGTCAACCCGATCAGGGTCTCATCCAACCCCAGTTCCCGCAATTGCCCAAGGAACACCGTCTGCCGGGCCAGCAATTCCTGCGTTACCGGAACGCGGGGCGTTGCGAACAACAGGTTTTCGGCCACCGGTAATGCAGGGTTATAAACATCGCGGTCGAAAATCAGCGCTTGCTGATCAAGTTCCGCCCGGCGCACGGCCTGTTGCACGATCGGGCGCAGTTCCACCAGTTTGCGGACCAGTTCGGGATGTTCGTCGGGATCAAAAATCTGGTCGGCACCGCGCTGGAACAACGCAGCCCCCGACCCCATCCCGTCGATCAGCTTCAACCACCAGTCCCGCAGGTCTGCGGCATTTTCCAGCCCCGCCAATGACGGGTCCAGCCATTCGGCACGGAACGGATCCTCGCTGTTGCCAGCGCGCAGCGTTTCGGTGAAGTCCGCATCCGCGTCAGGCTCGGACACTGGCCTGTACCGCATCGGCATCATCACGTTGTCACCCAACGAGCCCTGAAACATGATCGGGCGCGAAGTGGCATAGCCAATGCGGGCGGCCACAACCCCCTGATGCAGCCCCGACAGGTTGAGGTCGCCGATTTCAACACGGCCCGAACCGGGCAGGATTTCCCGCGTCAAAAGCTCGGCCAAGGCGCGCCGGTCTTCCTCGCTGGGCGCGGCAATACCGATTGTTTTTCCGGCCGGGAACGTCAGGTCCAGATCGTCCAGCACCTGATTCCCGTCCATGTCCCGTACTGAAACCCGATCCAGCACGATGTCGCCGTTCAGATGCGGGCGGCTTTCCGGCTCTCCATCGAACAGGGCCTCATTCTGCATTCCAGCAGGTGCAAATCGTTCGATCACCACATCCCAACGCAGCGACATGTCTTGCGTCTGGTTGTAGTAGGCCAAAAGCTCTTTCCAGGGCGAGATCAGGTCTTTGTAAGCCGCCAGTGCGGCCACCAGCGCACCAAGCGATACGGACCCCTGCAAAACCAACAGACCACCAACCAGATAGAACAGGAACGGCGTCAACTGCGAAATGAAGTTGTTGATGAACTTCGGTAACTACCCAGCTACCCCTCTGACTGAATTCAATATGACATTCTTTGCGGACGAGGTGGTCGAGCGCTGCATCGGCAAGAATCAACCAAAATCATCGTGGGATCGTCCTGAAATGTCGGAAAGGCGCATTGCCGAATTTCAGAAGTTTGGGGTAACAGATTGCATAGAAACCTGAGATGACAATTTGGGGGTCAGCGATCAATGAGCTATTATGCCAGTGATGTGGACGGCGGTTACTTTACTTTCGATGAGCGGCTGTCAGCCCTTTCCGAACTGATCTCGATGATCGACCGACCGGGCGACTATTGTGTGTATGGGCGGTTTCCTACCCCAATGCCTCGCATCTGGAACCACACGACAGGCGTCCTCGCATTCCCTCTCCAACCGGCACAATTACAGGACTTGATCACACTTGGTGAACGCGCACCATATGGACGCGGCGCAGAAACAATTTTGGACAGGTCCGTTCGTGACTGTTGGCAGGTTTCGCCAGATCAAATCAGCGTAGGAGGAGAAACCTGGGGCGAAACATTCAATCGCATCCTCAACCGTGCGGCCGAAGGCCTCGGCTACCCGCCGGAAGCTGTCGACGCGGAACTTTACAAAATCCTCGTTTACGAGGAAGGCGGTTTTTTGCGCCGCACCGTGATACCGAGAAGGTTACCGGCATGGTGGCGACCTTGGTCGTTTCACTACCGGTTGCAGGGAAAGGGGGCGAACTGATCATCCGCCATCGCGGTCGAGAGACGATTGTCGAAATGTGTAGCAACGATCCTTCCGAACTGGTTTTTGCGGCCTTTTATGCTGATTGCGAACATGAAATTAGGCCTGTGACAGAAGGTCATCGCGCCTGTCTGGTTTACAATTTGGTTCTCACTCCGGGTCAAAATGTGGCCACCTCGGCACCGAACTATGCAGATCTTATGGGTCAGATTGCGAAGGAGATCAAAAACTGCTTCGCAACGTCGGACGCGCCTGAAAAACTTGTCTGGCTTCTCGAGCATGATTACAGCATCGCAGGCCTGTCGTTTGAAACCCTAAAAAACACGGATGCAACGGTTGGGCGTGCTTTGATTGCAGCTGCGGCACAGGCTGACTGTTCCCTCCACGCGGCCATCGTGCATGTTGATGAATATGCCGCCGCTGCCTACCTTGGGCGGGACTATGTCTGGGAAATCGAAGACATCGGCGCGGACGAATACGAACTCTATGATATCATTGAGCGGAGATGTGAGCTTGATGATTGGGTGCATCCCGATTTGGGCGCGAGCGCTTATGGCCAACTGGCGTTGGCGCAAAACGAATTGATGCCACCAGAACGGATCACAAATTGGGAACCTGACGTGAATCGCTTGACGGAGGCGAGCGGCAATGAGGGGGCCACAGTTGAGCGACACTATCGAAGCGCGGCCTTTGTTCTTTGGCCTGCTAAAGAAGGCCCTCGTGTTCTTGCCCAAGCCGGTGCCAAGGCGCTTTCCGTCCTTTTTGTACAGTCTGAGCAACGCGCTGCGACCTCTGACGGGAATGATTTGTCGCTTGACACCATTGCGGCTGAAATTGCTGAAGCTTGGCCAGCGCCCCAAGTCTTGCATTACTCGGACCGGGATGAGTGGCAAGAGAGCGGCGCAGTAATGCTGTCACGGCTTTGTCGTATCGGAAGTCGGAAAGCAACGGAATTATTTCTCGATCGGGTTGTGATACCGTATTACGGACCGGGTCTCAAAGCCGCACTGATTGAAGCAACATCGGAATTGGCTGAAAAAGACATGCTGAAGCGGCTTCTTGGCCTTGTTAGCGCACAATGCACAGAGCAGCCAGAAGCTGTCATAAATCTGGTCATGGGCCTGAGTGAGGCAAGTGATCAGGGGCAGAAAGTCATGACGCGGAATGCACTGAAAGATCTTATCAAGCACCTTTGTTCGGAGATACCGGTCGCGCTCAACGTACACCGGCCAAAAAACGCAGAGCCATTTTGGTACGGGTCGCGTCGACAGTCTGCCACGCCTTTGCCTGAACGCACGCTCCGGGAAATTTTTCAGTTGGCCTGGAGTTTTGATTTGGAAAGCAGCCTTGCTGGGGTGGTTGGCAATCTTGTCAACGCGCCCGACATCGTGCCGCCTGATCGCACCTTGCCACCCGTTCTGGCAAAATTGGGCACGTCGTTTCACGCGCAGGCATCAGAAAGTGAGGCATTCGCGCGGTTTTGGCGGCACTCGGCCAACGTCCTGCTGGCTCGCAGTCGTACCACACCTCCTGAACCGACCGATTGGGTCGTTAGCTCAAATGACTTGGGGTGCGGGTGCGAATACTGTGCCGAACTTGTTCGATTTTGTGCAGATCCGGTTACAACCACACATCGAATTCCAGTGAGAAGGGAGTTGCGGTCGCATCTGCGGTCCGTGATCGAAAGAGCGGGTGCGGATTTGAGTTGTGAAACTGAACGCAAGGGTAGTCCTTATACGCTCATCTGCACCAAGACCCGCGATAGCTACACCAGACGAAGACAGCAATATGCGAACGACATCTCTGCAATCAAGCGCTTACTTGAAGTGGCAGACGCTGTGCCAGAGGCCACTAGCATTGCAGCCAGCCTCCGCGCGGCGGTCAACTGTAGTCAGAGTAACTCTCCAACTACAACGACCTGACAAGCCCGGAATTGGTCAGCATGGTTTGAGGTTCAGGATGAGTTGATCGGGGAGAGTTCTCAAGGTTTCGAGTATGCTCCACCCCTGCTTGCGCGCCGTCTCAATGACGGTTCGAAGCGTGCAGAAGTTTTCTGCGCCGACGTGAGTTCGGAAGCATCCCGACACTTTTTGACGGACCTTGGTCATGCGAAGGTCCCTTTCGGCTTCATTGTTTGTAAACGGCACACTCAGGTCGTTGAGGAAGAGCAGAACCTCTTCTTTGCGGGTTTGCATCCGCAGCGCGAGATTATGTCCGATCCTGCGCTTTGGTTTGCCTCGCCGCGTTTTGCCGACCTTGTCCGGGACCAGCGGGGGAAGCGCCTCGTGCATCCGGATGGCCGTCTGGCAACATGCGTCATATCGGCGTTCGATGGCAGCAATCCGGGCGGGCACCACCGCGCGGGAATTCCGGTCTCGCGCCCTGTCTGCGGCTGTTTTGGCGTCCAGCAGAATGGAGCGCATCTCCGTGGCCCATGGCTCTTTCTCAATGTCGATCAAAGCCTGCAATTCCCGAAGGTGATGGGCGTTGCATAAGGCGTGACGCACTCCGGGGATCTTTCTGTAGGACGCCCAGTTGTCGTGAACGACACTTCCGGTCACCTCCTGCGTCACATCGCCTCTGCTACGGCCAATCCGGAAATGGCTCAAGTCTGGTGAGCACAGGATGTGGAGCCACCGGGTCTTGCCGTTGATGCGCAGGCCGGTCTCATCCATGTGCTTCACCGCAACGTCTGGGCCGCACAACAACGCTTGAATCCTGTTGACAACGGGCCGCATTACAGCCGCGGTTCTGGCGACGAGCGACGCCAGCGTTGCTGCGGAAATGTCGACCCCGTGAAGGTCGGAAAATATCTGCGCCAGGCGGTTGTCAGGGATGCAGTGCCGGGTTTGAAGATAGCTCGCCATGGCGGCAAGGTTGTCGCCATACTGCACCGGGGCGTTCACCCCTGCGGGAAACGTGGCCTGCACCCGGGTGCCACAGGCCGGGCAGACGCAGACACGCGCCCTGTGCTCAGTGACAATAAGCGGCGGTGGGGGTGGCAGGTCAAAGACCTGTCGCCTCACATACCGGTCGCAAACAACGCCAGACAGCCTGTGCTTACAGTCCGGACAGATGTGTGGGTAGTGATCGATGATCTGCTCCGGCGTCGAGGTCTGGCGCAGCGTCTTGCCGGGATGGCCGGGCTGACCTCCGGACTTGCGCCCGCAGGACCCGCGCAAACTTCTGGTTCGCTTCTTGCGCGCAGGCTTCGACAGCCCATCGCTTGAGGGAGGCTTGCCGCTGTTTGAGCTGTTAAGCCCAAGGCGGCGCTCCAGGTCCTCTACGCGCTGTGCGAGGGTTTTGTTGGCCTTCTCCAGCTCTACGTTTTGCTTGAAAAGTTGGGCGTTTTGTTCGGTGATATCCGCGATCTGCTCTTCAAGCCTCTCGATCTTGGTGCGCAAGGCCGCGTTCTGCTCCGCCAGAACAATGACCAGATCAATCAGATTTGACTTTGAGAAGGTCGCAAGCCGGCTGCGGGTCAGGTGAGCAGTATCCATACGCCTATCGAGTCACAGAAACGCTAACCAAGAAACAAAAATAACCCGCATGGCCCGATTCAAATCGTCGCAGTCAGACCACCTGGGCAGTTACGAAAGATCTTATCAAGCACCTTTGTTCGGAGATACCGGTCGCGCTCAACGTACACCGGCCAAAAAACGCAGAGCCATTTTGGTACGGGTCGCGTCGACAGTCTGCCACGCCTTTGCCTGAACGCACGCTCCGGGAAATTTTTCAGTTGGCCTGGAGTTTTGATTTGGAAAGCAGCCTTGCTGGGGTGGTTGGCAATCTTGTCAACGCTCCCGACATCGTGCCGCCTGATCGCACCTTGCCACCCGTTCTGGCAAAATTGGGCACGTCGTTTCACGCGCAGGCATCAGAAAGTGAGGCATTCGCGCGGTTTTGGCGGCACTCGGCCAACGTCCTGCTGGCTCGCAGTCGTACCACACCTCCTGAACCGACCGATTGGGTCGTTAGCTCAAATGACTTGGGGTGCGGGTGCGAATACTGTGCCGAACTTGTTCGATTTTGTGCAGATCCGGTTACAACCACACATCGAATTCCAGTGAGAAGGGAGTTGCGGTCGCATCTGCGGTCCGTGATCGAAAGAGCGGGTGCGGATTTGAGTTGTGAAACTGAACGCAAGGGTAGTCCTTATACGCTCATCTGCACCAAGACCCGCGATAGCTACACCAGACGAAGACAGCAATATGCGAACGACATCTCTGCAATCAAGCGCTTACTTGAAGTGGCAGACGCTGTGCCAGAGGCCACTAGCATTGCAGCCAGCCTCCGCGCGGCGGTCAACTGTAGTCAGAGTAACTCTCCAACTACAACGACCTGACAAGCCCGGAATTGGTCAGCATGGTTTGAGGTTCAGGATGAGTTGATCGGGGAGAGTTCTCAAGGTTTCGAGTATGCTCCACCCCTGCTTGCGCGCCGTCTCAATGACGGTTCGAAGCGTGCAGAAGTTTTCTGCGCCGACGTGAGTTCGGAAGCATCCCGACACTTTTTGACGGACCTTGGTCATGCGAAGGTCCCTTTCGGCTTCATTGTTTGTAAACGGCACACTCAGGTCGTTGAGGAAGAGCAGAACCTCTTCTTTGCGGGTTTGCATCCGCCGCGCGAGATTATGTCCGATCCTGCGCTTTGGTTTGCCTCGCCGCGTTTTGCCGACCTTGTCCGGGACCAGCGGGGGAAGCGCCTCGTGCATCCGGATGGCCGTCTGGCAACATGCGTCATATCGGCGTTCGATGGCAGCAATCCGGGCGGGCACCACCGCGCGGGAATTCCGGTCTCGCGCCCTGTCTGCGGCTGTTTTGGCGTCCAGCAGAATGGAGCGCATCTCCGTGGCCCATGGCTCTTTCTCAATGTCGATCAAAGCCTGCAATTCCCGAAGGTGATGGGCGTTGCATAAGGCGTGACGCACTCCGGGGATCTTTCTGTAGGACGCCCAGTTGTCGTGAACGACACTTCCGGTCACCTCCTGCGTCACATCGCCTCTGCTACGGCCAATCCGGAAATGGCTCAAGTCTGGTGAGCACAGGATGTGGAGCCACCGGGTCTTGCCGTTGATGCGCAGGCCGGTCTCATCCATGTGCTTCACCGCAACGTCTGGGCCGCACAACAACGCTTGAATCCTGTTGACAACGGGCCGCATTACAGCCGCGGTTCTGGCGACGAGCGACGCCAGCGTTGCTGCGGAAATGTCGACCCCGTGAAGGTCGGAAAATATCTGCGCCAGGCGGTTGTCAGGGATGCAGTGCCGGGTTTGAAGATAGCTCGCCATGGCGGCAAGGTTGTCGCCATACTGCACCGGGGCGTTCACCCCTGCGGGAAACGTGGCCTGCACCCGGGTGCCACAGGCCGGGCAGACGCAGACACGCGCCCTGTGCTCAGTGACAATAAGCGGCGGTGGGGGTGGCAGGTCAAAGACCTGTCGCCTCACATACCGGTCGCAAACAACGCCAGACAGCCTGTGCTTACAGTCCGGACAGATGTGTGGGTAGTGATCGATGATCTGCTCCGGCGTCGAGGTCTGGCGCAGCGTCTTGCCGGGATGGCCGGGCTGACCTCCGGACTTGCGCCCGCAGGACCCGCGCAAACTTCTGGTTCGCTTCTTGCGCGCAGGCTTCGACAGCCCATCGCTTGAGGGAGGCTTGCCGCTGTTTGAGATGTTAAGCCCAAGGCGGCGCTCCAGGTCCTCTACGCGCTGTGCGAGGGTTTTGTTGGCCTTCTCCAGATCTACGTTTTGCTTGAAAAGTTGGGCGTTTTGTTCGGTGATATCCGCGATCTGCTCTTCAAGCCTCTCGATCTTGGTGCGCAAGGCCGCGTTCTGCTCCGCCAGAACAATGACCAGATCAATCAGATTTGACTTTGAGAAGGTCGCAAGCCGGCTGCGGGTCAGGTGAGCAGTATCCATACGCCTATCGAGTCACAGAAACGCTAACCAAGAAACAAAAATAACCCGCATGGCCCGATTCAAATCGTCGCAGTCAGACCATCTGGGCAGTTACATCATCTTTATCCATCATCCATTCCCCGTCATGCCCGTCCAGAAATGGATCCCGGACTTTCATCAACAGTGAATAGATTGCGCCATCGGCGAACAGCTTTGCTTGCTGGGGCGCGAGGCTCGTCATACCGCCATACCACCCGCCGAGATTTTCTGTTTCGGCAATCACCTGAACATCATCAGAATATGTCTGCACCAGTGTTTTTGCATCCGGCATGAAGGACCAGCGGAAAGGCATGTCCGGACTGGAAAAGACCGCATTTATGCCGTCCTGGACAGGTTTTGACAAAATTCCACCCGGCTCGTTTCCAAAGGTAACACCCTTGGCGTGCATGTAATCCCGGGTAAGCTCCAACCCGGCTTGCAGCCGCTCAGGCGGGGCCGCAAGAGGCGCGATATTGGGCAGCACCGCAAAA
>CAXXPZ010000070.1:0-40008 GCA_963422555.2 uncultured Ruegeria sp.
ATCCATATGATCAATCCCGAGGTTTGGACCAACGCAAAATAAGACCGGCAGCGATAGGTGCGCCGATGATCACCAGCACGATCCGTGTCAGGTGGTGGGTGATCACAAACCCTAGATCAGCGCCCGAAACGATGGCAAGAACGGTCATCTCGGCCTGGCCTCCGGGCGCAAACGCAAGAAACGCCTCGAGTGGTTGACCCAAGCCAAGTGTGGTAACAACAGCCGTGAATCCGGCAGCCAGAATGGCGAGAATAACAACGTAGGCGACGCCTGCAGCAACGACCCGACGCAGCTCAGCCCATGTCACGCCAACAAATTTCACACCTATCCCGCACCCGATGAAGAACTGCGCCGCCAGAATAGCCTCACGGGGCGGCCGGGCATGGATGAAATCCCCCAGAGACAATGCAGCCGTCAAGATCATCGGCCCAAGAATGGACGCTCCGAACAGTCCAATTCTTTCGCCGCCTTTCCATCCGACAAAGGCGGCTAACACCATAAGCAGAAGCTCGTTAACCGGCAGTTCACTAGCAGGCTGTCCAATGGGGTTGGTGAGTTCGGCATCGTAGAATACCGTCAGAAACAGCGGTGCCAGCGTCACGATAATCAACACGCGTGTTCCGTGGATCAGCGACAGTGTTCTCGGATCAGCCCCGGCCTCGGTGCCGAATATGATCATGTCCTGCAGACCACCCGGCATGGCGGCGTAAAACGCTGTCTTGTCGTCGAACCCCCAGACCCTGCGGAAGAACGGCACACCCACCAATGCGATTAGAATAAAGCTCTATTCGCACATCGTATTGATGTGTTATATTTTGTCTGAAATACAGGAGGATGCGCATTATGGACCGGAAAGCCTTTCTTGCCTGGTTGTCGGAGGTCGACACGTTGAGCGAGGCGCAGAAAGTAGAGGTAGGTGAGGTTCTGGCCGGTCGCCCAGCGGGTGAAGCCTCGGTTGCGGCAGTTGAGCTGGGTGTTGGAGAAGACCGGACCTGCCCGCATTGCGGCGCACACGGTGCAGTGGCCAATGGCAAGTCGCGGGGAATGCAACGCTATCTTTGCCGATCCTGCAATCGAACCTTTGGAGCGGTGACGGGTACACCACTGAGCGGCCTGCACCGCAAGGATCTTTGGCTGACGTTCAGCGAATGCCTCGCCAATGGCGATACGGTGGCAGTTTCGGCAAAGCGCTGTGGCATAGCCGGGAGCACCGCCTTTCGCTGGCGACACCGCTTCCTTGCCGGGATCAAATCCACCGCCGAAAAACTGAAGGGCATTGTCGAGGCCGACGAAACCTATTTTCTTGAAAGCCGCAAAGGGGATCGTGTTTGGACACGGGCCACGGAAGGCAAATCCTCTGCAAAAAAGCCGGACCGAAAGGCCCGAAAGCGCGGGGGCAAGGCAACAAAGCGGGGCCTGTCCGATGAGCAGGTGCCGGTTCTGGTCGCGACAGATCGCTCCGGCACGACCGTTAGTGCCGTCCTGCCTGCGGTCAATGCTGCCGCTCTGCGGGAGGTTCTCGCGCCGGTCATGGACAAGGATGCACTGCTGGTGACCGATGGGGGCACCAGCTATCCGCCGTGTGCTGCCGCCCTGTGTGTCAGCCACGAAGCGCTCAACCAGTCTTCCGGTGAACGCGTTCGCGGCGAACTCCATATCCAAAACGTCAACAACCGTCACTCCCGCCTCAAGGGGTTTATTGGTAACCGCCGGGGGATCGCCACAAAATATCTTGCCAGCTATCTGCGCTGGTTCCATCTCATAGTCCTGCAGAAGAACCCAACCCCGAGGCACTGCCTCGCCAGCGCCCTCGCTGGAATGAGCATCAATACGATGTACGAATAGAGCCTAGAATAATGAAGAACGGGATCAGCATGACCGACGCTGCCATTTTCGGCAATTCGGCAAACAGGCTGGGTGTGATTGATGCGCCAACCGCGACACCCAGAATGGTTCTGGCTGCGACTGAGATTTGTCCGAACCCTGCCATTGGTGCATGAGCCAGAGCAGCGACTAGACATGCCGTCATGGGGCCGAACAAAAACGGCAGCGGCAGGTTCAATACCCAAAAGATCAGCGTTCCAAGCGTCGCAAAGCCAAGTGTTATTGACTTTTTCATCAACATGGCTGGCTGGGTTTTCAGGCTGGTCAAAACTTGGATCCCGGGGTCGTTGATTTGTATACAAATGTACACAATATACAAGTGTGAGCTTCATGACTACCAGGACGACCCAATTCAGCCCGGCCCGCAAGGCGATTCCGCATATCAGAATCTGCTGGAGGAGATTCGTAACGGCACGCTTTTGCCTGGCGATCGCTTGCGCAAGATTGAGGCGTCCGACCATTTGGGTGTCAACCGAACACCAATCCGCGAAGCGATCCGAAGGCGTGAAGCGGACGGGCTGGTTACTCAGGCGCCAAGGCTGGGCACAACGGTCCGCAGCCTCAACTACGCCGAAGTGATGGAGCTTTATGAGCTGCGCGCCGTACTTGAAGGCACCGCCGCTCGATTGGCGGCACGTGCAGCCTCGAATGTTGAACTGGACGAGTTGGAGCTTCTGAATGATCGGCTGGCCGAGGCTGGCACAGGTCCGGACGCAGTCCGGATCAACCGGATTTGTCACGCCACTTTGCTGGATGCAACCTAGAACCGGTTTATCTTGCCCATGATCCACTTTCCACGTCCGGGGCGTCGCGTCAGGTTTTGAGCCACGTCTGCGAACCTCTACCGGACGTGGGCCAGCCGCAAAAACCCGCCGGGGCAAGTCTTGGGTCAGCGTTTTGTGCCAAGCCGCCCCGTTCTGCCGGTCAATTTGTGTCGGCCGGTACCGCCACCGAAGCCAGTCCACCACCGCTGGCGGCAACGTCGCTGTGTCCAGATCGCCCAGCGCGACGCGAAACGCGTATTCGTGTTCGCCCAGGTCAACCGTGCTACCCGGCAGCCACGGGTTTTTCTTCCACTGATCCCCTAGCCGGTTGGCCGCGCGGCGGGCCTCGGCGCGGTTCCATTCCTCGGCAGACACGCTGCCCGCTTCAAACCGGCGTTTGTGGCGCGCACGATAAGGTGCCGGGTGATGCTGTCGACCGGCTGTTGGGTCCGGATGGGAAGATCTGGAAGCCCGAAGGAAAAAGAGACTGCCCGCACCCGGCAAATCTGGCATGGCATCGGGACAACATTTTTGGTCATATTGCTGCGGAAGGTTCCGCTCCTTGGGAATAATTATTAACCTACCAAAATGAAAAACTTAATTTCCCGTGGCATATCAAAGGCCCTTGGCCGTGGCAAACCAGAGCCGCTTGAAAAACCAGAGGCTATTCCACCGGGAATTAAGAGTATTCAAATGCTGCGGGAACAATCCGAAATCTTGTCGCGCTGCCTGTCGATTGATCTGGAAATCGATCCCAAGGAAGCCAAGTTGTTCGCCTTTGCAGCCGTGCCGGAAGGCGATGGAGAGGGGATTGTTCATCGAAAAGGCGACCTGAAAGCCGCGCTTGAAAAGCTCGACCTTTTTTGCGCCGGTTTCGCACATGTCATTGGGCACAATATTCTGCGCCATGACCTGCCGCATCTCATGGCGGTCTCGCAGCGCTTCGCAAAGCTCGCGGACGGACCGATTGATACGCTGTGGCTCAACCCTTTGGCGTTCCCGCGTAATCCCTATCATCATCTGGTCAAACACTACCGCGATGGGCGACTTCAAAGTGGTCATATCAACGATCCCGAGTTCGACGCACGTCTTGTGTTCGAGGTTCTTCTCAACCAGATCGACGCCTTCGTATCGCTGAACACTTTATCGCCAGAAACGATGATGGCCTATCACTGGCTGTGCTGCCGAGGTCCCGGCAGCAAAGGGTTTGATCAGTTGTTCAGCGATGTGCGAGGGGCGTCCATCCCGACGGAAGGGGAAGCGCACGAGGCCATTCAGACATTGCTAAAAGACATGGCTTGCGGCGCACAGGTGGACGCTTTGCTCGAGCGGCTCTCGGACACTGGGCTGGGTTGGCCGATGGCATATGCCCTTGCCTGGATATCGGTCGCCGGTGGGGATTCTGTCATGCCGCCTTGGGTGCGGGCGCAGTTCCGTGACGCAGCACGGCTCGTCAAAGACCTGCGGGATACGAATTGTCGTGATCCGCACTGTGCCTATTGTGCTGAGCACAACGATCCCACCCGTGCACTCGAACGTTGGTTCGGCTTTCCAAGTTTCCGCCCTGAACCAGTCGACGAGGACGGACGCCCGCTTCAAGAAAAGATCGTGGCGACGGCCATGGAAGGCGACAACCTGTTGGGCATCCTGCCGACAGGCACGGGTAAATCCATCTGCTATCAGATCCCCGCGCTGTCTCGGTACGACAAGACCGGGGCCTTGACCGTCGTTATATCGCCGCTTGTGGCGCTGATGGCGGACCAGGTTCAGGGCTTGGTACGAGCCGGAATTTCCTCGGCGGTTACGATTAACGGGCTATTGTCTTTGCCCGAGCGTCAGGATGCGCTCGACAAGGTGCGACTTGGGGATGCTGCGATCCTTTTGATTTCGCCCGAACAACTGCGCAGCACTACAGTTCGGTCCGTTCTGGCACAGCGCGAGGTGGGGCTGTGGGTGCTGGACGAGGCGCACTGCGTTTCTAAATGGGGGCACGATTTCCGACCCGACTATCGCTACGTTTCGCGGTTTATCAAGGAAAGCTCAGGCGACGAACCGGCTCCGGTGCTTTGCTTGACTGCAACAGCAAAGCCGGACGTTGTGCAGGACATCCGCAGTCATTTCAAAGAGCGGTTGGGGTCCGAGCTGGCGTTGATCGACGGTGGCGCATCGCGGTCGAACCTGAGCTTCCAGGTGCTGCCAACGCAGCGGGCAACCAAGATGACCGATATCCTCGACACGATCGAGGCCCAGCTTCCGCGTGAGGGCGTGTCGGGGGCGGTCGTCTATTGTGCGACCCGAAACGCTACCGAGCGCGTGGCGGAGTTCTTAAAACAACAGGGCATCGCCGCTGAACGGTATCATGCGGGCCTTAGCGCCGATGACAAGCGTGAGATCCAAGAGGACTTCCGCGTCGGCAATCTGCGCGTGATCGCGGCCACCAACGCCTTTGGGATGGGGGTCGACAAGCCGGACATCCGTCTGGTGGTTCACGGGGACGTGCCGGGGTCGCTGGAAAACTACCTGCAAGAGGCAGGTCGCGCCGGTCGGGACCGCGAACCTGCAAACTGCGTCCTTTTGTTCAATACCGAAGATGTCGATCGTCAATTCAGCCTCAGCGCGCGCTCTCGACTCGCGCGGCACGAAATCGGCGCGATCCTGAAGGCGCTGCGACGCCTTGATGCTCGGACTGGAAAGGGCGGTGAAATTGTCGCTACACCCGGTGAGATCGTTCATGAGGAGAAAGAGCGAGATTTCCAGCGGGACAGCAATACCGACGATACGCGGGTGAAGACGGCCGTCGCCTGGCTGGAAGAAGCCCACCTTCTGAACCGCGAAGAAAACCGGGTGCAGGTGTTTCCCGCCTCGCTCCAGATAAGGAGCATGAAGGAGGTCCGCGAAATTCTTGCATCCGCCGAGATTACCGAGCGGCGGCGCGAAGATCTGGCCGCCATCGTGCAGCATATCATCAACGCGCCGCAGGAAGAGGGCATCACAACCGACGAGCTCTGCGGGGTCAGTGGGTTGACGATGTCGGGCGTGCGCAAAGCCTTGGCGGATCTCGAGGCCCTGGGTATTGCAAAAGATGATACAAACATCACCATCTTCGTGCATGTGCGTGTCGAGAATGCCTCGCCGAAGCGGTTCGAAGCGGCATCCCGGTTGGAAGCTGACTTGATTGCGATCCTTAGAGAGCAAGCGCCAGACGCGGACATCAATGAGGCTTTGCCCTGCCATCTGGCCTCAGTGGCGCAGGCCCTGCGGGAGCAGGGGCACGCCTCCGTACGGCCTGATATTGTCGAGGGGTTGCTCCGTGGGATTGCGCAGGATGGCCGCGACATGGATGGCGGCAAAGGCAATATTGGCCTGCGCAAGGTGTCCAAAGGCAGTGTCATGGTGCGAATGCAAAGATCATGGGGGACAATCGAACAGACCGCTCAGCTTCGCAGGCAGGCCGCAGAGCGATTGGTTTCATACTTGATCAACAAGGTTCAGGCCGGCCTGCGTGGGAAAGATGTTCCCGTCGAGACCACGCTGGGCGACCTTCTTGCAGCAATCAACAGCGATGCGCTGTTGCGGACATCTGTCAATGACCCTGCAAAGCTGATGGACCGGGCGCTTCTGTGGTTGCACGAACAGCAGGTGGTGACTCTGGGCAAGGGTTTGTCCGTGTTCCGCTCGGCCATGACGTTGCACATCAATCAGAAAGGCGGCGCTTTTACCACACAGCATTTCGCGCCGCTCGAAGACCACTACACCGAACAAACCATCCAGACCCACGTGATGGCGGCATATGCGGGCAAAGGCATCGACGATATCGATCAGGCCCAGCGGCTCGCGCATGACTATTTCGCAATGGATCAGTCCGACTTCATGAAAGCTTGGATGCCGGGGAAAATTTCGGAATTCAGACGGCAGGCAACGCCACAGTCCTATGCTGAGATCGTCGACAATCTGGGGAATTCGACACAAGAGCAGATCGTGCGTGACGACCGCGAACAGACCAATGTCCTTGTCCTCGCGGGGCCGGGATCGGGCAAGACACGCGTGCTGGTCCATCGCGTCGCCTATCTGGTCAGGATCAAGCGCGAAGATCCAAGCGGTATATTGGTGCTCGCCTATAATCGTCACGCGGCCGCCGAGATCCGGGAACGCCTGCGTCTGCTGATTGGCGAAGATGCTCGCTTTGTGACGGTTTTGACCATCCATGCCTTAGCCATGCGGTTGGTTGGCGCGAGTTTCGCCGGACGGGCAGCAGCAGATGAATCTGATTTCGAGACGCTTCTGATCGATGCGGCACGTCTCTTGCGTGGCGACGGGCTGGACAAAATAGAGGCCGAAGCCTTGCGAGAGACCTTGATCCAAGGGTTTCGATGGATTCTCGTGGACGAATATCAGGACGTAGGACCCGAGGAATACGCGCTGATCGCAGCTGTGGCCGGTCGCAGTATCGACGACCCTGATCAACGGATCAGCCTGTTCGCAGTCGGCGATGACGACCAGAATATCTATGCTTTTGCCGGCGCATCGGTGCGCCACATTCGGCAATTCGAACAAGACTATTCAGCCAAGCCGGTCTTTCTGACCGACAATTACCGCTCGTCGAAGAACGTGATCAGCGCAGCGAACGCCGTGATCGAAGGGTCTCGGGAACGTATGAAAAAAGGGCATGGGATTACAGTCGACCAATCACGTCAAAAGGACCCGACCGGGGGTATCATGGAAAGCCTCGATCCGGTTGCGCAGGGGCGGGTCCAAATCCTTGGCTGCCTGACCGGAAATGACGCTCAGGCCCTTGCGGCGGTCAACGAGATGATCCGCCTGTCAAAACTGATCCCGGATTGGAGATGGAAGGGGGCGGCAATCATTTCTCGTGATTGGCGCAAGCTTCTGCCGGTCCGTGATTTTGCCGAGGCGCATGGAATTCCTGTCGAAATGGCGAACGAAAACTTGCCAAGTGTTTGGCGCACTCGTGAGATGCGGAGGTTCATCGACGGCCTACGCGAGAGGCACGCAGCTTTGGTCAGCTTGAGCGACCTTACCGAAACCCTGAACACGATACCCTCAAGCCGTTGGACTGACCGGATCGGCGAGGGACTTGGCCAACTTGCGCGTGAAGTTGATGGCAAAGCGCTCCCGAGCCCTGACGTGATCGAATGGTTTGCTGAATGGTCGAAAGACTCATGGGGCGAGCAGCGTGGCCTCAAATTGTTAACGGCGCACCGCGCGAAAGGCCTCGAATTCGACGATGTCGTGATCCTGGATGGTGGTTGGGAACGGCCCTCGCGAAACGAAGATCAGGACGCGCCGAGGCGATTGTTCTATGTCGCCATGACACGTGCGCGGCGCAATTTGATCGTCATGAGTAACGGCAATCACGAATACCTTCCCACCGAGTCGCCTTCCGTCGTCACGCGGCACGTGGTGCCCGACTTGGCGACAGTCCCCGGCCCGCGCCGGTTCTTTCAATCGCCAGAAATGAAGATGGTCGACTTGTCGTTCGCAGGGCGCCAAGGTGATCGGCACATTGTTCATGACGCGATCGCTGAAGCGCGGGTCGGCGCGCCAATCAAGCTCGCCAGTGTCGGAGATCGCTGGCAGATCGAGGATCTTCAAGGGCGGGCCCTCGGGCGGATGGCAAAAGCATTCTCGCCCCCGATGGGCACAAAATTTGTCACCGGAGAGATCGCGGCCATCATACACTGGCGTAAGGAAGATGCCGATGAGCGTTTTCATCACCTGATGAAACGCGCCAGTTGGGAGGTCGTTGTGCCTGAACTTATCTTCGAAGAGGTCAAGGGGGCTGAAAGGGTTTTCAGAAAAGATTATAAAGGCAAGTAGGGCGGTAAAGCAGTCGTTCGTTGCACTTGCGATGAAGGACCGCTCGGGGCAAGCGTAATTCAGAGCTTGTGATTGCAGCGAAAAACTCTGCGACTGTGGCCGAACAACTTTTGTCGCTCGAAAGGCTCAGGCGGCCAACGCACCAAGACCAAATGGATGAGATTGATTTCCGCTCGGTTGTAGAAGAGGCCTGTGCGGAGATGGGTGTTCACATCCTCGCGAAGGGTATCGAATTTGATGTCACGATGCCCGACACAGCGATCATGGCGTCCGGTGATCGGGTATTTCTAACCGAGGCAATAAAAAACCCGCTGGATAACGCGGTAAAGCACGGCGGCGCTAAGTTGAATGGAATTTCAGTTGTGCGGCACTGTGACGGCGGCTCCGTCAGGCTGACTGTGGCCGATGACGGAGCAGGCCTTTCGCCTGACCAAAGCGACGCAGCATTTGCTCGATTTTCGCAATTGGAACACTCTGAAGGCAGCGGATTGGGGCTGTCAATCGTCTCTGCTGTTGCGCAGCGCCACGGAGGGTCAATCTCAATCAACCAAGTCGAAAGAGGAGCGAGCGTTACGCTTGAGCTTCCGACAGCCCAGTGAAACGTTTTTGGAATTTATTGACGATTCCAAATTCCGTCCAAGCCACAAAACTTTTTCGCGAGCACAGTGAACGGGTGCTTCGGTGCCGTCCGAGCGATTCTGCGACATCAACTGAAGTCGCCTTCAGGCTCATTCGGCACCGTCGTCGCGGCTTCAACAGAGGGCCGCTTTTCATGTAAGTTCAGAAATGCTTGACGTTTGGGCTAGAGTTGAATGACGTGTTTCACTCACTTGTTGAGGTTTTGGTTGTCGATTGAGTCAAAGTTTCGTGACGTTCCACAGTGCTAGTTGAACGCCACACGAATCTGACCCAACCGTCATAGTTGGACCAAATACGTGGTGAAAATTTGGTATCAGAAGGCGCCCCAAGCCAAATCCCCTTTTAAAAATCGAAATGAGATCCAGAATTGCTGATCAGTTGCTGGAACTCGAAATTGGTGCCATCTTTTGGGCAGTCAGCTAGTCGTCACTTGACGGCCCAAAGCCGCCATCCGACGACCATATACTACCTGAACTGCCGGACCAGATCGGAGCGGATCAGGACATCGCATCGGTCACCGCCGACGGGGCCTACGATACCCGAAAGGGCGACGAGGCAATCGCTGCTCGAAATGCTGCCGCTGTCATACCGCCGCGCAAGAACTCCAAAACGTGGAAGCCAACGAGCCTCGATGCCGTGGCCCGCAAAGAAGCGCCGCTAGCCTCGAAATAATTGGGCCGTGCCATCTGGCGTCAGCGGCGCGGCTACCATCGCCGGAGCCGTGTCGTGAGCAAGAGGAACTGTAGCAAGCTGCTCGGCCAATCCCTGATGGCCAGAGACTTCGAACGCCAGGTCACCATCTGCAAGTTCGTATCGCCGTGCTGAACAGCTACACCGCGCTCGGCACACCTGGTACGCGGCCCGAAGAATAAGTCCGCTCGGGGAAAGGGGATCTGCGGTCAGACCCCAATTTGTGCAACAAGGCCATTACAGGTGCTAATATTAGACGAAAGTCCAAGCATATATTGCCATTTTAGACCGTTTTACTTGAAAACTTCGGTATGATCGTCAAACTTCTGGGATGAGTGAATATTTTGATGAAATGTTCAACGGAGATGGATCTCTTCGCGGACCATATGAAGAGATCGGCCGTTGGTTTAATGCAGAAGACGCTTCCAGATTGCGGGCCAAGCAACGTGAAGCAGAAGAAGTTTTCAGACTGACGGGTATTACGTTCAACGTCTACGGCAAGGCCGAAGCCGAGGAACGCCTTATCCCTTTTGATATCGTGCCCCGGGTAATCTCGGCCCGTGAATGGCAGCGGCTTGAACGTGGCATTGAACAGCGGGTCCGCGCCATCAACGCCTTTCTCTATGACATTTATCACCGGCAGGAAATCGTCCGGGCCGGTCGTATGCCCGCCGAAATGATCACCGGAAACGAGGCGTTCTTGCCGCAAATGCTGGGCGTTTCGCCCCCCGGGAAAGTTTATACCCATATTGTCGGCATTGATCTGGTGCGCACCGGACCGGATGAGTTTTTCGTTTTGGAAGACAACGCGCGGACCCCGTCAGGCGTCAGCTATATGCTGGAAAACCGGGAAACCATGCTCAAGATGTTCCCCGAACTGTTCAGCGCCAACAATGTGCGGAACGTGTCGGACTACCCGCGGAATTTAAGGTGAACCGCCCCGGGTTTACCGGAGACTTTTTTGCTCAAGACTCAGGCGACTTTATCAAGGGTGTTCAGGTTTGCATAGAATGCGTCCTCCAGTTCTTGTGGCGGCCGGTGCCCGATCGCGCCGTGCAGCCGCTTGTTGTTGTACCAGCTGACCCAGTCCAGGGTTTCCCACTCAACCTGGCCAACCGTTTTCCATGTGCCGAAGAACTCAATGACTTCGGTCTTGAACAGGCCGATGATGCTTTCTGCCAGGGCGTTGTCATAGCTGTCTCCGACGCTGCCGACCGATGCGTCGATCCCGGCCTGGGCCAACCGCTCTGTGTACCGAACCGCCAGGTATTGCGACCCCCTGTCCGAATGGTGAATGAGCCCGTCTGCCTGTGATGGTATTCGTTGGCAGATCGCCTGGTTCAGCGCGTCCAGCACGAAGCTGGTGGTCATGGACGTGGACACGCGCCAGCCCACGATCTTGCGCGCAAAGACATCAATGACAAAGGCCACGTAGACCATCCCGGCCCAGGTCGACACATAGGTGAAGTCGGAGACCCAGAGCTGGTTTGGTGCGGTGGCCGTGAACGCGCGATTGACCTTGTCTTCCGGGCAGGCCTGTGCAGGGTCCGGGATCGTGGTCTTCTTCTTGCCGCGTGTAACACCCTGCAACCCCATGACTTTCATCAGGCGTTCCACCGTGCAGCGTGCGATGTCATAGCCTTCCCGGCGCAGTTGATGCCATACCTTGCGCGCGCCATAGCGTCCCCGGCTGGCATCAAAGACGCGCTGGATTTCCCGCGCATCCTTATCGTCCTTCCTGGCCCGATCCGAGGCTTTGTCCGGGCTGCGCCGGATAGACAGACGCGCATAATAGGACGATGGCGCGATCGGCAGCACCCTGCAGATCGACCCGACACCGAACTCGTCCCGATGATTATCGATGAATGCGATCATTTCCGGAACGGGCGGTCGAGCTCCGCCTGAGCGAAATACGCAGAGGCCTTCTTCAGGATCTCATTGGCCGTGCGCAGTTCCTTGACCTCACGTTCCAGGACTTTCAGACGTGCCTTCTGCTCGCTGGTCAGCCCATCGCGTTCGCCGGCATCGCGCTCCGCCTGCTGGCACCAGACTCTGAGGCTGTCCGGCGAGCAGCCGAGCTTTGGCGCGATCGCGTGGTAGGCCGCGTTGTCACTGGCGTAATCCGCGCGATGGTCTTTATAAAGCCGAACGCCGCGGGCGCGAAACTCAGCCGTGTACTTCGGGGGTGACTTTTTTTCTCCATAGGGTTCATCCTTTGAGAGTTTTACTCTCCGGTAAACCCGGGGCGGTTCAAGGCGCTCGCTGGCGGCTTGTGCGCCAAGCTGCGCCGAGGGCGAGCCGACTGTGGCAGTTCTGACGCCGGGCATCTACAACTCGGCCTATTATGAACACGCTTTTCTGGCGGATCAGATGGCCGTTGAACTGGTCGAAGGGCATGACCTGCGTGTAGTCGACGGACGCGTTTGCATGCGCACCACCCGGGGGTACCGGCCCATCGACGTTCTGTATCGCCGGGTTGACGATGACTTTCTGGATCCTCTGAACTTCCATCCCGACAGCGCTCTTGGCGTGCCCGGAATTCTGGATGTGTACCGCGCGGGTGGGATAACAATCGCCAACGCGCCGGGCACCGGGATTTCGGATGACAAGGCGATTTATTCCTACATGCCCGAGATCGTCGAATTCTACACCGGCGAAAAGCCTTTGCTGAAGAATGTTCCGACCTGGCGGTGCAGCGATCCCGAGTCGCTTGCCTATGTGCTCGACAACCTGTCCGAACTGGTGATCAAAGAAGTGCACGGATCCGGCGGCTATGGGATGTTGATCGGTCCGACCGCCAGCAAAAAGGAAATCGCCGCTTTCCGCGACAAGCTGAAGGCGCGGCCCACGAACTACATCGCGCAACCTACGCTGGCGCTGTCGACGGTGCCGATATTTGCGCGCTCGGGGCTGGCACCCAGACATGTCGATCTGCGCCCGTTTGTTCTGGTTTCGCCCGAAGGGATTAAGATCACGCCTGGGGGATTGACGCGGGTGGCCCTTAAGAAAGGGTCGCTGGTCGTGAATTCCAGCCAAGGCGGCGGCACCAAAGACACCTGGGTTCTGGAGGACTAAGCCATGCTGGGAAAGACTGCAGGTGGATTGTTCTGGATGTCCCGGTATCTGGAGCGGGCGGAAAACACCGCGAGGTTGCTGGAAACCGGGCAGCGGATGGCTTTGACCCGAACACAGAACTCGGTCGAAGAATGGGCATCAGTGCTGAAAACAGCGGGTGTTCTGGATGGCTATCACGCCAAGTATGACGAGGTTTCCAGGGACAACGCGGTCGACTGGGTGTTGCGGGATGCCGACAACCCATCCTCGGTCAGGTCCGTCATCAAACAGGCCCGCAACAATGCGCGTCTTGTGCGAACAGCATTGACCCATGATGTCTGGAGCGCGGTGAATTCCACCTGGATGCAGGTCGATGAGGCCATGAAACGGCGCGTGAACGAGAGGGACCTGCCCGGGTTGCTGGAACTGGTCCGCCAACAGGCGGCCTTGGTCCGGGGCGCGACGCTGGGTACCATGCTGCGCAACGACATCTTTGACTTTACCCGGATCGGGACATTTGTTGAACGCGCCGACAATACCGGGCGCATTCTGGACGTTAAGTACTACGTCCTGTTGCCGACTGCGTTTTCCGTCGGCTCCTCGCTGGATAATATTCAGTGGGAAAGCATCCTGCGGTCGGTTGGTGCAGGGGGCGGATACCGGATGACACATGGTCAGAAAACAACGCCATCCGACATTGCCGACTTTCTGATCCTCGATCAGCGGATGCCCCGCAGCCTTCATTTCTGTTGCCGGAAAATTCAGGAAAACCTGTTTTACCTCAAGAAGGATTACGGCTTTGCAGGCCCCTCGTGCGAAGGGTCCGATGCGTTGTTCGACAAGTATCTGGACAGGTCGATTTCCGACATATTCGAGTTCGGCCTGCATGAATTCATCGAAGAATTCCTCAACGATCTTGGGGTGCTAAGCCGCCAGATCGAAATCGATTACCGTTTCTATGAGTAGACCATGAAACTGCATATCAAACATGAAACCCGATACGAATTCGATGCGCCGGTTCCGTTTGGCCTGCAGCAGCTCAGGAAAACGCCAAAGTCCTTTCGCAATCAGGTCATTGAGGACTGGAGCACAGAAGTTATTGGTGGCCGAAAAGAGCTGAGTTTCGAGGATTACCACCGAAACACAGTCGAATTGATCAGCTTTGAGCCCAACACGCAAAGTGTCTCGTTGATGTCCAAAGGCACTGTCGAAATCGAGGATACGCATGGTGTTCTGGGGCGTCACGAAGGATCGACACCGCTGTGGCTGTTCAACCGCAGTACGCCCCAGACCAAGCCGGGCAAAGGTGTCGCAGACCTGGTCGGGTCATTGCCGCCGGGCGAAGGGCTTGATCAGTTGCACGCGTTGTCCGAAGCGATCCGGGACCGTGTGGCATACAAGGTTGGCAGTTCGCAGCCGGATTGGAGCGCGGAGGATGCCATCGAGGCAGGCAGCGGTGTTTGTCAGGACCATGCGCATGTTTTCATCAGCGGTGCGCGCCACCTTGGCCTGCCCGCGCGCTATGTATCAGGCTATCTGATGATGAACGAAATCGAACTTCAGGACGCGACCCACGCATGGGCCGAGGTGCATGTGAACGGGCTGGGCTGGGTCGGGTTTGACGTCTCAAACGGGATTTCCCCCGATGATCGGTATGTTCGTGTTGCAACCGGTCTGGACTATGCACAGGCTGCCCCGGTAATAGGAAGCAGAATTGGGGCAGCGGGCGAGCAGTTGACGGTACAGGTTCAGGTCGCTCAGCAGTAACGGAGACAAGAATGACCTACGCTGTGGGGATGCGGCTGAACCGCGGGCTGGTTTTCATGTCCGACACACGCACCAATGCCGGTGTCGACAACATTTCTACCTTCAACAAGATGTTCAACTGGACGGTCGAAGGTGAACGGTCGATCACCCTTTTGACGGCTGGTAATCTGGCAACCACGCAGGCGACCGTAAGCTTGCTGGAAGAAAGAACAAAGGTGCCTGCCGACCGGTCTCCGTCGATCCTTGAGGCGCCGACGATGTTTCAGGTGGCGCAATTGGTTGCGAACACGGTGCAGGACGTGATCGAACAGCACGCCCGCGCAGGCCAGCAGGCCGACAGCGCATTTCACGCGACGATGATCCTGGGCGGTCAGATCAAGGGCGGGCCTTCGCGGCTGTTTCTGATCTACCCCGAGGGGAATTTCATCGAAGCCAGTGATGATACCCCGTTTTTCCAGATCGGTGAGACCAAATATGGCCGCCCAATTCTGGTCCGCGCATACGATCCGGACATGAGCTTTTCCGAAACCGTCAAGCTGCTGCTCGTCAGTTTTGATTCCACCATCAAGGCCAACCTGTCTGTCGGGGCGCCGCTTGATCTTTTCGAGTATGACGAAGACAGCTTTGACGTCGGTAAACGTACCCGGTTCGAGGCTGATGATGTATTTTTCCGCACCATTTCGGACGGGTGGGGTGACGCGCTGAAATCTGCGTTGTCGAAACTGCCTGCGTACAAGCCTGAGTAACCGACCTGCGACCGCCCTGACGGCGGGTCTGATTACTTCAGTGCGCGGGCCAGAAAGGTTTGCGTCGCCTGTTGTTTCGGGGCTTCGAACAGCACCTCGGGCGGACCCTCTTCGATGATGCGCCCGTTTTGCAGGAAACACACCTTGTCCGCCGCCTCGCGGGCGAATCCCATTTCATGGGTGGCCATGACCATTGTCATCCCCTGCTTTTTCAGCATCAGCAAAACGTCCAGAACTTCGCCCACAAGCTGCGGATCAAGGGCCGAGGTGATCTCGTCAAACAGCATCACCTCGGGTCGCATCGCCAGTGCCCGGACGATCGCCACCCGTTGCTGTTGCCCGCCGGACAGTTGATCAGGGTAATTCTGCATCCGGTCGGCCAGACCAAACCGGTCAAACAGCGCTTCGATCTCGGGCAGCAGTTCAGCGCGGGATTTTCCGCGCACCCGGCGCGGGGCCAGCATCACGTTTTTAAGGGCCGTCATGTGCGGGAACAGATTGAAACTCTGAAACACTATCCCGATCCGCGCCCGCACCGATTGCGGGTCAAGCCCAGGGATCGCGATATCCTTGCCGTCCAGAAAGACGGCGCCATCCTCGACCGGTTCCAACAGGTTGATGCAGCGCAAAAGGGTGGATTTGCCCGCGCCCGAAGCACCGATCAGGCAGACCATCTGCCCCTCTTCCACATCCAGATCAATGCCGTCGCACACTGTGCTGTCGCCGAACCGTTTCACGACCCCGCGTAATTCAAGCTTGGCCATCAGCGCCTCTCTCGCATCTGGCGCGCCATCAGGTGATCGGCATAGCGCGTGGCCGGGATTGTCACGATCAAAAAGATGATCGCAGCCCCGACATAGGGGGTGAAGTTGGCCAACAGGGATTTGAACACTCCGGCCTGACGAAAGATTTCGACCGGACCGATGAAGCTGAGCAGCGAGACATCCTTTTGCAATGCGATCAGCATGTTCATCTGCGATGGCACCACATTACGGACGGCCTGCGGCAGAACCACATCCCGCATGACCTGCCGTTCGGACAGACCCAGAGACAAGGCGGCCGCGCGTTGGCTGTGGTGAACACTGTCGATGCCAGACCTAAAAATCTCGGCCACATAGGCCGAGTAGGTCAGGATCAGGGCGAGCGACCCCCAGATATAGGGTGAGTTCCATGGCCGTGGCAGGCCCAGACCCGGGATGCCGAACCCGATCAGATAGACGGTCAGAATGACCGGTACACCGCGAAAGATATCCGTGAATGCCGCACCAAAGATGCGCAGTGGGAACAGCGCGGGCGACTTGGCATCGCGCGCCAGTGCGATCAACAGACCCAGCACGGCAATTGCCGGGGCCGACCAGGCAAAGATCATCACGTTGATCCGAAAGGCTTCCAGCAGTTTGGGAAAGGTCTTGATCAGTACGTCGCCGTTGAAAAAGCTTTTCTGTACCTTTTCCCATCCCGGTGCCAGTGGCACCAGAACGATCAGGGCAACGACAACAATGACTGTACTTGTCGCAGCGACCACCAAAGATCGGCGGCGCTGCTGCGCCTCGTACCGTTCACGGCGGGTCAGACCCGCCGTCTTTGACCCGTTCATATTATTTGATCAGGGGAACACCGGTGGTGTCCTGCAGCCATTTCGCCTCGATCTCGGCCAGCTTGCCATTTGCCTCTAACGTCGCGATGGCCTCGTCCACGCAGGTCTTGAGCGGGTTGCCGTCTTCCAGCAGCATCCCGAACTGGTCGGGGTTATCGCTTGCGTCCGCGGGGAACTGACCGATGACCTTGGAGCCTTCGATCATGACCGCGCTGAGGAACAGGGCCGTCGGCAAATCGAACAGTGCCGCATCGATCTGATTGGCCGTCATCGCCGCATTGACGTCGGCATTGTCGCCATAAAGCAGTGGATCATTGTCGGGCTGAATGATGCTGGCCAGTTTCGGCACCGCCGTTGTTGATCCGACCGCACCCCATTGCAATCCTTTGAGCGCTGCAAGGGTGGGTGCTGTATCCGTTGCATCGGCGCCGACCAGAACCGCCATCGGGGCGGTGTAGTAGGGCGCTGAGAAATCGACCACCTGTTCCCGTTCGGGTGTGATCGAATATTGCTGCATGTTGATGTCAAATTCTTTCACGCCCGGCTGGATCGCCTCATCGAACGAAGATCTGATCCAGACAACATCACCTGCGGCAAACCCCATTTCTTCGGCCACGGCATAGGCGACCGCCGCCTCGAATCCCTGACCGCTTTCGGGGGCGTCATCCAGCACCCAGGGGTAATAGGCCGGGTTTCCGGTCGCGATGGTGAATTTGCCGTCGGTCAGGGTCTTGCCTGCCGCACACTCACCATCCGCCAGCGCGGCTGTAGACAAAAGCGCGAACGAAGCCGCGGTAAGCGATAGCATCTTGGACATTGGCACGAACCTCCTGTTGGGTTGATTGCGCTACGGTAAATCTGCGTGCCTGCTCTGTCCAGCGGCTTGGTTGGCGTTGGATTTTGCTGATCGACATGCACCGGAAACATGCGATGCCTGTGCAGGGGTGGCCCGCCGGTTTTGCGTTTTGTTCTGCGATGCGAAGGATTTTGTTGACGATCAAACCGTATCTCGTGCAATGCTTGCGCCGGTAAGGGAAACGGGACCATCGTCATGACGATCAGTATACAGCACCCGATGATGCGCCGGGCAACCGGATCTGACCTCGTCGCTTAAACGGGCACCACTGCATCCCGTCCAGTGACCGGCCTGTGCGCCGCCTTTCAGCTTTAGTCAGCAGTCTTAAACACATGAAAAAAGAATCCGGATTGCGTTTGGCAATCGATATCGGCGGCACGTTTACCGACACAGTGCTCATTCAGGGGGATTCGCGGATCCTGGCCACGACCAAGACCCCCACGACCCAACATCAACCCGCCCTGGGCGCGCTCGAAGGTGCGCGGCTGGTCCTGAATGAGGCTGGCCGGCAATGGGATCAGGTTGATGGCATGATCCATGGCACGACGCTGGCCACCAACGCCCTGATCGAACGGCGCGGTGCCCGGGTGGCCACCATCACAACCGAGGGGTTTCGCGATATCCTCGAGATCGCCTACGAACGGCGCTATGCCCAATACGCGATCAATCTGGTCAAGCCCGAGCTGCTGGTCCCGCGCACGCGTGCCCTGACGATCGGCGGGCGGATGGATGCGCGGGGACAGGAACGCGCGCCTCTGGATGAAGCCGCGGTGGATGATCTGGTGGCCGAACTGACAAGACTGCAGTGCGACGCGGTCGCCATCTGTCTGATGCACGCCTATGCCAACCCCGACCACGAATTGCGCCTGCGCGACCTGCTGGCCCGGCATATGCCTGACCTTGTGGTCTCGCTCAGCCATGATGTCAGCCCAGAGGCGCGCGAGTTCGACCGGCTCTGCACGACCATCGCCAACGCTTATATTCAGCCACTGATGGCCAGCTATCTGTCCGATTTCAAAACGCGCTTTGCGGCCGAGGGTTTGCGGTGCCCCATACTGATGATGACGGCAGGCGGTGGGATGACCACGGTCGAGACAGCAGCCCGGCTGCCCATCCGTCTTGTGGAATCCGGCCCTGCAGGCGGGGCCATTCTGGCGGCGCGGATCGCCGAAGAGACGGGTGCCCGTCAGGTGCTGTCCTTTGACATGGGGGGCACGACGGCCAAGCTGTGTCTGATCGATGAGTTCCGCCCGCAGACGGCGCACAAATTCGAAATCTCGCGGGCCGAGCGTTTCATCAAGGGCTCGGGCATGCCGGTGCGCATTCCGGTCATCGAAATGATCGAAATCGGGGCCGGTGGCGGGTCGATTGCCAGCGTCGACCGGCTGAACCGGCTATGTGTCGGCCCGCACAGCGCGGGATCAGATCCGGGACCGGCAGGGTTCGGCAAGGGCGGTACAGACCCGACGGTGACCGATGCGGATATTGCGCAAGGCTTGATTGACCCGGATCGCTTTGCCGAAGGACGTTTGCAGATTGATTGCAGCGCATCAAACCAAGCATTGTCTGACCATGTGGGCCAGAAACTGTCGCTGAAACCGGACGAGGCCGCCTTTGCGATCAGCGAGATCGTGGACGAGAACATGGCCAGCGCGGGCCGTATGCACGCCGTTGAATCCGGCAAGGATCTGGAGGCCCGGCTGATGATCGCCTTTGGTGGCAACGGACCCTTGCACGCCACCCGCGTTGCCAGACGGTCGCAAGTGCGGCGCATTCTGATTCCACGCGATCCCGGCGTGGGCTCAGCCGTGGGTTTTCTGTTCGCTCCGGTGTCGTTCGAGATCATCCGGTCCCGCTATGCCACGCTGGACGCGCTGGATGTGGCAGGGTTGAACGGCTTTTTTGCGCAAATGATCGACGAGGCCGAACAGGTCGTGCGGGCAGGCGCACCGGACAGTTCGTTGCAGACGCGCCGCGTGGCGTTCATGCGTTATCACGGTCAAGGGCACGAGATTGAGGTCGCGTTACCCGAAAGACCTTTGACCGTAGACGATATCGATACCCTGCGCCGCGACTTTGAGTCGGAATACACACGGCAGTTCACGCGCACCGTGCCCGGCATGACGATCGAGATCCTGAACTGGGGGCTCACCGTGTCCGCGCCGGTTCTGGCGTCAGCACACCAGATCAACGCGGTGGATGGCCAGTGCGTCGATCCGGTCGAAACACGCGACATTCTGTGCGACGTGACCGGCACCTGGCGCAAGGCCGGTGTATTCGAGCGCGCGGCGCTGAAACCGGGCGATCTGGTCTCAGGTCCGGCGCTGATTGTTGAACCCCAGACCACCACCCATGTCAGCGCGGATTTCACGGCGCAGATGGATGCGGTCGGAAATATCTGGCTGACCAGAACCGAGGAGTCAGACACATGAAAACACCACAGACACGTCTGCAAGTGATGTGGAACCGGCTGCTGGCAGTTGTGGAAGAGCAGGGGCAGGCCCTTGTCCGCGCCGCCTTCAGCCCCATTGTCCGCGAATGCGGTGACATCTCGGCCGGGATTTTCGACTTTCAGGGCCGGATGATCGCACAGGCCGTCACCGGCACGCCCGGGCACATCAACACGATGGCCGAGGCGGTCAAAACACTGCGGGCCCGTTTTCCGATACAGGATATGAAGCCCGGCGATATTTACATGACCAACGATCCCTGGATCGCCTCGGGGCATCTGAACGATTTCCTGCTGATGATGCCGGTGTTTTTTGATGGCAAGGTCGTGGGCTTTACCTCATGCACGTCGCATCTGGTTGATCTGGGCGGTTTGGGCATGGGGCCCGAAGGCGCGGATATCTATGACGAGGGGCTGCTGATCCTGCCCTGCAAACTGGTGGACAAGGGTGAGGTCAATGACCTGTTGCTTGAGATCGTCAAGGCAAACTCGCGCGAACCGATTGCCAATGAGGGCGACATTTACGCGCTGATCGCCTGTTGCGAGGCCGGTGCGACAAGGCTGTGCCAGATGATGGCCGAGTTCGGTCTGCAGGATCTGAGCGAGCTTTCGGACTATATCCTCGAAACCTCGCGCCGGGGCACGATCGCGGCGATTGCGGAACTGCCCAAAGGCACCTGGAACCATGTTCTGAAAGTCGACGGCTACGGGGCCGAGATCGAATTGCACGCGGCGCTGACGATTGCGCAGGATCATCTGCTGCTGGATTTCGACGGCACTGCCGGGTGTACGAACAAGGGCATCAATGTGCCGCTGAACTATGCGGCGGCCTATTCGGTCTTTGCATTGCGCTGCATCATCGGGTCGGACATTCCCAACAATGCGGGATCACTGGAACCGTTCCGGGTAACCGGCCCAAAGGGCTGCATTCTGAACGCCCAGCCACCTGCGCCGGTCGCCATGCGGCATACGCTGGGACAGATGACGCCTGATCTGGTCTTTGGCTGCCTGTCACAGGCACTGCCGGATCTGGTTCCCGCCGAAGGGGCATCCTGCATGTACGACTTGCCTTTGCGCCACGTGCCCGAAGCCGTGGATCGCGGAGAGGAACAGTTCGCGCTGGAACTGGTGTTCAATGGGGGCACCGGTGCGCGCCCGGCACTGGACGGTCTGTCTGCCACGGCTTTTCCCAGCGGGGTTTGGGGCAGCCAGATCGAAACCACCGAGGCGGTCGCTCCGGTCCTGTTCCAACGCCGCGAGCTCAGACCTGATTCCGGCGGTGCTGGCCGCTATCGTGGCGGGTTGGGGCAAAATATCGAAATCAGCGCCGCGTCGGATCAGGACTTCATGGTGTTTTTATCCGTTGAACGCATCCTGAACCCGGCAAAGGGACGGTATGGCGGGCAGGAAGGCGCCGCAGGTCGTATCCGGATAGGCCGTGACGGCAATGACCTGCCCGGCAAGGGCGAAATCCGGGTCAAGGCAGGCGAGACACTGATATTCGAAACGCCGGGCGGGGGTGGCTATGGGCCGCCTCAGGAACGTTGCCGCGATGCATTGGCCTGGGATGTCGAGGCCGGACTGATCAGCGCGGATGCCGCCAGCACCAGTTATGGGGGGCCAAAATGACGCAACCTATGCCTCATGTCGCGCGCATGGCGCCGTATTCCCTGATCAAGATCACTGCTCCGGAAGATGTCCCTTTGATCTCGCTGTCCCAGAACGAAAGCCTGCGACCACCGAGTCCCAATGCGGCCCAGGCTGCAGCGGCAGCATTGTCGCACGGGATGCTGTACCCGGACCCCGACTGGACCGACCTGCGCGCCGCTTTGGCACAGCAACACGGGATCAGCGCAGACGACATTTTGTGCGGAAACGGATCGCTGGATTTGATCGGCTGTATCGCGCGCGTCTTTGCAGGGCCTGACCGCGCGGTTCTGGCCCCCGCGCATGCCTATCCCTTTTTCCGGTCCGCCGCGCAGATGGCAAATGCCCGCTTTGACATCGCACCCGAGGTCAATGTGACGGTCAGCGTGCAACCCCTGCTGGATGCGGTCGCGCCGGACACGGGCCTCGTGTTTGTTGCAAACCCGGGCAACCCCACCGGAACGCGCATCTCACGGGCCGAGCTGGACCGCCTGCGTGCGGGTCTGCGCCCGGACATCCTGCTGGTTGTTGACGAAGCCTATGGTGAATTTGCCGATCATCTGGGCGAGCCGAGCTTTGATATGGTGCAAACGGACAATACAGTTGTTCTGCGCACTCTGTCCAAGGCCTATGGGATGGCCGGATTTCGCGTCGGTTGGGGGTTGTTCCCGCCAGCCATAGGTACCGAGCTGCGAAAGGTCATGAACCCCAACAACGTCAGTGCCACGTCGCAGGCAGCCGCTGTTGCTGCTGTCCGGGACCATGGATATATGCGCGAGACCTGCCAGATCACTGCGCAACTGCGCGACCGGGCGGTTGCCGCCTTGCAAGAGGCCGGGTTCGATCTGTTCCCCAGTTTCACGAATTTTGTTCTGATTGACATGGGCGATCCGCTCGCTGCGCAATCTGCGGATGCCACGTTGCAGGGCAAGGGCATATTCCTCAGGCCGCAGGGCGGCGTGGGTCTGCCGCACACGTTGCGCATGACAATCGGGTCCGAACAGGACAATGAAACAGCAATCGCGGCGTTAACCCGATGGAAAAAGGAGCATTCGTGATGACACACTCACGTGGTCGCGCGCGTTTCGGCATACTGGTTCCGTTTACCAACACCAATCTGGAACCGGACATGGCGATGATGCGCCCTGACGGGGTATCGCTGCATTTCAGCCGCTTGGGCGGGTATGACGAGGATGAAATCCCTGACGAAGCCCAGATGCACGGGTTGGGTGCTGCCGATCTGGACGAACCGCTGCAACTGCTGATGGGGGTGAAACCAGATGTTGTCTTTTATGGCTGCACCTCGGCTACCTTGACCCACGGGCCACAGTTTGACCGCGCGCTGGCGGATAAGATCAAGTCGGCCAGCGGTGCCGAAACGGTCACGGCGGCTGGCGCGCTGGTGAATGCGCTGAAGGCGCTGGGCGTGCGGCGCATCGGATTTGCCTCGCCCTATGTGAAGGCAATCAATGATATGGCCATCGGGTTTCTTGGCGAAATGGGGGTTCAGACTGTGGCACGGTCTGAGGTCGCCGAAGCCCTGGATAACGAAGGGCAGGGCGCCTTGGGTCCGGACCGCGTTCTTGAACTGGGGCGGCAGGCTGATCACCCTGATGCCGGGGCCGTGGTTCTGTCCTGCACGGATATGCGCAGTGTCGAGGTGTTGGCGCAGCTTGAACAAGAGCTGGGAAAACCTGTGATCAGTTCCAATCAGGCCATGGTGTTTCAGGCGATGCAGTTGGCGAAAATCGCCCAGCCGATTCGCGGGTTCGGCCAGTTGTTGGAGCGGTTTTGAAGCCATTCTCCAGCAGATCAGGAGCATTTCGTAGGACACCGCCCCAAAGTGGGCTTGACGCAGCGGCAAGCAAGCCGCAGATCGGGCTGGATTTTTCGCAGATTGCCTAAGTTTTCAGCGCTATTTTTTGGTCCAAAAACCGAAAATATTGGCCACTACGGGAATCCCCCAATATCGGGTCGCAGCGGGATGCGTTAACTATTTATTCATACACAGGCCCATGTGGCCATACCACTCTCACTCAATTTCCCCCGATGAGGGGCTGGCTCCAACCCCCTTGGCCAGCCCCTCAACTCTTTTTGGGGCTATGCGTGTCAGGCGCGGGTCTGCACAAACTGCTGCACCAGACCCGGTATCTCCGCGCAGTGGTCAAAGGTCGCCTTATGCGGCATTTCCGAGATTGGGGACTTACGATACCCCTGCGTGAACAAAAGAAATGGCACCCCGGCCCGTTTTGCAGTTTCCGCATCAACTTCGCTGTCGCCGACATAGATACATGGCCCGACATCAGTCAGAGCCTCAAAGCAGGCGTGCAGATGCGCCGGGTCGGGTTTGCGGATATTCAGCGTATCGCCGCCCATCACCGATCCAAAGAACGGCAACAGGTCAAGAACCTCAAGAATGTACCGCGCCGGGGCCTCGGGCTTGTTGGTGCAGACACCCATGGCGCAGCCCATGTCGCGCAACTGGCGCAGGGCCTCGGGGATGCCGGGGTAAACCGTGGTTTTCTCAACTGATGCTGCGTTGTAATACGCAAGGGTGATGCGGGTCAGGTCCGCGTGCCGGTCTGCGGACAGGTCGCGATGGCGCATCGCGCGTTCGACCAGTTTGGGCAGGCCGTTTCCGACGAATCGCTGTACCGTCGCCAAAGGCAGCGGATCGGCACCTGTGTCTGCCAGCATCCTGTTCACGGCGGCGGCCAGATCGGCAACGCTGTCGACCAGAGTGCCATCAAGGTCAAAAACCACACGTGCGGACATATGCGCCTCCGTTCGAAAACCTGCTGTATCCTGCCTAGTTCGTGGCGCTGCCGGGCGCAACAGCGTGTGCTGTTTTGGCGGTGAAAACGGGCACTTGACATATCTTACTATTTTTATCAGAATAGTGATCAGGAACAGTCAGCCAACCCGGTTCGGGGTCAGCCAGTTCAGGAAAACGATTGGAACCGGCGTTTCGCCTCCCCTGCATCCGGAGATATCACTCATGAACGCGCAGACCCCAACCCCGACCCAAAGTTTCGCTGTCTCGATGCTGCTGGCCCACAAGGCCGAGGATTTGACCAGAGGCGGCAATCTGGCCCATATCGAGCTGGGCGATCAGCTATATACCTTGCGCATCACGCGCGCGGGCAAATTGATCCTCACGAAATGAGCACGCCCTCTTCGCGTGGCGGTGCTGCGGTTGGTCGTCTGGCCGATTTGACCCCAATCGAGGCCGGTGCCGTCATGTACCTGCGTCTTTGGAGCGAAGGTGCAGGGGGTCGTGCGGATGCCGCCAGCGATTTCGATATCGCGCTTGGTGCGGATCGCGGGCACATCGCAATGCTGACTCTGGACCGGTTATGTTCGCTTTGCGCACATCATGGCCGCAGACCACTGATCCGACACGGTCTGGGATGTGGATGTCTGGGTGCGGATGAAAACTGTTTTGCCCAGATGATCGCAGCCGCTGCGGAAGGTGCCCGTGAGGACGCGATGATGATGGCGTCGTTGATCGTTCGTCCGGATTACGCGCCCGCACTGGCCTCACTGTCAGAAGAGCTTGGGCTGGCGCTGCGCCAAATGACAACCCCATCCCCCGTGCCGACGACAGGACATCACGCTCCCTCAGCTGTGTTGCACTGATCGGCAAAGCGAAACCCCGGCGTTTTTGCCGGGGTTTTGTTTGTCAGCAGCAACCACACCCGGCGTGATGGTGATCGTGATCGCAGGTTGGTGCGGGCGCAAAGTCGCCGATTTCGGATAAAACATCGCGCAGGGCCCACAGGATCATGTCGACATCTTCCGCTTCGATTGTCAGCGGCGGGCGAATTTTCAGGATATTGTCCTTCGGCCCTTCGCTGCCGATCAGAATGCGATGATCCCGCATCCGGTTTTTGACATAAGCGCAAATCTCTGTGCCTTCCGAGCCGTCCGGGTTGATCAGCTCGACCCCCAGAAACAGACCCATCCCACGCACGTCCCCGACCTGAGCGAAGCCGTCCTGCAACAGCCTCAACCCCTCCGATAGCCGCGCGCCCATGACACGGGCGTTTTCCTGCAGGCCTTCGTCATCGACGATGTCCAGCACTTCCTTGCCGATGCGGCAGGACAGGGTTGATCCGCCAAAGGTCGAAAAGAACTCGATCCCGTTGTCGAAACTGTCGGCGATGGCACGGGTCGTGACAACAGCGCCCAGCGGGTGGCCGTTGCCGATAGGTTTGCCCATCACCACGATATCGGGCAGCGCGGCCTGATGTTCGAAGCCGAAATAATAATCGCCCAGCCGCCCCACACCAGTCTGAACTTCATCTGCGATGCAGACGCCGCCAGCGGCGCGGATCTTTTCATAAACGGCGGCCAGATACCCCTTGGAGGGAATGATCTGCCCCCCGACCGAGGGGAAGGTTTCGGCGATGAAACCGGCCAGCCCATGCTCTTTTTCTTGTTGGGCAGCAATCGCAGGGTCCACAAAATTCGCGAATTTTGTGGCACGGTCGGGATCGTCACGCCGGAATGAGCCGCGATAGTCATCGGCCACTTCGACCAGTTCCACCCAGTCGGCCTGTCCGACGCCGCCGGGCTTGTTGAACTTGTAGGCCGAGATCGCCACAGCGGCATTTGTATTGCCGTGATAACCGTGATCGGGCGTGACAATGCCCTTGGCCCCGGTATGCGCGCGCGCCAGCCTTAAGGCCAGTTCGTTGGCTTCGGTTCCAGAGTTGACGAAGTAGCAAACCTGGAACTGGTCCGGCAGTTTCGACAGGACCTTGTCGGCAAAGGCAGTCTGCGCGGGATGCAGGTACCGGGTGTTTGAATTCAACCGCTTCAGCTGATCCGCCGCTACGGCCTGAATGCGGGGATGAGCGTGACCCACATGCGGGACGTTGTTGTAGGCATCCAGATAGGGCCGTCCCCATTCGTCAAACAGGTGATGTTTCCAACCGCGAACCAGCATGACCGGATCATCATAGGTCAAAGACAGGTTGCCGCCGAAATGCGCCTGCCGTCCCTGCAGGATCGCGTGTTTGTCAGTCGGACGATAGAGCACCTTGTCATCTTGCAGGTTCAACAGGGCCGCCGGGTTCGGGCAAACGGCATGCCACAAATCCATCTCGTCCGGATCACCGACCCCGGGCCAGTCGGCCTGCATCCCATCGGTGGTCAGGGCCAGCTGAAAATGAACATGCGGCGCCCAACCGCCATTTTGCGAGGCATCCCCCAGTCGCGCAAAGGCCGCGCCCTGAGCAACCGGGTCGCCGGGGCTCAGCCGGTCGCACACTTCCGGGTCCAGATGACCGTAAAGCGTATAGAACGGATCGCCCTCGGGTGTTTCGTGATGCAGGATCACCACACCGCCATAATCGAGATGTGCGGTGCGGTTCTCTACCGCTTCGACGCGACCGCTGACCGGTGCGTGCAGCACAGTACCGGCTGGTGCAAAGACATCCACAGCCAGATGAACAGTGCGCCGGTCCGATGCTTTCCACGGGCCTTTGCGAAATCCGGGCTCGGCATAGATCAGCCGGGGCTCGTTGTAATAGCCCAGCCAGTAACCTTCTCCGAATTCCGCGCCCACGCGGGCGGCCTCGTCCAGCGGCATGTGAAACGGGTTCTGTGGCCAGGTCGAGTTTTCCACCGAAAGTGATCCCATCGGCGTATCGCTCAGATCCATTTCGAACATCTGCGCAAAGTGGCCGCGATGGTCGTCCAGATAGGCATGGATGCGTTCGGCTCCGTCAACAACGGGCAGGTGGCAGGCCGCGCGCAGTCGGGCGGGCATCAGGCCGCCATTAACATCGGTTCTTTCAAGGAAGCGCCACGCAGGTGCCTGACTGATCGTCACATAGGGATCATCGGCGTTTTCCGCAGCCATCAGGGTCGAATTGACGACCGAGACGGCCAACCGCATCCGCAGAAGGGGCCAGATCAGATCAACCTCGTCCGGGCGCAGGCGGTTGGCGGCATGATAGCCCTGAACCAAAGCTGCAAGAGCGCGTTCCGGTTTCGGATGATCCAAAACCACGTAAGCTCCGGCAATCGCCAGCTCGCAAACGCGGGGTGCGGCGCACATGTCACCCAGATCGATCAGGCCCGAAACGCTGCGCCGTTCGCTCAGCTCGCCTTCGACCAGAATGTTGTAGTCATTTGCGTCGTTGTGGATGGCCTGTTTAGGCAGGCGGCCCAGCCGGTCCGAGATCGCGGCATAGTCCTGCACGATCTCTTGAAGCACCGCTCGCCTGTCGGGATCGGCGACCACATCCAGCCGGTCGGCGATCCACCCGGCTTGCGTCAGGTCCCATTTGAAATCTGCGCGCTGCCGGCTGTCATGCAAAAACTGCTCCAGCACCCGGTCGGTGGCCCCCAGAACGCGGCCGAGTTTCAGGATCAGGTCTTCGGTCTTGGGTTTCGCGTCGGCATAGCATCGACCGGGCAAATGTTCGAGCAGCCAGGCGAGGCGTGGCTGACCCTGTTCATCCGCGATCCGGGGTAGTTCCGAGCCATTCAGTGACGAAATGACCTTGGGAAATGGTAGGCCAGGTGCGGTTGCGGCCAAATGGTCGAGCGTCTTGATCTGCAGGTCAACAAGCCCGGGTTCACACACTGCACGCATGACCTTGAGGATATAGTCCTGACCGTTCGTGGCCTGCACCAGAAAGTTAAGGTCATATTCCCCGTCCAGCCGGGTCAGCCGGGCGTCAAGACCCCAGTGGCTGCGCAGGGCTGTTGCCCAATGATCCGTCAAACCATTCATGCCTTAGTCCAGTGCGCGCAAACGTTTCAGCAACGCCGAAGTGTCCCAGCGCCCGCCGCCAAGTTTTTGTACATCCTTGTAGAACTGATCCACCAGTGCTGTCAGAGGCAGCGATGCCCCGTTTTCATTCGCCGCGTCCAGACAGATGCCCAGATCCTTGCGCATCCAATCGACGGCAAACCCATGATCGAAGTGATCGTCCAGCATGGTTTCGTGGCGGTTCACCATCTGCCAGCTGCCAGCGGCGCCCTGGCTGATCACCTCGACCACCGAACGACCATCAAGACCGGCCTTTTCGGCAAAATGCAGCGCTTCGCTGAGGCCCTGAACCACACCGGCGATGGCAATCTGGTTGCACATCTTGGTCATCTGCCCGGCGCCGCTGTCACCGATCCTGCGGCAGATCTTGGAATAGACCTCCATGATCGGCTCGGCGGCATCATAGACCGCCTGATCGCCACCGCACATGATCGACAAAACACCACTTTCCGCCCCGGCCTGACCGCCCGAGATCGGGGCGTCGACAAAGGAAACGCCCTGCGGCGCGGCGGCCTCGCACAGCTCATGCGTCACTGTGGCGGATACGGTCGTGTGGTCGACAAAGATGGTGCCGTCGGACATGCCGTGAAACGCGCCATCCTCGCCGGTGCAGACCGTGCGCAGATCGTCGTCATTACCGACGCAGGCGATAACGAATTCCGCCCCCTGCGCGGCCTCGTTCGGGGTGGCGGCTGCGGCACCGCCATGCTGTTTGACCCAGGCGTCAGCCTTGGCAGGGGTCCGGTTATAAACAATAACGTGATGGCCTGCCGCCTGAAGGTGCCCGGCCATTGGATAGCCCATTACCCCAAGGCCCAGAAACGCGATTTTTGCCATTTGGTGATCCTCCCCAATGTCCGGCGGATGCCCTGCGACATGCAGCCGGTTGCAGTGTTCGGCCCTGACAAACCAAAGCGTGGCCCAAAGGGCAACCCCGCGTCAGGGTTTACCGCCCAAATCCTGCAGGATCGGACAATCCGGGCGATCATCCCCGGCGCAAGCCTCGATCAAATGGCTCAGCGTGTTTTGCATGGCGTTAAGATCGGCGATCTTGGCTTCGATTTGGGTCAGATGCTGGCGGGCGACGCGTTTTACATCGGCGCTGGCGCGGGTCTCATCCTCGTAAAGGGCCAGCAGGGTGCGGCAATCCTCGATGGTAAACCCCAACGCGCGGGCGCGCCCCAGAAAGTTCAGTTTGTGCACATCCTGATTTCGGAACCGGCGATAGCCGTTGTCGTCGCGCAGCGGTTTGATCAGGCCGATATCCTCGTAATACCGGATTGTCTTTGCTGGCAGTCCGGTGCTGGTGGCGACATCTCCGATATTCATGAGGGGACCTCGTGCGTGGTAAGCGGTGGATCGGTTTCCGGTAGAGTGGGGCGTATACGGCGCAGACGCAGGGCGTTCGAGACGACAAAGACGCTGGACAGTGCCATGGCTCCTGCCGCCAGTGCCGGTGACAGCAGATGTCCGCCGAACGGATACAGTGCCCCGGCGGCGACCGGGATCAGCAGGATGTTATACCCAAAGGCCCAGCCCAGATTCTGCCGGATATTGCGCATTGTGCGGCGGCTGATATCCAGTGCGTTTGCGACCCAGCGCAGATCGCCGGACATCAATACGACATCCGCGGTTTCTATTGCCACATCGGTGCCGGTACCGATTGCGATCCCAATGTCCGCGGCGGCCAAGGCGGGTGCGTCATTGATACCATCACCCACAAAAGCCACTGTGCCGTACCGATCCTGTAGGTCCGTTATTGCGGCTTGTTTGCCATCAGGCAGAACCTCGGCGGTCACGTCGTCAATTCCCAGCGTTCCCGCCAGCGCCCGGGCCGTTGCCGCGTTGTCACCGGTGATCATCGCCAGTTTCAGCCCCATGGGGTGCAAAAGGTCCAGCGCCTCACGCGTACCGGGCTTGATCGGGTCAGAGACGGCCAGCGCAGCGGCGGCCCGGCCGTCAATGGCAACAAACAAGGGCGTTGCGCCCGCTTTGGAATGCGTGTCTGCCTCGCTGGACAATGTGGCCAGATCGATGTCGTTCTGACCCATCAACCGGCCCGAGCCAACAAGGACGGAGTGCCCCTCGACAAGGGCGCTGACGCCCTGACCGATGAGAGAGTGAAACTCGGACACTTCAGGCAATTCAGCAGGTGCGGCACGGATGATTGCGCTGGCGATAGGATGTTCTGATTGAGCTTCGACAGCAGCGGCCAGGCGCAGAACCTGCGCCCGGTCAAAGCCGTTTGTCGTGACGACATCGGCAAGCTCAGGTCGGCCAAGCGTCAGCGTCCCGGTCTTGTCCAGGGCGACGACCTGCGCCTGTTGCAGATGTTGCAGCGCATCGCCCTTGCGGAACAGAACACCCAGCTCTGCCGCGCGCCCGGTGCCCACCATGATCGATGTTGGCGTCGCAAGCCCCATCGCGCAAGGGCAGGCGATGATCAGCACCGAGACGCCCGCAACCAGTGCAAGCGGCAGGGCGGGGGCAGGCCCAAGGATCAGCCATAGCAAAACGGTCAGAATGGCAACCGTGATCACGATCGGGACAAATCGAAGGGTGATCCGATCAACAAGCCCTTGAATGGGTAATTTGGCACCCTGAGCCTGCTCGACCATGCGAATAACCTGCGCCAGAACGGTATCCGCGCCAACGCGGGTCGCCCGGATGCGCAGCGCGCCGGTCCCGTTCACTGTTCCACCGACAACCTGATCCCCTGCCGCCTTGCCGACGGGCACGGGTTCGCCAGTGATCATGCTTTCATCAATGTACGAGGTGCCGTCCAAAACCTCGCCATCCACCGGAACCCGCTCGCCGGGGCGAACGGTCAGCTCGTCATCCACGACAACTTCGGCGATGGGGCAATCCAGCCACGACCCGTCCCGCAAGACCCGGGCAGTGCTGGGTTGAAGCCCCACCAGCTTGCGGATCGCGGCACCGGTTCGGCCCTTGGCCCGGGCCTCCATCAACCGACCCAGCAGGATCAGGACGATAATGACGGCTGCGGCCTCGAAATAGACGTTGGCAGTGCCTTGCGGCAAAGCTTGTGGCGCAAATGTCGCGATGATCGAATAAAGGTACGCCGCGCCGGTTCCCAAAGCGACCAGCGCGTTCATGTCCGGCGCACCGCGCAGCAGCGACGGGAGCCCCTTGGCATAAAACACCCGTCCCGGGCCGACCATCAGAGCAGTGGTCAAGGCGAATTGGATCAGATGGCTGGCTTGCGCGCCGATTGTGGCCTGTACCCAATGGTGGAACGCGGGGATCAGGTGACCGCCCATCTCCAACAGGAAAACCGGCAAAGCAAGCACGGCGGCAAGGATCGTCGTCCGCGTCAACGCGCGCAGTTCGTAAGATTTTGCAGCGGTGCCCTGATCCGTTGACGTGTCCTGCACCGGATGGGCCGGATACCCTGTTTCGGTCACAACCCGTGCCAGTGTGGCGGGGTCCGTTGCTCCGTCGGCATAAGTCACCGAAGCTCGTTGCGTCGCCAGATTTACGTTGGCGTCCAATACCCCAGCGCTGTCTTTTAGCGCACGTTCGATCCGCGCAACGCATGAGGCACAGCTCATGCCGTCAATGTCCAGATCGGCCTGCTGCGAAACGGCAGGATACCCTGCGGCATCCAAAGCATCCGTGACCGCCGGGAACGCGCCGTCATATGTAACCTGCGCGGTTTCGGTTGCGAAATTGACCGAGGCCGCCTGAACGCCGGGTACGTCCAGCAATTCTGATTCCACACGCGCTACGCATGAGGCACAGCTCATCCCCGATATTTTCAATTGAATGTTGTGTTGTTCAACCATCCGAGTCGCCCTGACATTTGGTTCACGCTCCAAATGGGGCTTCCAGTGACGGGAAGGTCAAGAGGCGGTTGGCATTTTTTCCCAATCAGCCGCCTTTGCCCTTAAATTCGGCAAGTTCGGCCTTGAGCTGTTCATTTTCCAACTGAAGTTGCGCCAGTTGCTTGCCCAACTCGTTCAGATGCGGCCGCAGCGCGGCCTCGGTATAGCGCGGCGTGATGTGGCGCGGGCAGTTCCAGTCCAGAGCTTCGATATGGATGATCGCCGCGCGCTCCGCCTGCGCTTCGGCACCTTCGGGATACAAGTGCGCTGCCGCCTCGGCCCCTTCGGAAAACGTCATGCGCCCCAGGATCTTCAGTCGCCTTTTGTTGGCATAATCCATCAGGATCAGGGCGACCTTGTCGTTGCCGTCCAGATTCCCGCGCGAAATATACTGCTTGTTCCCGGTGAAATCCGCATAGCCGAGCGTTTTCGCATCCAGAACTTTCAGAAACCCCGCAGGCCCGCCGCGGTATTGAACGTAAGGCCAGCCGGTTTCCGACACGGTTGATTGGTAAAACCCGTCCCGTGCCACGATGAATTCCCGTTCCGCGGGGCCGATTTCGTGACCTTGCCGGGGGCCCGTTTGGATGAACTTGCTGTAGGTATCCGCTGAACCCATGCGCTGCTGATGGGCACGGACGGATGGCGTGAAGGTAAGTTCCGAAAAGGCGCGTGGCATGATCAGTTCCTTTTGCAAGGGTTGGTTCCGGTGAATGCCCAGTCCCCGGACGCATTGTCAGGATCAAACCGCAAGGAACCGATCTTGTCACTCGCACAGACGCAGACGTGAACACATAACGGGGTGAATTGAAAAAACGTTGCGTATCGAACGACAGACGCCGCGTCACGCGGATTGGCAGGAATCGCCACTCGGGCTAGCCTTGATCAACACCAAATCAATGAGGTCGCAATGTCGCTTTTTACCAGTTCTGCCGCATGGGTCACCGACGAACATCGGATGTTTGCCGATATGGCGAGCCGATTTCTGGACGACGAGCTGGTGCCCAATATAGAAACATGGGTCGACCAGGGCGTCGTCGACCGCGCGTTTTGGAAAAAGGCCGGGCAGGCCGGGTTGATGGCTGGATCGATTTCCGAAGACCACGGCGGTGTCGGCGGCGGTATGGGGTTCGATGCTGTCACATTGTATGAACAAAGCGCGCGGGGGGATGCGGGCTGGGGTTTTGGCATCCAATCCATCGCCACCCATTACATCGATGCATATGGCAGCGAAGAGCAGAAACAGAAATGGCTGCCAAAGCTGGCCTCGGGCGAGATGATAGGCGCGTTGGCCATGACCGAGCCCGGCACCGGATCGGACGTTCAGGCCGTGCGTACGACGGCGGAACAGGACGGGAATTCTTACCGGATCAACGGATCCAAGATTTTCATTACGAACGGCCAATCCGCCGATTTGGTCATTGTGACGGCCAAAACCGACAAGACGCTGGGCGCCAAGGGTGTGTCGCTGATCGTGGTCGAAACCGAAGGCGCGGATGGTTTTCGCAGGGGGCGCAACCTGAAAAAGCTGGGCATGAAAGGCAACGACACGGCTGAGCTGTTCTTTGAGGACGTAAAGGTGCCAATGACCAACCTGCTGGGACCGGAAGAGGGGCAGGGGTTTTACCAATTGATGAAGCAATTGCCGTGGGAACGGTTGACGATCGGCATCATGGCACTGGGCGCCATCGATTTTGCCATCGCCGAGACCGTCAAATATGTGCAGGAGCGTAAGGCGTTTGGTCAACGCGTTATGGATTTCCAGAATACCCGGTTCAAACTGGCAGAGTGCAAAACCAAGGCCGAGGTTCTGCGCAGCTTTGTCAACGACTGCGTTGCCAAGCTGGAGGCCGGGGAATTGGATGCGGCAACTGCATCTATGGTGAAATACTGGGGCTCCGAAGTGCAAAACGAGATCATGCACGAATGCCTGCAGCTGTTTGGCGGTTACGGTTACATGATGGAATACCCCATCGCTCGGCTATACGCCGATGCCCGGGTGCAGATGATTTACGGCGGGACCAACGAAGTGATGAAGGAACTCATCGCGCGATCATTGGACGTCTGATCCGGGCGGGCGTTCTCCCGTCCGTCGTTGACTTTCCTTGCGGAACGTCTCCTCCGGTTGGGCCGGGCAAGCGCGGGCGCAGCCCGCGCTTGCCCGGCCCCTCTGCCGTCCGCAGGACGCAAGGCCGAAGGCCGCGCAGATTGCTTAGCGTGTCTGAGTGCCGCTCAGCTGGTCTTCCAACCAAGTACGAAATGATTTGACCGGTTCGGGGGTTGCACGATCTTTTGGCCAGACCAGATAATAGTCTCCAAGACTGATGGGTGGCGCATCCCAGGCCAACCGCAAGCGCCCGGCGGTCAGATCATCCTCGATCAGAAATGTCGGCAGCAACGCTACTCCCAGCCCGTGGATTGTCGCCTGCACCATGGTCGAGAATTGATCGAACAGCATACCATGCAGGCCTGTGACAGATCGCCCTTGAGCGTCAAACCACTGCTCCCACGCGTCTGCGCGGGTATCGAGATGCAGAAGCGGCGCGTTCTGCAGTGCGTCCAGCGTCTCGAACCCGGCGGGGACCATGGCAGGAGAGCAGACGGGCAGAACGTCTTCGCCCATAAGTTTCAGGTAGTTCACCCCGGCCCAGTCCCGGTGGCCGAAATGTATGGCAGCGTGGAACGGCTCGGACGCGAAATCAAACGGGTTCAGCCGCGTGCCCAGATTCACTGTCACCTCGGGGTGGCGTTGCGCAAAATCATACAGTCGCGGGGCCAGCCAGTGCATGCCAAAGGCCGGCAGGATCGACAGGTTCAGCGACCCGCCGGCGGGGTTTGCCGTGAGCCTGAGGGCCGCCTGCGCAAGATCTTTCAGCGAAGCCCTTGCCGTTTCCGCATAGTCTTTGGCGGCGGGTGTCAATCGCAGGCGCATTTGGCTGCGCTCGATCAGTTCAATGCCCAGCTGATCCTCGGCGGCCTTCAACTGTCGGCTTATGGCGCTTTGTGTCAGGGATAACTCCTGCGCGGCGGCTGACGCGCTGCCCAACCGGTCCACGGCCTCCAAAGCCAGTAGCGACGAAATAGAGGGTAAGAACCGGCGCGGGGCAATCATATGACAATTCCTCATACCTTTTGGCTGCAATATCACTGGCGTTTGGTTTCGGCCAGAGCCATGACATTCATGTCGCCCTGCTGATCGCTTCCCGCGTTCCGGCGCGTGGGTGGCCTTTGAGAACGCCTGAAAACCGCATGGACAGGCATGAAAAAAACTACGACGAATTGGGGAAGGCCGGCGCTAGGCCTCATCCACGCCGTTGAAATTGAGGAATGCCATGGATCGCGCCCAGATCGTTCACGAGAATTTCCTTACCCGCGTTGCGAATCGCGATTTCCCTTTGGGCCCCGCGCCGCAACCGGGTCTTGGCAAGGTGGATGCGGTGTCACTGTTCCGCTCACAGGTTCTGAGCCGTGCGCTGGACCGGGCCAGTCGCACCATGCAGAAAGAAGGCAAAGGGTTCTACACGATCGGATCGTCTGGGCATGAGGGGATGGCGGCCGTCGCCCACGCCTTGCGCCCGACTGATATTGCCTTTTTGCACTACCGTGACGCGGCGTTTCAGATCGCGCGGTCCGAGCAGGTGCCGGGTCAGCAGATCGCCTGGGACATGTTGCTGAGTTTTGCCTGTTCCAGCGATGATCCGACCTCGGGCGGGCGGCACAAGGTACTTGGATCCAAGGCGCTGACGATTCCGCCGCAGACCTCGACAATTGCCAGCCATCTGCCCAAGGCGGTCGGGGCGGCATATGCGCTGGGTGCCGCGCGGCGGAACGACCCCGAGCATCGGGAATTGCCCAAGGATGGTATAGCGATGTGTTCCTTTGGGGACGCCTCTGCCAATCACTCGACCGCGCAAGGGTCGATCAACACGGCAGGATGGACCAGCGTTCAATCCACGCCATTGCCCTTGCTGTTTGTGTGCGAGGATAATGGCATCGGCATATCGGTCAAAACGCCGAACGGCTGGATACAGGCCTCGATGCAGCATCGGCCGGGGATCAAATACTTTCAGGCCAACGGGTTGGATATCTTCGAAACCTATGCAGTGACCAAAGAGGCCGCAGATTACGTGCGCAGCCGCCGCAAACCGGCTTTTCTGCATTTGACAACCGTGCGTCTTTACGGTCACGCGGGCGCGGATGTGCCAACCACCTATCTGAGCAAGTCCGAGGTCGAGGCGGACGAGGCCAACGATCCGCTGCTGCATTCCGTCCGGCTGCTGGATCAGGCCGGGGCGCTTTCGCCCGAAAAAGCGTTGAAAATCTACACCGACACGTGTGCACGCACCGACCGGATCGCGGCCGAGGCGGCCTCGCGCCCGCATCTGACGACTGCGCGGGAGGTCATGGCCAGCCTGATCCCGCCAAGCCGCCCGTGTAAGCCCACCAACGGTCCGGATGCCAAGGCGCGGGCTGCAGCGTTTGGGGGCGATCTGCGTGCGATGGACGATCCGCAACCCATGAGCCGCCTGATCAATTGGGCGCTGACCGATCTGATGCTGGAATATTCTGAGATCGTGTGCATGGGCGAAGATGTCGGCCGCAAGGGCGGGGTCTACGGTGTCACGCAAAAGCTGCAGCAGCGCTTTGGCGCGGATCGGGTGATTGATACCTTGCTGGACGAACAGTCCATTCTGGGGCTGGCCATCGGGATGGGTCATAACGGGTTTGTTCCGATCCCGGAAATTCAGTTCCTTGCCTATCTGCACAATGCCGAAGACCAGATCAGGGGTGAGGCGGCCACGCTGCCGTTCTTTTCGAACGGGCAGTTTACCAACCCGATGGTGGTGCGCATTGCCGGGCTTGGGTACCAGAAAGGGTTCGGTGGCCATTTTCACAATGACAACTCGCTTGCCGTGCTGCGTGATATTCCCGGTGTGATCATTGCCTGCCCGTCATCCGGGGCAGACGCCGCGCGGATGCTGCGTGAATCCGTGCGGCTGGCGCGGGAAGAACAGCGGGTGGTGGTGTTTCTGGAACCTATCGCGCTGTACCCCATGCGCGACCTGCACGCGGCACAGGATGGCGGGTGGATGACGCCCTATCCGTCACCGGATCAGCGCATCGCGCTGGGCGAGGTTGGTGTGCATGGGGACGGCACGGATATGGCAATCGTGACCTATGGCAACGGGCATTACCTGTCGCATCAGGCGCTACCTGACCTGCAGGCGGCCGGGCTCAAAACACGCATCATCGATATGCGCTGGCTTGCCCCGTTGCCTGCCGACGCCCTGTTGTCGGCCACCGAGGGCTGCAAACACGTCCTGATCGTCGATGAGTGCCGCCGGACCGGCAGCCAGTCCGAGGGGCTGATGACTTTCTTCTGTGAAGAAAGGGCGCGCGTTCCAATCGCGCGCGTTGTGGCAGAGGACAGCTTTATCGCAACGGGTCCTGCCTATGCGGCGCCGTTACCATCGAAAGAGGATATCGTGGCTGCAGCCCTGAACCTGACCGGAGGTGGCAAATGACCCGCACTGCCGTTGTGATCTGCCCGGGTCGGGGTACCTATAACAAGCCAGAGCTGGGCTATCTGCATCGCAATCACGCGAACCGCATGGACCTGTTTCACAGCTTTGACGCCATCCGGGCCGAACATGGGCAAGACGCGATCACCGATCTGGACGGGGCTCAGCGATACTCGGTCGGGCGGTATTCGCGCGGCGATGTGGCCTCAGCCCTGATCTACGCGGCGTCGCTGGCGGATGCCCAAGCTTTGGCCGGGGATATTGAAGTGGTTGCGGTCACCGGCAACTCGATGGGATGGTACAGCGCGCTGGCCGTGGCGGGAGCCCTTAGCGCCGAGGCCGGGTTCCGGGTCGTCAATACGATGGGCACATTGATGCAGACCCACCTGATCGGCGGTCAGGTGGTTTATCCATTTGTCGGCGCGGATTGGCGGAACGATCCCACTCGCAAAGCCGCCATTCTGGCAGAAGTGGCGCGGATCAACGAATTGCCGGACCACGTGCTTGCCCTGTCCATTGATCTGGGCGGAATGCTGGTTCTGGCCGGAAACGATGCCGGTCTGTCGGCTTTTGAGGCCACGAACCCCGTTGTGCAGGATCGGTTTCCGCTGCGTCTGCAGAACCATGCAGCCTTTCATACCTATTTGCAGGCCTCCGTCGCGGCAGAAGGGCAGGCGGCATTAGAAAGGGCTGAGTTCGCGCAACCTGACCGCCCGTTAATTGATGGGCGCGGCAAGATCTGGTGGCCGGGGGCAACTGATGCACGCGCCCTTAAGGAGTATACGTTGGGTCATCAGGTGACCGAACCTTATGATTTCACGCGTGCCGTGCAGACGGCAGCCCGGAAATTTGCGGCGGATCTGTTTATCGTGACCGGTCCCGGCACAACACTGAGCGGGGCAGTCGCACAATCGCTGGTTCTGGCGAATTGGCACGGGATGGCTGACAAGGCAGCCTTCCAATCGCGACAGGACGATCAACCCCTGCTGGTTGCGATGGGTCGTGAAGATCAAAGAGCACTTGCAATCGATTGAGTCCCTTTCGATGATCCGCGCAAATTCAGGGGACCGCTGGTGAAATCTGTCGACCAATCATTGTGGCGCAAGACCTGTGCCGAACATGTCGATACCAAGTCACTTTCAGGTGACGTTTCGGTCGATCTGGCGGTGATCGGCGGTGGGTATACTGGCTGCTCCGCCGCCCTGGCGGCGGCAAAGGCCGGCGCGTCCGTTTGTCTGCTTGAGGCGCATGGGATCGGTCATGGCGGCTCGGGCCGGAATGTCGGCTTGGTGAATGCGGGGCTTTGGCTGCCTCCGCAACAGATCCGCGATCATCTTGGGCAAGAGGGTGGAGACCGGCTGATCCAGTTATTGGCAGCCGCCCCTGCCGAAGTGTTTGGGCTGATCGAACAGCACCGAATTGACTGCGCCCCGATCCAAGGCGGGACTTTGCATTGTGCCCATTCTCGGGCGGGATACAGAAATCTTCAAGTGCGTTATCGCCAGCTTTCAGATGATGGTGCGCCGGTAGAGCTGCTGTCTGAGGCCGACGCTGGCGTCAGAACCGGTAGCGCCGGGTTTCACGGCGCATTGTTTGACCCGCGTGCCGGAACGATTCAGCCTCTGGCCTATTGCGTGGGGCTGGCGCGCGCGGCGGCGCAGGCTGGCGCGCAGATTTATGAACACAGCGCAGTGCGGTCGTTGGAATATCGCGACGGGTCATGGTTTTTGCGCACGCCCGGCGGCACGGTTCGCGCCAAGGCGGTCCTGCAGGCGACAAATGCCTATCATCAGGATCTGAATTCGACGGAACCTGCATATGTTCCGATCTACTATTTCCAATACGCAACAGCCCCTCTGACGGACAATTTGCGTGCCAGCATCCTGCCTGCAGGCGAGGGTTGCTGGGACACCGGGGACATCA
>CAXXPZ010000071.1:0-23049 GCA_963422555.2 uncultured Ruegeria sp.
TTACCAACTGGAGCCCAGCACGAAGAAGCCCGGCACCATGGCCGCGGTCAATGTGCGCCTCGAAGCCGGGAACCCGGCCTCGGGGCAGAAGAACAGCGAGACGAAATCCCCGGCCGGCAAGACAAGTGACAGCCCCGTGGCAGGGCTCTATGATGACGGGCAAGGAGAGGATCATGACATGAACACACAGCGCCGGGTTTCCAGACAGCCCCACCGCAGGGCCAGCTACCAGGACGTGCTGGACGCGCCGCCGAACATGGTGGCCGAGGTGATCGACGGCACGCTGCATACGCAGCCAAGACCAGCTTCGCGGCATGCCTGGGCCAGTTCTGGCATGGGTGGTAGTCTTTTCAATCCATTTTCACGTGGTCGTGGTGGTCCCGGTGGCTGGTGGATCATTGATGAACCGGAACTGCATCTGGGCGAGGATATCGTGGTGCCTGATCTGGCGGGCTGGCGGCGCGAGACCATGCCGGACTATCCCGATGCGGCTTATTTCGATATCGCGCCGGACTGGGTCTGCGAGGTGCTGTCGCCCTCGACGCGCCGGATCGATCTGGGCGACAAGCGGGAAATCTATGCCCGCGAGGGGGTTCGCCACCTGTGGTTTGTCGATCCAAACGCAAAGACGCTGGAAGCGTTCGAGCTCCGCGACGGCCAGTGGGTGCTGCTTGCCACCCTGGCCGACGATGATCCGGTCTCCCTGCCCCCCTTCGATGCCATCACCTTCCCGCTCGATGCGCTCTGGCCGGACGCGCCTGCTTCATCCGATCCGGGTGAGCCAGGCAAGGACGCAGCTGACGACGAGGCGGAGTGAGCCATGGCCGTGTCGGTGAACAAGGTGGTTCTGATCGGCAACCTCGGGGCGGGTCCGGAAGTTCGTACGTTCCAGGCGGGGGCCGTGTGTGCAATCTCAGCTTGGCGCACCGGTACCTTTATGCGTTTAGACCCATATATGCAGCTATGGTCCGTTTAGGCCGAACCGTTATGGAGACTGCACGAAAGCAAGGCTGGGACGCAATCGAAACCTTGAAAACACCCCCCGATCAACTCATCCTCAACCTCAAAGCAAGCTGACCAGATCCAGGCGATCTACGAGGTACTGGGTAGCTGGGCAGTTACGAAAAACCTTTAATCAGAGTCATAATCTGTCTCCTCGGGCTGGCGGTGACCCGGTTGTTGTTGACGCCAGTAAATTTGGAACAACTGCCGTTTGGTCTGCTACGTCTGCGAGAAAATCGGATCGGCAGGCGGGGTCACATTGTTCGTGAGGTATTATTAGCATGTTTGAATGAAAATCGTCATCCCTATCGGATTTTAGAACACAACCAGGCTGAGATGCCGCCGGCAGGGTCACCGATGTAATCTCCAACGAACAACCTGGTAACGGTTAAAACATGCCTGCGGCGTAGTAGATCAGACTAGATCAGACAGAGCCGCCAGCAGGTCGGTACAGCCCTTGTCAGGACCGGCCGGAAATTCCGGCATCTTGCTTATCCGTCATCTCGGCACTGACTGCGCGGAGAGTGTTGTAGAGTAAAGCCATCTGTGCGCAAGCCACCATCAGCCGCCATGTTCGGCGCTGCAGTTGGACATGGCCTCAAACGTAGTGGAAGAATAAAAGTCACGTGCGCAATGATCCAGCGACATCGCTTAGCCCAGCCGCACGATGACTTTTGTGCTGACCAGATAGGCCGCTGCCAAAAGCGTGGGCAACAGAACCACACTGAGATGGGTGTTTCCGGATTCTTCCCAAGCGTCCAGATGCCCGCGGCAAGCCCATAGATTGCGTCATTCGCAATGCGCCCGGCCTGAGCTTCTGTGTCAAAGACCTCGATCGAGACGATGGGACCAAACCTCATTCTGGACCAGATCGGCATCGTTTGGAACGTCGGCAAAGGTGGTCGAGCCGGAATTTTAACCAGCATCGCGGCATGCGTTGCGGCCATCCAGCAGCAATTTGTGTCCGGCCTTTTCGGCTGCGTCTATCCGGCTCAGGGCGGTTTCGTAATGCGGACGGTTTGCCATCTGAACGAACCGGGATTCGGTATTGCTGGGATCGCAGACCTTCGCTTTATTTATCAGCGACATCAACAAAGGGCTGCGTGAACGCGTCATCAACATCACGATTCAGCAGAACGCGCGATCCGGAGGTGTAGGGTTGCCCGCCAGGCGGAAAGAGGCCCACAGCAACCTGTGCACAACCAGATCAAGATCGGCATCCGCTAACTCAAACTGCGGAGGCTCGCCGTCCAGCTCCATAACGTAAGGTTTCATCTGACGTGCGGCTACACCAGCGGCGGCCCGCCCCGGGGCGATTCCACCATTGAACGAGGCCATTTCTACCTCCCGGTACTCGATAAACAGCGCGCCAGTCGTTGCACCACAGCCGGTTTCAATGTTCAGCACGCCCAGCGGCAGATCTACGTCAAGCAGTAAATCCATCTGGTCCAGCGTCGAACAACTGGAATGCTCGGACGGTTTCAAAACAACGGTGTTCCCTGCGGCAAGACAGGGCGCTAGTTTCCAGATCAGCGTGCCCGGTGGCGAGTTCCACGGCAGGATCCGGGCGACAACCCCAAACGATTTCCGCGTCACGTAGCTGTGTGTGTTGGAGGCTTTGGCAGGAATGACCCGGCATTCGAATTTGTCGCCCATTCCGGCGTAATAGTGCCAGCAATCGACTTGCTATTGTCCTACGTTTCGATGGCACCCGATGAGCAGTGAATTCCTGACCAACGGGTCTTTGGTCTTGGCCTGGGATCACGAATGGCGGCCGGATACGCAGATATCTCTGTTCCGTGACGGCAAGCGGATTGAACAAGCCTGAACTTGAGCAGTTCCTGAATTGGGTCGCCAGAGCCGGGATGGGGTGACATCCTTGGTTGCTGGTGGTGCAGCTGAGGGCCGTAAAGGAATGTCAGGTGCATCGGCTGTGCTCAGGCCCAATACGCAGGGGTGCGCGACAGAGAAACCGCAGGTCTGACATGACGCAGGCGGCCCTGATCTGTGTCCGTTTCAATCAGAAAGCCTGAAACGTCCGGCAGATCCGGCACAAATCCCATCACGCGGTCCTGTTCTTCGATTAGCATTGCGGTTCGGCACAAAGATGTCTGGACGTGATAGCTGCCGCCTTCGGATGCGCGGCGCAGCAGGGCGGACAGCTCGGCGGCATTGCAGCCCAGCCGGTCCATCGCGCCGGGGCGAAAGCTTTGCACAAACACATCCGCGTTTTGAATGAGCGCCAGAAAATCCTCGCGACCATCGACGGTCGTTAGATCGACATCCGCCCGCCGCTTGCCGCGCCCGGTTTCCAGAACATATTCAGGGATTTGTGGCAGGTTCGGTGTGGTCAGCGTCAGAACATCCGCTCCGTGTTCGGCCAGACACCGGGTCGAAACAGGTCCGGCCAGAATGCGGGTCAGGTCCAGGACTGAAACGCCGGATAAGGGGCGAGCGCCCGGATCAAACGGCATCGGATCGGTGTCGGCAACTTTCTCGATCTCTATGACCAGGGTGCCCCCCAACAGACGCCCTTGCACTTCGCCGCGCCATGCATCTGTGGTCCGCAGCTTTGCACCACACAACCCGTGTTGGGCAATCGTGTCTTCCAGATCGTTAGCCTGCCACCGGGATACGGTGGCTGCCACGCTGTCGGGGTTGGCTTCGCAGCCAAGCAGGCGCAGCATGCCATCACGTAGATGTGGCAAGCCAAAATGCGGCAACAGCCAGTTTCCGTCGCGGGTCTGCCAAGGATGGGTCAGCGCGCGGGACAGGGCCTGCCCGGGGCTGATGATCGGGTGCCATGTTCCGTTAGCATCGCAGAGCCGCGCGTGGTCAGGGCCGTTAAGAACCGACGCTACATGACGCAGGTCCACGCCGACGGTCTGATCCTGACCGCAGCGCTCGGCCCAGATATCGGCAACCGCCACGCCTGTTGCGGCAATCACCTGACCCAGCGTGTGGGCAACAGGTGCGCGGGTTGGCAATAGCGGCTCTGCGCCGGTGATCGAGACCGGCACATCCGGCGCATCTGCTGCACGGTAGGTTTTCAACTGCTCCAGAACGGTTCGGGCGCTGGTATCAGATGTCACGCGGGCACCGGGTCGGATGACAGGCAATAGGCCCGGAATGATCGCCTGATATCCTCGGGCTCAATTCCGCGTGCGATGAAGACCAGCCGAGATCGCGGATCATCATCCGGCCAATCGTCCAGATGCTGCGGCGGATGCAGTGTATGGCTGACACCGTCCAGCAGGACAACACCGTTTTCTTCGGTATTGAGCAGGCATTTGACCCGTAACAACCGGTCGCCATGGTTGTGGATCAGCGCCGACAGCCAGATCACGAAACGGGTCCAGTCCAGCCGTTCCTCGACATGCAGCGCCAGCGTTTTGGCCGATCCGTGATGATGCGATCCACTTGGAACTACAGGTGTTTGCATCGCAGGAAACCGCAGGTCTTTGCGCGTCAGATCGGACAGCAGGGCCACCTTCGCGACGGTGTCGATTTCCGCCACCGGGTTCAGCGCCTGCAGGGAGGCATCCAGCGCTTCGACATCCTCAGTCATCAGATCGGTTTTGGACAGCAAGAGAAGGCTGGCCGCTGAAACCTGCGCCGCCCATTCCGGCTGATTTGCGTGCAAATCCGGCCCGTTCAGCGCATCCACGATGGTCACGACCGAGGACAGATCGATCTGATGACGCAGCACAGGGTCCATCAGAAAGGTCGACAGGATCTGCCCCGGATCAGCAAGGCCGGTCGTTTCCACCACAATGCGTGAAAACGCGGGGATTTCGCCGCTATAGCGCCGGTCCAACAGGTCCAGCACCGCGTCTTTTAACTCGCCCCTGATCTGGCAGCAGACACAGCCGGAATCCAGTAATACGATGTCGGGCGAGATTGCATCAACCAGCAGATGATCGATGCCGACCTCGCCAAATTCATTCACCAGAACCGCCGTATCGCCATAGGTCTCATTGGCCAGCGCGGTTTTCAGCCAGGTGGTCTTGCCCGAACCCAGAAAGCCCGTCAGCAGGATCAGCGGTGTGCGGGCGTCCTGTTTCATGGGGCCTCTGCCAGCGGATCAAAGGCGCCGCCGAATTCCGCATCCATCGCCGCCCAAACTTCGGTCACGTTGTCCACGATCACCGATTTACCGGTTGGGCCTGACAGCATGAACGCCTCGCCCTGCCAGTCACGTAGAGTCAGGCGGCGCGAGGCCAGAACATCGTTGATCACCCGCACCCGTGCCGCGCGTTCCTTGCGCCGTCGCACCGGGTCGGCGCTGGCCTGTTGCCGCGCGCCTGCCGACCAGTGATCTTCGGCCCCCAGCAACCCGCATAATCCACACATGTTCCAACCCCTGTCAGGGCCCACGGATCGGGTGATCCGTGGGCTGTTGCCTTAGCCGCGCGGGAAACGCCGGTCGTAGTCGTCGGTGATCTCGTCAAAGGTGACCCAGCGGACGCCTTCGTGGCTGTTGATGTATTCGATGATCCGTTCATGCATCAGCAGAACCTGCGGACGGCCCGAGACATCCGGGTGGATCGTCATGGTAAAGACCGCATAGTCATTTTCGCGATAGACATAATCAAACTGGTCTTTCCACATCTGTTCCAGATGGCGCGGGCTGACAAAGCCGTGGCTGTTGGGCGCCTTTTTGATGAACATCATCGGCGGCAGATCATCCAGATACCAGTTGGCCGGAATTTCGATCAGGTCGGTTTCCTCGCCGCGTTCCAGCGGTTTCATCCAGGTGTCGGGATGCTGGCTGTAGTCGATCTTGGTCCAGCTGTCGCCGACCCGCACCCGGTAGGGGTGGAAATCGTTATGCATCAGCGAGTGGTCGTATTTGATCCCACGCTCCAGCAGCAGCTCGTTTGTGACATTGGAAAATTCCCACCAAGGGGCGACATAGCCGGTGGGGCGCTTGCCCGACAGTTTGGTCGCCAGTTCGATGGATTTGTCCAGAATGGCGGTTTCCTGTTCGCGCGTCATCGCGATCGGGTTTTCGTGGGAATAGCCGTGAACGCCAATCTCGTGACCTGCGTCTGCCACCGCCTGCATCTCATCCGGGAAGGTTTCCATCGAATGGCCGGGGATGAACCAGCTGGTTTTCATGTCGTATTTTTCGAACATCTTCAGCAGTCGGGGTGAGCCGACCTCGCCCGCGAACAACCCGCGCGAGATGTCGTCGGGCGAGTCTTCACCGCCATACGAGCCCAGCCAGCCCGCAACCGCATCCACATCGACGCCATAGGCGACCAGAATATCCTTAGCCATGATTTATCCTTTCGGTTTTTCAAATTGGATGAGAGTGTTCCCGGCGATCCTGCGGGTCAGGGATTGCGCCTGTGCCAGCAGATCGGAATCCGCATCGGGCGCAGCAGATAGCAGCGTAGAAGTGGGACGGCCGTCCGGTGTGGCTCCGGTAGGCAATGCCAGCCCCGGAAGGTCCAGAAAGCTGCCGATCATCGTGGCTGAAAGCATCCGCGCATTGGTCTCGGCAAAGGCGGCAGGTGACGCGGTGACATCGGCAATGCTGGGCGCTGCCAGCGGCGTGGTGGGATGGATTACCAGCGCCTGACCGATTTCGAACTGTGCCATCCGTCGCGCCTCGGCCCGATGGGACAGGTAATCAGCGTAATCTGCGTCACTTAAAACCGGAGCCTGCGAAAGGCGTTGCAGAATGAAGGGATCGACAATCCCGGCCAGTTCACTACCGATCAGATGCCCGTGGAACCGCCGCGCCTCGACCGCGACAAGCGTGCCATAATGCTGCATCAGCTCTCTGGCCCGGCGCACGCATTCCAGCCCGGTGGTTTTTACCGGGACGCCCAGATTTCGCAGAACGTCCAGGAATTCGTCGTGACCACGGCGGATATCCGGGTCCCATTCCACGCCCATCGCATCCGAGATGTCTATGATCTCGGCCAGATCCGTGACGCTTTCCGGGCTGGCCCGGCGCGACAGGATGCGATCCGCCTCGACGATCATATCCAGATCGCGGGCGAGGGTGCCGATGGTGTCCAGCGATTGCGCAAGCGGGTAGACCCCGTGCTTGTCATAGCGCGACAGGGACGGGCGAAACCCGATCAGACCGTTCAGCGCGGCGGGCACCCGGACCGACCCGGATGTGTCCGTGCCAATCCCGATATCGGCAATCCCCAGCGCCACTGCGACGGCGCTGCCGGACGAAGACCCCCCGGGCACCAGATCCTGACCGTTGGAACATGGGTTGACCGGTGTGCCCATGCCGGGGTTCAACCCCAGTCCGGAAAAGGCAAATTCCGACAGGTTGGTGCGGCCCAGTGAACAGGTTCCGGCCTGCTCCATCAGCGTCATTGCGGTTGCATTGCCAGCGGCGGGCGCGGCGTCGGCGCGGGTGCGCGACCCGGCAGTGGTGATGTGCCCGGTCTGGTCGAACAGGTCCTTCCAGACCACGATGGCCCCGTCCAGCGGCCCGATGGGGGTGCCAGCAGCGTATCGCTTGTCGGATGCCGTGGCCTGTTCCTGCGCGATCGTTGGCGTGCGGTTTGTGAACACATGTGTGGCCGCAGGGCTGTCGGCAATGGCATCGGCGCTGATGACCCGCCCGGTCGGTGACGCCGCACCATCCAGATAGGCCGCGTGAACGGTCTCGGACAGTGATGCGGTATCAGGGGCCGGCCACATCGGTTCAGTGCCCCGCCGCAAGACCGGTGGAATCCTTGACCCCGATCAGCCGGTAATTGACCCGGGCATCCCAATGGGCCGACGCGGCATCGCCGACATCGATGGGATCATCGAAATAGGTCTGATCGTCCAGATAGACGACAAAATCCTGCCCTTCGGGCCTCTCAAACGCCAGTTTGACGAAAGTGCCCTGATATTCGACGTTCGAGATTGTGCCGTTGACCGAATTCAACCCTTCATGCTGCCCGCGCTGCAGTTGGATCTTGTCGCGGCGGACGGCAAAGCGCGCCTCGGACCCGACCTCCAGTGCATCGCAGCCGCCCAGAACAAATTCGCCCCCTTCGGAACCCTGCACATGGACGTCAGATCCGGACTTGTCGGTAACCGTGCCGTAGATCACGTTCTGCCCGCCCATGAACCGCGCGATATAAGGCGAATGCGGCGTGTCATAGATTGCGCGCGGGCTGGCGGCCTGTTCGACCACACCGTGATCCATCACAATCACCTGATCGGCCAGCGCGATGGCCTCGGGCTGGGTGTGGGTGACGTGGACAAAGGTAATGCCCAGCTCATCCTGCAGCCGCTTGAGTTCGACCCGCATGTGCAGACGCAGGAATTCGTCCAGCGCCGACAGCGGCTCGTCCAGCAGCAACACCTGCGGGTTGGTGATCAGGGCACGGGCAAGCGCGACACGCTGTTGCTGACCACCGGACAGTTCCGACGGAAACCGCTCGGCCAGGTGCAGCAGTTGCACGCGGCCCAGCATCTCGCGCCCGCGCCCGCGGCGTTCAGCCTTGGGCATCTTCTGGATCTTCAGCGAGAACGACACGTTGTCGACCAGATCGAGATGCGGAAACAGGGCGTAGTTCTGGAACATCAGCGCCGTGCCGCGTTCCCCGGTACGCACGTGGTTCATCACCCGGTCGCCGATGGAAATCTCGCCCGAGGTCGGCTCCTCATGGCCTGCGATCATGCGCAGCAGCGTGGTCTTGCCGCAGCCCGACGGGCCGATCATGCAGCAATACGACCCGCCCTCGATCTTCAGGTCCACGTTGTTCACAGCCGTGACCGAGCCGTAGTTCTTGGTCACGTTCTGAATGTTTATTTCACCGGGTGACGACATCTTGGTCCTCGTTCTTGAATTCAATGCGCGCTTATTTCGAGGCGCGGCGGCGGTTGCGCTGGGTCAGGGCGATGGCACCAAAGGCCAGCGCGATGACAACAAAGCTGAGCGCGGACGTGACCGTGCCGATGGCATAAAGCGCGGGCGTGGTGACGTTCGACGTCATGTTGGCAATCTCGATGGGCAGGGTGTTGCTGGCCCCCACCGTCAACAGCGAGCGGGGCATTTCATCGTAAGACAGGGTGAACCCGAACAACGCCACGGCGATCAGGCCGGGGAACAGGATCGGGATGGTGACGTAAATCAGCGTCTGCCACGGGGTTGCGCCCGCATCGCGCGCCGCCTCTTCCCAACTGCTGTCGAACCGGTTGAGCACGGCAAACATGATCAGCAGACCAAAGGGCAACGTCCATGTCAGGTGCGAGCCCAACCCGGAGGTGAACCAATGCATCCGCATGCCGAAGATCTGGAACAGTTGACCAACGCCCAGACCCAGCAGAATGCCGGGGATCACCAGGCTGACGATAGCCAGATAGAACAGCGGGCCCGACCCGGCAAAGCGGCGGCGAAAGGCCAGTCCGGCAAACAGGCAGACCAACGTGGTGACCACCATCGCCGCCCCGCCGATCATCAGTGACCGGCGCAACGCCCCGCCCAGATCGCCATAACGCGAGCTGGAAAACAGATCGCCGAACCAATGCGCCGACATGCCTCGCATCGGGAAGGTCAGACCGCCTTGTTCCCCCTGAAAGGACAGGATGAAGATGATGATCATCGGGCCGTAAAGGAACGCCACGAACAAGGCGAAGAAAGCCGCGAGGCAGTAAAAGGCCAGACCGCGTTTTTGGAATGATGCAGACATACGCGCCTCCTGTCAGCGAGCCAGTTCGGCGCGGATGTCGACCACGCGGAGAATTGCGGAAATCATGATCAGCACGACGATGATCAGCAGCACCGCCTGCGCCGACGCCTGCGCGTAATACATCTGGTCGATATCGTTCTTCATCGCCGAGACGACCGAGGCGCTTTGACCGCCGCTCATGATCTTGACGACGAAGAAATCGCCCATCACCAGCGTCACCACAAAGATCGCCCCCAGCGCGATGCCGGTGCGGGTCAGTGGGATGATAACGTACAGCAGAATGTCCAGCGCGCTTGCGCCCGCGTCCCGCGCGGCCTCAAGCACAGTGGGGTTGATCTTGGACATCGAGTTGAAGATCGGCACGATCATGAACAGCGTGAACAGGTGCACATAGGTCAGCACCACCGCGAAATCGGAAAACAGCAGGATGTCCAGCGGCTGATCGATCACGCCCAGCCCCATCATGGCCGAGTTGAACACACCCTCGCGGCCCAGAAACGGCACCCAGGACACCATGCGGATGATGTTCGAGGTCCAGAACGGGATGGTGCACAGCAGAAACAGGGCGATTTTTGTCTGCAGGTTCTGGATATGGAACACCAGAAAGTAGGAACAGGTGAACCCGATCAGCAGGGTGAATATCAGCGTCAGCAGTGCAAATTTGATGGTTGTCATGAACAACCTGATCGTCACTGGCGAGGTAAAGATCTCGACATAATTTTCCAGATAGAAACCCGGATAGATATCGATACCGTCCGAGCTCCAGAAGCTGGTGACCAGAACGGTCAGGACCGGGATGCCGACCAGCAGGATCATGATCAGGGCCAATGGCGCGACCTGCAGATAGGGGATGAAACTTCGAAATGGTGTCATGACAAAGGGCAAACCTGTCCCTGCCGGTGCCGGGGCACCGGGTGTTGCGGATGAAAAGGCGGCCGGCGCAATGCGCCGGTCCGCAAGTCGGGGAGATATCAGGCTGAGATAAATTCGTTCCAGCGGCGGATCATATAGCGGTCTTCGTCCATCACCGTGTTCCAGCAATTGATATTGCCGATCCGGTCGTCGAACGATCCGCCATCCCGGGCACGGCCCGCCGTCTCCTGCACCGACCCATAAGGATCTAGGATATCCTGCGCCGCAGGTTTCCCGTGATACCAGTAATCGCCTTCTTCGGCGCTGAGCGTGGCCAGCGCAGTTTCCGGAACCGAGCTATAGTACCCGGTCCGCGCAATGAACGCGCCCTGCCAGCCGCTGAGATACCAGTTGAGGTATTCATATGCGGCTTCAAGCCGGATACCTTCAAGGTGCCCCATCAGGCCCATGCCGACACCCCAGCCGCGATAGCCTTCTTTCAGCGGCTGATAGGTGCAGTCGATCCCGCGCGACCGCACAACGGTAACGGCAGGTGACCACATCGACTGGATCACCACCTCACCGGCGGCCATCAGGTTGACGGATTCGTCGAATGTGCTCCAGAACGCGCGGAACTGGCCTGCGCGCTTGGCATCGATCAGGATTTCGATGGTCTTGTCGATCTCCTCGCGGGTCATGTTGCCCTTGTCGCCATAGGTCAGGTCGCCGCGGGCCTCGATGGCCATGGCGGCGTCCATGATGCCGATTTGCGGAATGTTCAGCAGCGCCGACTTGCCCGCGAATTCGGGGTTCAGCAACTCGGCCCAACTGTCGATCTGCCGACCGACCAGATCGGGGCGGATGCCCAGCGTATCGGCGTTGTAGATCGTCGGCACGATCGAAGCGAGTTCGGTCGGTGTGGCCGAAAACTCCTTGTCCTCGGCGCCCAGAACATACTGCACCTCATGCGGCAGCGTCCCCTGGCGCGAGGCCTCGGACCCGTCATTGTTCTTGCCTTCGCGGAACAGCGGGATGATCTTGTCCCAGCTACCGATCCGGTTGATGTCGATGGGCTGCAGGTTGAGCGTGCGCCAAACCCGCTGCACCGCCCAGAATTCCAGATCGGCAATGTCCAGCGTTTCGGGCTGGCGCGCCACACGGGACATCACCGCATCCGTTCCCGCGGTCTGCTGTTCAACTTTGAACCCCAGATCCTTGCTGGCCTGTTCGGCGATATCGGGAATGACTGAAAAAGACGGGCCGACCTGCGTGATCGTCACATCCTTAAGCGTGTTGGCCCAGATCATCGGCGTGCCAATGACACCGCTGCCCAGCGATGCAGCCGTGGTGGCGGCGGCGCCCTTTAGAACTGTTCTGCGAGATACGCCTTTTGGCGACGCACCAGTTGGTCGTTGTTTCATTGAACCCTCCTCCGTTGCGAGAGCCCCCTCACAAGTCGGATTGCGACCTGATTCTCCCGCTCTCTGCCCGCAGTCTTAGTAAAAATGTCTATTGTGCGCAATATACATTTTTAGAAAATCGGTTGCAGAATGCAGTATCCATAAATATCCTGCATGGACCCTGTCGATTGATTGTGATCGAATGGACAAGCGTTCCATTTTGAAAAAAGGCAATTGGTTCAGCGCTGTATGATGAATGACAAATCAGTGGCTGCCCGGGCGAAGGGCAGCAAAGACGAAATGAACGGCGGTGAAGACAATCATCGGCATCTTTATGATGCGGTGTTCGAATTGTTGCGCGTCCGGATCGCTGATGGTCGTTTGCCTGATGGCGCGCGGCTTAAGGAAGGTCCCATTGCAACCATCCTTAATGTCAGTCGCGCACCGGTTCGTCGGGCGCTGGTGATGCTGGCGGACGAACGTCTTGTCTGCGCCGCTGACGGGCAGGGATATATCGTCGGCGATAAACCGACCGCGCCGGTGTTTCGCCTGAAAGATCTGGATCTGGTGCTCAAGCCTGGCGGCGCCTTTGACGTGGGCCGGGGGGCGACGGCAACACCGGTTATCACCGCCCTGCGCGAAGAGATTGCCGCCTGCCTGCCCTTTGGCACCTACCGTCTGCTTGAGGCGCGGATTTCCGATCATTTCGGTGTCAGCCGCACCATCGTGCGCGAGGTGTTGATCCGTCTGCTGGATCAGGGGTTGATCGAGAAAGACACCAAATCACACTGGATCGCGGGTCCCCTGACCGCGCGCTCAACACGCGAAGCGCTGGAGTTGCGGCGCCTTCTGGCCCCCTCGGCCCTGACTAGCGGAGCGCATGTGCTGGACCGGGCCCATCTGGAAAAGCTGGCCGAACAGGCCCGGTCGTTTCTGGCCGCGCCGGAAACCGCGACGCCTGCGCGGGTGGACGATTTGGAACATTTCATGCATCGCAACCTGCTGCAGAACGGCACCAATACGCGCGTCACCGCAGTGCTGGGTCAGAACCTGACCCCTTTTGTGATTTGCCGTGCCTTCCGAGGCCGGTTCGGCACCCAAAGCGATCAGCGTTTGTTGGCCGACTATGTCCGCGTGCTGGACCTGTTGATTTCCGGCAGCTTCGAAGCGGCCAGCACCGAGCTGTCCCGCCATCTGGACGGGCTGACGGATCAGATGCTGCGTAAACTGCGGGTGCTATCGGTGCTGCCAGCGCCGGAAACCGCCCCCTATCTGGCGATGGTTCATTGAGCATGTCGACTTCATCCGACCTGACGCTGAGGGTACTGGGCACCAGCGTGACCCTGATCGAACCACTCCGGCAGGCGGCGATGACCGATCTGGGCTTCAACATCGAATATCAGGTTCTCAGCGGTGTGGGCGCGCAACAGACCGCAGTGCTGAGCCCGGACAGCTATGACCTTTACGATCAGTGGTTTCACAGCGTCGAACTGCTGTGGACCACCGGGGCAATCCAGCCCATCGAAACGAATCTTATTACCGCCTGGCCGCGCCTGTCCGACCTGTCGACGCGCGGTTTTCTGAACCCGTCTGACCGGCAGCCGCAGGGGATCAAGCCCACCGATCAGCTGTATGTTCAACCGAACGGTGCGCTTGGCGCCTCACCCACAGCACAGATTTCGATGCTGCCGACCGTCCATAACGTGGACAGCTTTGGCTATGACCCAAACAGCCGCGATCCGTCGCAGGCCGGGGTTAGCGAAAGCTGGGGGTGGCTGTTCGATCCGATCTGGCATGGCAAATGCGGCCTGCTCAGCGACCCGGCGATTGGTGCGCTGGATGTGGCACTGGCCGCCAGCGCGGCGGGTCTGATCCGCTTCGAAAATCTGGGCAATCTGACCATAGAAGAGATCGACGCGCTGATGGCGCTGTTGGTCGATCACAAGAAATCGAGCCACTTCAAACATTTCTGGGCCACCTCGTCCGAATCCGAGGCGCTGATGACACAGCGGCGCACCCTGATCGCCACGCTATGGTCCCCGGCTGTATTCACCATCAAATCCTCAGGCACGCCGATCCGAAACGCAGCGCCCATCGAAGGCTATCGCGCCTGGCATGGCGGGATGTGCCTGTCCTCGCATGTCGATACCGAACACCGCGATGCGGCCTATGCCTATATGAACTGGTGGCTGTCGGGCAAAGCGGGCGCGGCCATGGCGCGGCAGGGATATTACATGTCCGAACTGGAGGGCACCCGGTCCTGCCTGTCGGATATCGAATGGGACTACCTGTACGAGGGCGAACCAGCGGCGCAGGATCTGACCGACATGGCCGGCCGCACCTATGCGCGCGCAGGCACCAAACGGGATGGCGGATCCTATCGCCGGCGATTGTCGAATATCGCGGTATGGAACACGCTGATGGATGAACACAACTATCTTGTTCGCCGCTGGAATGAATTTTTGAACAGCTAGGTTGAATTTCGTTCTTTGACGCCTCCGCTATATGCGGACCCTCCGGCTACAGTTGTGGTTCGGATAATTGCTGCGTATTTACGACCATCGAACTCGATCAGACTTTGGGCATGGACCATTATCGAAACATAGCAAACCTGGCCCGATTCATCGATGCGGGACATGATGCCGAGGAAATCTATCTGCATCTCACGCACGGAGTCTGCGAGCACTCGCAATGGGATCTGAGCAGCATTCAGGTTCTTGATACCGATGCCAACCTGGCCATACCGATCGCGCGACACGACCCGCAGGATGCTGACAATCAAAACACGTTGGCGGCCTGGGATGCGCGCACTAGCCCGGTCAGCAGGGTGCTGTCCGAAGGCAACCCTTTGATCTTGGACGACGCGACGAAACAGGATGAATTTCCGGGGTTTCGCGATGATGCGATCCAGCGGGGATACCATACGGCGGTCATCATTCCGCTGGAAGTGCGCGACAGCCATGACCGTCCGATGGTCTATACGGTGATTTCGCGCAAGGTTGTCGAAGTCACGCAGGATGATCTGGGGTTCCTGCAATGTGTGTCCGATCTGGCGTCGATTGCCGTGCGCAAGATTACCCGGCTGGCAGGCGAACAGCGGCAGGCCCAGCGGTTGCGCGGCATCCTCGAAAGCATGACCACCTCGCTGACAAACAGTCTGGATTATGAGGCGGCGGGATCGCTGGCCAGCAACCTGAGCAAGCTGTTTCCGTCGGGCTGGCTGGCAGTGGACCTGACATCGGGGCGGGGATTGTTTGACCCCGACACCCCGCCGCCGGTTCCGCTGGTCAGTATGCGGCGCATCCCATCCGACCTGATTTCCGCTGCGTTGAAATTCCGGGACTATCCCAGCGGCACGCAAGTGGATCTGAATGTTGATGGCACGCGCGTCCGGGGGCAGGTCAGCCCGTTGCGCATCGATGGCAACCATGTGGGTGCGTTGTTTTTCTTCCGCGACGCCCCGCTAAGTGACAATGAACGCATCGCGGCGCAGGCCGGTCGGGTGGCGCTTTCGTCGTTTATCCTGCGCGGCTTTGTTGAATTTCGATCCCGCCGCGTTACCGCCCGCCGGTTGCTGTCCAAGGTGCTGAGTGGTGAGTGGAAAGACCGTGATGAGCTTTTGGATGAGGCGCATCAATTGGATTTCGATCTTGGTGCGCCCAGTCGGATGTTGGTGATTCGACCGCCCGCAGGCGCGCAGCTGGACGACGGGTCGCACAGTTTCATTCTGCGAAATGCGCAATCGACCTTTGGGTCCGCGATTTCATGCTTTGTCGACGGATCGCTGGTGATGCTGCTGGGCTATGGCAATACGTTTGACCAGCAACAAAGGGACAGGTTCCTGACCCGCATCCGCCCGTTCCTGCCACAGGAGACCGTGCTGGTGCTGTCTGACGTGGCAGAAGATATCAACATGCTGCCCAAGGTTCACGAAACCTGCTCCATCACGTTGGATTTTGCCCGATCGGCCAAGGCAAGCGGATGGGTCACGCCGCTAAATCTGGGTGAATTCCCGTCACTTGCGGCCTCGATGGATGCCGGAAAGATGCAAGGGTTCGTTGAACGCGTCCTGCCTGAAAACCTGATGACCAAAAGCCGCAAGGCGGCGGTGGCGGTCGAGACGCTTGAGATGTTTCTGCGTCATGGCCGACGCTATCAGGAGGCCGCCGATCACCTTGGCATCCATGTCTCGACTCTGCGATACCGGCTGGAACAATTGTCCGATCAATATGAGATGAATTTCGACGATCCGGACCAATGTTTCGAGTTGGAGTTGGCGATCAGATTGCGGAAACTGGAAAATTCCTATGACACGTAGGAAAAATAGTTTTTGATCTAGATCAATTCGACGGAGGACGAGCGCTCGCCGAATTGCCTAACCTCATCCGGTAATTCGGGGAGTTCAGGCAGTATGGCAGGCGCAGACGGTATTCAGCTACGCAACGCATTCGGAAGTTTCACGACCGGTGTAACCGTTGTTACCGCGCTGGATGCCGAAGGTAACCCAATTGGGTTCACGGCAAATTCGTTTACGTCAGTTTCGCTTGATCCGCCTTTGTTGCTGGTCTGCCTGGCCAAATCCTCATCGAATCTGGACCCGTTCAGCCGGGCAAAGCAGTTCGCGGTGAATATTCTGTCGGATGCGCAAAAGCCGGTTTCCAACCGTTTCGCCTCGCGCATTCCTGACCGGTTTGCCGAAACGTCGTGGCAACCAAGCGCGGCGGGCACGCCGCTGATCGATGACACCGTCGCCTGGTTTGACTGTCGCACCGACAATGTGGTCGAGGCCGGTGATCATGTCATTCTGATTGGCGAGGTCGTGGATTTCGCCAATAACGACAAGCGGCCGCTGGCCTATCTGCGGGGTCACTATCTGGATCTGGGTCTTGCCGAAGAGGCAGCAGATTCCGTGTCGCATCACGGTGGCGTCCGCGTCGGCTGTGTGCTGGAACGTGACGGGCAGATTTTGCTGCGCAAAACCCAGGGCGGCTGGTCGCTGCCGATGGGTGAGGTTCAGCCCGGCTTTCGTCAGGCGCGCGGTTCGTTGGAGAAAAACCTTACCGAATCCGGGATCAAGTCCGAGCTTGGTTTCCTCTATTCCTTGTTCGATGCACCCACGGGCAACGCCACTTGGATGGTGTTTCAGGGCGAACTGGAAGCGGGCGAACCAACCGGGTACCTCAAGATGTTCCCACTAACGGACCTGCCGCTGAACGAGATCGAGATTTCGCAGGTCCGGTCCGTTCTTGGCCGGTTTCAGGCGGAATACAAACAGGCCCGGTTCGGGCTTTACGTCGATGACGCCGAAACCTCGGGTCAGATCAATCCGATCGACCATCGCGCCACCCCCTGGACCAAGTTCATCACCGAGCAGGAGAAGATTTCGTGAAAGAATTCACCGCCGACACACTTAAAGACACGTGTATGCCGATTTATGTGAACGGCGATTATCGTGTGTCCAAGGGACCGGCGATTGACAGTTTCGACCCGACCACAGGCCAGGTCTGGTGTCAGGTGGCCGATTGCACCGATGCCGAAGTCGGCGATGCGGTACAGGCGGCACAGGCAGCGATGCGCGATCCGGCATGGCGCGACATGTCGCAAAGCCAGCGCGGGATGCTAATGCACAAACTGGCCGATCTGGTGGCGGCAAACGCCAACCGGTTGGGCGATATCGAGACCAAGGAAAACGGCAAGCTGCTGCGCGAGATGCGGGCGCTGGCCAGCGCACTGCCTGTGGCGCTGCGTTACTTTGCCGGGATGGCGGACAAGATCGAAGGGTCCACCATTCCTGTCAACAAACCCGACACGCTGAATTTCACCATTCGTGAACCGATTGGCGTGGTGGCGGTGATCATCCCGTGGAACTCTCCCCTCTACATGATGATGCGGGCGCTTGCGCCTTGCCTGGCTTGCGGCAATACGGTGGTGGTGAAGCCATCCGAACATGCCTCGGCCGGTGCCATCGCCTTTGCGGAGCTTATGAAAGAGGCCGGGTTCCCGGATGGCGTGTTCAATGTCATCACCGGGCTGGGCCATACGGCGGGCAATGCGCTGATCACCCATCCCGGCATCGCCAAGGTGGATTTCACCGGCGGGCCAGCCACGGGCAAGATCATCGCCAAGGGTGCTGCGGAACAACTGACTCCGTCGAACCTGGAGCTGGGCGGCAAATCTCCGCATGTGGTCTGCAACGATGCCGATATCGATGCAGCGGTGAACGGTGTCGTCGCCGGTATCTTTGCGGCGGCGGGCCAGACCTGTGTGGCCGGGTCGCGCTGTTTCGTGCAGGAAGACGTCTATGACGAGGTGGTCGAAAAGATCATCGAAAAGACCCGCGCGATCCGCATCGGCGACCCCACCAGCGACGATGTTCAACTGGGTCCGCTGGCGCTGTGGAGCCAGGTCGAAAAGGTCGGTGATTTCATCGAAAGCGCCAAGGCCGACGGGGCCACGCTGGCGCTGGGCGGTGGACGGCCCGAAGGCATGGGTGACGGCTGGTATGTCGAGCCGACGATTTTCACCAATGTCACCAATGACATGCGCATCGCCCGCGAAGAGGTGTTCGGGCCGGTCCTGGGCATCCTGAAATTTCGCGACGACGATGAGATGATCGCGATGGCCAATGACAGCGATTTTGCTCTGGCCTCGGGCATCTGGACCCGCAACCTGGAACGCGCGCTGCGCTTTATGCGCAGGATCGAGGCCGGAATGGTCTGGATCAACACCTACCGCAGCCCCTCTGTGATGTCGCCTTCGGGCGGGTTCAAGGATTCAGGCTACGGCAAACACAACGGCTATGCCGCCATCGAAGAGTTCAGTCGCATCAAGACAGTCGTAATCGACTATTCCGGCGCCCAGCAGGACGCCTTTGTGATGCGCATCAACAAATAGGATTTACCGATGAAATTTTCGATTATCGTCAACATGGCGCGGTTCGACACCTCCAAGACAATGGATGTGGTCGCGGCCGAGGCGCTGGATCTGGTGAAGATCGCCGATCAGGGCGGGTTCGACATTATCTGGACCGCCGAACATCACACGATCGAGCTTACGATCTCACCCAACCCGTTCCAGTTGCTGGCGCATTGGGGCAACCACACCAAGAACGCCCGGCTGGGTACTGCGGTTCTGGCCGCACCGTACTGGCATCCGATCCGTCTGGCCGGTGAGGCGGCGATGTGTGACATCCTGACCGGCGGGCGGCTGGAAATGGGTCTGGGACGTGGTGCCTACCAGTACGAATTCGACCGCATGGCCGGCGGTATGCCGCAGGGCGAAGGCGGCAAATACCTGCGCGAGATCATTCCACCGCTCTGCGCAAGGATTTTGCCGAGGTCGAGGATCTGGAAACCAAATTTCGCGCGGCCCATGCCGAGGCGGGCAAACCGGCAAACCTGACTCACGCCACGCTGCGCGTCTGCTGTGTGTATGATGACCCGTCAGTGCTGGATACGGCCGTGAAATCAGTGGTGAATTTCGGGCGCAATTTCGAAAACCTCTTCAAGAATTCGGGCACCGTCACCAATGGCTTCCCCGAGCCTGTGGACTTCGACACTGTTGCGGCCCGTGGCGAGTATCAGACGGAAAACCTGAAGGAAAATCTGCTGTTTGGGACCCCGGACGAGATCATTGCCAAGCTGGAACGCTATCAGGCCATTGGCATCGATCACATCATGATCGGCCCCACTTTCGGGCTGCCGCATGACGTCGCGGTCCGGACCGTCGAATTGTTTGCGGATCGCGTCATTCCGCATTTCCGGGCAAAACGTGCCGCGTGATCGCGGCATGGCCCAAACCTGAATACAGTCAACGAACAGGGAGACTAACAATGACTGAATATACCAAACTAAGTCGTCGGAGATTTCTGAGCACGGCGCTTTATGCCACCGCCTCTGTGGTGGCCTTGTCCGCCGGTGCGGGCCGTGCGTTGGCCGCCGCTGATCTGTCGGGCCGCGAGATGGTCTTTGCCAGCTGGGGCGGCAGCTATCAGGCGGCACAGGAAGCGGCCTATTGCAACCCGTTCATGGAATCGACCGGCGCGCTGGTCATCCAGGACGGCCCGATGAGCGGTTCCAAGCTGCGCACCATGGTCGAAGCGGGCGAGCCGATCTGGGATACGGTCGACGTGACCGACACATTCCTGTTTGCCAACGAAGATCTGTTCGAAGATCTGGATTTCGACATCGTCGACGCCAGCGCGCTGGATCAGGCTTATGTCCACCCCAAAGGCATCGGTTGCATCGTGTGGTCCTACAACATCGGTTACAACACCGAGGTTGTTGGCGACAACGTCCCGCAGAACTGGGCCGACGTGTTCGATGTCGAAAAATTCCCCGGCAAGCGGGCTTTCCGCGACCGCATCTATCCGATGATGGAAATCGCGCTGATGGCCGACGGCGTCGCGCCCGAGGATCTGTACCCGCTGGATATCGACCGCGCCTTTGCCAAGCTCGACACCATCAAGGATCACGTGATCTGGTATACCTCCAACTCGGTCAGCCAACAGCTGTTTGTCGATCAGGAAGTCAGCGTTGGCCTCATCCTGAACGGTCGTGCGTTTGACGTGAACAAGAAAGGCGCACCGGTCGAGGTTCAATGGAACCAGAACATCCGCTCGATCGATTATCTGGTGATCCCGAAAGGCGCACCAAACGCCGAAGTTGCGCAGCATTTCATGAACGCCACTACAGACGCCGACAACCAGGCGCTGATGGCCAACACGCTTGCCTATGCGCCGGTCAACCCGGCGGCCTTCAAGGATGTCGAGGAAAGCGTACTGCCCTGGCTGGCCACGTCAGAAGAGAACCAGGCCAAAGGCTTCCTGATCGATGCCGGATACTGGCGCGATAACCTGGCAGCGCTGACCGAACGCTGGACCGAGTGGAAACTCAGCTAATCGGCCAAACAAAACGGAGACGCTGCGCGATGTCGCTAAAAGACCGTAACATCTGGCTGTTGGCACCTGCCGTGCTGCTGATCGGGATATGTTTCTTATATCCCGTCAGCTGGCTGTTGCAGCGCAGCGTCTCTGAACCCGTCTGGGGTTTGCAGAACTACATCACCATCTTTTCCAAGACCATCTATCTGGGTGTGCTTTGGAACACGGTGGCAATCGCCGGGGCAACAACGTTCTTTTGCGCCCTGATCGGTTTTCCGGTTGCCTATTCCATGGCGCATTCGACCCCCTGGATCCGAAAGGTTCTGATCTTTTCGGTCCTCATCCCGTTCTGGACGTCGATTCTGGTGCGCAGTTTCGCCTGGCTGGTCATCCTGCAGGGCGGCGGGATCATCAATGATTTCCTGATTGGCGTGGGTTTGATCGCCCAGCCGCTGGATCTGGTTTATAACCGGTTCGGTGTGCTGCTGGGCATGGTGCAAGTGCTGCTGCCCTTCATGGTCTTTCCGCTGTTCTCCGTGATGACAAGAATTGACGGATCGTATTTCAAGGCAGCCACCAATCTGGGTGCAACGCCGATCCGGGCGTTTTTCCGGGTCTATCTGCCGCTTTGCCTGCCGGGTCTTGCGACCGGTGCGATGTTGGTCTTCATCATTGCGCTTGGTTATTTCATCACCCCGGCTTTGCTGGGTGGTCGTGGCGACATCATGATCGCGCAGCTGATCTTTGAACGCATTGATGAGTTCGGCGACTGGCCGCTCGCCTCGGCCTTGGCCATCGTTTTGCTGGTCGGTACCGGTTTGCTGTTCCTGATTATCAACGCACTTCTGAAAGTTCGCGGAGGGCGCATCTGATGTTCCATTCGGATAAATTCTGGGGTGGCTTGCGGGGCGTGATCAACGTGCTGCTGGTCGTCTACATGCTGGCCCCGCTTGTCGTCACGCTGATCATCTCGTTCAGTTCGGCGCTGTTCCTGACCTTCCCGCCACCGGGCTTTTCGCTGCAGTGGTACGAGAAGATGTTCAACAATCCGACGTGGACCCGGACCCTGTGGACATCGGTGAAAATCATGGTTCCGGCGGCTTTTCTGGCCACGGTGTTTGGCACCGCCGCAGCACTTGCGCTCAGCCGGATGCAAAGCAAATGGGCCATCGCCATTCGCGGCATCCTGATGGCGCCACTGATCATTCCGGTGATCATCACCGCTGCTGCGATCTTTGGCGTGTTCCGTATCTGGGGGCTGTATGGCACCCTGCACGGGCTGATCATCGCGCATGTGATCCTGACGCTGCCGTATGTGCTGTCCACGGTCAGCGCCAATCTGGTCGTATTTGACAAACGGCTGGAAGATGCTGCCGCCAATTGCGGTGCGCCGCCCTGGACCGCATTTCGCCGAATTACGTTGCCGCTGATTTCACCCTCGGTGATGTCGGGCATGTTGTTTGCGATGGTGATCTCGTTTGACGAGCTGATCGTGTCGCTGTTCCTGTCCACACCGCGCGTGCGCCCGGTGACGGTACAGATGTGGTCCAACGTTCATGGCGACACGGACCCAACCATCGCTGCTATCGCCACTGTGCTGTTCCTGTTCTCGCTTTTCGCCCTGCTGGCGGACGGTATCGCGCGCCGCCGCTCGGGTCAGGCGCCCGGATTGTAAGGATTACCCCTATGACTGAACCCATCCTGAAACTTTCGGGCATCGGCAAGGCCTATGGCCCGGTTGACGCCGCCAAGGACATCAACCTGGACGTGGCGCCAGGTGAATTCGTGACATTCCTCGGCCCGTCCGGTTCCGGCAAGACCACGACCCTGATGATGGTGGCCGGATTCACCGAACCGACCGAAGGCCATATTGACCTTGAAGGCAAACCGCTGGACCCGATCCCGGTTTGGAAGCGTGATATCGGCATGGTGTTTCAGCACTATGCCCTGTTCCCGCATATGTCGGTGGCCCAGAACGTGGCCTTTCCGCTGGAAATGCGCGGTGTGGCCAAGGCGGACCGCCGCAAGCAGGTGGAAGACGCCATGGATATGGTGGGCCTTGCTGGGTTTGGCGAGCGTCTGCCCAAGGAACTGTCCGGGGGACAGCAACAGCGCGTGGCGCTGGCGCGCGCAATGGTGTTCAAGCCACGCCTTCTGCTGATGGACGAGCCGTTGGGCGCATTGGACAAGAAACTGCGCGAGCATATGCAGATCGAAATCATGCATCTGCACAAAAACCTGGGCGCGACCGTTC
>CAXXPZ010000072.1:0-12848 GCA_963422555.2 uncultured Ruegeria sp.
CCTCTTCCATCAGTGCGCGCGCGCCTTCGGGATCGACTTTCTGCGGTGGCAGTTCGAAGTAATCCGGGTGGATCGGTCCGACATGGTGGTTTTCCGCAGGCGCACCGCGACCGCCGTAACCCAGTTCCAGACAGATGGAGTTATCAACCGCCATCTGCAGCGCCTGACGCACCCGCTTGTCCGCATAGACCTGCTTGCCATCGATTTCCGCCAACTGGTTCGGACGGATGACGATGGTGTTCATGGTCACAACTTCGGACTTCACGTAGCCCAGGCTGTCCATCACGTCGATGAATTCACCAACCGATTCATACAGCATGTCGACTTCGTCGGATTCCAGCGCCGCCAGCCATGCTGATGGGTCGGTGCCGTAGTCAATATAGACGATGCTGTCCAATGCGGGGCGGCCAAAGACTTCTTCGCCCCACCAGGTGTGGTCTTCGTTGCGTACCAGCGTCGATTTTACGCCGACTTCCAGATCCTGAATGAGATAGGCACCGGGTACCAACGTTGTTCAGCAGATCGGTCTCGCTGAACGAGCTGTGAACGATCGCAGCAGGATAGTCCGCCATACCCGCAATCAGCGAGATGTCCGACGTAGGCAGGTTCAGTTTCACCGTGTTCGCATCGACAACCTCAATCGCGCCTTCGACCGCCTGACCCGAGTCGGCATCGATCAGGGTCGCGAAACGGCCCGCCATCGAGTTGGTTTCCGAACTCTTGTCGCACCAGCGTGCAATGTTGCGCGCCACGTCATCTGCGGTAAAGTCGTCGCCGTTGTTCCATTTGACGCCCGGACGTATCTTCAACGTGTATGCGGTTGCGTCGTCGTTGACTTCCCAGCCTTCCAGCAACATGCTGCGGAACGTCCCGTCCGAGTTGTACTCGACCAGATATTCCAGCGTGCCACGTGTGACGTTGGCGATCTGCGACCAGTCATAGGTGCGCGGATCTTTCAATGCACGGACTTCCATCTGAACGCGCAGCGTGCCGCCTTCTTTCTTGGCGTCTTCGCCTTCGGCAGCAGCCGGAGTCGCAAGGCCGATCAAACCATAGGCGGCAGCAGCTGACACACCAAGACCGGTTGCACGTGTCAGGAACTCACGCCGGCTCAACTTGCCGTCGCGGTATTCCTGCGCGTGCATCTCGGCCGCCCAGTGCACCTTGTCTTCGGTGGATAGATGATTACTCATAGATGTCTCCCTGTGACACATATTTGTTGATTGATTGTTGCGCTACGCGGCCCGTTTCGAGACGGTCGGTAAGGCGAAGGGTTCTGTCTTTTGGATTCTGTTCATCCCCATCGCCGTATTCGGCACCAGTTTTTGACCAACGTCAATGTTCGAAATCGTCATCCAGAGTACAAAAACGACATTCGTTTAGAAAGTCGGAAGGCCGTGGAATGAAGTTTTCGTGAAGTCCTGCAAGCCACCCAACGGAATTTCCAAGGGCAAGTCATGTGGCAGGATCGTGCCTTAATCCTTTGCCACTACGTCTTATTTTCGGGAATCGCAAGGTGCGACCAGCAGATCACTAGGCGGTGTTGATACGGTGCCAGGCCTTCATTCGGGCCCGAAACCACGTTCGTTGGCGCTTGGCGAACTGTCGGGTCGCGATGGTGGCTCTGTCGCGCGCCTGATCCAGTGTCATTTGCCCATCCAGGTAAGCCATCAATTCCGGCACCCCGATGGCCTTGCAGGCCGGTAGTAATGGATCATAGCGATCGCGCATCGCAGCGACCTCTTCCAGCGCGCCCATCTGCAGCATCTGGTCAAAACGGCGTGTGATGCGGTCCAGCAGCCAGGTTTTGTCTGTTTCAAAGACGATGGACACCGCCTCGGCCGGGAGCAATATCGGGGGCGGTGTGTCATCCTGCCACTCGTACAACGGGCGCCCTGTTGCAGCCTGAACCTCCCACGCGCGCTGAACGCGGGCGCGGTTGTTGATGTCCAGCCGCTGCAAAGTTGTGGCATCGACCCCGTCAGTTAGATCCTGCAGCGACATCTGGTCAGCCTCGGCCCGGACCGCCGCAGGGGTTGCCGGAATATCGGCCATCCCTTCGGTCAGGGCCGAGAAATACAACCCCGTGCCCCCCACGATGATCGGGCGCGGTCCTTGTGACAGCAGGGGCGTAACCTCGCGCAACCAATGGCCGGTCGAATAGGTCTGATCATATCCGATATGGCCATACATGACATGGCGTGCCCGGGCTTCGTCCTGTTCTGATGGCCGCGCCGAAATGATGCGCCAGCAATCATAGACCTGACTGGCATCGGCGTTGACGATTACACCGCCGTGGCGCTCGGCGATCTGCAGGGCCAGTTCAGATTTGCCTGATGCGGTGGGCCCGGCGATCAGTACCGGTTTGTCGGCCGGAATCTCGGGCAGCCGGTCCAACAGCCGGGTCTTTGAAGTATCGGCCATGCTAGGGCGCCTTATTCCTGACCATCCGCATTGAACCTGCGGAGGTTTTGCTTCATTTTGCGCCGGAAAATAAACCCGTGCCAGCCCGGAGCGCAACATGACCCTTTCCCCGACAACCGACACCGCCGAAACACCGAATACAACGTATAAACGCGTCATGCTCAAGATTTCGGGCGAGGCATTGATGGGAGATCAGGGATTCGGGCTGCACCCGCCAACCGTCCAGCGTATCGCGCAAGAGGTCAAATCGGTCCACGATCTGGGGGTTGAGATCTGCATGGTCATCGGTGGTGGCAACATTTTCCGCGGCCTGTCCGGCTCGGCGCAGGGGATGGAGCGGACAACGGCCGACTATATGGGCATGCTGGCGACGGTCATGAACGCGTTGGGGGTGCAATCCGCGCTGGAAGAGGTCGGTGTCTTTACTCGCGTCATCTCGGCCATCCGCATGGACGAGGTGTGCGAGCCTTATATCCGTCGCCGCGCCGTGCGCCACCTTGAGAAAAAGCGGGTCTGCATCTTTGCCGCCGGAACCGGAAATCCATATTTCACAACGGACACGGCGGCGACCCTGCGGGCCAATGAAATGGCCTGCGAAGCGATATTCATGGGCAAGAACGGTGTCGACGGGGTTTACGACAAAGACCCCAAAACAAATCCAGACGCCGTGCGTTATGACACTGTCAGCTATGATGACGTGCTGGCCAAACGGCTGCGCGTCATGGATGCCTCGGCCATCGCGCTGGCGCGAGACAACAATCTGCCGCTGATCGTGTTCGGGCTGGATGAGCCCGGCGGATTCTGCGGTATTCTGGCCGGCAGGGGCACCTATACCAAGGTTCAGGGATAGCCATTACGCGGGTAGCCTCGTTTACCCAAACAGGCATGTATCCTTTGTCTGGTGGCGGAATGCGTCATCAGATGTGAGGCTTGACCGGGCCGTAAACGTCTGGCTATCTGACGCGGTCTTTTTTGCGGAATTCGATACTACCAAAAGGGCTGCTGCTGATCCCTCAAATCTGTGATGGGTCTGCGGCTTGGCTGGAAGACCTGCCATGTTTTCGGATCGGTCCGGGATCATGCGCGGATCGGCCACCAGGACGTGGACAATGACTTAGGAGAGTTGCGGGATGACAACCCTGGATATCGATTTCGTGCGGGCGCAGTTCCCGGCATTTTCTGAACCCAGCCTACGGGGGCAGGCATTCTTTGAGAACGCGGGCGGGTCGTACACATGCAAGCCGGTGATTGATCGGCTGTTCAGATTCTACACCCAGCGCAAGGTGCAGCCTTATTCGGACTATGACGCCAGCCGTTTGGGCGGAGAAGAGATGGACGAGGCTCGTTTACGCCTTGCGGCGGTGCTGGGTGTCAATACGGATGAGCTGAGCTTTGGCCCTTCGACCACCCAGAACACCTATGTTCTGGCGCAAGCCTTTCGGCAATGGATGCAGCCCGGTGACGCGATCGTGGTCACCGATCAGGATCACCAAGCGAATTCGGGCCCGTGGCGTCGTTTGGCCGAAGATGGAATCGAAATTCGGGAATGGCACATCAACCCCGAGACCGGGTCGCTGGATCCGCTGGACCTTGAGAACCTGCTGGACGAGCGCGTGCGTCTGGTCTGTTTCCCGCATTGCTCGAACGTGGTGGGGGAAATCAATCCGGTGACTGAGATTACCGCAATTGCCCATGCGGCGGGCGCATTCGTCTGTGTCGACGGAGTGTCCTACGCCCCGCACGGATTCCCGAATGTGGGTGAACTTGGGCCCGATATCTATCTGTTCTCGGCCTATAAAACCTACGGTCCGCATCAGGGCTGTATGGTTATTCGCCGGACGTTGGGTCAGATGCTTCCCAATCAGGCGCATTATTTTAATGGCGGGGTTCTGTATCAACGTTTCACCCCCGCCGGGCCGGATCACGCGCAGATCGCGGCCAGCGCCGGTATGGTCGATTACGTTGAGATGCTGTGTGATCATCATCAGGGCCCGCAGGGCAGTGCCGCGGCGCGCGGCGGCTTTGTTCACGACCTGATGCGCGACCACGAAATCGCTTTGCTGCAACCGGTGCTGGACGCCGTGAAAAACCGCAATGCTGTCCGGCTGATTGGCCCGGTCGAGGCCGAGCGGCGCGCGCCCACCGTCGCCCTGGCGCTGAACCGCGAGGCTGAACCTGTGGCCGCTGAACTGGCGAAACACGGCATCATGGCCGGTGGCGGAGATTTCTATGCCGTGCGCCCGCTGCAGGCACTGGGTGTTGATCCTGCTCAGGGTGTGCTGCGGCTCAGCTTTACGCATTACACCTCTCAACAGGAAGTTGATCAGCTGCTTGTAGCGCTAGACCGCGTTTTGTGATCCTGCACTGACCCGGCTTCGTATCCCCAGGAATAGAATTCGGGTCAAAGACTGCTGATGTTTGCGAAAACCCTGCAGGCTTGCGGCAAATCTTGGTGGCACGCCCTGGCGCGACTGATCACGCCAGTTGCCAGATTAAGCTTAATATCGTTCATCAGAACGTCGGTTTGAAAAAGGGCCGACTGCAGGCACTCGCCGCGAAAAAAGGCAGAAAAATTCCGGTAAGGAACTGAAAACTTGCCAGAAACGAAATCCCGGCCTAGCTTTATATCGCAACCGCAAAGGGGGAGAGCGGATGTTCCTGACGACCACTGATGGGCAGGAGAACCTGCCAAGATATTTTACGCAAGTCTTCAAGATGCTGGAGAAGATGCAGTCCGGCCGACTTGATATTGCCCTACCTGACGGGCGCGTGTTCCGGGCCGAGGGGGCAAAACCGGGGCCGGTTGCCCATTTGGATGTTCACGACCCGGATATCTTTGCCCGGCTGGTTCGCGAGGGCGAACTGGGTTTTTCGGACGGCTATCTCGAAGGTGATTGGAGCACGCCTGATCTGCGGGCCTTCATGGACCTTGTGCATCTGGGAACCGAGACCGTCTATGATGATTTCACCGGCCAGTTCCTGGTCCGGGCCTATGAGAGATTGCGGTTTTGGCTGCATCGCAACAATTGCGAGCAGGCCAAGAAGAACATTTCGTACCACTACGATTTGGGAAATGATTTCTATAAGTTATGGCTTGATGATACCATGACCTATTCCAGTGCGATCTTTGAGACCGGGCAGGAAAGTCTGGAAAATGCGCAAACCGCGAAATACGCCAGTTTGGTGGATGAGATGGGTGCCAAGCCGGGCGATCATATCCTTGAGATCGGCTGCGGCTGGGGCGGCTTTGCCGAATTTGCCGCCAAAGAACGCGGGCTTCGCGTAACCGGGCTGACGATCAGTCAGGAGCAGTTAAAGTTCGCCACGGATCGCATTGAAAAGGCAGGTATTTCTGATCTGGTTGAATTCAAGCTTCAGGATTACCGCGACGAGCGCGGTCAATATGACGGCATCGCTTCGATCGAGATGTTCGAAGCAGTCGGGCAGAAATACTGGCCGGTCTATTTCGACACCGTGCGCGAGCGGTTGAAACCTGGCGCTCAGGCCACATTGCAGATTATCACAGTGGCCGATCACCGCTGGGAAATTTACAAAAATGGTATTGATTTCATTCAGAAATATATCTTTCCAGGCGGTATGCTACCCGCGCCGACAATCCTGAAAGAACAGATAGGTCAGGCCGGGCTGGAACTGGTGCGGTCGAAGGAATTCGGTAAAAGCTATGATCTGACCCTGCGCCGTTGGTACGAGACGTTCAACACCAAGTGGGATCAGATCTCGGATCTGGGCTTTGATGAGCGTTTTCGCCGCATGTGGAATTATTATTTGACCGCTTGCGGCGCAGCCTTTGACACCGGCAATTGCGATGTGACACAGATCACAATAGCAAAACCGAGTTAAGGGACGGACTTTACGAATGCCTACTGCCGCACGCCTTGTTGCCGCCATGTGTCTGATGGTGGTGGCTTTCCTGGTTTCGACCATGATCATCGCAAACGGAGAAGAGGGTAAATCCTACGGCTATTTCACCTATGTCAACATGGGGCTTGGGGTCGTGTGCGGCTGGGTCATCATGGGCAAGCGCGCCGGTCGCGGCTGGACCGCCGGACTGAATAACGGTCTCACCGGGGTTGCGTCGCTGGTGTTCTGGGGCCTGTTCGTTCAGGGCGCGTATGAAATGGTCCGGCAGGCCATGCGGAACCGGTTCGAGGGCCCGTTCGAGGCGGTCTTGGCTATTTTTGAGCTTGGGATCGGGTTTGCCGAGCAGCTTTGGGCGTCCGAGATCATTGCGACGCTGACAATCGGGGCGATTGTGGCCGGTATCTTGAGCGAAATCGCGGCGCGACGGTGGCACTAAGACCGTTGCACCCAGCTTGAAAGTCTTTTCATAGTGGCTGATCACTTCTTTTATGGATCGCTGCGGCACGTGCCGTTGCTGGAGCAAATCCTTGGGCGGCCCGTCCTCTGACATATCGATTGCGCAGGCTGATCTGCAGGATCACGCGGTCTTTGCAGTTCAGGATCAACCCTTTCCCATGATTGCATCGAAACCGGGCGGCGTTGCGCAAGGTATCGTCGTGCGTGAGCTGAGTGATACCGACATGGACCGGCTCGCCTATTACGAAGGCGGATTCAGCTATGGGCTCGAAACCCATGCAGTGACTACTTTGGATGGCGACACTGTGCAGGCGCAGGTGTTTTTTCCCGAACCGGGCCTTTGGACAGCTGCGGACCCGTGGTCGCTGGATGATTGGGTAGACAATTGGGGCGCGCTGTCGCTGATCGCCGCGGATGAGGTTATGGCCTATTTCGGTCGGGTCGGGGCCGACGACATTTCCCGCAGCTTTCCTGCGATCCGGACCAGAGCCTGGGCCCGGATGGCGGCCATGCAACGCCAAACTGGTGATCCGCGCAATACAGGCCGGGACGTCGTGGTTCACCGCCACGCCCGGGCTTATATCAACTATTTCGCCATGGAAGAAATTGATCTGCAACACCGCCGTTATGACGGCACGATGGGACCCGTCCTGAGGCGCAGCAGCCAGTTGCAGGGCAGTGCCGTTATCGTGCTGCCCTATGATCCGGTGCGAGACACAGTGCTGCTGGTCGAACAATTCCGCGCGCCCGTGTTTCTGATCGATGATCCCGAACCCTGGATGTGGGAGCCTGTGGCGGGCATGATCGACCCGGGCGAGACACCCGAGCAGGCCGCCCGCCGCGAATCCTTGGAAGAGGCGGATATCACGCTGACAGCGCTTGAAAACGCAGGTGGCGCTTATTCCTCCAGCGGGTCGTCAACGGAATTCGTTCACTTGTTTGTTGGCCTGGCAGAACTGACCCATACCGTCGACAATGGCGGCCTGGCGACCGAAGGCGAGGATATACGCAGCAAAATCCTGCCCTTTGACGCCTTCATGGATCTGGTGGACCGCCACGTTTTCAAGGATCTTCCGTTGCTGACACTGGCACATTGGCTGGCGCGGCACCGCGAACGTCTGCGCGCATAGCTATCCCTGCTTGTGGTTGGGGCGGGGCACCTGTAAATCTTCTGCGATACCAAAAGACAAGAGGGTGCCATGCGCATTGCACGAGACCTTGCCGACGCAGTCGGAAAAACACCGTTGATCCGCCTGCGCCGCATCAGCGAAGAAACCGGGTGCGAAATTCTGGGCAAGGCCGAGTTCATGAACCCGGGTCAGTCCGTCAAGGATCGCGCGGCGCTGTATATCATTCGCGATGCGATTGCGCGAGGGGACCTGAAACCGGGTGGCACAATTGTCGAAGGCACGGCTGGCAACACCGGTATCGGCCTTGCACTTGTGGGCGCGTCGATGGGGTTCAAGACCGTCATCGTCATCCCTGAAACGCAATCCGAAGAGAAAAAGGACATGCTGCGTCTGGCTGGCGCGCAACTGGTGCAGGTGCCCGCAGCACCGTACCGCAACCCCAACAACTTTGTGCATTACTCCCGCCGTCTGGCCGATGAGTTGGCACAGACCGAACCCAACGGCGCGATCTGGGCGAACCAGTTCGACAACGTCGCGAACCGTCAGGCACATGTGGAAACCACCGGGCCGGAAATCTGGGAACAGACCGACGGTAAGGTTGACGGTTTCGTCTGTGCAGTTGGCTCGGGCGGGACGTTGGCGGGCGTGGCCGATGCGCTGCAGCCCAAGGGCGTCAAGATCGGTCTGGTCGATCCGATGGGCGCGGGTCTTTATTCGTATTACACCACCGGTGAAATCGCGATGGAGGGCGGCTCGATCGCCGAAGGCATCGGGCAGGTGCGCATCACCAAGAACCTTGAAGGGTTCACGCCGGACTTTGCCTATCAGATGACCGATAACGAGGCGCTGCCTTATATCTTTGATCTGCTGCGCGACGAGGGGCTGGTCATGGGCGGTTCGACTGCGATCAACATGGCCGGGGCGGTGCGTCTGGCCAAGGACCTTGGACCGGGGCACACAATTGTGACCATCCTGTGCGATTTCGGCACGCGGTATCAGTCAAAACTGTTCAATCCGGATTTCCTGAGGGAAAAAGAACTGCCTGTGCCTGATTGGATGACTGAGGCACCCCGCAGCATTCCGGGCGTGTTCGAGGACGTATGATGCTGCAGCAGGTCCGCCTGTTTCTGGTCCTGATTGCTGTTTGCCTGATTGGTTTTGGGGGCGCGGCCACCGCCAAGCTGTCGGATCGTCAGAGCGAATATTATCAGGGATGGCTCAGCACGGCGGACCGCGCCGAGTCGGTGATCGAGGCCAACCGGGCCTCGGACGCCGCACTTGAAAACCTGCGCTCAGAAATAAACACGTATCGCGAAGACTTTAACACGGCGCGCAGCGCCAATACTGACCGTATCCAAACGCTGGAAGGGCAATTGAAAGCCCTTGGTCCCAAGCCCGCCGAAGGCGAGAGCGAACCCGAGGATATCGCCCAGTTGCGTGCGCATCTGGAGGATCAGCTGAACAGCCTGCGTGTCCCCAGAATTATCTCGGAAGAAGCCTACAGCAGGGCGAATGGCCTGATCAGCGAGATTGACAGGATCGTCCGGGACCGCCAGACCAAAGAGTTGCTGATGCGCGGGCCATCGCCGGTAAATCCGGTATATTGGGGCCCGGCCTGGGTCGACGTGAAAGAAGCCTCGCAGTCGCTGTTCCACGAAACGGTTGAAAACCTGAAAACCGACACCGTGCGGGAACAGTTGCGCGCCCGGGGTTTGGGTATCTTTATTCTGGTCACCGTCGCGATTGTTTTGCTGGTCTATGGCCGCCGCTGGTCGGAAGAGGGCGGGGAATATCTGCGAAAACTGGGCGGGCAGGGCAGCGGCGTCTGGACCTTTGTCATCTCGTTGTTGCGCATCCTGTTGCCCTTGCTGGGCGTCTGGATGCTGGTCAAGGCCGTGGTACTGACCGGAGTGCCGGGATTGCGCGGCACGTTGCTGGTTGAGAAAATCCCGTACTGGGCCGCGATTGCCTTTTACTATGACTGGATCGGGCGGCAGATTTACCTTATGGGCGCTGCCCAGAATTTCAGCCGTCTGTCTGCCAAGAAAATCACCGAGCTGCGGATCTATATCGACCTGCTGGCGATCATGCTGATCCTGTACGAGCTGTCACTTTTGTTCGATCAGATCGAGAATATCTCGGACGCGACGCGCGCGGTTGTTTCTTTTCCTGTGGTCGTTTCGACGGCGCTGTTGCTGCTCAGGGTCCGGCAGATCAGGCAACCCGCCCACGAGGCCGTACAGGCCGAGGCGCAGACCAATGCGCGTGCGGCGGGCTTCAGTCAACTGGTCGAGTTCCTGCGCCGGGCGCTGTTCCTGCTAGGCATCGCATCGCCGATCCTGGCTGTATTCGGGTATATCAACGCCGCAGAGGCAATTGTTTTCCCAGCCGTCAAAACCCTGATCCTGATTGCGGCCCTTTTGATCCTGCAACGGTTCTTTGCCATGGTGTACGGCTGGCTGTCCGGGCAGGGCGACGCCGCCCGGGATTCGCTGTTTTCGGTCTTGGTCGGGTTCGCTCTGGCGATCCTGTCGCTGCCAGTTCTGGCACTGTACTGGGGCGCGCGCGAGACTGACCTGCTAGAGGCGTGGTCGCAGCTGCTGTTGGGGTTCAATATCGGTGGCGTGACGATCTCACCCACCAATTTCCTGACATTCGTCGCGATCTTTGTAATTGGTTACACGCTGACACGTCTGTTGCAGGGCGGGTTGCGCAATTCGCTGCTGCCCAAGACCAGCATTGACCCCGGCGGGCAGAATGCAATCGTGGCCGGAACCGGATATGTCGGCATATTCCTGGCCGCACTGGCCGCGATCATGGTGGCGGGCTTTGATCTGTCATCGCTGGCGATTGTGGCTGGTGCCCTGTCGGTGGGGATCGGCTTTGGCCTGCAGACGATCGTGTCGAACTTTGTCTCAGGCATCATTTTGCTGGTCGAGCGTCCGATCTCAAAAGGCGACTGGATCGATGTGAACGGGATGATGGGCTATGTGCGCGACATTTCCGTCCGCTCCACCCGGATCGAGACGTTTGATCGCACCGACGTCATCGTCCCGAACTCGGATCTGATCAGCGGCGTGGTGACGAACTATACCCGTGGCAACACGATCGGGCGGGTGATTGTCCCGGTCGGCGTGGCCTATGGCACGGACACCCGCAAGGTGGAGACCATTCTGGGCGAGATTGCAAACGGGCATCCCATGGTGCTGGCGAACCCCGCGCCCAGCGTGGTGTTTCAAGGCTTTGGCGCCGACTCGCTGGATTTCGAAATCCGCGCGATTCTGCGGGATGTGAACTGGGTGCTTTCGGTCAAATCCGACATGAACCACGAGATCAACCGCCGCTTTGTCGAAGAGGGTATCGAGATTCCGTTCGCACAGCGCGACATCTGGCTGCGCAACGCCGAGGTCCTGCGCGAAACCCACGCGAAAGAACCAGAAGAAACGGTGCTGCCAGAGCCTGCAGAAAAACAATCCCGCCCCGTCGACCTGACCGAGTCGGACATGGATTCCGGCGACGGGGACGAGCTGTAATTCTGCTGTAATCGGCCCTTGCAAATCCCGTTTCTATGGTCCAAATAACGCCGACACGGAGAGGTGGCCGAGTGGTCGAAGGCGCACGCCTGGAAAGTGTGTAGGCGGGAGACCGTCTCCAGGGTTCGAATCCCTGTCTCTCCGCCATAATCCTTTTGATTCAAACATGACTGGCTTTTGGTCGCCTTGGTTGTGTGGGCTACGCGCACGCGATGCCTGTTATCTGCGCGCGGGTCCGAAATTCCTTGCTGCGTGGACGCGAACGCAGGCAGGGTGGATGGGCGATAGACGGGGAATCATTGGCGGATGGCAGGTCAGTCTGAAAGCAAGGCAATGTTCCTGACCGGTGGGTTGATGCGCCATGTGGTGCGGATGTCCCTGACCACCAGCATCGGGTTGATGGCGATCTTTGCGGTCGACTTTGTCGATATGATCTTCATTTCGATGCTGGGCAATGACGCGCTGGCTGCTGCGGTGGGATATGCGGGCACGTTGTTGTTTTTTACCAATGCCGCGAATATCGGCCTGTCGATTGCCGCCGGGGCCTTGGTGGCCCGGGAACTGGGCGCGGGGCGTTCGGAAAAAGCGCGCCAATACGGTACCAGCGTCGGGGTATTGGGCATTGCCATCGGCGTTCTGGTCTCGCTGCTGGTCCTTGCCAATGTCGATTTCCTGCTGTCGGTTCTGGGCGCAAAGGGCGAGGTTCTGCGTCTGGCCGCCAGATATGTGTCGATCATCCTGCCAACGATGTGGGTCATGTCCGCCGCAATGACGGCCATGGCCGTATTGCGCGCGCATGGTGATGCCCGGCGGTCGATGATGGCCACGATCTATGGCGGCGTGGTCAATGCCGTGCTGGACCCGGTGCTGATATTCGCGGTGGGTCTGGGGCTGGACGGCGCGGCCATTGCCTCGGTCCTGGCGCGGATCACGATGTTGGTTGCGGCATTGCTGCCGGCAATGCGCGTGCATAAAGGGTTCGCGCGCCCGTCGCTAGGGCAGGTTGCCCGTGATTTCAGGGCTGTGAAAACCATCGCAATCCCCGCCATTCTGACCAATATCGCCACCCCCATCGGCAATGCCATCGTGGTGCGCGAAATTGCGGATTACGGCACCGATGCCGTTGCCGGAATGGCGGTGATCGGGCGTTTGATGCCAGTTGCGTTTTCCGTGATTTTTGCGCTGTCCGGCGCGATCGGGCCAATCATCGGCCAGAATTTTGGTGCCGGTCAGTATGACCGGGTCAAATCGGCCTTTCTGGCCGGGGTGAAATTTACCGGTGCCTACGTGCTGGCCATGGCGGCGGTCCTGTTTCTGCTGCGCGCGCCAATTGCCGATCTGTTCGATGCGCAGGGTGAAACGCGCGCGCTGATCTACCTGTTTTGCGGGCCGCTGGCGCTGGCGGCGTTCTTCAACGGGGTTA
>CAXXPZ010000073.1:0-18625 GCA_963422555.2 uncultured Ruegeria sp.
CTGCTGCCAGCGTCGATTGATGACGTACCGCTGGATTTCGACACGCTGCAGCCGCTGGGTACCTTCATCGGCTCCGCCGCCGTGGTGGTCCTGTCCGATCAGGACACGGCCCGTGACGCTGCGCTGAACATGCTGCGGTTTTTTCGAGGATGAAAGCTGTGGCCAGTGTACACCCTGCCGGGCAGGTTGCGAAAAGGCGTTGAAGCTGATGCAGGCCGACACGTGGGATCAGGACCTGCTGGAGGACCTCTGTCAGGTTATGGGCGATGCCTCGATCTGCGGTCTGGGGCAGGCGGCCCCGAACCCGATCCGTCTGGTCATGAAACACTTCGCTGACGAAATCTGAGGGAGACAGAGCCATGCTTGATGCAAGCCCAACCAAGACCGTCACCTTCAACCTGAACGGCGATGACGTCACCGTGCCCGAGGGCACCACGATCTGGGACGCGGCCAATGGCCAAGGCCTGATCATTCCACACCTGTGCCACAAGCCGCAGCCGGGCTATCGCCCCGACGGCAACTGCCGCGCCTGTATGGTCGAGGTGGAGGGCGAGCGCACGCTGGTCGCCTCGTGCATCCGTCCGGCGGCCGAGGGGATGGTGGTCAAGACCGACACCGACCGGGCCGAGAAATCGCGCGCCATGGTGATGGAACTGCTGGTGGCCGACCAGCCCGAAGAGGCGCATGATGTCTCAAGCCATTTCTGGGACATGGCCAAGCTGAACGATGTCTCGGATAGCCGTTTCCCGGCGAAAGAGGTCGAGAAAATCCCGCTGCTGGATGACAGCCACATTGCGATGCGCGTCAATCTGGACGCCTGCATCAACTGCAACCTCTGCGTCCGTGCCTGTTCGTGAAGTGCAGGTCAACGATGTGATCGGCATGGCGGGTCGCGGTCATACATCCGAGGTTGTGTTCGACCAGAACGACCCGATGGGCGATTCAACCTGCGTGGCCTGCGGTGAATGTGTTCAGGCCTGCCCGACGGGTGCTTTGATGCCCGCCACGGTGCTGGACGATCAGCAACAGGGTGACAGCAAGGATTACGATTCCGAGACCGAAAGCGTCTGCCCGTTCTGCGGCGTCGGCTGCAAGGTTTCGCTGAAGGTCAAGGATGGCAAGGTCAAATATGTCGAGGGCATCAACGGCCCCGCAAACGAGGGCCGCCTGTGCGTCAAAGGCCGCTTTGGCTTCGACTATATCCACCACCCGCACCGCCTGACCAAGCCGCTGATCCGGCGCGAGGATGCGCCTGCCAAGGGGCTGAATGTCGATCCCGGTAATCTGGACACCCACTTCCGCGAAGCAACGTGGGAAGAGGCGATGGACCTGGCCGCGACCCGGCTGAAAGCACTGCGCGACGAAGATCCGCGCAATGTTGCAGGTTTCGGCTCGGCCAAATGCACCAACGAAGAAGCCTATCTGTTTCAGAAGTTCATCCGTCAGGGCTTTCGCCACAACAACGTCGATCACTGCACGCGTCTGTGCCATGCGTCGTCCGTGGCGGCACTGATCGAGAACGTCGGATCTGGCGCGGTGACTGCGACCTTTAATGAGGTCGAAAACTCTGATGTGGTCATTATCATCGGGGCTAATCCGATCGAGAACCACCCCGTCGCGGCGACTTATTTCAAACAGTTCACCAAGCGCGGCGGCAAGCTGATCGTGATGGACCCGCGCGGTGTTGGGATGCGCAAGTTCGCCGATGAGATGCTGCAGTTCCGCCCCGGTGCAGATGTCTCGATGCTGAACGCGATCATGAACGTGATCGTCGAAGAAGAACTGTATGACAGCCAGTACATCCACCGCTGGACCGAGAATTGGGAAGCCGAGAAAGAGCATCTGCGCGCTTTCACGCCCGAGGCGATGTCCGAGATTTGCGGCATCGAACCGGATCAGCTGCGCCGTGTCGCCCGCACCTTTGCGCAGGCCAAGGCTGGTCTGATCTTCTGGGGCATGGGCGTCAGCCAGCACATTCACGGTACTGATAATTCACGCTGCCTGATCTCGCTGGCCCTGATGACCGGCAATGTCGGCAAACCCGGCGCGGGTCTGCACCCGCTGCGTGGGCAGAACAACGTGCAGGGTGCCTCTGATGCGGGCCTGATCCCGATGTTCCTGCCAGACTATCAGTCCGTCATGGATGATGGCATCCGGGCAAAGTTCAACAATGTCTGGAATTCTGAGGATTTCTCGAACGAAAAGGGTCTGACGGTTACCGAGATCATTGATCAGGCTTACGCGGGCAATATCAAGGGGATGTATATTCAGGGCGAAAACCCGGCCATGTCCGATCCCGATGTGGCCCACGCGCGTGACGCGCTGGCCAAACTGGATTTGATGATCGTGCAGGATATCTTTCTGACCGAAACGGCGAACTATGCGGACATCATCCTGCCCGCCTCGGCGCTGTATGAAAAGAACGGCACGGTGTCGAACACCAATCGTCAGGTGCAGCGGGTGCGGCCTGCTGTGGCACCTCCGGGTGAGGCGCGCGAGGATTGGAAGATCACCGTCGAACTGGCGCAGCGTATCGGATTGAACTGGGATTACACGGACGTGTCTGAGGTCTTTGCCGAGATGAAGCTGACCATGGCCTCGCTCGACAACATCACGTGGGAGCGTCTGGAGACCGAGACGATCACCTATCCGTCGCTCAGCGAAACCGATCCGGGACAGGCGATTGTGTTCGGTGATGGCTTTCCTCGCGCCGAGGGCAAGGCCAAGTTCACACCGGCCAGCGTGATCCCGCCGGATGAGGCGCCGGACGAAGAATACCCGATGATCGCCACGACGGGCCGTCAACTGGAACATTGGCACACCGGATCGATGACCCGCCGCGCCAGGGTTCTGGACGCGGTTGAACCCGAGGCGAACTGTTCGATGAGTCCCCGAACGCTCAAACTGATGGGGATCGAACCGGGCGAGATGGTCCGCCTGACCACCCGGCGCGGTTCGATCGAAATCATGGTGCGCGCTGACCGGGCGATTGCCGAGGATATGGTGTTCATTCCCTTCGCCTATGTCGAAGCGGCGGCGAATATCCTGACCAACTCGGCCATCGACCCTTATGGCAAGATCCCCGAATTCAAGTTCTCGGCCATTCGCGTCGAAAAGATCGAGGATGCCATCGCGGCGGAATAAGTCCGTTCCATCGGCGACTCAGCGCACGGGCGATCCGATACCGGGTCGCCCGTTTGCATTTTAGCCGGGAAGGGGGTTTTCGTGATCTAATCCGAGTTAGGTAAGATTCATCCTAAGCATCTATAAAACAAAGAGAAATATAAAAAATAGCAGGTCTATTAGATACAAAAAACGAGGTTTCAATAGGTGGAAATGGTAACAATTAATTGAGGCTGATATGTGTGACTTTTCGACAGCGTGGCGGGTCCGGAACGGATTGATTTTTTGAGACCTAGACGCTTTTGGATTTCTCGAAAAGACCTTTGGTTTCGGCTGAACCGGAGCAAAAAAATAGCTCATAAAATTAAGTATTTACAGAGATTTCCCTTACGTCATCCTTTGTCCCGCAGCCCATCCGAACACATCAGATTGATGCCTCGGTCACGGACCAATCCCGCGCAAAGGTAACGGTGTTGGAAGGTCGCATTCGACAGAAATGATACGGTTGTCTTGTGAGTGAAAGAAATTTGTCCGAAGAGAACCCGAGCCAAATTTACCAGCTCTCTCATTCACATATTGACGGAAATCGACATGAAAAATGTTCTCTTCGCAACAACCGCGCTGATCGCAACTGCAAGCGTTGCAGCAGCGGATGTAAAGCTCAGCGGTTTCGCCCGTTTTGGTATCGGTTACCTGGAAGACCGTTCGACCGACGACAACGTAGACGACACCATCCTGGTTTCGCGCTTCCGCCTGAGCATTGACGGCGACGCGGAAACCGATGGCGGCGTCAAGTTCTCGGGACGTATTCGTCTGCAGGCTGACGAAGATGCCTCGACCGGCGAAGCCAACGAAGCTGGCCTGAACGGCGCGCGCTTCTCGGTCATCTATGGCGGTCTGCGTGTTGACGCGGGCAACGTTGCAGGTTCGTTCGACAACCTGGCTAACTACTACGGTAACGAGCCGGGCCTTGAGGCCTTCATCGGTCAGTATTCGGGCGTTGACTACAGCTTCCTTGAATACACCTCGACCGGTTCCGGCGCGAACGCTGTGTTCTTCCAGTACACTGTTGGCGACTTGTCGTTTGGTGCATCTTATGACACCGACGCGGATGACGGCGCCGATCGTTGGGACATCAGCGCAACTTACACGTTCAACAACATCACCGCCGCTCTGGCCTATGGTCAGACCGACGAAGGTGACAGCGGTGGCGACGATCAGAGCCTGACGGTTCTGACCCTGGGCGCAGAATTCGGCGACTTCTCGGGTACGCTGTTTGTTGCTGACGATGACGTTGTTGAAGCCGATGAAAACGGCACCGCATACGGCTTCTCGCTGGCCTATAACGTTGGCACCGCAACCACCGTCAACGCATCGTTCGGTGACGGCAATGCCGACAACGACGAACAGCAGTACGGCGTTGGTGTCATCTACGATCTGGGTGGAGGCGCATCGCTGCGCGGCGCAGTTGCCCATATCGAACGTGGTGACGCGGACGGTCAGGTTCGTGCCGACTTTGGTGCACGCTTCAACTTCTAAGTTGATCTGAGAACCATGCGAAAGGGCCGGTCATTGAACCGGCCCTTTTCATTTGCGGATGTTCCCGCGATCAGTAGTCGCGTTCGAAAAATATCCCGACACCGGTTTCGCCCCGCCCGTCCACTGTGCCACGCACCGTAAAACTTTCGGTGACATCAAGATTGAGGTTCACCTCGGTTTCGCCTTCGGTATTCACCGTGAAATCGGTGTAGAGGTTATCGCTCAGATATGCACCGGCGCCCAGACGCCCTGCGCCGCTTTCGGTTGCGCCGATATCGATCGTGTCAACGCCCGTGGCCTCACGCACGCCCTTGGTCGCGTCACCCCCGGCACCGCTGAGCTGCGCCAGCGAGGCCGCCATCTGGGCGATGACAAAGGGCGAAAGCTCTGAGAACCGGTTGCCGAACAACAGCATCGCCAACGCCTCTTCTGTGGGGCGCTCGGGGTCGGAAAAGACATCGACCTGAGGCGAATCCAGTGGCCCCGCGATTTCGATTGTTGCGGTTCCATCTGATGTGCTGGTCGAGGATTCAAACTCGATATAGGGCGTCAGGTCGCCCTGCAGCGTGACCACACCTTTGGTCAATGCCAGACGGCGCCCCAGAATGTCGATATGACCCCGGATCAACTCGATCTGACCAGAGGGCACGACGGACGCGGTGGTCCCGCCGATCTGAATGCGCCCGCCCAGTTCCGCATTTACACCGCCCCCCCCGCACAAAGACAGCCTTGGGGGCCAGCAATCCGATATCCAGCGCGATACGCGACGCACTTTTGGTGGCCTTTTCATCGACGACCAATTGTGCCCGTTCGCGCGTGACATAGCTGGCGTTGCTTTCGTTCACATGCTGGATTTCGGGAATGGGGGCCGCTCCGACCGCGCCAGCGGCTGCTGCCAGGTTGATATTGGTCTCACCGAAATTGATTTGCCCGGCAATGGAGCTGTTGCCAGCCAGCGCACCGCTCATCACGATCTGACCGTTGAGGGTGGTTTCATATAGCAGCTTGTCCGTCAGAACCAGATTGTTGATCGCGGTTGTGATCTGGGCATTGAAGGGTGGTTTCAGGTCGACCGGGCCGTTTACCGAGAATCCGCCGCCCGCGCGCATCCCGCCTTGCAGGGCAATCGTGGCGCGGCTTTGGGCAAGCGTGATCGAACCCCCGATACCGGTGATTGTTTGCCCGACACCGGGCAGTGCCATCGCCGTCCCGGAGGTCGTGATCGTTCCGCTCAGCGCGTCCAAAGCGGGGACACCTTTTAGGGCCAGATCAAAGCTGGCCGTTCCATCGATCGTGTTGGGCGCGATGAACCGGTTGGCGATCCCGATATTGACGCCACCCCGCATGGTAAGATCCGCTGTGCGGCTTGCCTCGTCAAATGTTCCGGCGACCGTGCTGTTGATCTGGGCGGGGCCATCTGCCTTGGCATCGATGGTCCAGACACCGCCGTCGCGGCGCGCAGTACCGTTTGCGGAGATGGTACCCGGAAACTCGGGCGCAAAGCGTTCGATCCGATTGAGGCGTGCCTCAAAGTCCAAATCCGCATCGCCATCCCTGGTGACCGTACCCTGCAATTCTGCATAGGAGCTTTCGGGACCCTGCAGGCGCAAGTTGCCTTCCAGCCCCGATCCCGTGGGTGCGACGTTGCCATCCAGCGTGATTTTGCCCGACATGGACCGTGAGATGCGCCCCAGATCATCCAGAGCGGCTGAAAAGTCCAACCCGCCTGCGGTCCGGTCCAGTTTTCCGGACGCAGTGGCCGTCAACGCGGTGCCGTTCAGCCGAAAGGTGCGAATATCAAGACCCTGGTCATCGTTTGCGGCGTCAACATTCAGCGTCGTGCGCCCCTGAACCAGACCGTCCACCGCGTCGATCCCTGTCGCAATATCGTTGGCTGTCACGGTGCCCTGAATGTCGAATGTCCGGTCCGACTGGGCGGCGCGCCCCTCGACATCGGCATTGATCGATCCACTCAGGTCGCGCTGGGCAAGGCCCGAGAACAGGGACAGGTCGGGCACGTTCAGCCGGGCCTGACCATCGGCTGAGATGTCGCCAGTCGGGTCGTCAATCGTTGCGGCCACTTCTGCCGTCAGGGCGGTGCCGTTCACGGTTGCCTTGCGGATCACGATCTGATCGCTGGCGCGCGCGCCGTCGAACTCAATTGTCGTTCGTCCGATCAGCAGGGGATCGATGTCCTCCATCCCGGTTAGGATATCGTTGCCGACAACTTTGGCCGTCCCGTCAAATTCCAGCGTTTGCAGCGTTCCCGTGCCGTCCACCTGCGCCTGAAGTGACCCGCTGAGGTCACGCTGAGCAAGGCCCGAAAAAATCGACAGGTCGCTTGCGTTCACCTTGGCGCTGCCATCGATGGTCAGGTTTCCGTTGGGCGTTGTCACTACGCCATCCGCTTGCGCGTTCAAGGTCTGGGACGAAATCGTAAAATCGCGAATAGTGATGCCGTCAGATGCGCGTTTGGCATCCAGCACGATGTCGGTTTCCCCGGCTATCACCGGATCAATATCGTCGCGCCCGGTGGACAGGTCGCGCCCACTGACCGTGACCTTGCCGTCAAAGCTGCGCTCCAGCGGTGATCCCGACCCTTCGACCCGGATCGAGGCTTTGCCGCCGAGGTCCAGCTTGGCCACCTGCGAAAACCGCGACAGGTCATCTGCCAGCAACGCGGCCGATCCATCCACTTTCAACCCGGTAGAAATCCCGCTGACGACGGCATCGGTCTCAAGGGAATAGTCGTTGCCGATCAGTTCAAAACCCGACAGTTTTACAGTTTTGTCGCTGCCATAGTCGAATTGACCGTCCAGTGTGATCCGGTCACCGACTGCGGCATTCAGCGCCGGGTCGGACATGTCGATCCCGTCCAGCGCCGCCTGCAGATCGCCATCGATGGTCAGCCCACCGCTTTGATCCAGCGTGCCTTGTCCGGTAATTTGTGCGCGTTGCAAATCCAATTGGGCGGCCTGAACGTCATCTGCAGTCAGGCTCAGATCCCACAGGTTGCCGTTCTTGACGTCATACAGCGCGGACAGTTGCGCGGCACCGATGGATGTCTCGCCGCCACTGATCGGCAAGACGACGCGATCGCCGTCTGGCGGGGTAATGCGCCCCTGCACGGCCACCAGTTGCAATGCACCGCCCGCCGCGAGGCTCAACTGGCTTTCCAGTTAGCTCTATTCGCACATCGTATTGATGTGTTATATTTTGTCTGAAATACAGGAGGATGCGCATTATGGACCGGAAAGCCTTTCTTGCCTGGTTGTCGGAGGTCGTGTAGCGCGACAAAAATAATGATCAATTCGCGACACTTTGGTGATAAATCCGGGCGATTTTTCTACCCAAAAACTTCTCTAAATTCTGGTTGGGCTCGGGCTTTCACCGGAGCAGTAGCGCAGTAGCGCGGGAGACAGCAGCCAAGAGACCGTTTGCCGGGAATCGGGATTCGACCACGCGCCGCCTATGATTATGTCAGTTCTCATCGGGCGTCTCTGAAAGCTTTTGCTTGCGTACGTATACCGTTCCGGGTTCACCGGGCTTCCCTGTCACGCCGACAATGCCCGTCACCTCGGTGAACATCACCTGATGGTTTATCAGCGCCTCGTTGAGCAAGGTCAGATGCTTGAAGCGGCACTCGGTCCGTGTGTCGTAAATTGGATCTTCAACACAACAATAGTCATGGTGGGGGTAGAGCAGCACCACAACGGGCCGGATGCCGGGGCGTGGTCGTTCAATTTTGTTGACCAGATCTTCGTCGGGTTTCATTTGGCTTTCCTTTTCTGTGGGTTGTCAGCGTGTATGTCATGTGGGGTGTTATCTTGTCACTCCGCGTCACTTTCATCCGGCCATCCCACGGTAACATCGATCGCGTTGATCTGCTCGGCTGTTGTGGCCGCCAGAATGGCGTCCTTGAGGGTACGTGCGCGCAGGCGTCTGGCGGTTCGCCATGCGGCGAGTGCGGCGGCGAGTGCCGTGATGTCGGCGGCGGTCATGGGGATGCGGGCATTTGCGGCGTCGATCCAGACATGGTCCCCTGGCCAGGTCCCTGCCTGGCCGGCGCGGAGCGCGGCGGTGGTGATGTCGGCGGCGCTTTCGGGATCGCCCTGCCAGAGGCGGCCTGCGTGCCGGAACGTGGTGTGGCGGGCCAGTTCTTCGGCCAGTTCGGCCTGTTTGAGCCTGCGCGCCTCCGCGTGGTCCAGGCGGCGGGCTTCTGCCACAAGGGCGGCCCATGCGGGCTTCGCTGCCGCCTCCGGGTCGGGTGCGCCATAGAGACCGGCATCGGCGGCGGCGGCGAATTGCGGCGGGTTCCATGTATAGCCGTCCCACATGGGCCGGGTGATCGCCCTGGGCGGGATGGCATCTTCGGGAAACGCGGTCCAGGGCAGGATGCCATGGGGCAGGCCCTGTTCCGCAAGCCCGGTCAGGGCCTGGACAAAGGTATCGTAGGTGAGCGTCGTCTGGGTCATCGGAGGCCTCCCGTCAGGCGAAGGGCCGCGTTTCGCGGGCTGTGAGTGCCACCTGGGCGCTGAAGCTCCACCGCGTCGGAACCGATGACCCCCGCCTGCTGCTGCTGGGCCCGATATACCGCTGTTTGCTGGTGCTGGGCACAGTGATGCTTGCGCGGGCTGTGAGCCGCTTCTGGCGGGCGAGTGGCGTCAGGCTTTTGGACAGCGTCCCCGAAATCACCGGATTCCGGAGTGTAAATGAATTGTAACTACCCAGCTACCCCTCTGACTGAATTCAATATGACATTCTTTGCGGACGAGGTGGTCGAGCGCTGCATCGGCAAGAATCAACCAAAATCATCGTGGGATCGTCCTGAAATGTCGGAAAGGCGCATTGCCGAATTTCAGAAGTTTGGGGTAACAGATTGCATAGAAACCTGAGATGACAATTTGGGGGTCATCGATCAATGAGCTATTATGCCAGTGATGTGGACGGCGGTTACTTTACTTTCGATGAGCGGCTGTCAGCCCTTTCCGAACTGATCTCGATGATCGACCGACCGGGCGACTATTGTGTGTATGGGCGGTTTCCTACCCCAATGCCTCGCATCTGGAACCACACGACAGGCGTCCTCGCATTCCCTCTCCAACCGGCACAATTACAGGACTTGATCACACTTGGTGAACGCGCACCATATGGACGCGGCGCAGAAACAATTTTGGACAGGTCCGTTCGTGACTGTTGGCAGGTTTCGCCAGATCAAATCAGCGTAGGAGGAGAAACCTGGGGCGAAACATTCAATCGCATCCTCAACCGTGCGGCCGAAGGCCTCGGCTACCCGCCGGAAGCTGTCGACGCGGAACTTTACAAAATCCTCGTTTACGAGGAAGGCGGTTTTTTTGCGCCGCACCGTGATACCGAGAAGGTTACCGGCATGGTGGCGACCTTGGTCGTTTCACTACCGGTTGCAGGGAAAGGGGGCGAACTGATCATCCGCCATCGCGGTCGAGAGACGATTGTCGAAATGTGTAGCAACGATCCTTCCGAACTGGTTTTTGCGGCCTTTTATGCTGATTGCGAACATGAAATTAGGCCTGTGACAGAAGGTCATCGCGCCTGTCTGGTTTACAATTTGGTTCTCACTCCGGGTCAAAATGTGGCCACCTCGGCACCGAACTATGCAGATCTTATGGGTCAGATTGCGAAGGAGATCAAAAACTGCTTCGCAACGTCGGACGCGCCTGAAAAACTTGTCTGGCTTCTCGAGCATGATTACAGCATCGCAGGCCTGTCGTTTGAAACCCTAAAAAACACGGATGCAACGGTTGGGCGTGCTTTGATTGCAGCTGCGGCACAGGCTGACTGTTCCCTCCACGCGGCCATCGTGCATGTTGATGAATATGCCGCCGCTGCCTACCTTGGGCGGGACTATGTCTGGGAAATCGAAGACATCGGCGCGGACGAATACGAACTCTATGATATCATTGAGCGGAGATGTGAGCTTGATGATTGGGTGCATCCCGATTTGGGCGCGAGCGCTTATGGCCAACTGGCGTTGGCGCAAAACGAATTGATGCCACCAGAACGGATCACAAATTGGGAACCTGACGTGAATCGCTTGACGGAGGCGAGCGGCAATGAGGGGGCCACAGTTGAGCGACACTATCGAAGCGCGGCCTTTGTTCTTTGGCCTGCTAAAGAAGGCCCTCGTGTTCTTGCCCAAGCCGGTGCCAAGGCGCTTTCCGTCCTTTTTGTACAGTCTGAGCAACGCGCTGCGACCTCTGACGGGAATGATTTGTCGCTTGACACCATTGCGGCTGAAATTGCTGAAGCTTGGCCAGCGCCCCAAGTCTTGCATTACTCGGACCGGGATGAGTGGCAAGAGAGCGGCGCAGTAATGCTGTCACGGCTTTGTCGTATCGGAAGTCGGAAAGCAACGGAATTATTTCTCGATCGGGTTGTGATACCGTATTACGGACCGGGTCTCAAAGCCGCACTGATTGAAGCAACATCGGAATTGGCTGAAAAAGACATGCTGAAGCGGCTTCTTGGCCTTGTTAGCGCACAATGCACAGAGCAGCCAGAAGCTGTCATAAATCTGGTCATGGGCCTGAGTGAGGCAAGTGATCAGGGGCAGAAAGTCATGACGCGGAATGCACTGAAAGATCTTATCAAGCACCTTTGTTCGGAGATACCGGTCGCGCTCAACGTACACCGGCCAAAAAACGCAGAGCCATTTTGGTACGGGTCGCGTCGACAGTCTGCCACGCCTTTGCCTGAACGCACGCTCCGGGAAATTTTTCAGTTGGCCTGGAGTTTTGATTTGGAAAGCAGCCTTGCTGGGGTGGTTGGCAATCTTGTCAACGCGCCCGACATCGTGCCGCCTGATCGCACCTTGCCACCCGTTCTGGCAAAATTGGGCACGTCGTTTCACGAGCAGGCATCAGAAAGTGAGGCATTCGCGCGGTTTTGGCGGCACTCGGCCAACGTCCTGCTGGCTCGCAGTCGTACCACACCTCCTGAACCGACCGATTGGGTCGTTAGCTCAAATGACTTGGGGTGCGGGTGCGAATACTGTGCCGAACTTGTTCGATTTTGTGCAGATCCGGTTACAACCACACATCAAATTCCAGTGAGAAGGGAGTTGCGGTCGCATCTGCGGTCCGTGATCGAAAGAGCGGGTGCGGATTTGAGTTGTGAAACTGAACGCAAGGGTAGTCCTTATACGCTCATCTGCACCAAGACCCGCGATAGCTACACCAGACGAAGACAGCAATATGCGAACGACATCTCTGCAATCAAGCGCTTACTTGAAGTGGCAGACGCTGTGCCAGAGGCCACTAGCATTGCAGCCAGCCTCCGCGCGGCGGTCAACTGTAGTCAGAGTAACTCTCCAACTACAACGACCTGACAAGCCCGGAATTGGTCAGCATGGTTTGAGGTTCAGGATGAGTTGATCGGGGAGAGTTCTCAAGGTTTCGAGTATGCTCCACCCCTGCTTGCGCGCCGTCTCAATGACGGTTCGAAGCGTGCAGAAGTTTTCTGCGCCGACGTGAGTTCGGAAGCATCCCGACACTTTTTGACGGACCTTGGTCATGCGAAGGTCCCTTTCGGCTTCATTGTTTGTAAACGGCACACTCAGGTCGTTGAGGAAGAGCAGAACCTCTTCTTTGCGGGTTTGCATCCGCAGCGCGAGATTATGTCCGATCCTGCGCTTTGGTTTGCCTCGCCGCGTTTTGCCGACCTTGTCCGGGACCAGCGGGGGAAGCGCCTCGTGCATCCGGATGGCCGTCTGGCAACATGCGTCATATCGGCGTTCGATGGCAGCAATCCGGGCGGGCACCACCGCGCGGGAATTCCGGTCTCGCGCCCTGTCTGCGGCTGTTTTGGCGTCCAGCAGAATGGAGCGCATCTCCGTGGCCCATGGCTCTTTCTCAATGTCGATCAAAGCCTGCAATTCCCGAAGGTGATGGGCGTTGCATAAGGCGTGACGCACTCCGGGGATCTTTCTGTAGGACGCCCAGTTGTCGTGAACGACACTTCCGGTCACCTCCTGCGTCACATCGCCTCTGCTACGGCCAATCCGGAAATGGCTCAAGTCTGGTGAGCACAGGATGTGGAGCCACCGGGTCTTGCCGTTGATGCGCAGGCCGGTCTCATCCATGTGCTTCACCGCAACGTCTGGGCCGCACAACAACGCTTGAATCCTGTTGACAACGGGCCGCATTACAGCCGCGGTTCTGGCGACGAGCGACGCCAGCGTTGCTGCGGAAATGTCGACCCCGTGAAGGTCGGAAAATATCTGCGCCAGGCGGTTGTCAGGGATGCAGTGCCGGGTTTGAAGATAGCTCGCCATGGCGGCAAGGTTGTCGCCATACTGCACCGGGGCGTTCACCCCTGCGGGAAACGTGGCCTGCACCCGGGTGCCACAGGCCGTGCAGACGCAGACACGCGCCCTGTGCTCAGTGACAATAAGCGGCGGTGGGGGTGGCAGGTCAAAGACCTGTCGCCTCACATACCGGTCGCAAACAACGCCAGACAGCCTGTGCTTACAGTCCGGACAGATGTGTGGGTAGTGATCGATGATCTGCTCCGGCGTCGAGGTCTGGCGCAGCGTCTTGCCGGGATGGCCGGGCTGACCTCCGGACTTGCGCCCGCAGGACCCGCGCAAACTTCTGGTTCGCTTCTTGCGCGCAGGCTTCGACAGCCCATCGCTTGAGGGAGGCTTGCCGCTGTTTGAGCTGTTAAGCCCAAGGCGGCGCTCCAGGTCCTCTACGCGCTGTGCGAGGGTTTTGTTGGCCTTCTCCAGCTCTACGTTTTGCTTGAAAAGTTGGGCGTTTTGTTCGGTGATATCCGCGATCTGCTCTTCAAGCCTCTCGATCTTGGTGCGCAAGGCCGCGTTCTGCTCCGCCAGAACAATGACCAGATCAATCAGATTTGACTTTGAGAAGGTCGCAAGCCGGCTGCGGGTCAGGTGAGCAGTATCCATACGCCTATCGAGTCACAGAAACGCTAACCAAGAAACAAAAATAACCCGCATGGCCCGATTCAAATCGTCGCAGTCAGACCACCTGGGCAGTTACAATGAATTGTCTGTGAAGGTGAGGCTTTTGGTTGCAATCACCGTGCTGTCAAGCCGGATTTCAATACGGAGATACACTTTGTGCAAAGCCGCGAAGCGCCCGGACCTCTCGTCATCCTGACTGGTGCGCGTCCGGATCACCTTCCAGACCTTCGACGGGGTAAAGGATATGTTGACCAGGTCCGCCGAGTATCGCATCACCTCGTTGGCGCTGTCGCGCCGCACCACGATCTCGGAGGTGCCGGCCACGCGGGGCAGGACCTTCACACTCCCGCGATAGGTCCTTGCGGAGGTTCCCCCGGACACGGATATCCTGAAGCGCGCGCCCTGGGCGATACCGCCGATCAGATTGTTGTCGAGATGTCCGAACGTGATGATGCCGCCCCCGAGCTGCAGGCCGCTGGAGATGACCGCTTGATCGGCTTTGAGGTGACGGGCCTCGATCTGGTCTGTGGCGATGGCATTGGCCAGCAGGGTGCCGGGGATGACGGTGTTGCCGTCGATCACATGCTCGACCCTGACCCAGGCCCGCCCTGACCAGGCCCGGGTCTCGGCCCAGCCGCCCGCGGCATCGACAAGCGTAACCACGTCACCGATCACATTGTTGTTGGGTGTTGCAAGATTTGCGCGATAATCCTGCCAGCCCCTCGAACTGACCTCGGCGGAGAACATCCCCGCGCCGCGCGAACCCCCGTCACCCTTGTCGCCCCTGTCGCCCTTGTCACCCTTGTCGCCTTTTTTGCCCCGGTGTGCCATCCGTCCCGTCCCGGCCATCTGCCCCGTCCGCACTGTAGCGCGCCCAGAGCGCGGGGGCGGAGAAGGCGCTCCAGTTGCCGCTTGATCCTGTGCGGCGGCAGGCCCAGAGATAGGGTCTCGCGGTGGAGACCCCGGAGGGATCATCGTCCCAGTCCCGGGGGATGTGATCATCTATGCGGCGCTGGCTGGCGCTGGTGTGGGGTGTTGCGGGCCGGATCGGTGTGCCTGTGAGCCTGAATATGAACTCCACGCCCGGGCCGTCCGCCCCGGTTTCACCGCGCGGTCCCGGACCTCCCCTGTCGCCCCTGTCGCCCTTTTTGCCCGGTGGGCCATCCGTCCCGTCCCGGCCATCATAGCTGTAGCGCGCCCAGAGCGCGGGGGCGGAGAAGGTGCCCCAGTTGCCGCTGGTGCCGCGCCGCTCGGAGACCCAGAGCCAGGGCTCGGATGTGGTCACGCCCGGCGCATCGTCGAACCAGCCGGCGGGCACGTGATCATCTATGCGGCGCTGGCTGGCCGTGGTTTGGGGCGTAGCGGGAGGTCTGGCCGTGCGGGTGCGGCGGAAGATCAACTCCACGCCCGGGCCGTCCCGCCCGTCCCGCCCGTCCTTGCCGTCCGCACCGGGCTTGCCATCCGCCCCGGGATCGCCATCGGCACCGAGCGTCGACCACAGCGCGGGCGCGCTCCAGTTCGTCCATGGCCCGCAGCCGCTGCGCCCGGCGCGTTCGCTGATCCACTGCCAGGGCGTCAGCGCGGTCAGGCTGACAGGTGTGCGGGACCAGTCCTTTGGCACATGGGCATCGCTGGTGGTGCCGCCGCTGGCCGGGTGTCGCGGGAGCGCGCCTGCGGCCGTGGCGCGGAACGCATATTGGGTCACGGGCAGTTTGACGGCGTCGGGCAGATCGACGGGTCCGGTAAAGGCGGGTGTGCCGGGGATGCCGTCCCGGTCCAGGGCGGCGATGGCGAAGCGCCATCGGCCTGCGGGGGGCAGGCGCGTCTCGACCGGCAGGCGCGTGATCCGGCCATGGACCAGGGGCGTGAGCGCGGCCCAGCTTGCGGCGGCGGATGCGGGACCGTAGCGCAGGGCGTAGCCGACGACACCGGGGTGTGCGGGCGGCGTGGCAACAAAGCGCCGGCTGCCATCGGCGAGGATCTCGACCGCGAAGCCGGTGGGCGCTGCGATGGGTACGGTCCTGTCGCCGACAAGACTGTGTTTTGCGGTATAGACCGCGCCCGTGGGGGCCGCGCGGCTGCCGGGGGTGATCTCGATCCAGATCTCGCTGCCCGGATCATCATCGGTGGTCCAGGTGCAGATCGTGGTGGCGTCGGTGATTTCGGCAACAACGCGCCAGCCATGGCTGTCGTGGGTGCTCACGGTCGCGCCGCGCCAGGGCCCGGCGGTGGTGAGGCGCAGGGTGATCCCGATGCGCTCATCGGGCAGCGTGCGGTCGGAGGCCTGTGCGGAGAGCACGCGCGGGCTTTGCAGTGCCGGCAGGGGCAGGGGCGCGGTCAGATCGGAGGTGGCGGCATTGTGATAGGCGGCGACCTCGTCGATCGCCTCGAGCCGGATGCGGGTGTCGGAGACCGGATCAACACCGACGATCCGGACCGGTGCGGGTGGGGCATCGCCGGGATAGACCCGCCAGAGCACGTCTGACGGCTCGCTATCCTCACCCGCCCAGTCTGCGGGCAGCGGCGTGGCGGGCCGGACCAGGGGACCCTCGGCCTCGATCGGGCTGGTGTGCAGACGACCATCGGCGAGGCGCAGCATGGCAAACCAGTCCTCGTCCCCGGGGATCTCGAAGCTGCGGCCGAGATCCCAGCGCTCCGGCGTGTCGGGGTCTGGCGGCGCGACGGCGGCAAGCTGCCCGGTCATCCCGCCGTCGATCAGGCTGTGGGTGAGGCGCACCACGTCACCGCGCGCGATATTGAGGCCTTCGGCGCTCATCTCCCAGGCCATGCGGCGGCGGTGATAGAGCTGGCGCGCGGCCTGAAGGTTGGCTTCCACGGCGGCCTGCGTGGCGTCGGTGACACCGCCCAGCGTGACGGTGGCGGTGCGGCGGGGCGCGGTGACGCCCGGCATGGGGCGGCGCAGGGTCTGGTATTGCCAGTCAGCATCCGGATCGAGATAGCGAACGGCGATCTCGTCGGCCACCTGCTCGCCGGACCATGTGACGGTGAAGCTGCCCTGGACGATATTGCCCGGTGTGACAAGCGCGGTTGCGGGGGTGGCGGGATCGTCCCAGACAACGCCGCGCCTGCCGCTGGCCCGTGTCGGGCTGGCGCGGCCGCATTGAACCGCCCCGGGTTTACCGGAGACTTTTTTGCTCAAGACTCAGGCGACTTTATCAAGGGTGTTCAGGTTTGCATAGAATGCGTCCTCCAGTTCTTGTGGCGGCCGGTGCCCGATCGCGCCGTGCAGCCGCTTGTTGTTGTACCAGCTGACCCAGTCCAGGGTTTCCCACTCAACCTGGCCAACCGTTTTCCATGTGCCGAAGAACTCAATGACTTCGGTCTTGAACAGGCCGATGATGCTTTCTGCCAGGGCGTTGTCATAGCTGTCCCCGACGCTGCCGACCGATGCGTCGATCCCGGCCTGGGCCAACCGCTCTGTGTACCGAACCGCCAGGTATTGCGACCCCCTGTCCGAATGGTGAATGAGCCCGTCTGCCTGTGATGGTATTCGTTGGCAGATCGCCTGGTTCAGCGCGTCCAGCACGAAGCTGGTGGTCATGGACGTGGACACGCGCCAGCCCACGATCTTGCGCGCAAAGACATCAATGACAAAGGCCACGTAGACCATCCCGGCCCAGGTCGACACATAGGTGAAGTCGGAGACCCAGAGCTGGTTTGGTGCGGTGGCCGTGAACGCGCGATTGACCTTGTCTTCCGGGCAGGCCTGTGCAGGGTCCGGGATCGTGGTCTTCTTCTTGCCGCGTGTAACACCCTGCAACCCCATGACTTTCATCAGGCGTTCCACCGTGCAGCGTGCGATGTCATAGCCTTCCCGGCGCAGTTGATGCCATACCTTGCGCGCGCCATAGCGTCCCCGGCTGGCATCAAAGACGCGCCGGATTTCCCGCGCATCCTTATCGTCCTTCCTGGCCCGATCCGAGGCTTTGTCCGGGCTGCGCCGGATAGACAGATGTGCATAATAGGACGATGGCGCGATCGGCAGCACCCTGCAGATCGACCCGACACCGAACTCGTCCCGATGATTATCGATGAATGCGATCATTTCCGGAATGGGCGGTCGAGCTCCGCCTGAGCGAAATACGCGCTCGCCTTCTTCAGGATCTCATTGGCCGTGCGCAGTTCCTTGACCTCACGTTCCAGGACTTTCAGACGTGCCTTCTGCTCGCTGGTCAGCCCATCGCGTTCGCCGGCATCGCGCTCCGCCTGCTGGCACCAGACTCTGAGACTGTCCGGCGAGCAGCCGAGCTTTGGCGCGATCGCGTGGTAGGCCGCGTTGTCACTGGCGTAATCCGCGCGATGGTCTTTATAAAGCCGAACGCCGCGGGCGCGAAACTCAGCCGTGTACTTCGGGGGTGATTTTTTCTTCTCCATAGGGTTCATCCTTTGAGAGTTTTACTCTCCGGTAAACCCGGGGCGGTTCAGTCGGGCGCTGCTGGTGGTCGACGAGGCCCAATACCTGACGGCGCGCCATCTCGACGCGCTGAGGGGGCTGCGGGACCTCTCCGGGGCCGGGCTGGCGCTGGTGGGGGCCGAGACCATCACCATGACGCTGGCGCGCTGCCCGCAGGTGACGGGCCGGATCGGTGTGCGGGTCGGATTGGCGGGCCCGCCGCAGGCGGATGTGGACATTTTGGTCGAACAGGTGCTGGGCCGCGCACCCTCGGGCCGTGAAACCCGCCACCTGACCGAGGCCGCCGCCGGCCCCGGCGGGCTGCATGCGCTGCGCCGCCTGCTGGCACGCGCCTGGATGATCGCGCGCGCCGAGGCGCGCGGAACCATCACCGAACCCGATATCGAGGCGGCCGCCGGAGACGGGTCATGAGTGTCGGGGATCTGATCGAAAGACTGTCCGGGATGCCCCGCGATGACGAGATCCGGATCGGGAATGCTCTGGGCACTGATTGCGCGATCGATGGCGTCGGCTACAGCGGCGGGATGCCCGCCATCTTTGCCGCAGACGATGTATACGACACCGCT
>CAXXPZ010000074.1:0-105390 GCA_963422555.2 uncultured Ruegeria sp.
CCGCTCGAAACCCAGCTGGAACGCGAACTAACCTCTCTTGGTTTGCAAGACTGCACGAAGATGCTTGCACCAATGGATTTCCGCCAAGGCTGGATTCCATATCTTCGCGACAATTCCGACATTTTTGTGTGCCCGCATATTCAGGGTGATCCGTCCAGTACATATTCTGAAGTTATGTCTTGCGGAGTTCCCATCGTGGGCTACGACAACGAAGCGTTTGAGGGCGTGCTGAGAACTTCAGGCGGGGGTTGGTCGGCACCGCTGAGGCGTCCTGACAAATTGGCGGAAGTGGTCTCGGCCCTGCACCATGACAGGGGCAAAATCCTGGATAAAGCCCAGGCCGCAGTTTCCTTTGCCGCCGAGCACGCGTTTGAAAAGACATTTGCACGAAGGGCAGATCATCTGATCTCCCTAGGTCGATTCACTGATACGTAGCTCGAAACCGGCCAACGCCTGGTCTTTGGGAAAATTCGATGTTTGGTGCGGGTGGAGGGACTTGAACCCCCACGCCTTGCGGCGCCAGAACCTAAATCTGGTGCGTCTACCAATTTCGCCACACCCGCTCACTGGTGCCCTGCACCAGCATGGCGCGCTGAATAGCAAAGCTTGAAAGCAAGTGCGAGGGGTAAAATCTACGAAAGCGCATAATGTTTCAACGCAGGTAGGCGCACGCGGGCCTAGTTGTGCGCGTTCGAGGTACGTAAAGGGCCTTGCGGTGACCGTGCGCCGTGGTTTGGGTGAGAAGTTGCAGTATTCTGCCTTGTTTCTCAATTCACAATGAGAATTGCTCGGCTATTACTGAAAAGAAGCCCACTGAAAAACAAACTGTTTCCAAAAACGGAACACTGAAATGACGAGAAGTTAATAACGCGTCAACGTTGTGCAGGGCTCCACGGTTTTTGACTTTTAGGTTTCGTACTAAATTGCAGCAGGGGCAGCCGAGAAGGCACATGATCCTGCGCGCATGAGGCATGTGTGGTAATATTGATGTCTTAAAAACATAATAAAAATAAATAGTTGACGGTATTCTATGTGCTGTGGATCGACACCCAACCTACAATGGCACATAAAGTTCGCCATCAGGCGATAGGATGGAAATTTCGACGTCTCCCAATATTTAACCCGCATAGGTTGAGGCATAAATATGAGAGCGCGTCCTTAATTGCGCCATATTTCAAACGCCAAAATATCTTATTCGCGTCAAATTAACACCGCGGTGATCGTGATTGATGGGCCGCAGGAGTTAATGAGTCTTTTTCGCCGCGAGGCGCCGTACCAGTACCTGCTCAACTCCAGAACAAGGGTCTTCATCGTGACCGACCAGATACATTCCGCTGCCTCCGAGCAAGACGTCGTCGGGCTCGCCCGTGAAAGCTTTATCGGCGAGATCAAAACTCTTAACACGCAACATCCTGGCACAGGGTTTGGCATTGCATTGAAGACCCATTCGGGCAATCGCTATTTGCTGGCCAATGCCCGCATGCCGCTGCCGGAACACAAATCGCAGGATTTTCCGACTGGCCGCCGTGTCGCCTGTCTGGAAAACGGCGAGCATTTCCGCTCGATCGAAATCCTTGCCGATTCCCTTGCTTATGAATCGATCTCGCCCCGGACCGAGGCGGCGATACTGGGCAATGCTTTAGATCTGATCGCACGCATCGATACGCTGACTGGCATGTCCGCGAACGGTGCGGGCCAACCCATCGCCGCAACCGGTACCGGAGGCTGACCAATGGCGCGCAACGACCATCTTCTGTCTGTAGGAAACGAAGCCCTGTCCCCGATGACAGAGGCCGTTTCTTCGCTGACGACACAGATAGATCAATTGACAGAGGTGGCGGACGCGCGCTCCTCGGCGCGTCTTTCGACGCTCAAGACGCGCATGGAAAACTTTACCGCCAGCGTGACGCTGGTGGGGCAGGTCAAGGCGGGCAAATCCTCGATCGTCAACATTCTGGCCGGGCGGCCCAATCTGCTGCCCTAGGATGTGAACCCGTGGACATCCGTTGTGACCACGCTGAACATCAACGCCCGGACCGAAGGAGATACCCGTTCCAAGTTTACCTTTTTTGAACAAGAGGAATGGGACAACCTGATGGTCGGCGGCGGCCGTCTGGGCGAGTTGGCCAACCGCGCTGGCGCCGATGACGAAATGGACGACATCCGCCGTCAGATCGGTGAGATGAAGGCCAAGTCCGAAGAGAGGCTGGGTAAGCATTTTGACCTGATTCTTGGTCAAAGCCACCAATATGACTATTTCGACGACGAACTGATTCAGCGATATGTCTGTCTGGGTGACGAAGACGATCCTGATATCAACCCCAAGACCGGTCGCTTTGCGGATGTGACGAAATCGGCCGAGCTGTATATGGATATTCCGCAATATCCGATTTCGCTGAAGCTGTGTGATACGCCCGGTGTCAACGATACCTTCATGGTACGTGAACAGATTACACTGCGCAGTCTGCGCGGGTCCGAGGTGTGTATTGTTGTTCTGGCTGCAAGTCAGGCGCTAACCACCATGGACATGGCGCTGATGCGGATCATCGCGCAGTTCGAAAACCGACAGATCATCCTGTTCGTGAACCGCATTGACGAGATCTCTGATCCGGTCACGCAGGTCCCCGAAATCCGCGACCGGATTCAAGGCACGTTGAAGCAGAACAATATCGATGCCGATACCAGTATCGTGTTCGGCAGTGCGCAATGGGCAGAAGCCGCGCTGACCGGTAACCCGGACATTCTGACCGAGGAATCCCGTCAGGCGTTGAACACATTCTACCTTGCCGCCGGGTTCGGCGATCAGGCGGCATCGCTGGACAAGATCTGGGCGTTGTCGGGCCTGCCGGACCTGCTGCTGGCAATGAACGAACGGATTGCCGATGGGGCAGGGACCCGTCTGCTGGACCGTGTGCGCCACCGGGCTCGCAACATCGCAAGCCAGATTCGTGCCACCTCGGTGGCCAAGACTCTGTCGAGCGGCGAAGGCGTGATGCGCGATCTTGACGGCGTATCTGCCGAAGAGGCAATCGCGACGGTTTCCGCAGAATATGAAAAGAAGGTCGCAGATCTGACCACCAAGCTGCGCGACAAGGTGTTGGAACGCTTGGCTTCGGCTGAGGCCAATTTTGTCAAACGCGCCACGGACTCTCTGATTGCGCATCTGGAACAGAATGGTGAGCAAGGCATCTGGCAATATGATCCCGCCGGTCTGCGAACCTTGCAAAAGGCGGCCTATTTCAGTTTTGGCCGGTCCATGCGCAAAGAAGCCGGAGCGCTGTATGCCTCGGCCGCCGCCGATGTCGGGGCGCTGTATCACAAACTGTTGGGCAACCATCTGGGTGAATTCAACATCGAGGCCCCGATTGTCCCGCGGGTTCCGCCACCTTTGGGCATTGGCCGCACGATTGCACTGGACTTGCAAAGCACCTGGTGGCGCCGCTGGTGGCAGAAACGCAAAGGCTTTGAAGCCTATGCAGCGGATTACACGCGCCTGATCGCATCCGAGGCGAACTCGATTACCAAGGATATCGAGGAAAACCAGATCGCGGCAGTACTGGAAAACGTGCGGGCCGGGATGGCTGACTTTCTGGTCGAGCAGAAGGACACGCTGCTTAACATCTCGCAGTCAGGTGAGCTAGAACAGGCAAGCAGCGCCGCGCTTATGGCCGGAATCCAGCCGCAGAAATCGCGTGACGACATTCTGGGTGACATCCTAAAAGACCTCAGCAACGAAGCAGCATAAGAAGAGTTATGGTAAATATTATGTAACTGCCCAGGTGGTCTGACTGCGACGATTTGAATCGGGCCATGCGGGTTATTTTTGTTTCTTGGTTAGCGTTTCTGTGACTCGATAGGCGTATGGATACTGCTCACCTGACCCGCAGCTGGCTTGCGACCTTCTCAAAGTCAAATCTGATTGATCTGGTCATTGTTCTGGCGGAGCAGAACGCGGCCTTGCGCACCAAGATCGAGAGGCTTGAAGAGCAGATCGCGGATATCACCGAACAAAACGCCCAACTTTTCAAGCAAAACGTAGAGCTGGAGAAGGCCAACAAAACCCTCGCACAGCGCGTAGAGGACCTGGAGCGCCGCCTTGGGCTTAACAGCTCAAACAGCGGCAAGCCTCCCTCAAGCGATGGGCTGTCGAAGCCTGCGCGCAAGAAGCGAACCAGAAGTTTGCGCGGGTCCTGCGGGCGCAAGTCCGGAGGTCAGCCCGGCCATCCCGGCAAGACGCTGCGCCAGACCTCGACGCCGGAGCAGATCATCGATCACTACCCACACATCTGTCCGGACTGTAAGCACAGGCTGTCTGGCGTTGTTTGCGACCGGTATGTGAGGCGACAGGTCTTTGACCTGCCACCCCCACCGCCGCTTATTGTCACTGAGCACAGGGCGCGTGTCTGCGTCTGCCCGGCCTGTGGCACCCGGGTGCAGGCCACGTTTCCCGCAGGGGTGAACGCCCCGGTGCAGTATGGCGACAACCTTGCCGCCATGGCGAGCTATCTTCAAACCCGGCACTGCATCCCTGACAACCGCCTGGCGCAGATATTTTCCGACCTTCACGGGGTCGACATTTCCGCAGCAACGCTGGCGTCGCTCGTCGCCAGAACCGCGGCTGTAATGCGGCCCGTTGTCAACAGGATTCAAGCGTTGTTGTGCGGCCCAGACGTTGCGGTGAAGCACATGGATGAGACCGGCCTGCGCATCAACGGCAAGACCCGGTGGCTCCACATCCTGTGCTCACCAGACTTGAGCCATTTCCGGATTGGCCGTAGCAGAGGCGATGTGACGCAGGAGGTGACCGGAAGTGTCGTTCACGACAACTGGGCGTCCTACAGAAAGATCCCCGGAGTGCGTCACGCCTTATGCAACGCCCATCACCTTCGGGAATTGCAGGCTTTGATCGACATTGAGAAAGAGCCATGGGCCACGGAGATGCGCTCCATTCTGCTGGACGCCAAAACAGCCGCAGACAGGGCGCGAGACCGGAATTCCCGCGCGGTGGTGCCCGCCCGGATTGCTGCCATCGAACGCCGATATGACGCATGTTGCCAGACGGCCATCCGGATGCACGAGGCGCTTCCCCCGCTGGTCCCGGACAAGGTCGGCAAAACGCGGCGAGGCAAACCAAAGCGCAGGATCGGACATAATCTCGCGCTGCGGATGCAAACCCGCAAAGAAGAGGTTCTGCTCTTCCTCAACGACCTGAGTGTGCCGTTTACAAACAATGAAGCCGAAAGGGACCTTCGCATGACCAAGGTCCGTCAAAAAGTGTCGGGATGCTTCCGAACTCACGTCGGCGCAGAAAACTTCTGCACGCTTCGAACCGTCATTGAGACGGCGCGCAAGCAGGGGTGGAGCATACTCGAAACCTTGAGAACTCTCCCCGATCAACTCATCCTGAACCTCAAACCATGCTGACCAATTCCGGGCTTGTCAGGTCGTTGTAGTTGGAGAGTTACTCTGACTACAGTTGACCGCCGCGCGGAGGCTGGCTGCAATGCTAGTGGCCTCTGGCACAGCGTCTGCCACTTCAAGTAAGCGCTTGATTGCAGAGATGTCGTTCGCATATTGCTGTCTTCGTCTGGTGTAGCTATCGCGGGTCTTGGTGCAGATGAGCGTATAAGGACTACCCTTGCGTTCAGTTTCACAACTCAAATCCGCACCCGCTCTTTCGATCACGGACCGCAGATGCGACCGCAACTCCCTTCTCACTGGAATTCGATGTGTGGTTGTAACCGGATCTGCACAAAATCGAACAAGTTCGGCACAGTATTCGCACCCGCACCCCAAGTCATTTGAGCTAACGACCCAATCGGTCGGTTCAGGAGGTGTGGTACGACTGCGAGCCAGCAGGACGTTGGCCGAGTGCCGCCAAAACCGCGCGAATGCCTCACTTTCTGATGCCTGCGCGTGAAACGACGTGCCCAATTTTGCCAGAACGGGTGGCAAGGTGCGATCAGGCGGCACGATGTCGGGCGCGTTGACAAGATTGCCAACCACCCCAGCAAGGCTGCTTTCCAAATCAAAACTCCAGGCCAACTGAAAAATTTCCCGGAGCGTGCGTTCAGGCAAAGGCGTGGCAGACTGTCGACGCGACCCGTACCAAAATGGCTCTGCGTTTTTTGGCCGGTGTACGTTGAGCGCGACCGGTATCTCCGAACAAAGGTGCTTGATAAGATCTTTCAGTGCATTCCGCGTCATGACTTTCTGCCCCTGATCACTTGCCTCACTCAGGCCCATGACCAGATTTATGACAGCTTCTGGCTGCTCTGTGCATTGTGCGCTAACAAGGCCAAGAAGCCGCTTCAGCATGTCTTTTTCAGCCAATTCCGATGTTGCTTCAATCAGTGCGGCTTTGAGACCCGGTCCGTAATACGGTATCACAACCCGATCGAGAAATAATTCCGTTGCTTTCCGACTTCCGATACGACAAAGCCGTGACAGCATTACTGCGCCGCTCTCTTGCCACTCATCCCGGTCCGAGTAATGCAAGACTTGGGGCGCTGGCCAAGCTTCAGCAATTTCAGCCGCAATGGTGTCAAGCGACAAATCATTCCCGTCAGAGGTCGCAGCGCGTTGCTCAGACTGTACAAAAAGGACGGAAAGCGCCTTGGCACCGGCTTGGGCAAGAACACGAGGGCCTTCTTTAGCAGGCCAAAGAACAAAGGCCGCGCTTCGATAGTGTCGCTCAACTGTGGCCCCCTCATTGCCGCTCGCCTCCGTCAAGCGATTCACGTCAGGTTCCCAATTTGTGATCCGTTCTGGTGGCATCAATTCGTTTTGCGCCAACGCCAGTTGGCCATAAGCGCTCGCGCCCAAATCGGGATGCACCCAATCATCAAGCTCACATCTCCGCTCAATGATATCATAGAGTTCGTATTCGTCCGCGCCGATGTCTTCGATTTCCCAGACATAGTCCCGCCCAAGGTAGGCAGCGGCGGCATATTCATCAACATGCACGATGGCCGCGTGGAGGGAACAGTCAGCCTGTGCCGCAGCTGCAATCAAAGCACGCCCAACCGTTGCATCCGTGTTTTTTAGGGTTTCAAACGACAGGCCTGCGATGCTGTAATCATGCTCGAGAAGCCAGACAAGTTTTTCAGGCGCGTCCGACGTTGCGAAGCAGTTTTTGATCTCCTTCGCAATCTGACCCATAAAATCTGCATAGTTCGGTGCCGAGGTGGCCACATTTTGACCCGGAGTGAGAACCAAATTGTAAACCAGACAGGCGCGATGACCTTCTGTCACAGGCCTAATTTCATGTTCGCAATCAGCATAAAAGGCCGCAAAAACCAGTTCGGAAGGATCGTTGCTACACATTTCGACAATCGTCTCTCGACCGCGATGGCGGATGATCAGTTCGCCCCCTTTCCCTGCAACCGGTAGTGAAACGACCAAGGTCGCCACCATGCCGGTAACCTTCTCGGTATCACGGTGCGGCGCAAAAAAACCGCCTTCCTCGTAAACGAGGATTTTGTAAAGTTCCGCGTCGACAGCTTCCGGCGGGTAGCCGAGGCCTTCGGCCGCACGGTTGAGGATGCGATTGAATGTTTCGCCTCAGGTTTCTCCTCCTACGCTGATTTGATCTGGCGAAACCTGCCAACAGTCACGAACGGACCTGTCCAAAATTGTTTCTGCGCCGCGTCCATATGGTGCGCGTTCACCAAGTGTGATCAAGTCCTGTAATTGTGCCGGTTGGAGAGGGAATGCGAGGACGCCTGTCGTGTGGTTCCAGATGCGAGGCATTGGGGTAGGAAACCGCCCATACACACAATAGTCGCCCGGTCGGTCGATCATCGAGATCAGTTCGGAAAGGGCTGACAGCCGCTCATCGAAAGTAAAGTAACCGCCGTCCACATCACTGGCATAATAGCTCATTGATCGCTGACCCCCAAATTGTCATCTCAGGTTTCTATGCAATCTGTTACCCCAAACTTCTGAAATTCGGCAATGCGCCTTTCCGACATTTCAGGACGATCCCACGATGATTTTGGTTGATTCTTGCCGATGCAGCGCTCGACCACCTCGTCCGCAAAGAATGTCATATTGAATTCAGTCAGAGGGGTAGCTGGGTAGTTACAATATTATACAACCCCGCTTCGTCTCTCCCAAAGCTTGGAACCGCATCGAGCAGTGGTCCCGGCGCAAGCCCGTTTTCGCGCTTATGGGAGAATTCAGTGCCGGGAAATCGACGCTGATGAACTTTCTACTGCGCACGCAGGCCTTGCCGACGCAAGTGACGGCAACGCAGCTGCCATCGGTGTGGTTCAGTTGGGGAAACCGGTCAGCCTATGTCAAACGGCATGATGGCAGCACCCAGGACATTACGCTGGATGAGCTTGAGAGTGTCGGCGTCAATGACGCGCAGTTCATTCGTATCTTTCTTGAGGCTGATATCCTTGAGGCCGTTGATCTGATCGACACGCCCGGTATTTCGGACCCGAAGATTTCAACCGATGTGTGGCAGCGCGCTGTCGGCCAGGCGAACGGCGTGTTGTGGTGCACCCATTCCACGCAGGCCTGGCGTGAAACCGAACGGGCAACTTGGGTGTCGCTGCCCGAACGGCTGCAGGACAAGTCACTATTGCTGGTCACGCGCGCTGATGCGCTGGGTCAGAAAGATCGGCAAAAAGTGCTGCGCCGTGTGAACCGCGAAGCTGGTCACCTGTTCAACCGCACCATCCTGTTTTCCGCCCGTGACGCGATCACCGCACGGGACAAAACCGGCGATGCCGAATTGTGGTCACGCAGCGGTGGCGGCAAGATGGTCGACAGTTTTCTTGAGATAACCGAACAGATCATGGACCGCCGCGCCGATCAGCTGTCCCGCTATCAGATCGACAAATCTCAGTCCGACGAACCCAAAGTTCAGCCAATCCGCCCGGCAAAGCCTGCGGATATGACAGCCGAGGCGGCCCCGCTCAAACTGGTCGACCTGATGGCCGATCCGACTTCTTCCGATCAGGATGTGATCACCAGCTTTCCGGTGCGTCCGGCCCGGGTTGAGCGCCGCACCGAAGAACCGGAGCGGTCGCGCATTGATCCGGATGAGGCCGAACGTTTGCGTGCCGAGATGGTCAGCGAAGAGGAAGAAGCCTCAAAAGAAGAGCTGCGATCGTTCTTCCGCGACACGGCAGAAGATCCGCTGGACCTGCGCGCGCTGGCAAACCCGACGCTGGACATTGATGAGTTTGAGTTCTCGGACGACGATTCAGAAGACGAAGATGAGATCGAGACTGAAGAGGCAGAACTGATCGTCGTCAGCCAGGAAGAGGAAGAGACACCGAAATCCGAGATCGAAGCTGAGGCTGAAATAGATATCGAACAATCGGTATCCTCGATCACGGCCTTGCTGGCGGAGCAATCCAACAGCAGAGCGGAAGATTATGAACCCGAGCCGGAAACCAGCGCTCTTGCCGCCGCCGAGGTTGTCTCGATTGAGCCTGAGGCGCCAGCATCCAAAGAGGAAGACGAGGCAGATCAGCCCGCTGCGACTTCTGAGCATCTGCTGGAGGCGGACGCCGGTTCACCCCTCAGTGCTTTGTCGATGTGGCGCGAAATCGTGGCAAGCGAAGCCCTGCCCGACGACGCCAAGGGTCTGCAAAACGCCTTTGCCGCGTTTCTTGCCGAGTTTGACCAGATCGCGCTGGAGCACAGCGTTGATAATCAAAAAGAAAATTTGCGATCAGTCCCGAAATCGCATGACAATCCCAGGGCGGAATGGCATGTGTTGTAGCGATAAATATGTTTATGTGCGGTTGGAATCTCCAGTCGCGGGAACAGGCTGAAAGATGTCGATCGAGAACGCTTTAGCCTCTGCAATAGAAACCATACCCGACTGCCTGGCAGCCGGGTATGTTGATATGGAAACCGGGATGTTGCTGGGGGTAAGCTCGGCGGTTCCGGACGATGCAGAGGTATTGGAAAATTTGGCCTTAGCCGTCGCCAACCTGTTTCAGGGGCGTGGCGTCAAAGCCTTTGAAGAACTGTTGCGCACAGCCGGTACAGATGAAACGGAACATCCGGGATTTGGGGAAATCGCGGTGTTTTCGAACGACCGGCTGCATATTTTTCTGCGGACACGGGAATATCCCGATCATGTAGTTTGTTATATCTGTCGCGACAGTGCCAATGTCGGGCTGGCGTTGACGAAATCACATCTCAGCCTCGGACCGGTTGCGGCAGCAGTATAGACGGGACCAGAGGGGGGTCACGGCATGATGGACACAGAAATTCTGGAGATGCTCGAAGATATCGGGCGGTCTTCGGTCGCGCGCCTGTCGCCGGCGATCTCTTTAAAGGGAGAATCTGCACAGGTCCGCCGCGATCAGGTTCTAACGGCCATTCGGAGCACAATTCTACCGCGCAGGCTGGAGTTTGTGGCAGCCGACGGTGCAAGGCTGTCGATCGAGGTAAGCATCTCACGCATCACCGATGTATTTGAATGCGATGTCGACCCCAAGCCGGATTTTGAAACCGAACCCCGCGAGGTGCTGACCGAGAAACTGGCCCGCATGGTGACTGATATCGCCGCGGCGCCCGGCCCACTGCAGCTTGCATCGCTGCGCCCCGATACGGCGCTTGAAGCAGACGATGTCGGGTTGACCTATTCGGAAATTAAGGCTGCCTGCGCTCAAATCGAAATGCCGGACGAGCCGCGTGTGGCGCTGGTGCCAGACAGCAACGAGGATCCCGAACCCGAAGAAGCGTCGCAGACAAGCGACCATGCGAGTGTGGCGCAAGCGTTTTATGACGGTGCCGACCGGTTTGCGCTGGGACGCGTTCTGATTTCGCGCGAGGCCAGCGACATATCGCAATCCGACGGACTGTGCGCACCGAACCAACCGGCGCATCCCGGTCAGGATATTCTGGCCCGTTTCACCCGTGACCTTGCCGGTTGGCAGGCGGACAGCGACACCGCATTGCCGCAGCTGGTGGTGATGCGCCCATCGGGTGGTCAGGGCGCGGGGTTGGCATTGGTTCGAGACGGGCAGCAAACGGCTGCGGCGTTGCACGATGCACGTAAGTTGGGCGCTGTTGTTACATTGTGGAAATCATTGAAATCCGCCGCTGAATAACCTCGTTCCCGCCCTATCGTGTCCATTTTTGCAAAATTAATCTAAGAAGTGAGTTGTCAGGGTAATCTAATGAGTGAGTTGAACCGCCGCGAACTTATTCGCATCGCCGAAGATATGAATGAGCTAAGTAATGACGAGACCCGTCATTTCATTTCGCGCATTGTGGACGATCTTTCGAACCTGAAACCGTCGATCGCGTTTGTCGGCCAGATCAAGGCCGGTAAATCGCGTCTGATCAACGGCTTCACCGGTCAGGCGGAATATCTTCCGTCCGATGTGAACCCCTGGACAACGGTTATCACCGACATGCATTTCGGCCACCCCAAGGGGCGCAACTCGGGGGCCGAATTCCATTTCTTTGACAACCGTCAGTGGCAGGCCCTGATCGCCGAGGGTGAAGATCTGCGCAACATGTTCCCCGATGACGAAGACAGCTATAAGCGCGAGATGATCGAGGAACAGGTCGAGGCGATGAAAACCCGCGCCCGGCTGCGTCTGGGCGACAGCTATGAACAGCTGCTGGGCCAGCACCACGATCTGGATGATCTGACAACCGACGATCTGGCCCGCTATGTCTGTGCCGGGGATGATCCCACGGATGAGGAAGAGTATGATCCGGGATCGGATCGCGGTCTTTACAGCGACATAACCCGCAAGGCCGAGGTCTATTTTGACATCGGTCATTTCCCTTTTCCCCTGACCGTCACCGACACGCCCGGTGTCAACGACCCGTTGTTGATCCGCGAAGAGATCTCGCGCCAGTACCTCAAGGAATCTGACTTCTTTGTGGTGGTTCTGTCGGCACATCAGGCCCTGTCGCGGGCCGATCTGAAACTATTCCGTCTGATGCAAGCGCTGGAGCTGGGTCAGATCGTGGTGTTTATCAACCGCGTGGATGAACTGGGCGGTGGCTCAGAGGATGCCGGAAAAGTTCGGGCCGACGTTTTGGAGGGTCTTGAAAACGCCTTGGGCAACTCGGATATCGATGTGCTGATGGGCAGCGCCCAATGGGCGCATTATGCGCTGACCGGCGATGAAACCGGCGTGAATCACGACCAGATTTTGGCCTGGCTGCGTGCCCATCCTGAACAGATGAAACAATACCTGTCCGGTGTCGAAGAGATCAAGCAAGGCCCCGGCCCCATCAGCCGTGAGGCCGTGTTGCGCTTTGCCGCGATGATTGCGTCCGGTTTGCCCGATCTGCGTCGCCACGTGACACAGGCCCTGACCGACGGCCCGCGGAATGAGCAGATGCGCATGGCGTGGCAACATCTAAACAGCTTTGCCCAGGGCGATCTGGAACGCAGCACCGCACGGTTGCGGGCGCTGGATGACGAAGGTGGACAGGACACGGCTGATGCCGATGAAAGCAATCAGACGCTGGCGGATTTGCGGACCCTGATCGCCGAGAAGTCCGAGGCGATCACCAAGGATATGGATGACGTTCTGGCCAATTTGCGCGGCGTGATGGACGATACAGTGTCCGAGGCGGTGTCGATTGTGGTACGCGGGTCTGACGGAAACTCTCCGCTGCTGACCCGCGATGGTGAGACTGAGCTGAACTTTACGCCTTTGCGCGACCGGATGCGGGAATTGGTGCAGGGTGCCACACAGGTTATCCGCCAGCGGATGCTGAGCGAGCTTTATGCCGTAGACATGCAAAGCAACGCAGCCCTGCGGGCCCTACCCGGCTGGCAGGAACCGGTGGATAACCGCATGAACACCAGCGCGGTGCGCTGGTTCCGCCCGGACACAACCGCATTGACCCGTGGAATTACGGTTGAATTGCGCGTGACATGGCTGTCGCGCCTGATTTCGCGGCGGAGCGTGGTGAACCGGGCCGAACGGATGATCGTGCAGGAATTTGAGATGATCGGCGATGATCTGATCGACACCGCCCGCGGTGACCTGCTAGAACGGATGCAGACTGTTGTGGATCACTATTTGGCGCTTTTGGCCGGACATTTGGAACACCGTGTCGGATCGGGTGGAAGCAATGCGCGCACCGAGGCGCAGCAGGCTGTCGACCGCGCACGTCGTATCACGGACGAGCTGAGTTCGGTTCTTGGCCCTGTTCGTTCGGACACATTACAGGCTGAGGCTGCAGAATGATTGAATTTCCCGGAACCGAGCAGGAAGTGCGACAGCTCGAACGCTTTCTGACCGCAACCGAAGACGCGCCGTCGACTGCTGCGCTGGATGAGCTGCGCAGCCGGGCTCTGGCCCATGCCGGACGGTTGTCCAACGCAGTGGCCATTGGTTTTGCCGGAGAGTTCGGGGCCGGAAAATCCAGTCTGGCAAACATGCTGGCCGGGGCGGATATTTTGCCCACTGGCCCGCAGCATCTGAAACTGCCGCTGGTCATCGTGGCCTATGCCGATGCGCCCGAAACCACCGTTGGTTGGTGGGACAAGGAACCCAAGGTCTATTCCGGCATCGCATTGGAAAAAGCAGCAGCGGACGAGCCGGATTTTATTTCGGTCGGGCTGAATTCCCCTGCCCTGTAGGACATTTCTCTGTTCGATTTGCCCGGTTCGGGTGCGTTGGATGACACGTACAAGCAGACGCTGGCTTTGCTGGAATATGTCGATTGCGCCATCTGGTGCACCAACGGCACGAATGCGTGGCGCGAAACTGAACATCACCTGTGGCGACAGGTTCCGCAAAAATTGCGCGACAGTAGCCTTATGGCCGTGACCCATGCCGATTTATTGCCCGACGGCAATGCGTTGGACCGCGTGGTCAAACGTCTGGACAAGGAAAAGACAGGCATGTTCCACGCTGTCGTGCCCATCGGTACGCCGGTGGCCGTGCGCGCCATGTCTCAGGAGCCCGAGCCCGACTTTGACCTATGGGAATCCTGCGGCGGCCAGAATCTGGCTGAACAGGTCCTGCGTGTCGCCTCGGAACATCGTGTGCGTGATCTTGAGGCCGCGCAGCAGGATCTGAAGGATAATTTCCTGCCTTATCTGGAGGAAATCGAAGGCCCGGATATGGTTGAGCCTGAACAGCCTGTGGCGGATGGTCAGATCATTCAGTCCACTCTCAGCTCAGCGCTGCCGCCGCTCAACAATCCGATCCTCGAAGACTGGCTGGCCGCAATTGCCAGCATCTATGACGACCTGCGCGAAAGCTCGGATATGGAACCGGCCGCCTTCCTGCAAAGCTGTCAGGAAATTGTCGAGGATTTTGCCGAACGGCTGGAATCCTGCGCAGAAATCGACCCCGATGCGGACTGGATTCCGGGTGAGTTCGAAAAGGCGACCGACCTGTTGTTGTTGCTGCAATTCGAAAGCGGTGATGCGCCATTGAAGGACGCGATCAGCATCCTTGCACAGCTCAGCGACAACCTCGCCTGGGCTGGCAGCACCGTGGCCTCGGCACCCCCAAAAACCGGAACCTGACCGATTCCCGCTAAAATTGAGCGTTTGGATCGCGATTCGAGACGCGCAGAATCGCGTTTCTGTTGTTTCGAATTCGTAGACCAAGCGTGAATTTCTGCATCATAAGCGCTCAATTTTTTGCCCCTCAAACACCACATATAGTGTATCTACCTATTTGAGATCAATATTTAGATTTTCTGAAAACCTGATCCATAGTGAAGCCATGAGGCGGCCCCAATAAAGTCAAATTTGAACCGTCTAACCGTTCTCAAGTGTACTGCGGTTGTATTTGGTTGTGAGTTCGCGGGCGACATGTCCGGTTATCGTTGCCGCATAACGATTAGAATGGGCGGGAAGAAATGAGCCACAACCAGGCTGTTGGTGCAACGCACGACGAACCTCAAATCGAAGGCCTCCAACCGGGCGCCAAATTGCTGCGCGGTCAGTATGAGATCCTTCGTTTTCTTAGCAATGGCGGCTTCGGAATTACCTATCTGGCACGCGACAGCCTGGAGCGGGACGTCGTAATCAAAGAGTGCTATCCGGGCGCTCTGTGCCGTCGCAATGGCGATCTGGTCGAGTCGGCCGATCCCGCGCACAAAGATGACCTGAAGGCCATTATCGACTTGTTCATCCTCGAGGCTCGCAATCATGCGCGGCTGGTGCATCCGAACATCGTCGATGTTCATCAGGTGTTCGAGGATAACAACACCGCCTATATTGCGATGGACCTGATCCGTGGCTGCGATCTGCTGGAATATGTCGAGAACCCGGACAACAATAGTAATCCGGACTTTATCGTTCAGGTCACCGAAAAGATGCTGTCGGCGGTTTCCTTCATTCACCAAAGCGGGATGTTGCATCGCGATATCTCTCCCGACAACATTCTGATCGACGAAAATGGCGAACCGATCCTGATCGATTTCGGCGCAGCGCGTGAGCAGGCGGCGCATAAATCTGCGGCGCTGCTGACCTTGCGGGTGATCAAGGATGGATACTCGCCACATGAATTCTATGTTCGCGGTGCGGAACAGGGCCCCAGCAGCGATCTGTATGTTTTGGCGGCCACGTTGTACCACGCCATCAGTGGCGAACGCCCGATTGATGGCCAGACGCGCCTGACCGCGTTCAACAATGGTCAGTCCGACCCCTACACCCCGCTTGCCGGGCGCTTCGAAGGGTACCCGGATCACTTTCTGGAAGCGATCGACAAGGCGATGGAGGTGCATGCCACCGACCGTCTGCAATCTGCACTGGACTGGCTGCGCATGTTCCGTGGCCAGGACGTGATGTTTGACTCGTTCGCATATCGTCCGGTGTCGGTGATTGTTGGCATGGACCGCAAGGATCACAAGGCCGAGAAAGAACGCATCAAGGCCGAAAGTGAAAATGCCGAAGCCGTCGTGACAGCCTTGCTGGCCGGAAACGCGGACCTCACCCTTGGCAACGAAGAAAAACCCAAGGAAGAGCTGGCAAAGTTTGCACCTGCAGAACAGGCGCCGGCTACTGTCGATACAGTGGTCAAAAGCGGCTCGGGCGGCAATGGCAAGATGATTGCGATTGCAGCGGTTGCTTTGGCAGCGGTTGCCGCAGGTCGATTTTTCGTGATGTCGGGCGACAGTTCTGCGCCCGAGGCAACACCGGTCACAGCACAGGCTCCGGCCACTCCGGATGCTGTCGAAGCTGTACCGGAACCGGTCGAGCAGACCGCCGAAGCCACATCAGAGCCAGAACTGGCCGCACCCGCTTTGGCACCCGAGACAGAGGTGGCACAAGACCAGCCTGTCGAGCAGTCAGAGAGCCAAACGCAAGAGCCCGAGGTTGCAGCGGTAACGCAGCCCGAGGAAACGGCCGTTGCAGAACCGCAACCAGAGCCGCAGGCATCCACCGAGGTTGAAGCCAACCAGCCGGAAACCGGTGAAACGGTTGCGGTTGAGCCCGAAGTTCCTGCCGTCCCGGCAGAGCCAATCAATCTGGCCGACAATCAAGTGGCCTTTGCCCATTGGGACGTGGATGTTCCCTTCGATGTTTCGCGTCGCCGCGCATCGACCGGCAATATCTTTGCGGTCAGTGGCCTGAACTCGGATCAGGATATGTCTGTCCAGCGACACCGCTCAAGAAAGTCAGCGACATTGCAGGTGGGTGATTTTGGCGAAAGCATAAGGAGGGCGTAGCCCGACTGGAGCTTTCGCCAAAATCTCGCGCGGATTTTATCCGTGCGGTTGGCGGTGACAGCGGTCAGGATTTTCCAATCTTCAAACCAGAAGGCTCTATTCGTACATCGTATTGATGCTCATTCCAGCGAGGGCGCTGGCGAGGCAGTGCCTCGGGGTTGGGTTCTTCTGCAGGACTATGAGATGGAACCAGCGCAGATAGCTGGCAAGATATTTTGTGGCGATCCCCCGGCGGTTACCAATAAACCCCTTGAGGCGGGAGTGACGGTTGTTGACGTTTTGGATATGGAGTTCGCCGCGAACGCGTTCACCGGAAGACTGGTTGAGCGCTTCGTGGCTGACACACAGGGCGGCAGCACACGGCGGATAGCTGGTGCCCCCATCGGTCACCAGCAGTGCATCCTTGTCCATGACCGGCGCGAGAACCTCCCGCAGAGCGGCAGCATTGACCGCAGGCAGGACGGCACTAACGGTCGTGCCGGAGCGATCTGTCGCGACCAGAACCGGCACCTGCTCATCGGACAGGCCCCGCTTTGTTGCCTTGCCCCCGCGCTTTCGGGCCTTTCGGTCCGGCTTTTTTGCAGAGGATTTGCCTTCCGTGGCCCGTGTCCAAACACGATCCCCTTTGCGGCTTTCAAGAAAATAGGTTTCGTCGGCCTCGACAATGCCCTTCAGTTTTTCGGCGGTGGATTTGATCCCGGCAAGGAAGCGGTGTCGCCAGCGAAAGGCGGTGCTCCCGGCTATGCCACAGCGCTTTGCCGAAACTGCCACCGTATCGCCATTGGCGAGGCATTCGCTGAACGTCAGCCAAAGATCCTTGCGGTGCAGGCCGCTCAGTGGTGTACCCGTCACCGCTCCAAAGGTTCGATTGCAGGATCGGCAAAGATAGCGTTGCATTCCCCGCGCCTTGCCATTGGCCACTGCACCGTGTGCGCCGCAATGCGGGCAGGTCCGGTCTTCTCCAACACCCAGCTCAACTGCCGCAACCGAGGCTTCACCCGCTGGGCGACCGGCCAGAACCTCACCGACCTCTACTTTCTGCGCCTCGCTCAACGTGTCGACCTCCGACAACCAGGCAAGAAAGGCTTTCCGGTCCATAATGCGCATCCTCCTGTATTTCAGACAAAATATAACACATCAATACGATGTGCGAATAGAGCTAACCGGAAAGAGGATTGGATGCCTGGGCGTTTTATCACCGACCGACAATACGAGGACTACATGAAACTTCGGACTCAATACACCCAGAACATAGCGGCCGTGAAAGCCGGTTTCAGTTCGAGCACCGGATCGCGCATTGACCGGGACCCGCGCCCGCCATCGCAAAAGAAACAAGAACGCCGTCACGGCGGCGGCAAACCGGATCCGTTAGCCGGGATTTGGGAGGAGGTTGTTGTTCCTCTTCTGGAAAAGCAGCCCCATCTGCGTCCGTTTGCGATCCTGGAAGAGCTACAACTCCGGCACCCGGACCGTAATCTGGGCAAGGCGCGTCGCACGTTGGAACGGCGTATGCGTGCCTGGCGCGCAGAACATGGCCCGGATCGGGACGTCATCTTCCGCCAGACACATCCGCCGGGCCAGCAAGGGATGTCGGATTTCTTCAAGGCCGATGATTTGAACGTCACTATCGCGGGTCAGCCATTCGCGCACCGGGTTTATCACTTCACCCTGGTTTTCTCCGGCTGGGAATATGCCGAAGTTGTTCTTGGCGGGGAGAGTTTTACCGCGCTGGCCTGCGGACTGCAGAATGCCCTGTGGCAGGTGGGCGGAGCACCACGTGAGCACCGCTCGGACAGCCTGTCAGCTGCCTTTGGCAACAGGAAGAAGGATGTTGATGAGGATTTGCGGGCGCGGTACGAGGCGCTGTGTGCCGATTATGGCATGGAACCGACCCGAAACAATCGCGGCATCGCCCACGAGAACGGCTCCATCGAAAGCCGCCATGGACACCTCAAGGCGCGTCTGGAACAAGCGCTGCTTCTGCGCGGCAGTTCTGACTTCGAGACTGTGGAGGCATGGCGGCGCTTCATCGCTCAGGTCGTTGGCTGAACCGCCCCGGGTTTACCGGAGACTTTTTTGCTCAAGACTCAGGCGACTTTATCAAGGGTGTTCAGGTTTGCATAGAATGCGTCCTCCAGTTCTTGTGGCGGCCGGTGCCCGATCGCGCCGTGCAGCCGCTTGTTGTTGTACCAGCTGACCCAGTCCAGGGTTTCCCACTCAACCTGGCCAACCGTTTTCCATGTGCCGAAGAACTCAATGACTTCGGTCTTGAACAGGCCGATGATGCTTTCTGCCAGGGCGTTGTCATAGCTGTCCCCGACGCTGCCGACCGATGCGTCGATCCCGGCCTGGGCCAACCGCTCTGTGTACCGAACCGCCAGGTATTGCGACCCCCTGTCCGAATGGTGAATGAGCCCGTCTGCCTGTGATGGTATTCGTTGGCAGATCGCCTGGTTCAGCGCGTCCAGCACGAAGCTGGTGGTCATGGACGTGGACACGCGCCAGCCCACGATCTTGCGCGCAAAGACATCAATGACAAAGGCCACGTAGACCATTCCCGCCCAGGTCGACACATAGGTGAAGTCGGAGACCCAGAGCTGGTTTGGTGCGGTGGCCGTGAACGCGCGATTGACCTTGTCTTCCGGGCAGGCCTGTGCAGGGTCCGGGATCGTGGTCTTCTTCTTGCCGCGTGTAACACCCTGCAACCCCATGACTTTCATCAGGCGTTCCACCGTGCAGCGTGCGATGTCATAGCCTTCCCGGCGCAGTTGATGCCATACCTTGCGCGCGCCATAGCGTCCCCGGCTGGCATCAAAGACGCGCCGGATTTCCCGCGCATCCTTATCGTCCTTCCTGGCCCGATCCGAGGCTTTGTCCGGGCTGCGCCGGATAGACAGACGTGCATAATAGGACGATGGCGCGATCGGCAGCACCCTGCAGATCGACCCGACACCGAACTCGTCCCGATGATTATCGATGAATGCGATCATTTCCGGAACGGGCGGTCGAGATCCGCCTGTGCGAAATACGCAGAGGCCTTCTTCAGGATCTCATTGGCCGTGCGCAGTTCCTTGACCTCACGTTCCAGGACTTTCAGACGTGCCTTCTGCTCGCTGGTCAGCCCATCGCGTTCGCCGGCATCGCGCTCAGCCTGCTGACACCAGACTCTGAGACTGTCCGGCGAGCAGCCGAGCTTTGGCGCGATCGCGTGGTAGGCCGCGTTGTCACTGGCGTAATCCGCGCGATGGTCTTTATAAAGCCGAACGCCGCGGGCGCGAAACTCAGCCGTGTACTTCGGGGGTGATTTTTTCTTCTCCATGGGCTCATCCTTTGAGAGTTTTACTCTCCGGTAAACCCGGGGCGGTTCAATACGTTGCCACGCGGGCGGACCCCTGATCACAAGCGCGGCACACATGGCCATGTCGTCAACTACCATCATGTGATTCACAGCCTGCGCACCAAGCCCGGTGCCGTCGCAAACCTGACCTATCGTGATGCGCTTTTTCCCAGAACGGAATACCGCCGCACATGGGAGGCGCTGTCCGCGGCATGGCCCTTGCGCAAGGCTTCCCAAGCCATTGTTGACCTGCTGTGGATAGCACATGAACACGCTTGCGAGGCGGAACTTGCTGTCGCTCTGGATCAGATACTCAAGGCTGGCGGCCTGCCTGATCTCGACGATCTGCATGTGCGCTTTGCGCAGAAAACAGAAGCGGATCACCCCGATGTTCCGATCCATATCCCAACCATAGCGGTCTATGATGGTCTGCTTTCCGAGCCAGGAGCCACAGCATGAGCATCACGGTAGAAACCGCCAAGCTTCCCATCCTGTTGAGCAATCTCAGGCTGCCGACAATCGCCTGTTTCTGGCCGGAGTTCTGCATCAAGGCGGATAAGGAGGGCTGGCCTGCAGAGCGGCTGTTGGCGGCCCTGTTTGAGCTGGAGTTGAGCGAACGGGACCAGCGGCGGATACAGCACCACCTCGCGGCCGCCAAGCTGCCCCAGGGCAAGACCCTCGACAGCTTTGACTTCTCGGTTGTTCCGACCGTGAGCAAGGCCCGGATCAACGCGCTGGCCGAGGGCGACACCTGGTTGCAAGCCGGTCACAATTTGCTGGCCTTCGGCCCTCCGGGTGCCGGAAAATCGCATTTGGCGGCAGGCATCGGCTATGAGTTGATCCAGCGGGGCCACCGCGTCCTGATGATCAGAACATTCGATCTGGTGCAGCGCTTGCAGACGGCGCGACAGAACCTTTGCCTCGCGCAGGACATCCAAAAGCTCGACAAATTCGACCTGCTCATACTCGATGACATCTCCTACGTGCAGAAAGATCAGGCCGAAACCAGCGTCATCTTCGAACTCATCGCCGCGCGCTACGAACGAAAATCAATCATGATCACTGCAAACCGCCCTTTCAGCGGTTGGGACGATGTGTTTCCCGATAAAGCCATGGGCATAGCCGCAATCGACCGGCTCGTACATCACGCGACAATCTTCGAGATGAATGTCGAGAGCTATCGACGTCGCGCAGCTCATGCCGCTGCAATGTCGCTCAGCGACATTGAAGATGAAACCCGCTCCAACGCCAAAAACAAGGAGGACAAAACCACACCAAAGAACAAAATCGAACCTTGAAATGAGTGCACCAAATTGACATTCTGCAACCCGTCACCGTCACCCGCCTTCAATGTCGCGCACTTGCACGAGCAATGTCGCGCTACATATGTCGGTTGTCGGCGACTGGGTTCAGCGTGGCACTACGATTTTCACGTTGAACGGCGAACCCGTTCGCGCAGATCTTTCCTTTGCAGCCCATGTTCTAAGTGGGTTTACCGTAGACCCCGATGGTTTCATCCGTGTTGCGGCCCGTTATCGCCCCCTGGGCGTAACCCGTGCGCAGAACGGTCTGTTGGCCCTGCCTGCGCATCGCATGGTGGGTCTTGAGAATGGAATGACATTTGACATCCGTAACGCCGACGGGACCGGTTGGCAGACCGTTGTAGCCTCGGTTCCGGAAGGCAGCGCCAGTGGCGTTCAGCCCGGTGATATTCTGGTAAGCGAAAACGCGACCAGCACGATGATTGATGGGCCGGAAAGCCTGGATGCGGTTCTTGAGGGTCTTGTGTCTCAAAACACACCCGAGGCTCAGCTGACCATTTTGCGCAACGGGTCCGAGACGACTGCGAAACTGCAACTGGCGCAGGAGTAGACCAGACCGGATCGTGTGAATTCCGCCAGCGAGTATGTGTTGAGGGTGGCGCCCAGTATTCGCCACCCTGACGGGGACCGGACCGTCGCGGATCGTAAGAGTGTTCTTGGTTTTTCTTCATCAGTTTCATCGCACGAACATCGCGGTGATCCGTAACAGACTTGCGGAATGTTCTCCGCAGCAGAATGAAAAAGGTGTCGACACCATGTTCAAATACAAAAGCCCTCTCAGCCGGCTTCTAGAAGGTGCCGGCAAAGCCAAAGAAGAAGAAACAACCGAAACAGAAGCTGTGGCCGAGGCCCAGCCCGAGCAGGCAGAACAGCCCCAGCCCATAGCGGATTTCAACGCGTTGCGTCAGGCCTTGGCCGGTGGCAACATGGCCTCGGACAGCTATGAGGAAACGGAAGATCTGATCCCCGAAGAGCAGATGCCAGAATTTTCGGAGGCCGAGAAAGAGGCTGTTGTAGAAGCCGCCGAGGAACAGCCCGCCGAAGAACCCGCCGAACCCGAAGCTTCCAGTGACGATCAGGTTGTTACCCTGCACCTGACATCTGCCGATGCGGTCGAAGAAGATACGATGCTGGCCGCTGTTGCAGAGGCTGCAACAGATGAGGCCGAAGACATAGCCGACGCCCCGGCCGAACCGGAAGTTGTGGCAGAAATATTCGAGGCCCCGGCCCCAGTGGCCGAACCCGAAGAGATGACTGAGCCCGCGCCCATGGCCGAACTGGCACCGGAACCTGTGGCTGCTGAGCCAGAGGAAGCTGAAGCCCCCGCTCCGGCCCCCGCCCCCGCTGAGGACCGCCGTTCCCGCGTGAAAACGACGTTCCTTGGTTTTGATCGTGCGGATACGCATGTTCAGGAACTGATCGAAACAGCGGAACCGGTCGCCAAGACCGAGAGCACGCAGCAGGTCTTTCCCGTTGGCTGGCTGGTTGTCACCTCGGGCCCGGGTCGCGGTGCTTGCGTTACGCTGACCGAAGGCCTGATGCAGATCGGCCGCAACGATGATCAGGCCATTCAGCTGGATTTCGGTGACACCGGCATTTCACGCAGCAATCATGCGGTGATCGCCTATGACCCCGAAGATCGCAAAAGCTATCTGGGCCATGGTGGCAAGGCCAACCTTGTCCGTCTGAACGGCAAGCCGGTGCTCAGCACCACGCCCTTGTCGAACGGAGATCTCATCCGCATCAGCGAAACCTCAATCCGGTTCATGGCCTTCTGCGATGATGGCTTTGACTGGCGGGATGCTGATTGATGCTGGCGACCCCTGCATATGACATCGCACTGATCCTGGATACGGGTCAGCGCGACACGCAGGAAGACGCAATTGCCGCCCGGGTCTTTGACTCGGCGGGCGCAGGATATGTCGTCATCGCCGACGGTATGGGCGGGCATGATGCGGGTGAGGTTGCATCGGAATTGGTCATTTCCGCCTGGCGCGACATGATGGATGCTCAGCTGGATGGGCCCGAACCGGCCGAGGGCGATCTGCTCGACGCTCTGCCAATGGCCGCGATGCAAGCCAATGCCGCCGTAAGCGGCCATAGCGAGGATCACGGCGTCAAACTGGGTTCCACCCTGCTGGGCATGCTGATGCTTGGCCACCGGGTGTTCTGGATTTCGATCGGCGACAGCCCGATGTATCTGTTCCGGGACGATCACCTGAGCCAGATCAACGAAGATCATTCGATGGCGCCTGAGATTGACGCGCAAGTGGCGCAGGGCATTCTGACGGCTGATGAGGCACGCGTGCATCCCGACCGCAATCGGCTGACTTCGGTCATCATGGGATCAGAAATTCCCAAAGTGGATTGCCCCGAAACCGCGTTAACGCTGGCACCCTCGGACATTCTGGTTCTGGGCAGCGATGGTCTGCAATACCTTAGCGACCCCGAAATCGGAGGGTTGATCCGCACCAACGCGCAATCGCCGGCCCGGGATATCGCCGATGCGCTGTTGCAGGCGCTTCAGGCCAGGAATGACCCGGACCAGGACAATATCTCAATCGCCGTAGTGAAACCGGCAGGAACTTAACCAAGGCAGTGAAACAGGACACATGAGAAACCATCTGATCATATCCAGCCTGGCTCTTGCAGCCGCAACAGGCACGGCGTCGGCGCAGGAGGCCTGCACGACATACGAAATTCAGCGCGGCGACAGTCTGCGAGAGTTGGCGATTGAGGTCTACGCGACCGAAGATTACCGGCTTATCTATGACGCCAACCGTGACGTCATCGGGTCGAACCCCAATGTTATCCGTGTGGGCGACACGCTGGTCATGCCCTGTCTGGAAGATGTCTGGCGCGCAGCAGCTGAGCCTGAATCAGAGGCTGAGCGCATGGCCGTTGAAATGGCCGCAGAACTGGTCAAGGCGGCGGAAGAACGCGCTCAGAAGGCCATCGCCGAGGCCGAATCCCGAGTTGCCGAGGCAGAAGCCGAAGCCAAAAAAGCCAGCGAAGACGCCGTAGTCGAAGCACACAGCGCTGCGCAGGACGAAATCGAAGCCGCCCGCGCCGAAGCTGCCGCCCTGATCCGCGATGCCCAGACCGGAGAGCGACCAGAGATCCGCGACCGTCAGTTGCTGCTGATCACTGGTAGCAACTATGCCCCCTTCACGGATGAGGCCCTGCCATATCGCGGACTTTACACCAACCTGGTGGAAACCGCCTTTTTGCGCGCCGCGCCGGAACAGGGATACAAGATCCAGTTCGTCAACGACTGGTCCTCGCATCTGGATCTGCTGATGCCGACCCTGGCCTTTGACGCCACGTTCCCCTGGTCGCGCCCGAATTGCGAAGAAGCCGCAGCGCTGTCAGAAAGTGATCGCACCCGGTGTGAGACCTACAACTTCTCGACCCCGTTCTACGAGGTTGTGGATACATTCTTTGCCCTCGAAGGTTCGGGTTACGAAAAGACGCTGACCTATGCCGACTTTGCGGGTGCAACGGTCTGTCGTCCCGAAGGTTGGTCCTTGTCCCATATGGATTCCGTCAGCCTGTACGAACCCGTGATCACCCTGATGCGTCCTGTTTCCCCCGATGACTGCTTTCACGCCGTCATGCAGGGCGAAGCTGACATTGTTGCGATCGAGGCCCATCTGGCCGTCGAGGCAATCGGCCGTCTGGGCTATGAACATCAAATTATCGAGAACCCCAACCTGGCGGCTATTAAATCTCTTAACATCATGACACACAAAGACAATCCCGATGGGGAAGCGATCATTGAGACGCTGAACCAGGGTCTTGCGATCATGCAGCAATCGGGCGAATGGCGCGACATCGTGTCAACCGCTCTGCGCTATCAAATGGAAAATGGTTAAGGCCCAAACCGGTCTTGCAAAACAAAATATCTAGAGGAAGAAGACATGAGTGTTTTCAATCTGAAGAAAATCGTAATGTCGAGCGTCGCGGTTACTGCCCTGAGTGCCGGAGCGGCTGCGGCACAGGAAGCTTGCACAAATTACACTGTTGCGGATGGTGACACGATGGCGACGATTGCCATCGCGGCCTATGGTACATCAAACTATCAGCCGATCTTTAACGCGAACCGCAATGTAATCACCAACCCGAACGCTTTGTCACCCGGGCTGGTTCTGGCGTTGCCTTGTGCTGACGGTAGCCTGCCTAATGGTCAGTCCGCACAGGAAATCATCGCGGCCGAAGAACAGCGCGCGGCCAGTGTTACACGCTCAAACGTGTATCAGCCGCCGATCAAGCTGATTACAGGCAATGGTTGGGCGCCCTTCGCGGACGAAACGCTGAACGGCGGTGGGTTCATTACCCGATTGGGCACGACGGCCTTGAACCGCGGGGGCAATGCGCGCGACTATTCCGTCAGCTTCGTGGATGACTGGAATTCGCACCTGAATACCCTGTTGCCCCTGGGCGCCTTCGACATCTCGATGGCATGGGTGCAGCCGGATTGTACCAACCGCACCTACGAGTGGTCGAAAGAAACCCAAGTGCGTTGCACGCAGTTTGACGCGTCGGTTCCGGTTTATGACACAGTGTTTGGTGTCTACTCCCTGCCCGAAAGCGCCTATTCAAGCGCCACAACCTACGAAGAGCTCAAGGGCGCGACCATCTGCCGTATGACGGGCTGGGGTCTGGCCGATCTGGAAGAAAACGGCCTGCAAGAGCCGACAATCACTTTGATGCAACCCATTACTGCGCGCGAATGTGTTGATGCGGTGCTGACCGGTTCCGCTGACATCGCAACGTTTGAGGTTCAGCTGATGGCCGACACAATGGGCGAGATGGGCCTGACGCAGAATGACCTGATGGAAAACCCGTTTGTCTCATCGGTTCAGTCGCTGCGCTTTATCGCTCATCGCAGCAACCCGTTCGGCAAGCAGTACCTGACGATGTTGAACAAGGGCCTGAACGAAATGCGCGAATCCGGCGAATGGTACGCCATCGTTTCGGACACGCTGCGCGAACACAATGAAAGGCTTATGGCAGCGTCGAACTGATCCCTCGGTTTACGCACCTTCCTAGGCCGGTCTTTGGACCGGCCTTTTTTTTGGGGGTGTCGAAATTTGGATCGCGGAACCGGTGATGAGCCCCGGGCAAGTACGGAAAAAACTTGATTGATTCTGCTTATCGGATTTTATGTATGCGCTTTTTCGCTAAAACTGGCGTTCAATGCATGTAAAATCCGGCTGACTACGGGAATCCCCTAATATTCAGAATAATCTAATCGGGTAGAGTAAACTTAACTACACCGGTGGGCATCAGCCCCACCACTCACTCAGAAAAGGGCCGGCTATGGGGGCCGGCCCTTTTCTTATTGTTCAGACCAATTTGTGCAGATGAAAAAACCGGCCTTTTCAGGCCGGCTTGAAATGGTCAGAATGGGAAGTCAGGCTGGCTCACCCCGCGCGCTTTAACCGATGATTGCATTCAGGGTCGCGCTTGGACGCATCACCGCAGCAGCCTTGGCTGCATCGGTGTGATAGTAGCCACCCAGATCGGCAGCCGCACCCTGAGCCGCAGCCAGTTCCGACAAGATCTGCTCTTCCTTGTCAGCCAGTTCCTTGGCAACCGGTAAAAATTCGGCCGCCAGTTCGGCGTCATCCGATTGCGCCGCCAGCGCCTCGGCCCAGTAGCGCGCAAACCAATAATGGCTGTCGCGGTTGTCGGGCTGACCCACCTTGCGGCTGGGTGAGCGGTTGTTGTCCAGAATGCCCTGCGTCGCGGCCTCGGCTGCAGCGCCCAGAACACCCGCTTTGGCGTTGCCCTTGCTGTCGGCCAGGAAGTTCAGCGATTCCCCCAACGCACAGAATTCACCCATCGAATCCCAACGCAAGTGGTTTTCCTCGACCAGTTGCTGCACGTGTTTCGGGGCCGAGCCGCCTGCGCCGGTTTCGAACAAGCCGCCGCCATTCATCAGCTTGACGATCGACAGCATCTTGGCCGAGGTGCCCAGTTCGAGAATCGGGAACAGGTCGGTCAGATAGTCGCGCAGCACATTGCCGGTGATGGCAATCGAGTCGTTGCCCGCCGTGATCGTCTCAAGCGACTGACGGGTCGCTTCACGCGGAGCCATAATCTGGAATTTGTCTGCCACGCCTGCGGCCTCAAGCGCCGGTTTGACGTATTGGATCAGTTCTGCGTCATGGGCACGGTTCGCATCCAGCCAGAAAATCGCTTCGGACCCGGTCAGGCGCTGGCGATCCATCGCCAACTGAATCCAGTTCTCGATCGGCGCTTTTTTGACGGTGCAGGCGCGCCAGATGTCGCCCTCTTCCACCGCGTGCTCGTGCAGTGTTTCGCCATTGGCCAGAACGATGCGGATGGTGCCATCGGCGGGCACCTGGAACGTCGTTGGGTGCGAGCCGTATTCCTCGGCCTTTTGCGCCATCAGACCTACGTTGGCGACTGCGCCGACGGTGGCCGGATTCAGCGCGCCATTGGACTTAAAGAAGTTGATCGATTCGTCATAAATGGTGGCATAGCAACGGTCGGGGATAACGCAGTTGGTATCACCGTTGGCACCAGCCTCGTCCCAGCCCTTGCCGCCCGCGCGGATTACGGCAGGCATCGAGGCATCAATGATCACGTCCGATGGCACATGCAGGTTGGTGATGCCCTTGTCACTGTCGACCATATACATCGACGGACGATCAGCCTTGATCGCGTCAATGGCCGCCATGATATCGGCATTGCCCTGCACGCGGTCCAGAAGATCACCAAGACCCGAATTCGGGTTTACGCCCAACGCGTCCAGCTCTGCCCCGAACTTGTTGAATACCGGGGCCAACCACGCCTTGACCGCATAGCCAAAGATGATCGGGTCGCTGACCTTCATCATCGTGGCTTTCAAGTGCAGCGAGAACATGGTGCCGTCTGTCTTGGTGTCCTCAATGGCATCTGCCAAGAACGACGACAGAGCCTTGACCGACATGAAGGTCGCATCGGCCACGGTGCCCTCGGCCAGTGGCCATGCGTCTTTCAAAACCGTGACAGAACTGTCTTTGCCAATAAATTCGATTTTTGCATCACCGGCCTGCGCAGCGGTGATGGTCGCCGATTTCTCGTTTGCATAGAAATCATTGCCCGGCATCGACGAGACTTTGGTCTTGCTGTCCGACGCCCATGCGCCCATCGAATGCGGGTTCTTCTGGGCATAGTTCTTTACCGCCCGCGCCGCGCGACGGTCGCTGTTGCCCTCACGCAGAACCGGGTTTACGGCCGAACCCTTGATGGTGTCATACCGCGCGCGGATTGCTTTTTCCGCGTCCGTGGCGGGCTCTTCAGGATAGTTCGGAATATCGTAGCCCTGCGATTGCAGATCTTCGACCGCTGCAACCAACTGCGGGACTGACGCCGAGATGTTTGGCAGCTTGATCACATTGGCATCCGGCGTCTTCACCAGCTCACCCAAATCCGCCAGGTCGTTGCTGATGCGCTGCGCGTCGGTCAGGTTCTCAGGAAAGGTCGCAAGAATACGCCCGGCCAGCGAAATATCCTTGGTGCCTACGCTGACGCCCGCGGCTGAAGCGAACTTGCGGATGATGGGCAAGAACGAGGCGCTGGCCAGTTCGGGCGCTTCGTCTACAATGGTATACAATATGTCGAAGTTCGAGTTTTCTGCCATATTCCCTTACCTTTTTTAAGCCTTTCGGGGCGTGCGATCCAAGAGTGTGTGCCGCAGTGATACTGGCACTGAGCCGTAACGGGATTTTATAACCCCACGGTTGACTCTGATTTGATAGGGCCTCCCATAAATCAGGATTGGCTTGGGATCAATCATGTTTGGGGGGTGCGAATTGACACGGGGGCGGTTTGCCGCGCAGTTTAACTGACTCAGTTGGAAAATTGCATTCAACTGCGACAGGTTTCAAGATTTGTTGGCGTCGCTACTGAGAAGCGGTTTCCACCCTGTTAATGGGGAAACCGCTTTTTGAATGCAATACGGCTGCGTACCGATCCAGAATTTCATCAACGTATGCTTCGGACCTAGAGAACTTTTTAGCATCGGCGTGAACTTTTACATCTCCAATTACACTGATTAGCACTTCTTCTCCCCAAGAACCGGTTCTTTCCAGAAAAAGCTTGAACTCGTTCTTTGCCAAATCGCTGCGTCCCGCGAAAGCATAGCCCATACCTTTATAAATACCGGCTTCAACGCTCTGCCCACCTAAGACGATCCATTGGCTTGTCACTCTGGTCAAATAGTCCCAACCTTCAAGTTTGCTCGTACTGTCTTTCAGAAATTCAACACCGTAATTTTCGATTAATTCTACGCCAGTCTGCTCATCACCAATTCGAAGGTGGACAATTCCGGGAATGAGAAACTCGTGCATGATGCTCGGTTCTAAGTGCGCCACTTGTGCAGAAGCATCCAATGCTTTGTCGAGGTCGCCGGTGAACACGACGTGCAGTTGTACAAATCGATCATACACCCATTTTTCATTCGGCCAATTCATCTTGGCATCATTTAAGCGTTCCATCGCCTGTTCCACATTACCGCTCGCCGCAAGGATTGCAGCCTCTTGATCCGCCGCGTCTTGAAAACTTGGATCAACTTCGAGAATTTTCGTGTAAAGCTTCAACGCCGCTTTGTACTTGCCTTGGCGTTTTTGAAAGGCCGCCTTTTTCCACATCGCGTTTACGGTGTTCTGATCAAAACCAACCGCGCTGTTATAGTCGGCTTCGGCCGCTGAGAGTTCGCCACTATCTTCGTAAATCCGTGCGCGAAGTAGCCAGGTTTTGAAATTTTCTGGTAACTACCCAGCTACCCCTCTGACTGAATTCAATATGACATTCTTTGCGGACGAGGTGGTCGAGCGCTGCATCGGCAAGAATCAACCAAAATCATCGTGGGATCGTCCTGAAATGTCGGAAAGGCGCATTGCCGAATTTCAGAAGTTTGGGGTAACAGATTGCATAGAAACCTGAGATGACAATTTGGGGGTCAGCGATCAATGAGCTATTATGCCAGTGATGTGGACGGCGGTTACTTTACTTTCGATGAGCGGCTGTCAGCCCTTTCCGAACTGATCTCGATGATCGACCGACCGGGCGACTATTGTGTGTATGGGCGGTTTCCTACCCCAATGCCTCGCATCTGGAACCACACGACAGGCGTCCTCGCATTCCCTCTCCAACCGGCACAATTACAGGACTTGATCACACTTGGTGAACGCGCACCATATGGACGCGGCGCAGAAACAATTTTGGACAGGTCCGTTCGTGACTGTTGGCAGGTTTCGCCAGATCAAATCAGCGTAGGAGGAGAAACCTGAGGCGAAACATTCAATCGCATCCTCAACCGTGCGGCCGAAGGCCTCGGCTACCCGCCGGAAGCTGTCGACGCGGAACTTTACAAAATCCTCGTTTACGAGGAAGGCGGTTTTTTTGCGCCGCACCGTGATACCGAGAAGGTTACCGGCATGGTGGCGACCTTGGTCGTTTCACTACCGGTTGCAGGGAAAGGGGGCGAACTGATCATCCGCCATCGCGGTCGAGAGACGATTGTCGAAATGTGTAGCAACGATCCTTCCGAACTGGTTTTTGCGGCCTTTTATGCTGATTGCGAACATGAAATTAGGCCTGTGACAGAAGGTCATCGCGCCTGTCTGGTTTACAATTTGGTTCTCACTCCGGGTCAAAATGTGGCCACCTCGGCACCGAACTATGCAGATCTTATGGGTCAGATTGCGAAGGAGATCAAAAACTGCTTCGCAACGTCGGACGCGCCTGAAAAACTTGTCTGGCTTCTCGAGCATGATTACAGCATCGCAGGCCTGTCGTTTGAAACCCTAAAAAACACGGATGCAACGGTTGGGCGTGCTTTGATTGCAGCTGCGGCACAGGCTGACTGTTCCCTCCACGCGGCCATCGTGCATGTTGATGAATATGCCGCCGCTGCCTACCTTGGGCGGGACTATGTCTGGGAAATCGAAGACATCGGCGCGGACGAATACGAACTCTATGATATCATTGAGCGGAGATGTGAGCTTGATGATTGGGTGCATCCCGATTTGGGCGCGAGCGCTTATGGCCAACTGGCGTTGGCGCAAAACGAATTGATGCCACCAGAACGGATCACAAATTGGGAACCTGACGTGAATCGCTTGACGGAGGCGAGCGGCAATGAGGGGGCCACAGTTGAGCGACACTATCGAAGCGCGGCCTTTGTTCTTTGGCCTGCTAAAGAAGGCCCTCGTGTTCTTGCCCAAGCCGGTGCCAAGGCGCTTTCCGTCCTTTTTGTACAGTCTGAGCAACGCGCTGCGACCTCTGACGGGAATGATTTGTCGCTTGACACCATTGCTGCTGAAATTGCTGAAGCTTGGCCAGCGCCCCAAGTCTTGCATTACTCGGACCGGGATGAGTGGCAAGAGAGCGGCGCAGTAATGCTGTCACGGCTTTGTCGTATCGGAAGTCGGAAAGCAACGGAATTATTTCTCGATCGGGTTGTGATACCGTATTACGGACCGGGTCTCAAAGCCGCACTGATTGAAGCAACATCGGAATTGGCTGAAAAAGAGTAACTACCCAGCTACCCCTCTGACTGAATTCAATATGACATTCTTTGCGGACGAGGTGGTCGAGCGCTGCATCGGCAAGAATCAACCAAAATCATCGTGGGATCGTCCTGAAATGTCGGAAAGGCGCATTGCCGAATTTCAGAAGTTTGGGGTAACAGATTGCATAGAAACCTGAGATGACAATTTGGGGGTCAGCGATCAATGAGCTATTATGCCAGTGATGTGGACGGCGGTCAACTGTAGTCAGAGTAACTCTCCAACTACAACGACCTGACAAGCCCGGAATTGGTCAGCATGGTTTGAGGTTCAGGATGAGTTGATCGGGGAGAGTTCTCAAGGTTTCGAGTATGCTCCACCCCTGCTTGCGCGCCGTCTCAATGACGGTTCGAAGCGTGCAGAAGTTTTCTGCGCCGACGTGAGTTCGGAAGCATCCCGACACTTTTTGACGGACCTTGGTCATGCGAAGGTCCCTTTCGGCTTCATTGTTTGTAAACGGCACACTCAGGTCGTTGAGGAAGAGCAGAACCTCTTCTTTGCGGGTTTGCATCCGCAGCGCGAGATTATGTCCGATCCTGCGCTTTGGTTTGCCACGCCGCGTTTTGCCGACCTTGTCCGGGACCAGCGGGGGAAGCGCCTCGTGCATCCGGATGGCCGTCTGGCAACATGCGTCATATCGGCGTTCGATGGCAGCAATCCGGGCGGGCACCACCGCGCGGGAATTCCGGTCTCGCGCCCTGTCTGCGGCTGTTTTGGCGTCCAGCAGAATGGAGCGCATCTCCGTGGCCCATGGCTCTTTCTCAATGTCGATCAAAGCCTGCAATTCCCGAAGGTGATGGGCGTTGCATAAGGCGTGACGCACTCCGGGGATCTTTCTGTAGGACGCCCAGTTGTCGTGAACGACACTTCCGGTCACCTCCTGCGTCACATCGCCTCTGCTACGGCCAATCCGGAAATGGCTCAAGTCTGGTGAGCACAGGATGTGGAGCCACCGGGTCTTGCCGTTGATGCGCAGGCCGGTCTCATCCATGTGCTTCACCGCAACGTCTGGGCCGCACAACAACGCTTGAACCTTGATTCCGCAGTTGGAGTTTGTTTCCGGCCAATTTCGGCAGGTGCGTTCGCGTTCTGGTTGTGCAATTTTGGCCTATCAACAGGCTGGCAACACATTGGGAGGTGGCTTTGGGTTGCGCCCATGCAGGAATTTTGCGAGAGCGCGGCCAAGAATCCGGCACCAACGCTCAATGGCGGTCAACTGCGGCGCAGATTGCAGGTTACGCAAGAACCGTGTCATGTCCGTCAGTTTCGACCGGATCTGCCGCGTTTGCCCATGGCTGCTGTTCAGGAACAGCGTTGTCTGTCCCGCGTGTCTGGTCGCTCGTGCGACACCAGTCAATAACAGCGGACGGCTGGTGATCGCTTCTCGCGATGTCATTGGGTCAACCAGCCGGACAAAAAGCGACCACCAATTGTAAACCAGCGCCGTCATTCGGGCGGTGATCTGCGTACGCTTCAGATCCTGCGTTGTGAACCCGCCCCACCCCCATTGGTTCTTCAGTTCGTCAAACGCGTTTTCCGCATCAGCCCGATCCCGGTAGAGCTGTGCCAGGGTGAGGCCCTCGCAATCCAGCGAGGTCACCAGAACGCTGTACTCCCAAAGCGCCGCCTGAGCCGGGACCACCTCGGCGAGGCCCAGAAGAAGTTGCTCATTCTCTTCACCAATCGGCGCTGTCAGCGCCACGTCCTTTGGCACCCGACGGCGCAGAACAACAACACGGCGTTTGCGACTCCAGCCCATCAATTGCAATTCCGATGCCGCCGCCTGCCAGCCGCGACCTGCCTCAGTCCAGCCGGTTTTTGCAGCAAGTTTTGACGCCAGTTCCTTCACCCGTTTCGTCATGCGTAGCTTGAAAAGATAGGGCTGAGCCCGCTCTTCAAGCGCAGACATCACCGTTTCATTGCCATAGCTGCTGTCACCACGAACAAGATACGGCCGTGCGGCAGGGGCGAGGCCATCCAGAATTTCCAGCAGACCAGAAAGACCATGCGTGCCGTGATGTTCATTGCCCGCGGTGACCTCAACGCCCAGGATCAGCCGCAGGTTTGCGATCATAAAGCTGTGGTAACAATGAGAGGGTCGACCGGGTTTGTGGGGATTGTAGCCCACAACTGCACCTTCCTGTTTGCCATAGATCGGTTTGACCGTGGTGTCCGCGTCCAGGATCCAGTCTTCCTGCATCACTGGATGCAGCGGGAATGTCAGATGGTGCTTCAGCCAGATGTCCGCTTCTCGCTGATCAAGGGTCGCCAAAGCCCGCCGAACCGAGTCGTCGCTGCAGATTTTGCTCAGCCCCAGAAACGCCGGATTGATCCCATCGTGCCGCAGCGCATTCACATGCGCATAGCGCCGACCGCCGGTCACGATCGACAGAACCATCGTGCCCAGAACATCCCGAACCTTTGGCGCATTGGGGCTGCTGAACCGCAACGGGCAATCCGCAACAAAGGGATCAAACAGATCGGCCTGCTTCAGATAATCGATGAAGAACGGCAACTGGCCCAGCGGAGTGACGGCTTCGTCCGGAGACCAGCGAACATGAACCTGACCGCTGAAACTGTCCAGCGCAACGGGCTCATTCGAATGCGCTTGTTCAACCTCAGCGCGATCACCAAATGGGTGAGCCAATTGTAAACCCTCCAACGGCTATTCTTAACTGGACCTCAACAGTTTACCCGATATCGCCTCCGCGCCTACTGCGGAATTAAGGTTGAATCCTGTTGACAACGGGCCGCATTACAGCCGCGGTTCTGGCGACGAGCGACGCCAGCGTTGCTGCGGAAATGTCGACCCCGTGAAGGTCGGAAAATATCTGCGCCAGGCGGTTGTCAGGGATGCAGTGCCGGGTTTGAAGATAGCTCGCCATGGCGGCAAGGTTGTCGCCATACTGCACCGGGGCGTTCACCCCTGCGGGAAACGTGGCCTGCACCCGGGTGCCACAGGCCGGGCAGACGCAGACACGCGCCCTGTGCTCAGTGACAATAAGCGGCGGTGGGGGTGGCAGGTCAAAGACCTGTCGCCTCACATACCGGTCGCAAACAACGCCAGACAGCCTGTGCTTACAGTCCGGACAGATGTGTGGGTAGTGATCGATGATCTGCTCCGGCGTCGAGGTCTGGCGCAGCGTCTTGCCGGGATGGCCGGGCTGACCTCCGGACTTGCGCCCGCAGGACCCGCGCAAACTTCTGGTTCGCTTCTTGCGCGCAGGCTTCGACAGCCCATCGCTTGAGGGAGGCTTGCCGCTGTTTGAGCTGTTAAGCCCAAGGCGGCGCTCCAGGTCCTCTACGCGCTGTGCGAGGGTTTTGTTGGCCTTCTCCATCTCTACGTTTTGCTTGAAAAGTTGGGCGTTTTGTTTGGTGATATCCGCGATCTGCTCTTCAAGCCTCTCGATCTTGGTGCGCAAGGCCGCGTTCTGCTCCGCCAGAACAATGACCAGATCAATCAGATTTGACTTTGAGAAGGTCGCAAGCCGGCTGCGGGTCAGGTGAGCAGTATCCATACGCCTATCGAGTCACAGAAACGCTAACCAAGAAACAAAAATAACCCGCATGGCCCGATTCAAATCGTCGCAGTCAGACCACCTGGGCAGTTACATTTTCTGGTTGCAAAGCCAGCGCGTGATCGACATCTGCGACCGCGCGCTTAAAACTGCCATTTCGCCGATGCGCCCAAGCTCGCTCGGTCAGGAACAGATGGCGATATTCAGATGTCGTGATCTGCGCATTGATCAAGTTCGTACACGCCGCGATAACATCGGATCGCGGAGCCTTTGTGCTAACACATATCCCAGCCGGGTCTTCGGTTTCCGGAGATGGGCCGAACCACAACAAAGCGGCCGCACATACGGTTATCAAAGCGGCAAGACGGACCCTCATTCAAACTCCTATGTTCAATATAACTCATCTATAGGTAGTAACGACAATGAAGAAATTCAAGTAAGGTACCCAGTTCAACTCGTTGGAAACACAAGATCAAACCGTGCGCCACCGGGGGACGGCGACAGGGTAATCTGTGCTCCGTGTGCACCCAGAAGGTTAGCGGCGATGGTCAGGCCCATGCCTGTGCCTCCCTCCTCTCGGGCGGTGGTGAAAAACGGGGTAAAGATGCGATCCCGGTTGCCTTCGGACACGCCTGGTCCGTCATCAAGAACCGTCAATGCGCCCGGTCGGGCGGTCAGCGTCACGCGCCCTGCCCCATGCCGCCGCGCATTGTCCAGCAACTGTTGCAACACGATCCGCAGGCCGGAGGTCGCCAGTGGCAGGGTTTGATCTGCGTTTTCAACGCTCAGATCCAGTTCGGGAAAGGCTTCGTGCAACTCGGGTATCAGACTGCGCAGATCGGAATTGCCGTGATGTTCGGGCACCCGTGCGGCAGCCACACGGCGTAGCGCGCTGAGTTGCGATTGCATCTGTGCATTAGCCCCGGAAATCTGCTGCACCAGAACCCGGTCCTGCTCGGTAAGTTCGGAACTGTCCAGCAATAGCTCGCCCGCCGCATGAATGGCCGTTACCGGTGTTTTCAACTCATGAGTTACGTGATCCGCGAAACTGCGGATCGAGGCTTCGCGCCGTTGCAATGTGTCGGCCATATCCAGCACAGAACCGGCCAGTTGCGACAGTTCCTGCGTTCCGAATTGGTCAGGCGGCTGGGCCACAGTACCCCGCTGCACGGCGGCTGAATATTGCGCCAGAGCCGAGATCGGGCGCAGCAGCAACCGGACCAACAGATAGCCCAGAACGCAGGTCGCCAAACCGATGCCGATGGCCAGAAGCGCAGCTGCGTTGCGAAACCCGATCTCGGGACCCAGATAGCGCAGCGCGATCAAACCCAGCAGCGACAGGATCAGCGTACCCGCCAGACCACCGCCCAGGACAAACCCCAGCGAGGGGCGCCATTTGCGCCTTAGCCCGGCCATGGACCCATCCGCAATCCGATGCCATGAACGGTTTCAATCGCGTTGGCCCAGCCCTGATCCCCCAGTTTACGCCGCAGATTGCGCAGATGGCTGTCCAACGTGCGGTCGGCGTCCTGACTGCCCACGCCGTAAATCGCATCGATCAGCTGCGGTCGCGACACGATGGCTTCGGGTGTCTGCATGAGACGGCGCAGGATCGACAACTCGGTCGCGGTCAACGTCAGGGATGCCCCTTCGATCCGTACCAGATGGCCCGTTGCGTCCAGCTCGATCGGGCCGTGGCGCAGGATAGTCCGCACCCCGTGCGAGGTGCTGCGTTTCAGAATCGCCTTGATCCGCGCCACCAGCTCGCGCAAGCTGAAAGGTTTGGTGACATAGTCATCCGCGCCCAGTTCCAGGCCGAGTATCCGGTCGATTTCATCATCGCGGGCCGTCAGAAACAGGATCGGCACGTCTGATCGGGCACGCAGGCGGCGACAAACCTCCAGCCCGTCCAACTCAGGCAACCCGACGTCCAAAACGACCAGGGCTGGCTGTTCTCGCATGGCGCAAGTCAGAGCCATCTGACCGTCGCGCGCCGTGATCACCTGATAGCCTGCGCGGTCCAGCGTGATCGATACCAGCTCGCGCAGGCGCGGGTCGTCATCCACGACGAGGATTTTCATAGCCTGCCTCCGGCTGCAATTCAGCGTTCAGGTTACGGATCACCCGATCCGCGCGAAACCCCCATTCCCGCCAGTTGCTGAAATGTGGTGCATCCGGTCTACAGCTTGTCTGACGGGATGAGGCCGCGATTTCAGCCGCCGCCATCGGGCCAAGCTGACAGACATAATACTCATCGTACCGGTGCGGGTGCCGCAAGTTTTCGCGGGCGATCACGGCAGCAAAATTGACGAAACAACAGGCATAGAGAGCCCCGAGGCCCAAGGCGACCGTTCGGGTTAAAAGCCATCGGTTTGGTTTGCCGTTCAGGATTTGCCAGGCGGTCAGGCAAAGCCCCACCGCAACCAGCCCCATCCAGATGGCCGCATGGATGCGCAGATAGGTCAGCCCGTAGGCCTCGACATAGATCCAAAGGCGCAGCAGGGATGAAATCACCAAAAGCACGTTCTGGCCCAGCCACAGCATCATCCACCCGGTCAGCCCGCCGCGTTCGCTCAGAAAAGGTCGCGCGGCCAGGGCGAACGCTCCGGCCAGCAAGGCAGTAACCAGCAGGGGGTACGCGCCGCGATGGGCGTATTTGGCGTGGCTGATCCCTTCGGGCAGGTCGGCATTGCCCCATAGATACACCGCGTCCATTCCGGTCTGAACCGCCAGAAGCAGGTTGAACAGGATCAATGCGTTGGCCACAGAGGTCGCATTCAGCCCAAAGCCGGGCATCGATCGTGGCTTGTGCGGTCCCGTTCGGGGGGCCAGCAATGCGGGCTGTACGGCAACAGCCAGAACGGGCCAGATCATGATTGCGGTTCCGAACCAGAACAGCACCCGGTCAATGCGGATATCGAACCGCCAGACCTGATCGACCCAGTCGGACAGAACCGGATTGGCCGAGATCATCAGCGCGCCAAGAACCAAAGCGCCACCCACCGGAAATCCCCAATTCCGCATCACCTGCAGCGCGAAATTCTCTGGACGCGATACAGATTGCGCCTGCCGCGAAACCTCGATCACCTGGCGGATCGCCAACGCGGGAAACAAACCCAGAAACCTGCGGACCGAAGCGCCCTGGCTATGCCCCGTCACCGCCCAGCAGATGGCAACCGTCCCGCCGCCGATGAGAAAGGCAACAGACAGAGCCTGCACATATTCGACGACGGGCAGAATGCTGAGGATCATCAACAGCGTTGGCCCTACTTGTCCTCTTTGTCGCCCTCTTAGCATCCAGACGGCCCCGGCTATGGCCAGGGCAAACACCGCCACCGAAATGCCCGGCGAATAATCCAACAGCAAGATGTCGGCCAGCGCCACCAGCACCGCCAGCGCACCGACCGCCTGCCGGTTTCCCTGCCCGGTCGCCCCATCTGATGAGTTGGGTGCCCGGTTGGGCGTGTCCAGCCACCAACTGTCCTGCAAGATCGAGGATGGCACACCCCGAACAATCAACTGTCCCATTTTCTGCTCCATGCGTTTTTTCTGGGCTTTGTCTGAAGCCTGTCGGTGCAGATCATCGCGTATGGGTTGTGCAGAATTTGTGCAGGGCGCATTTTTGCCAGCACCGCCCTCCTGTGTCCGAGTCGGCAAATTCCACTTCCCCTCCTCCAATCCGCTGGCTAAGACAGTCCTCCAACCCCATGTCAGGAGGCCCCCTTGGATCGCATCGCTCGCACCATCGCCACGGAAATCAATGCGCGTCCCGAGCAGGTTGGCGCCGCCGTCCGGCTGCTGGACGAAGGGGCCACGGTGCCTTTCGTTGCACGCTATCGGAAAGAGGTGACCGGTGGGCTGGACGATACGCAGTTGCGGCAACTGTCCGACCGGCTGTCCTATTTGCGGGATCTGGATGCGCGGCGGGGTACGATCCTGAACTCGATCAAAGATCAGGGAAAGCTGACGGACGCATTGGCAACATCGATTGCACGGGCGGAAACCAAGGCGCAATTGGAAGATATATATCTGCCCTACAAACCCAAACGCCGCACGAAGGCGATGATTGCCCGGGAAAACGGGCTGGAACCGCTGGCAATCGCCATTCTGGGTGATCGAAATGCTGACCCGGAAACGCTGGCACAAACCTATGTGTCCGATGCTGTCCCCACGACCAAAGACGCTCTGAACGGCGCGCGCGAAATCATCACGGAACAACTGACCGAAAATGCCGCACTGCTGGGTGAATTGCGCAGCTTTATGCAGCGCGAGGCCGTGTTGTCGGCCAAGGTCATCGAGGGCAAGCAACAGGAAGGCGCCAAGTTCAGCGACTATTTCGACCATTCGGAGCTGTGGTCCAAGGTGCCTTCTCACCGGGCGCTGGCGATGCTGCGCGCCTCGAAAGAGGGTATTGTGACGCTGGATATCGCGCCTGACCCTGAAACCGGCGCGGCACGGGCCGAAAACATGGTAGCATCCCATCTTGCAACACGCAGCACCGGTCCGGGCGATGTCTGGTTGCGCAAGGTGGCGGGGTGGACCTGGCGGGTCAAGTTGTCGCTTTCGATGATGGTCGAGCTGATGGCCGATCTGCGGACACGGGCACAGGACGAGGCCATTCAGGTCTTTTCCCGTAACCTCAAGGATCTGCTGTTTTCGCCCCCGGCCGGTGCCCGCGCCACGCTGGGTCTGGACCCGGGCATTCGCACCGGTGTGAAAGCCGCGGTTGTGGATGCGACCGGCAAGCTGGTGGCAACCGAAACAATCTACCCGTTTCAACCCAAGAATGACCTGCGGGGCGCGCAGGCCACGCTGTTGAACCTGATTTCGGCGCATCAGATCGACCTGATTGCCATCGGCAACGGCACCGCCAGCCGCGAGACCGAGCGTTTGGTGGCTGATACCATTTCACTGATGCCCAAGACCGTGAAGGTTCCGACCAAGGTTGTGGTGTCCGAGGCTGGTGCATCGGTTTATTCCGCGTCGGAGATGGCCGCGCGGGAATTTCCTGAACTGGACGTGTCGTTGCGGGGCGCGGTCTCAATCGCGCGGCGTCTGCAGGACCCGTTGGCCGAGCTGGTCAAGATCGAACCCAAAAGCATCGGCGTCGGACAATATCAGCACGATGCCGATCAGCATCGCCTGTCCCAGTCGCTAGAGGGGGTGATCGAGGATGTGGTCAACGCGGTCGGCGTGGACCTAAACACAGCGTCCGCGCCCCTGTTGTCGCATGTCTCTGGTCTGGGCCCGGGACTTGCCGACGCCATTGTGTCGCATCGCGATGTGAACGGCGCGTTTGGGTCCCGCAAGGACCTGCTGAAGGTTGCCCGCCTTGGGCCGCGGGCCTTTGAGCAATGCGCCGGGTTTCTGCGCATCCGGGACGGGTCCGAGCCGCTGGACGCCTCTGCGGTTCATCCCGAGGCTTATGATGTCGCCCGCCGCATCGTGTCGGAATGTGGTCGCGATATTCGGCAGATCATGGGGCAGGACGGAGCGCTGGCCGGGGTGCGGGCCGAGCAATTTGTCGACGCTTCGTTTGGCCTGCCCACCATTCGCGACATCTTTGCCGAACTTGAAAAACCCGGACGGGACCCCCGGCCCAGCTTTGTGACCGCCAGTTTTGCAGATGGTGTTGAGGCGATCACTGATCTGAAGCCCGGCATGATGCTGGAAGGTACCGTCACGAATGTCGCGGCCTTTGGTGCCTTTGTTGATGTCGGTGTACATCAGGACGGTTTGGTGCATGTCAGCCAATTGGCGGACCGGTTTGTCAAAGACCCGCACGAAATCGTCAAAACAGGTCAGGTGGTCAAGGTTCGCGTGGTCGAGGTTGACGTGCCCCGAAAGCGGATCGGATTGAGTATGCGCAAAGATGGCGGTGCCTCGGCCCGCGAAGACCGGTCTGGACGTGGCGCGGACAAACCCGGTGGCGGCGCAAAACCGCCTGCGGTGCAGACTGCAAAAACCCGCGAGACCCCGCGCAACAACGCGATGGGTGATGCATTGGCAAATGCCTTAAAAAACAACCGGCGGTAAGTGTTTGGTGTTTTAGGGCCGCTGCAAATCAGTCGATCTTGTTCTTTTGCATTTGCGGCGTGATCCCGAAAGTGGCCCTGTAGACACGCGAAAAATGCCCGGGGTTTTCAAAACCGCAGGCAATGGCGACCTCGGTCACCGATGCTTCGCTTTGCAGCAGCAGGTTACGGGCGCGGTCCAGCCGCATTTCCATGAAATAGCGTTTGGGTGAAGCGTTCAGGTATTTGCCGAACAACCGCTCAAGCTGACGGGTCGAGATGCCAAGGTTATCCGCAATTTCTGACGGAGAGACGGGCGATTCAATCCGCTGCTGCATGATCTGAATGGCCTTGGCCAGATGTGCGTTTCGCATACCGTTTCGCGATTGCAGCGATACACGCTGTTCCGCCGTCGCATTCCGGACGGCGTTGTAGACCATCTGATCAGCCACCGCGATTGCCAGATCCGGCCCGTGATCCTGTTCAATCAGATGCAGGATCAGGTCTGCCGTCGCCGTCCCGCCCGACGCTGTGATGTGTTTGCCCTCGGCCACAAAGACGCTGCGAACCAGATTGACCTCGGGAAAGGCCTCCATAAAGCTGTCATGGTATTCCCAGTGAATGGCCGCTTGCGATCCATTCAAAAAGCCAGCCTCGGCCAGCAGCCAGGCGCCGGAACACAAGGCCCCGATGGATGTTCCGCGCGCCCTTTCACGCCGCAGGGCCGCCAACAATGGACGGCTGGCATAGTCACGCATGTTGATACCCGACAGGACAAACAGCCGGTTGCATTTGGGAATGCCGGAGATTCCACCGTACACCAGTGTCACAGTGCCATTGGAACAGGTAGCTGTCTCACCATTTTCGGACAGGAAGGACCATTCATACAACGCCTCGCCACTGACCAGATTGGCAATCCGCAGGGGCTCGACCGCGCAGGAGAACGCGAGATGCGAGAATTCCTCGATCAGCAGAAAGGTAAAGTGCTGGGTCTGGTGCATGATACCCTTTGTAGCAAAATTCAGGCGGGGTCGCAGGTTATGATGACACGTCCGGCGCAATCCGGTTCGTGCCGGATCACGCAACTTGCATACAGCATAGTTTTAGGCTCTATTCGTACATCGTATTGATGCTCATTCCAGCGAGGGCGCTGGCGAGGCAGTGCCTCGGGGTTGGGTTCTTCTGCAGGACTATGAGATGGAACCAGCGCAGATAGCTGGCAAGATATTTTGTGGCGATCCCCCGGCGGTTACCAATAAACCCCTTGAGGCGGGAGTGACGGTTGTTGACGTTTTGGATATGGAGTTCGCCGCGAACGCGTTCACCGGAAGACTGGTTGAGCGCTTCGTGGCTGACACACAGGGCGGCAGCACACGGCGGATAGCTGGTGCCCCCATCGGTCACCAGCAGTGCATCCTTGTCCATGACCGGCGCGAGAACCTCCCGCAGAGCGGCAGCATTGACCGCAGGCAGGACGGCACTAACGGTCGTGCCGGAGCGATCTGTCGCGACCAGAACCGGCACCTGCTCATCGGACAGGCCCCGCTTTGTTGCCTTGCCCCCGCGCTTTCGGGCCTTTCGGTCCGGCTTTTTTGCAGAGGATTTGCCTTCCGTGGCCCGTGTCCAAACACGATCCCCTTTGCGGCTTTCAAGAAAATAGGTTTCGTCGGCCTCGACAATGCCCTTCAGTTTTTCGGCGGTGGATTTGATCCCGGCAAGGAAGCGGTGTCGCCAGCGAAAGGCGGTGCTCCCGGCTATGCCACAGCGCTTTGCCGAAACTGCCACCGTATCGCCATTGGCGAGGCATTCGCTGAACGTCAGCCAAAGATCCTTGCGGTGCAGGCCGCTCAGTGGTGTACCCGTCACCGCTCCAAAGGTTCGATTGCAGGATCGGCAAAGATAGCGTTGCATTCCCCGCGACTTGCCATTGGCCACTGCACCGTGTGCGCCGCAATGCGGGCAGGTCCGGTCTTCTCCAACACCCAGCTCAACTGCCGCAACCGAGGCTTCACCCGCTGGGCGACCGGCCAGAACCTCACCGACCTCTACTTTCTGCGCCTCGCTCAACTTGTCGACCTCCGACAACCAGGCAAGAAAGGCTTTCCGGTCCATAATGCGCATCCTCCTGTATTTCAGACAAAATATAACACATCAATACGATGTGCGAATAGAGCTTAGTTTTATATTGTATTCAATTTGTATTTTCGCTAGACAGCCCGCAGCCAAATGATGATCCGGCTGGGGTACGGCAATGAAAGATGCAGCGCGTAGCAAGAAGTCTGAGCTTTATGAGCACTTGAAATCGTCGATTCTGACCCTGTCGCTGAGCCCGGGCGCGGATCTGGATGAGGCCAGCCTGTCCAATGATTTTAGCCTGTCGCGCACACCATTGCGCGAGGTTTTTCGCCAACTGGCAGGCGAAGGGTTTCTGGAACTGCGCGAGAACCGTGGCGCGCGGGTTTCGGGCATGTCCTATACGACGTTGCGCGATTTCTTTCTGGCGGCCCCGATGGTCTATGGCGCGATCCTGCAACTGGCCGCCGCAAATGCCAGACCCGATCAGGCCGAAGCCCTGAAGGCCGCACAAGAGGTCTTTCGATCTGCGCTGCGGTCCGGATCCGGCGCGGACCGTGCGATGGCCAATAACAGGTTTCATGAAATTACCGGAGATATGGCCGACAACGTTTACCTGCTGCCGTCGTTCAAACGGCTGCTGATTGATCACGCCCGCATTGGGATGACGTTCTATCGGCCGCAAGATCAGGCGATGGCGGCCAACCTGTCCGAGGCCAGCACCCAGCATGACGCCATCATCGCCGCCATCGAGGCGGGCGATGAGGCGGCTGCTGCGCAGCTGGCGACCGACCACTGGAACCTGTCCCGCGATCAGATCGAACTGTTTGTCACCCCCACCGGGCTGGATGTGCCACTGGGTTCGATGGCGCGAAAAACCCCTGCTTGAGGATGCAAATGACCCCCCTATTCAATTTTGACGGGATCTATACCCCCGTGGTGACGCCCTACCACGCAGATGGCAGCGTCAATTGGGATGCCCTGTCAGAGGTGATTGAGTTTCTGATTGCCAACGGAGTGCACGGGCTGATCTCGGGCGGTTCTACGGGCGAGAACTACTCTCAGACCGTGGCCGAACGGCTGGAACTGGCGCGTTTCACCCATGAGTGTCTGAAAGGCCGGTTGCCGTTGGTCGTGGGGACCGGTGCGATGATGACGCCGGATTCGATTGCTCTGGCCGCAGGTGCGCGGGACATCGGCGCGGATGCGATCCTGCTGGCCAGCCCGGCCTATTCCGTGCCCACCGACCGGGAAAACGCGCTGAACGCACTGGCCATCGACAAGGCCGCCGATCTGCCGGTGATGCTGTACAACTATCCGCACCGCACCGGCACGATGATGGGTGAGGAATTTCTGGACCGCGTGGGTCGCAGTCGTAATTTCTGTGGCATCAAGGAAAGCTCGGGCGATATCAACAGGGTACACCTGCTGGCGCGGGATTATCCGCATATTCAATTGGGCTGTGGCATGGACGATCAGGCGTTGGAGTTCTTCGCCTGGGGTGCGCCGTTCTGGGTTTGCGGCGGGTCGAACTTTCTGCCAGCCGAGCACGTGGCGCTGTATCAGGCTTGTGTGGTCGAAGGGAACTTTGCCAAAGGCCGCCGGATCATGAGTGCGATGATGCCGCTGATGCGGGTGCTGGAACAAGGCGGCAAGTTTATCCAGACCATCAAGCATGGCGTCACCATGAACGGGATTGACGCGGGTGCGATGCGGCCTCCGCTGAAAGGTCTGAACAAAGATGACAAACGCGCGCTGGAACAGGTGACGCGGGTTCTGAAGAAAACTATCGCTGACATCGTGGCAGAGGGCTGAGCTATGGGATTGCTGACACAGGACGAATACAAATCCATCGCCGCAGGCCTTGAACTGCCGACTGGTGCTTTCACCGACGGCGCATTCCGCCCGTCGATTTCGGGCAAGACCTTTGAGACGGTGAACCCGGCAACCGGTGAGAAATTGGCCGACATCGCCGCCTGTGGCGCGGCAGATGTGGATTTCGCGGTCGAAAAGGCGCGCGAGGCCTTTGACGATGGACGTTGGTCGAAACTGCCCCCCTCGGACCGTAAGGATGTGCTGATCCGGTTGGCCAAATTGATGACCCGAAATGCGCGTGAATTGGCGGTGATGGAGAGCGTCGACAGCGGCAAGACCATTTATGACTGCGAAACCGTGGATGTGCCCGAGACGATCCACTGTCTGAAATGGCACGCCGAGGCGATCGACAAGATTTATGATCAGGTCTCGCCGCCCAGCGATGATCATATTGCAATGGTCCTGCGCGAACCGATCGGCGTTGTAGGTCTGGTGCTGCCGTGGAACTTTCCTCTGCTGATGCTGTCGTGGAAGATTGGGCCAGCTTTGGCCGCAGGCTGCTCGGTCGTGGTGAAACCGGCGGTGGAAACCACGCAGACGGCCCTGCGTCTGGCCGAATTGGCGATGGAGGCAGGTTTGCCGCGTGGGGTTCTGAACGTCGTGCCCGGCGGTGGGGCCGAGGTGGGCGAACCAATTGGGCGGCATATGGATATCGACATGGTATCGTTCACCGGCTCGACCGTCACCGGCAAGCGGTTCCTGACCTATTCGGCGGAAAGCAACGCCAAAGAAGTGGTGTTGGAAATGGGCGGCAAGAATCCGGCCATCGTCATGGAAGATGCCGAAAACCTCGACCGCGTGGCGGCACATGTAGTCAGCGGGGCGTTCTGGAACATGGGGGAAAACTGCTCGGCCTCGTCCCGTCTGATCGTGCATAAGGACGTGAAGGCCGAATTGTTGAAGCGCATTGCCAACCACGCCAAACATTGGAATATCGGTGACCCGTTGGACCCGGAAACCCGCATGGGCGCGCTTGTCAGCGCAGACCATTACAACAAGGTTTGCGGCTATCTGGATCAGGCCGAGAACGTCGTGATCGGCGGTAAGGCGGAGAACGGCTTTGTCGAGGCCACAGTTGTCGAGGTGCCCGGCAACGACGCCACGCTGGCGCGAGAGGAAATTTTTGGGCCGGTGCTGTCGGTGATCGAGGTTTCGGGCTTTGACGAGGCTATCAACATCGCCAATGACACCGATTATGGCCTCTGCGCCTCGATCTTCACGGCCAACGCCAAACGCGCCATTCGTGGTGCGCGGGCGATCCGAGCGGGAACCGTTACGGTTAACAGTTTCGGCGAGGGTGATATCACCACGCCCTTTGGCGGCTATAAACAGTCGGGATTTGGTGGGCGGGATAACTCGGTACATGCCCATGATCAGTACACCTAATTGAAAACCATCTGGATCGATCTGACTGATGACGCGGATGAGGCCGTGGATTGACGGAATTCACCGCAAAGCGTTTGCCCCGGCAGACCGGCCCGGCAGGGTGGAATGCCATCCTGCCGCCTCAGGACCCGATGCCACGGCTGGAACAGGATACCACAGCTGACGTTACGATTGTGGGCGGCGGCTTTGCCGGGCTCAGCGCTGCCCGTCGTCTGCACCAGATTGATCCGTCGCTGAAAATCGTTCTGTTAGAGGCCGGACGCTTTGCCGAAGGCTCCGCCGGGCGCAATTCCGGCTTCATGATCGACCTGCCGCATGATCTGGCGTCGGACAATTATGCAGGCGATGGGCTTGAGTCGGATCGGGCGACCATAGCGCTGAACCGGCAGGCCATCGGATTTGCCGCGCAAGTGGCACAGGATTGCGACCTGTCTGACGAGATGTTCGATCCCTGCGGCAAATTTAACGCCGCTGCCACTCGGGCCGGGGATCGGCACAATCGCGAATTTGCCGCGCATCTGGAACGGCTGGGCGAGCCTCATACGCTGTATGATCGCAGCCAGATGCAGGAGATTACCGGCAGCCCGCATTACAGTTCGGGGCTATATGCGCCGGGCACGGTGATGATCCAGCCCGCCGGATACATTCGGGCCCTGTCATCACTTCTGGCGGCGCGGATTGATCTGTTTGAAAACTCACCGGTGACGGGGTTCCAAAAACAGGGCTCTGGCTGGGTCGTGAAGACGCCAGATGCGCAGGTTGTGACAGGCCGTATCATCCTGGCCAATAACGGCCATCTTGAAAGTTTTGGGTTCTACGATCGCAGGCTAATGCACATCTGCCTTTACGCATCGATGACGAACCCAATGACGCCCGACCAAATCAAGACCCTGGGTGGTCAGCCCCGGTGGTCCGTCACACCGGCCGATCCGCTGGGCACCTCGGTCCGGCGGGTCTCGGGCAGCTATGGCGACCGCATCCTGATCCGCTCCTGCTCTAGCTTTCATCCGACGCCCGAGACCAGCCCGATGCGCCTGCGCAACGCGGGTTGGGTTCATGACCGAAAGTTTCGCGAGCGGTTCCCGCACCTGCCCGACCTGCGCATCGAACATCGCTGGGCCGGGATGCTATGCCTCAGCCGGAACGGGTCGGCGGCCTTTGGAGAGCTGGAACCGGGTGTGTTTTCAGCCTGTTGTCAGAATGGTCTGGGCATCGCACGCGGCACGTTGCAGGGCATCGGTGTGGCCGAGCTTGTGGCGCGGGGCGGATCAGAGATAGCGGATCATTTTCGGGCACAACCGATGCCGCCTCGCCTGCCGCCCGAGCCGTTCGGGTCGCTGGGCGCAAACAGCTATCTGATCTGGAAAGAGTGGCGCTCGGGCAAGGAATGAACGCCTGCGGGCGATCAGTAGCTTTGGTTCAACTCATCCGCAGCCGGGATCTCACGCTCACGCCGAGCGATATAGTCCAGCAACTCTTCATTCTTGGCAATGTCCAGCGTCGGCTCTTGGTAGTCTGCCAGCAGCTTGCGTGCGTGTTTCAGGGCGCGCTCGGTAATTTCGACCCCGCCTTCGGCAACCCATTGTTCGATTGAGTTGTTGTCGAACATCTCGGGCATGAAAAACGCAGTCTGGAAATTGTCCTGTGTATGCGGATGGCCAAGATAATGCCCGCCGGGACCGACATCCGGCACCTCAGCCAGCGCCTGATCGAAATCATCCCATTTTGGCCCTTCGGCCATCCGGTAGGCCATCGCGCATTGTTCCGCATCGACGATGAACTTGGCGATGGAACAATGCATCCCGGCCTCATTCCAGCCGGCGCTGTGCCATATGTAATTGGCCCCGGAATGCATGACCGCGCTGAGCGTCGTGGCACTTTCGTACCCCGCCTGAGCGTCGAATGTCTTGGCCCCACCCAATGTGTTCGATGTCCGCCACGGCACGTCGTAATACCGCGCCATCTGACCGATCATAAAATTCATCAGACTGATCTCGGGCGTGCCCGCCATCGGGGCGCCGGATTTCATCGATACGGTTGACAGGTAATGGCCATAGATCGCAGGCGCGCCCTTTCGGATCACCTGCGTATAGGCCAGCGCTCTCAGCGCCTCGGCATTCAGCTGTGCGACTGTGGCGGGAACGCTTGCCGGTGTGTTCGCGCCGCCCAATACAAAGGGTGAGCACAAAACAGGCTGATTGCGGCGGCAGAACGCCCGCATGGCGCCCAACATGGTTTCGTCCCAAACCAGCGGAGAGTTTCCGTTGCAGTTTCCTGTGGTTACCGGATGATCTTCAAGGAACTCTTCGCCAAAAAGAATGGCGCACATGTCCAACACGTCTTCGGCGTTTTTGGGCGAAGTGGTCATGCCCATAAACGTCTTGTCCGAATGTTTCATCGACGAGTAGGTGATCCGAAGATGGCGTTGGCTGATTGGATGGTCATAGGGTTCAACGATATGATGAGCGCTGGAATGCAGCGCGGGCATCATGTGGCTGAGTTTGTGAAACGTCGCCAGATCGTCCAGCGTCGGATTGCGGCGCACGTCGTCCAGATCGCGCAGGAACGGCGCTCCGGTCATGGGCACAAATATTGAATGCCTGCCGCCCAGCCGCACGTTTTTTTGAGGATCGCGGGCGTGATACGTAAAATCCGACGGAATAGTTGCGATCAACTCGCGGATCAGCCCCCGGTCCAGATAGACCAGTTCACCCTCGACTTTGGCACCCGCCTTTTTCCAGTCTTCCAGCGCAATGGGATCGCGAAACTGGACGCCGACATTTTCAAGAATATCCATCGAGGCGTTGTCGATGCGTTCAACTTGCGACCCATCCATCACTTCACATAACGGAATACCACGCGTCAGCCCGGGCAGCATTTCGAACTTAGGCGCGGTACGCAGGGCGCGGCGGGCAGAACGGCCGCCGGATCGGGTCCGGATTTGGGTTTGCGTGGGCATCAAAATCCTCCGTGATTTCACTTGATCCTGACAGAAAGCAGGGCCCGTCGTTTGACGATTCACGAAATCCGCTTGCAAGAAGCGACATAGAGGTGATCAACCCCTGCCCGGGGCAGGTGCCGCAATGGAAATCCCGGTTCCCGCGGCCGTACACAATTCTGCACAGCGTGGCGGCAGCGGCTGATCTGTAAAGATCATATCGACATCGGTAAGTGACGCGATGCGTGCGGGCACCTTGCGATCAAATTTCGACGCATCTGCAGCCAGAAATACCTTGTCGCTGCGGCTGATGATCGTCTGGCTGACACCCACTTCGCGCATGTCGAAATCGAGAATATCGCCATCTTCATGCAGAGCAGAACACCCGATAACCGCGTAATCGAACCGGAATTGCGAGACCGCCTGCCGCGTCAGGTCGCCCACCATGCCCCCGTCGGAATTGCGAAGGTTGCCACCGGCAACTACAACTTCGATCTCAGGGTGGCTGGACAGGATGACCGCGATATTGAGGTTGTTGGTCACCACAAGCAAACCGCTGTGATTGAACAACTCCGCTGCAATCGCTTCGGTCGTCGTTCCGATATTCAAAAACACTGAACAATCGTTGGAAATATGTTTCACGCAGTCCCGCGCGATATCCACCTTCGAGGCCTGGTTCAGTTCTCGCCGTTCGGCATAGCCGATATTCACCGTGTTCGACGGCAATATGGCCCCGCCATGCACCCGTTCCAGCTGCCCGGACTCGGACAGTTCGGTCAGGTCGCGGCGGATGGTCTGCGGTGTCACACCGAAATACGCGACCAGGTTTTCCACCGTCACCTTTCCTTCGCGACGGGCGATGTTGATGATTTCGGGTTTTCTGAGTGTCTGCACCATGGATCGCACCTGAAATGATCTGAACCTTGAGACGATAGAGCCAAACGACGCAGAATCGCAAACAGGGTTGTTCGTATTGCCGTCACTATTCGCCTGATCGCAGAGAAATTGAACAAAAACGCGCGATTTTACTTGTTTCTTTTCATTGGATTTTGCCATTAGAGCGCAAACGAACATTTTTTCTTCTATTTGCGCGCGTTTTTTGTCATTTACGGGTTGCACGCAGGAGCAAAGCGATGACTGATACTTATGACCTTCTGATTATTGGTGGCGGAATTAACGGTTGCGGGATTGCCCGTGATGCGGCCGGTCGTGGCCTCAGGGTCTGTCTGGTCGAAATGAACGACATTGGCTCTGCCACCTCGGCGTCGTCGACCAAGCTGTTTCACGGTGGGCTGAGGTATCTTGAGTATTTCGAGTTTCGCCTAGTCCGCGAGTCTCTGATCGAGCGGGAAACCCTGCTGCAGATGATGCCGCATATCTCGTGGCCGATGCGCTTTGTTCTGCCCTATCACCACAGCATGCGGTTCGATTCCACAACGCCGACATCGCGTTTGCTGAGTTTTTTCATGCCGTGGATGAAAGGGCGCCGCCCAGCCTGGCTGATCCGGTTGGGTCTGTTCATGTATGACCATTTGGGTGGCCGGAAGATCCTGCCGGGGACAGCTAGCCTTGACTTGAAATCCGCGCCAGAGGGGCAGCCGTTGAAGTCGCATTTCGAAAAGGCGTTTGAGTATTCCGATTGCTGGGTGGAAGATTCCCGGTTGGTGGTTCTTAACGCCAGAGACGCGCAACAGCGCGGGGCCGAGATCCTGCCGCGCGTGAAATGCATCTCAGCCGATGTCGTGGATGGTGTTTGGCAGGTTCGGACCGAAGATGCGCAAACCGGCGAGATCTCCGATCGGTCCGCAAAGATGGTTGTGAATGCCGCCGGGCCTTGGGTTGGGGACGTTCTGCGCGGAACATTGAAGACCAACACTCAGGACGGCGTTCGTCTGGTGCGTGGCAGCCACATCGTCACGCGGTGCCTGTTTGATCATGACAAGTGCTATTTCTTTCAGGGCACTGACGGTCGCATCATCTTTGCGATTCCGTATGAGACGGATTTCACCCTGATCGGCACCACCGATGCAGATCACGATGACGCCTCAATCAAACCCGAATGCACGCCGCAGGAGCGCGATTACCTGATCGGGTTCATCAACCAGTATCTGGCTGATCCCATCGCGGCCTCAGACGTGGTCTGGACCTATTCCGGCGTTCGCCCGCTTTATGATGACGGCACCCGCAGTGCGACCGCCGCGACGCGGGATTACGTGTTGAAGGTCGATAACAGCCGCGGCGCGCCGGCGCTAAACGTGTTTGGCGGCAAGATCACAACATATCGGCGTTTGGCGGAAAGTGCGATGGAGGAAATCGGCACCCAGATACCGGATATTCCCGGCCCATGGACAGCGGGTGTTGCCTTGCCGGGCGGGGATTTTCCAGTTGATGGCGTGACCGAGTTAATCGCGGGTCTGCAGGAAAAATACCCGTTCTTGACCGATCGGTGGGCCACACGTTTGGTCAAGGCCTATGGAACCGAGGCGCATCAGATACTGGATGGATGCGAGGACGCAGCAGATCTGGGGCGCGATTTTGGCGCAACCCTGACCGAACGGGAAGTCATCTGGCTGACAGAAAAGGAATATGTGCGTCAGGTTGGCGACATACTTTGGCGGCGCAGCAAGCTGGGGCTGCGCATGACCAAAGCTCAGGTTGCAGAGCTGGATGCCTGGTTAACGGCGACAGTTGAGGCTGCTGCCTAAGCACCCAGGACCAACAAAAAACGGACAGGCCGGGTTATTCGGTCTGTCCGTTTGGTTTGCAACGCAGATGGTTGGCTGATCAGTCTGCCGCCGCCATTGCGCAGGCGGTATCCAGCATCCGGTTCGAGAAACCCCATTCGTTGTCATACCAGCTAAGCACGCGCATCATGCCGCCTTCGGTCAGTCGGGTTTGTTCGGTGGCAAAGATCGATGAATGCGCGTCGTGGTTAAAGTCGCTCGACACCAAGGGTTCGTCCGTCACTGCCAACACGCCCTTCATGTCGCCTTCGGCAGCGGCACGGATGGCGTCGTTGACTTCGTCAACCGTGGCGGCGCGCTTGGGCATAAAGCACAGGTCCACCGCCGATACGTTCGGGGTCGGGACACGGATGGCCGACCCGTCCAGCCGTCCTTTGAGTTGTGGCAGAACTTCTCCGACGGCGCGTGCGGCACCGGTCGACGTTGGGATCATCGACATCGCCGCAGCGCGGGCGCGATAGAGGTCCTTGTGGATGGTATCCAGCGTCGGCTGGTCGCCGGTATAGGAATGGATCGTGGTCATATAGCCGGTTTCGATGCCGAACACGTCGTCCAATACCTTGGCGACCGGCGACAAGCAATTAGTCGTACAGCTTGCGTTGGACACGACAACATCCTTGCCGGTCAGGCCTGCATGGTTGACGCCGAACACGATGGTCTTGTCGGCTCCGCTTGCCGGGGCGGACACCAGAACTTTTTTCGAGCCGTTTTGCAGATGCTGAACTGCCGCCTCGCGTTTGGTGAAAATCCCGGTGCATTCCAACGCCACGTCGACATCGTTCCACGCCAGCTTTGACGGGTCGCGTTCGGCGCTGACACGGATTTCACGCCCGCCGACCAGCATGGTGTTTCCGTCGATCCGAATATCGGTGTTCAGACGGCCATGCACACTGTCGTATTTCAGCAAATGCGCGTTGGTTTCTACAGGCCCCAGATCGTTGACGGCAACGACCGCTATATCGTTGCGTCCAGCCTCGACCAGCGACCGCAAAACACAGCGGCCAATACGTCCAAATCCATTGATGGCAACCTTTACGGTCATGTTTGCCTCCTTGGCGAAATTCCTAACAGGATTGAGGTTGGACCGTCGCTGCCGTGCAATGTTCCAGCGATGCCCAGAATTGTTATCGCTAACAACACGAATTCGACCGGATTGTCAATAAAACTGAATAGCAACGGCGCAGGAAAGCCGACCGGGCGCCCTTCGTCAGACGTCCGCTCGGCGATTTCAGTTGTGTGATGGGCTTGGGTGAGTGGTGGTCAGCGAATGAGAATGGCGCGGAAATCATTCACATTGGTGCCCGTCGGCCCGGGCGAAAACAAATCTCCGACGGCCTCAAAAGCCGAGAATGCGTCATTCCCGGACAGATCGGCGGCAGGGTTTCGTCCGGCGGCGCGCATCCGGGCGCAGCTGGTTCCATCGACAAACGCACCGGCGTTATCTTCCGAGCCATCTATGCCATCGGTATCCGCTGCAAGTGCGGTAATGTTCTCGATGCCATCCAGTTCTTGCGCCAGTGCCAGCAGGAACTCGGTATTGCGCCCACCCCTGCCCTGCCCGCGCAGGGTAACAGTTGTCTCGCCGCCCGACAAAATGACCACCGGCTTTTGGAACGGTCGGTTCTTGTTGGCGACCTCGCGTGCGATCGCTGCATGAACACGTGCGACGTCGCGAGACTCGCCCTCGATGGCGTCCGATAGGATAACCGCAGGAACGCCTTGTTCTTCAGCCGCGCGGGCGGCCGCATCCAAGGACAGCCCGGCTGACGCAATCACATGCACCTCGTTTCGTGCAAAGCGCGGGTCATCCGGTGTCGGGGCATCGGCCTCGGCAGTTTGTAGATGGGCCATGATACGTTCGGGAAGGTTGATATGGTGATCAGCGATCAAGCCCAATGCATCTTGCCGGGTGACCGTGTCGGGAACTGTGGGGCCGGATGCCACCTGCGCCGGGTCGTCACCGGGTACATCCGACACAATCAGCGACACAACGCGCGCCGGATAGGCCATGGCAGCCAGCCGACCGCCTTTGATACTGCTGACATGTTTGCGGATCGCATTCATCACCGAAATCGGGGCACCAGATGCCAATAAGGCGGCATTGAGTGCCTGTTCATCCTCGAGCCCCAGACCGTCTGGTGGACAGGGCAGCAACGACGACCCGCCGCCGCAGATCAGGGCCACGACCAGATCATCTGGACCGAGATCGGACAGGTCCTGCATCAACACCTGACTGGCCTGCAAGCCCGCATCGTCGGGAACCGGGTGGGCGGCTTCCAGCACCTTGATCTTTTTGCAGGTTGTACCATAGCCGTACCGGGTGACCACCGTGCCTGACAGCGGTTCTTGCCACAGGGTCTCGAACGCCTGGGCAAGTTGCGCGGCGCCTTTGCCCGCGCCGATAACGATGGTTCGCCCCTTGGGCAGTGTCGGAACATGCGCCTTAAGGGCGGCCAGCGGGTCCGCGGCCTGCACGGCAGTTTGGAACAGAGAAGTCAGAAATTCGGTGTCGTGCATTTTTTCCCTACGCCATTCGCGAATCCGCAATCATGCCAATCCATAGCAAGTAATCGCGATGTTGCGATTCAAAATTTTTGCTGAGTCTCAGACCGGATCCAGAACACGCCCATGTTGGGAGACCACAACGAAAACTTCTGAATGTTCGTAACTGCCCAGGTGGTCTGACTGCGACGATTTGAATCGGGCCAAGCGGGTTATTTTTGTTTCTTGGTTAGCGTTTCTGTGACTCGATAGGCGTATGGATACTGCTCACCTGACCCGCAGCCAGCTTGCGACCTTCTCAAAGTCAAATCTGATTGATCTGGTCATTGTTCTGGCGGAGCAGAACGCGGCCTTGCGCACCAAGATCGAGAGGCTTGAAGAGCAGATCGCGGATATCACCGAACAAAACGCCCAACTTTTCAAGCAAAACGTAGATCTGGAGAAGGCCAACAAAACCCTCGCACAGCGCGTAGAGGACCTGGAGCGCCGCCTTGGGCTTAACAGCTCAAACAGCGGCAAGCCTCCCTCAAGCGATGGGCTGTCGAAGCCTGCGCGCAAGAAGCGAACCAGAAGTTTGCGCGGGTCCTGCGGGCGCAAGTCCGGAGGTCAGCCCGGCCATCCCGGCAAGACGCTGCGCCAGACCTCGACGCCGGAGCAGATCATCGATCACTACCCACACATCTGTCCGGACTGTAAGCACAGGCTGTCTGGCGTTGTTTGCGACCGGTATGTGAGGCGACAGGTCTTTGACCTGCCACCCCCACCGCCGCTTATTGTCACTGAGCACAGGGCGCGTGTCTGCGTCTGCCCGGCCTGTGGCACCCGGGTGCAGGCCACGTTTCCCGCAGGGGTGAACGCCCCGGTGCAGTATGGCGACAACCTTGCCGCCATGGCGAGCTATCTTCAAACCCGGCACTGCATCCCTGACAACCGCCTGGCGCAGATATTTTCCGACCTTCACGGGGTCGACATTTCCGCAGCAACGCTGGCGTCGCTCGTCGCCAGAACCGCGGCTGTAATGCGGCCCGTTGTCAACAGGATTCAAGCGTTGTTGTGCGGCCCAGACGTTGCGGTGAAGCACATGGATGAGACCGGCCTGCGCATCAACGGCAAGACCCGGTGGCTCCACATCCTGTGCTCACCAGACTTGAGCCATTTCCGGATTGGCCGTAGCAGAGGCGATGTGACGCAGGAGGTGACCGGAAGTGTCGTTCACGACAACTGGGCGTCCTACAGAAAGATCCCCGGAGTGCGTCACGCCTTATGCAACGCCCATCACCTTCGGGAATTGCAGGCTTTGATCGACATTGAGAAAGAGCCATGGGCCACGGAGATGCGCTCCATTCTGCTGGACGCCAAAACAGCCGCAGACAGGGCGCGAGACCGGAATTCCCGCGCGGTGGTGCCCGCCCGGATTGCTGCCATCGAACGCCGATATGACGCATGTTGCCAGACGGCCATCCGGATGCACGAGGCGCTTCCCCCGCTGGTCCCGGACAAGGTCGGCAAAACGCGGCGAGGCAAACCAAAGCGCAGGATCGGACATAATCTCGCGCTGCGGATGCAAACCCGCAAAGAAGAGGTTCTGCTCTTCCTCAACGACCTGAGTGTGCCGTTTACAAACAATGAAGCCGAAAGGGACCTTCGCATGACCAAGGTCCGTCAAAAAGTGTCGGGATGCTTCCGAACTCACGTCGGCGCAGAAAACTTCTGCACGCTTCGAACCGTCATTGAGACGGCGCGCAAGCAGGGGTGGAGCATACTCGAAACCTTGAGAACTCTCCCCGATCAACTCATCCTGAACCTCAAACCATGCTGACCAATTCCGGGCTTGTCAGGTCGTTGTAGTTGGAGAGTTACTCTGACTACAGTTGACCGCCGCGCGGAGGCTGGCTGCAATGCTAGTGGCCTCTGGCACAGCGTCTGCCACTTCAAGTAAGCGCTTGATTGCAGAGATGTCGTTCGCATATTGCTGTCTTCGTCTGGTGTAGCTATCGCGGGTCTTGGTGCAGATGAGCGTATAAGGACTACCCTTGCGTTCAGTTTCACAACTCAAATCCGCACCCGCTCTTTCGATCACGGACCGCAGATGCGACCGCAACTCCCTTCTCACTGGAATTCGATGTGTGGTTGTAACCGGATCTGCACAAAATCGAACAAGTTCGGCACAGTATTCGCACCCGCACCCCAAGTCATTTGAGCTAACGACCCAATCGGTCGGTTCAGGAGGTGTGGTACGACTGCGAGCCAGCAGGACGTTGGCCGAGTGCCGCCAAAACCGCGCGAATGCCTCACTTTCTGATGCCTGCGCGTGAAACGACGTGCCCAATTTTGCCAGAACGGGTGGCAAGGTGCGATCAGGCGGCACGATGTCGGGCGCGTTGACAAGATTGCCAACCACCCCAGCAAGGCTGCTTTCCAAATCAAAACTCCAGGCCAACTGAAAAATTTCCCGGAGCGTGCGTTCAGGCAAAGGCGTGGCAGACTGTCGACGCGACCCGTACCAAAATGGCTCTGCGTTTTTTGGCCGGTGTACGTTGAGCGCGACCGGTATCTCCGAACAAAGGTGCTTGATAAGATCTTTCAGTGCATTCCGCGTCATGACTTTCTGCCCCTGATCACTTGCCTCACTCAGGCCCATGACCAGATTTATGACAGCTTCTGGCTGCTCTGTGCATTGTGCGCTAACAAGGCCAAGAAGCCGCTTCAGCATGTCTTTTTCAGCCAATTCCGATGTTGCTTCAATCAGTGCGGCTTTGAGACCCGGTCCGTAATACGGTATCACAACCCGATCGAGAAATAATTCCGTTGCTTTCCGACTTCCGATACGACAAAGCCGTGACAGCATTACTGCGCCGCTCTCTTGCCACTCATCCCGGTCCGAGTAATGCAAGACTTGGGGCGCTGGCCAAGCTTCAGCAATTTCAGCCGCAATGGTGTCAAGCGACAAATCATTCCCGTCAGAGGTCGCAGCGCGTTGCTCAGACTGTACAAAAAGGACGGAAAGCGCCTTGGCACCGGCTTGGGCAAGAACACGAGGGCCTTCTTTAGCAGGCCAAAGAACAAAGGCCGCGCTTCGATAGTGTCGCTCAACTGTGGCCCCCTCATTGCCGCTCGCCTCCGTCAAGCGATTCACGTCAGGTTCCCAATTTGTGATCCGTTCTGGTGGCATCAATTCGTTTTGCGCCAACGCCAGTTGGCCATAAGCGCTCGCGCCCAAATCGGGATGCACCCAATCATCAAGCTCACATCTCCGCTCAATGATATCATAGAGTTCGTATTCGTCCGCGCCGATGTCTTCGATTTCCCAGACATAGTCCCGCCCAAGGTAGGCAGCGGCGGCATATTCATCAACATGCACGATGGCCGCGTGGAGGGAACAGTCAGCCTGTGCCGCAGCTGCAATCAAAGCACGCCCAACCGTTGCATCCGTGTTTTTTAGGGTTTCAAACGACAGGCCTGCGATGCTGTAATCATGCTCGAGAAGCCAGACAAGTTTTTCAGGCGCGTCCGACGTTGCGAAGCAGTTTTTGATCTCCTTCGCAATCTGACCCATAAAATCTGCATAGTTCGGTGCCGAGGTGGCCACATTTTGACCCGGAGTGAGAACCAAATTGTAAACCAGACAGGCGCGATGACCTTCTGTCACAGGCCTAATTTCATGTTCGCAATCAGCATAAAAGGCCGCAAAAACCAGTTCGGAAGGATCGTTGCTACACATTTCGACAATCGTCTCTCGACCGCGATGGCGGATGATCAGTTCGCCCCCTTTCCCTGCAACCGGTAGTGAAACGACCAAGGTCGCCACCATGCCGGTAACCTTCTCGGTATCACGGTGCGGCGCAAAAAAACCGCCTTCCTCGTAAACGAGGATTTTGTAAAGTTCCGCGTCGACAGCTTCCGGCGGGTAGCCGAGGCCTTCGGCCGCACGGTTGAGGATGCGATTGAATGTTTCGCCTCAGGTTTCTCCTCCTACGCTGATTTGATCTGGCGAAACCTGCCAACAGTCACGAACGGACCTGTCCAAAATTGTTTCTGCGCCGCGTCCATATGGTGCGCGTTCACCAAGTGTGATCAAGTCCTGTAATTGTGCCGGTTGGAGAGGGAATGCGAGGACGCCTGTCGTGTGGTTCCAGATGCGAGGCATTGGGGTAGGAAACCGCCCATACACACAATAGTCGCCCGGTCGGTCGATCATCGAGATCAGTTCGGAAAGGGCTGACAGCCGCTCATCGAAAGTAAAGTAACCGCCGTCCACATCACTGGCATAATAGCTCATTGATCGCTGACCCCCAAATTGTCATCTCAGGTTTCTATGCAATCTGTTACCCCAAACTTCTGAAATTCGGCAATGCGCCTTTCCGACATTTCAGGACGATCCCACGATGATTTTGGTTGATTCTTGCCGATGCAGCGCTCGACCACCTCGTCCGCAAAGAATGTCATATTGAATTCAGTCAGAGGGGTAGCTGGGTAGTTACGAATGTTCAAATAAGGTGGCGACATCCGATTGCAGCCGCCGCGTCAGGTCGTCGATATGCGCCGCCGAGATCGACCGTTGTGGATCATAATAGACCATTATCGTGAAAAAGCGCCCGAGTTTTGAGATCGACAGATCAACCAATGCACCCCCATCCGCCCCAAGCGTTTCGCGTATCGCGCGGCGCGCCGACGCGATGTGCTGCGGGCTTGCGGTTACGCCCGCCAATTCACCCAGCCCGGTCATGAAGTCGCGGTAATACTGCGTCGTAACCGACAGACACAGCACCAGCACGATAACGGAATCCCCGATCGGGGCGATCGGGGCCAAAACCCCGTCCTTGAGCGCATGAATGCCCAGCAGTCCAACAGCAGCCGATCCGGTGATCAGGGCATCGAACGCGGCTGCTTTTTGTTCCAGCTGCAAAACATCGCTTTGCCGACCCGATTTAACCCATGCCCGCCTGTGAATGGCCCGGAGGATCAGACAGGTCAGCCCGATAACGGCGAAATAGACCAGCATCGGCGCAAAGATCAATTGTCGCTGCGGCTCTCCGTTCAAGTAGCCAACAATATTGAGGGTCGCGCTGGTCATGGCAAAGATTACCAGACCCAAAAGTGACAGGGATCGGAAGGTTTTGAAAATCGCCTCGTCGCTTGCATAGCCAAAAGGCCGAAACTTATCCGCCTTGCGCTGCGCATTGCGTGTGACGCGTTTTCCCAAAAACGCCGCGGTAAAACCGATCAGTGAAAACAGCCCGTCCATCAGAACCGCTTGTGAATTCGACAGGTAGGCGGCGACAATTCCAGCCACCGCCATAAAAAGGTTGCCGATCATGCCAATGCTCAGCGCCCGGCTTTCCAGATGCTGCGTCGTGTCTTTTGCTGGTCGATCCATGCTGGAGGTTCCATGTTTGAAAAAAGTGCTGGGCGCGAATGGATTAGCACTTCAATAACAGGCCGGTTTCCGGATTTCCTCTATTATTTCAGGGCAGAAGCCTTTGGCCAACGGAATGCGTCAAAACACCATGCCGAAACACTGCGATTGTGACCTGGCGCGTAGGTCAGGGGCGGCGTTTTGGGGCAACTATTCAGCACCGCGAAACATTCTTTCGCCAGTTCGCGTCCACCCAAACTTATCTTTACCGACACAGAACTTTACAACAGCATTCAGTCCCGCGTATCAGCAGGACGTCACGTTAAGTCAGGAACTTTTTTCATGCTCTCACTCAAAGATCCCGGTCTGCTGCGTCAGGCGGCCCTGGTCGGCACGAAATGGATCGATGCCGATGCCGAAACCGGACTGGCCGTCACCAACCCTGCCACGGGCGAGCTGATCGGTCACGTCCCCAACCTGAGCGCCGACGAAACCCGCGCTGCTATCGAAGCCGCCGAACAGGCCCGTCACGGATGGGCTAAACGCACGGCCAAGGAACGCAGCCAGGTCCTGCGTCGCTGGTTCGAACTGATGATGGAAAATCAGGACGATCTGGGTGCGATTCTGACTGCCGAACAGGGTAAACCGCTGGCCGAAGCCAAGGGTGAGATTGCCTATGGTGCCAGCTTTATCGAATGGTTTGCCGAAGAGGCGCGCCGCGCCTATGGTGAGATCACACCGGGCCACGCGCCGGACAAGCGTATTCTGACGATCAAACAACCGATTGGTGTGGTTGCCGCGATTACGCCGTGGAACTTCCCCAATGCGATGATCACCCGTAAGGCGGGACCCGCCTTTGCAGCCGGATGTTCCATGGTTCTGAAGCCCGCCAGCCAGACGCCGTTCTCTGCCATCGCACTGGCAGTGCTGGCCGAACGTGCCGGGCTGCCCGCCGGATTGTTCTCGGTTGTGACCGGATCGGCGCGCGGTATCGGAGGCGAGCTGACCTCGAACAAGATCGTGCAAAAGCTGACCTTCACCGGGTCGACGGAAATTGGGTCGCTGCTTTATGCGCAATGTGCGCCCACGATCAAAAAGCTGGGCCTGGAACTGGGCGGCAACGCACCGTTCATTGTGTTCGACGATGCCGATCTGGATGCCGCTGTCGAAGGCGCCGTCATCGCCAAGTTTCGCAACAACGGTCAAACCTGCGTCTGCGCCAACCGGATCTATGTACAGGCCGGTATCTATGACGCGTTTGCCGAGAAGCTGGCCGCCAAGGTTGCCTCGCTTCCAACCGGCAACGGGTTTGACGAAGGGATCATCTTTGGCCCGCTGATCGACAACGCGGCGCTGGAGAAAGTGGCCGATCACGTTGCCGACGCGACCTCTAAGGGTGCAAAGGTCACGCTGGGCGGCAAGCCGCACGCGCTGGGCGGCACATTCTACGAACCGACGATCCTGACCGGTGTAACTTCGGACATGGCTGTCGCAACCGAAGAAACCTTTGGCCCCGTTGCGCCGCTGTTCAAGTTCGAAAAAGAGGCCGAGGTTGTTGCCGCTGCCAATGACACCGAGTTCGGTTTGGCGTCGTATTTCTATTCCCGCGATCTGGCGCGCGTCTGGCGTGTTTCCGAGGCACTGGATTACGGCATGGTCGGTATCAACACTGGCCTGATCTCAACCGCCGAGGCACCCTTTGGCGGCGTCAAGATGTCCGGTCTTGGCCGCGAAGGATCGCACCACGGTCTGGATGACTTTATGGAGATCAAATACCTTTGCATGGGGGGCATCGACCCCGACACGGCAGCATAATAGCCGCCAGTCAAATTCAAAGCCGGGCGACAGACGCCCGGCTTTTTTTGTTCAGCCCCTCTGGCCGATAGATCGCCCAACACCGTCGGGCATAGGCATACCGGCATGTTGTTGAGCGTAGGCCAACAGATTGTTCGCAACAGCCTCGGACGGAAGTGAAGTTTTTCGGGTATTCAGATCCATATGCAGCAACAGGGTCTCGACGGTCGCCGCCACCTCGCCATTTGATCCATGAAGATGATGGAACAGATGCATCTTCTTGCCGTCCCCGTTCAAGACATGGGTGGTCACCGTCAACCGGTTGCCCGCATGCAGTTCGGACAGGTAACGGATGTGGTTTTCAATCGTGAAATAGCTGTTGCCCGCGGCCACATAATCGGCATCCGCGCCGATCATCACCATGAACTGGTCGGTCGCCTGAGCCGAGGCTTCGATATAATGCGCCTCGTTCATGTGGCCGTTATAATCGGTCCAGCTTTGCGGAATGACACGGTCCACGGTCACCGGCAGGTCCCGCACGGCCGGTTCCGGTAGCATGGCCTCATGCGCGTTCAGGACACCGCCCGCGCCGCTGCCGGATTTCTTCAGCGCACGCATCATGCCGATCAGGTTGTCGTCGCGCAGACGCTCCATCTCGCGGATCGACATATGGCCCGACTGCGCGTCCGATTGCCCGGCGATCAGATCAACCAGTTCATCCGTGAACTCGGGCACATCCATCAGCTTGGTCCATGGCCATTCCAACGCCGGGCCGAACTGAGCCATAAAGTGCTTCATGCCCGCCTCACCACCGGCGACGCGATAGGTTTCGAACAGACCCATCTGCGCCCATCGCAGTCCAAAGCCCATGCGGATTGCCTCATCCAGTTCTTCGGTGGTGCAGATACCATCCTTGATCAGCCACAACCCCTCGCGCCAGACCGCTTCGAGCAACCGGTCAGCAATATGCGCGTCGATTTCCTTGCGCACGGTCAGGGGATACATACCCAGCGACCGCAGGATATCCGCCGCTTGCGCGCAGGTGTCGCCATCGCCGACCAATTCGATCAGCGGCAACAGATAAACCGGGTTGAACGGATGTGCGACCACCACACGACCGCCCTGTTCGTTCAGTTCGGATGGTTTGAAGCCGGACGTGGACGACCCGATCACTGCGGCAGCCGGGGCCAGCTTGTCGATCTGAGTGTGGATTTTATGTTTCAGATCAAGCCGTTCCGGCACACTTTCCTGCACCCATGAACTGCCCGCCAGCGCATCGCCCAGATCGTCGTGAAAGGTCAACTGACCCTCGGGCGGCAGCGCCTTGTCATATAGCGCAGGCAAGGCGCGACGGGCATTGGCCAGCACCTCGCCAATCTTGCGTTCGGCCTGCGGATCGGGATCAAAGACCGAAACGTCCCAGCCATTCAGCAGAAACCGGGCAACCCAGCCGCCACCAATGACACCGCCGCCAACGATTGTGGCCTTTTTCACAACATCGCTCATTTTGCGACCGGCGCGCGTTTGGTCAGGCCCAGTTCCTTGCGCACGGCCTCGGGCCCGACGATGCGGGCGCCCATGCCTTCGATGATCCCGACGGCGCGTTCGACAAGCTGGGCGTTGGTGGCGAGAACGCCCTTTTCCAGAAACAGGTTATCCTCGAGCCCGACACGCACATTGCCGCCCGCCAGCACCGCCTGTGCGACGTAAGGCATCTGATCCCGACCCAGCGAGAATGCGGACCAGGCCCAATCGGACGGCACGTTGTTGACCATCGCCATCAAGGTGTTGAGGTCATTGGGTGCCCCCCATGGAACGCCCATGCACAATTGCACCAGGGCCGGGCTGTCAAGAATGCCCTCTTTCACCAGTTGCTTGGCGAACCAGAGATGACCGGTATCAAAGGCCTCGATCTCGGGTTTGACCCCCAGATCAGTCATCATCTGACCCATGGCGCGCAGCATGCCGGGGGTGTTGGTCATCACATAGTCAGCTTCGGCAAAGTTCATGGTGCCGCAGTCCAGCGTGCAGATCTCGGGCAGACACTCGGCGATATGCGCCATGCGCTCGGTCGCGCCAGCCATATCGGTGCCAGCCTCGCTGACGGGCAGTGGCGACTCGGTCGGGCCAAATACCATGTCCCCGCCCATTCCGGCGGTCAGGTTCAGAACGACGTCCACATCGGCATCGCGGATACGATCCGTTACCTCGCGAAACATGCCTGGGTCGCGGCTGGGCGCGCCGGTTTCGGGGTCGCGGACATGGCAATGAACGACCGCCGCACCGGCCTTGACCGCATCAATTGCCGAATTGGCGATCTGTTCCGGGCTGCGCGGGACATGCGGTGATTTATCCTGCGTGCCCCCCGATCCCGTAACAGCACAGGTGATAAAGACTTCGCGGTTCATTTCCAGAGGCATTCGTTCGCTCCTTGGCACAAGAAAAGCGGCAGATCGCGTCGCAGGACCGCGCGGACTGCCGCAGATGATTTGAAAACAGGCTACTTGGATTTTCCGCGGCTTCTCGATACATTTATCGTCAAGATGTGTACATTTATCGTCAAAAATGTCGGAACGATTTGAATTTCTGCTGTTGGAGGGGTTCTCCAACATGGTGCTGGCCAGCGCGCTGGAGCCATTGCGCGACGTCCGTATGCGATCCGCCGCAGCCCGCCCGGATTGGGAGGTCACGACCCTTGATGGGCAAACGATCCAAAGCTCGTCCAGATTGCAGATCTCACCCGACCGGCCATTTGATCCGGGCAATACCAGCGGCACACTGGTGATAGTCGCAGGCTACCGGGTCCGCGCGCAAATTACCAAACAACTGGTCACGGACATGCGCAAAGCAGCCCGCAATGCCAAACGCGTTCTGGCGTTGGATACGGCAGCATGGGTGCCGGCCGAGGCGGGCGCTCTTGACGGGCATAAAGCCACTATCCATTGGCAGGAACTGGACGCCTTTCAGGAAGCCTTTCCCAATGTGACCGTCTCAAATGCGCGGTTTGTTCGGTCCGGGACTATCATGACTTGCGGCGGTGCCAGCACCGCATTGGAACTGGTGCTAGAGTTGATTCAGGACCTGTTCGGACCTGCTGCCGCCTTTGACGCATCCAACATGTTTCTGTTTGATCCCGCCCGGCAGAACAACGGGCAAAGAGGTGCCAGACGGCTGAAGGATCGCGGGTCACCCAAGTTATTGGCGGCGCTGAATGTCATCGCTGAAAATGTCGAGCGCCCGCTGACCACCTTTGAACTGGCCCGGCGGGTCGGAATCTCCGAGCGCAGCCTGAACAGGGCATTTGCCAATGAGCTGGGGATGACACCGGGAAAATACTACCGGCTCTATCGGTTGCAGCACGCGCGCTATCTGGCGCAGGAAACCCGGCTGAGCACGGAACAGATCGCGATGCGCTGCGGGTTTTCCGGGGCGTCGTCGTTGGGCCGGTCCTTTATGCACGAGTTCGGCAAGCCCGTTAGCGTATTCCGGTCCTAAAGCCGCGCCTCGTTTCGAAACGCGCTTGGCGTCTGGCCGAATTCGGACCGGAACGCCCGGGTCATCGCGCTGGCATCGTCGTATCCGCAGCGACTGGCGATTTCGGCAATGGACTGGTCCGTCTCGCCGGCCAGTTTTCGCGCCAGATTCAGCCTGAGCCGCCGGTACAACGCTTGCGGGGTCATCTGCATCGCGGCCCGAACGCGGGTTTCAACCTTCTTTTGGGAACATCCGATGGTCTTCGCGATAAGCTGAATGGATAATGGCGTTTCAATATTGTTCTGCATCAGGGTCAGGACCCGGTTCACCACCGTGTCTCGTGATTGCAATGGAACGGAATATTGCACCGCGGCGTCCCGGTTCATCAACAGATGCGCCACCTCCATCGACAGCAGCGGGCCATGATCGGCCCGGATCAGCGCCGCAGCCAGATCAAAAGCGGCCATGGCGCCTGAGCAGGTCAACAAATTGCCGTCGATCACAAACCGTGCCTGCACTGCTTCCACATTTGGAAAAGCCTCTTCAAAGCGCGACAGCTCATCCCAGTGGATCGTTGCCCGGCAATTGTCCAGCAACCCCGCGCGCGCCAATAGCCAGCTGCCAGTGTCCAGCCCCGCCAGTTTTTTGTGGCGCCTGACCGCCGCCCGCAGGGATTTCGCGATGACCTCGGTGCTGAGGGCCATGTACCCATATGACGGCATCACCACCAAAACCTCGCCGGTTTCGTTGCCCAACGCATTGTGGGGCGAGACAAGCAACCCGCTGGAGCTTTGCACCGGTTGGCCGTCAGGTGAAAAAAACTTCCATCCGTACAACTGCTGGCGGGCCAAGGTGTTTGCCGCGCGCAGGGGTTCGACCATGTTGGCCAGACAATGGTTCGAGAACCCGTCAAACAGCAGGAAGTTGAATATCTGCATCAAAATTTTGCCAACTCTGCATGGAACGCGTCCAATATTGCATGGCATCGGAATATGTCCCGCGCTTTCATCCGTCAACTCCGGATTAAAGGAAGCCGCGCGATGAATTTTGGTCTGACCGACGAACAGGACATGATCGTCTCTACCGTTCGTAGTTTTGTGGAAAACGAAATCTACCCGCATGAGAACGCTGTTGAGCGTACCGGTCAGGTGCCGCCGGAGCTTGGGCAGGAGATCAAGCAGAAATGCATCGATCTGGGGTTCTATGCCTGCAACTTTCCCGAAGAGGTTGGCGGCGCCGGTCTGTCTCATGTCGATTTCACGCTGGTTGAACGAGAACTGGGCCGCGGCTCGATGGCGCTGACGCATTTCTTTGGCCGTCCGCAGAATATTCTGATGGCCTGCAACGAAGAGCAGCGCGAGCGTTACCTGTTGCCCGCAATACGTGGTGAAAGGATGGATGCGCTGGCAATGACCGAACCGGATGCCGGGTCGGATGTGCGGGGCATGAAATGTCAGGCCTCGCGCGATGGCGGGGATTGGGTCGTCAACGGCTCAAAACACTTCATCTCCGGTGCGGAGCATGCTGATTTCTTTATCGTATTCATTGCCACGGGTGTGGACGAGACGCCCAAGGGGCCAAAAAAACGGATCACGACATTTCTGGTGGATCGCGGCACGCCGGGGTTTGAAGTGCGCGAGGGGTACAACTCGGTCAGTCACAAGGGGTACAAGAACTATATTCTGTATTTCGACAATTGCCGCCTGCCCGACGCGCAGGTTCTGGGCGAGGTCGATGGTGGTTTTGCCGTAATGAATGAATGGCTTTATGCCACGCGCGGCGTTGTTTCGACTATGCGCTGAACTATTCCGCCGAACGCAAACAGTTTGGCCAGCCCATTGGCAAGTTTCAGGGTGTGAGCTTTCAAATAGCCGACATGATCACCGAGATCGACGCCGCAGACTGGCTGACACTGGCCGCTGCGTGGCGTCTGGACCAAGACCTGCCTTCGAACCGCGAGATCGCGTCGGCCAAGCTCTATGCCTCAGAAATGCTGGCGCGGGTGACCGACACGACGCTGCAGATCTTCGGCGGCATGGGGCTGATGGATGACTTCCCCATCGAACGGTTCTGGCGGGATGCGCGCGTTGAACGCATTTGGGACGGAACCAGCGAGATACAGCGCCACATCATCAGTCGCGATCTTCTGCGTCCCCTTGGCGCCTGATCTGGGAAAGGTGCCGGAAGACACATGACGAACGACCTTTCCCGATTGCTGCGACCAAAATCCATCGCCGTCATTGGTGGCGGTGCATGGTGTGAGCAGGTTATCCTGCAATCGCAGCTTATGGGGTATCAGGGCCATATCTGGCCCGTTCATCCCAAAGCCGATCAGGTTGCAGGTCATCCGACCTTTGCCAGCTTGGATGATCTGCCCGAAGCCCCCGATGCGGCGTTTGTCGGGATCAACCGTTACGCGACAATCGATCTTGTCCAAGGACTGTCCAGCATGGGTGCGGGTGGCGCAGTGTGCTTCGCCTCCGGCTTTTCCGAAGCATCCGCCGAAGATGAAACGGCTGGTGATCTGCAGAAGCAACTGATCAGGGCGGCGGGTGATATGCCCGTCCTTGGGCCCAATTGTTATGGGTTTATCAACGCCTTGGACGGGGCGCTGTTGTGGCCTGATCAACACGGGGCCAGCCGGGTCGACGAAGGTGTGGCGATCCTGACCCAAAGCTCGAATATTTCGATCAACCTGACTATGCATCGGCGCGCCTTGCCGATTGCGTATATGGTGACCTGCGGGAACATGGCGCAGACCTCGCAGGCACAGATCGCCGCGGCACTGCTGGACGATCCACGTGTGACAGCCGTAGGGTTACATATCGAGGGATTTCAGAACATCCGCGAATGGGAGGCTTTGGCCGCGAAGGCGCACCAAAAAGGCATTCCATTGGTGGCGCTCAAGGTCGGCGCGTCGGAACATGCGCAGGCCGCCACGATTTCACATACAGCGTCGCTGGCTGGCAGCGATGCGGGGGCGCAGGCCTTGCTGGACCGGCTCGGCGTTCCCCGTCTGACCACCCTGCCCGACTTTCTTGAAACGCTGAAGCTGCTGCATTGCTATGGGCCCCTGCCCAGCGGAAATATTGCCGCCATCAGCTGTTCGGGGGGCGAGGCCAGTCTAGTCGCCGATATGGCCATGGCCACCGGGCTGACCTTTCCCAAGCTGACCGATGACAAGACCAACCAGTTGCGGGATACGCTGGGGCCGCTGGTGGCGCTAAACAACCCGTTGGATTACCACACCTATATCTGGCGCGACGTGGATGCGATGACCCGTGCCTGGTCCGGCATGACCGGTGACGACATTGATTTGACAATTTCAATTGTCGACTATCCCACGACCGACCCGACCGACTGGGCTTGCACGATCCGCGCGGCGCTGAACACGCGCGCGCAGACCGGTGCCAGATTTGTTGTCGCTGCAACCCTGCCAGAGCTGTTGCCGGAAGACATCGCCGCAGAACTTCTGGCCGGTGGCGTTGTTCCCATGATGGGCCTGCGCGAAACACTGGCCGCGACCCGGGCCGCAGGGCAGATTAAGGCCCCTTCGGATGTTCCCATTTGCCTGCCCGGTGGGGCTGACGCGACGCGAACATTGACCGAAGCCCAGTCCAAACGGGCGCTGGCGACGTTTGGTCTGCGTATCCCGCAAAACCGGTCCATAAAACGGGGTGACAACGTTTGTGTTGCAGTGAACGGTCTGGATGCGCCATTTGCTGTTAAGGGAGTCGGGCTTGCGCATAAGTCGGAACATGCCGCGGTTCGGCTGGGTGTTCAGGCAGCCGAAGTGCAAAGGATCGCCACTGAGATCGGAACCGATGAGATCCTGATCGAAGAGATGGTCACCGGAGTGGTCGCAGAATTGTTGATCGGTGTGGTCCGTGACCCGGCGCATGGGTTTGTTCTGACCCTTGGTGCGGGCGGTACTCTGACCGAGCTCTTGCGCGACACGGTTTCCCTTTTGGTGCCCAGTACACCCGACGACGTCCGCGACGCCCTTAAGCGTCTGAAGATCGCGCCGCTGCTGGCGGGATATCGCGGCCAACCTGCGGCGGATATGCAGGCGATATTTGACGCGGTCGACGCGGTGCAAGCCTATGTGATGAAGAATGCCGAGACACTCGGCGAGGTGGAAATCAACCCGCTTCTCTGCACGCCTGACAAGGCCGTCGCAGCAGACGCCCTAATTCGAAAGGCCTGACCCATGGACCCGATCAAAACCAGACGCGACGGTGCGATCCTTGAAGTGACGCTGGACCGCCCCAAAGCCAATGCCATCGATCTTGCCACCAGCCGGATCATGGGACAGGTCTTTGCCGAGTTTCGGGACGACCCCGAGCTGCGCGTGGCCATTCTGACCGGCACGGGCGAAAAGTTCTTTTGTCCGGGTTGGGATTTAAAAGCCGCCGCCGAAGGCGACGCGGTAGATGGGGATTACGGCGTTGGGGGTTTTGGTGGCCTGCAGGAACTGCGCGATCTGAACAAACCCGTTATCGGCGCAATAAACGGGATCGCCTGTGGCGGGGGGCTGGAGCTTGCCCTGTCGACCGACATGATCCTTGCCGCCGAACACGCGACATTTGCCCTGCCGGAAATCCGCTCAGGGACTGTTGCGGATGCGGCCAGCGTCAAGCTTCCAAAACGCATCCCCTATCACATTGCTATGGAATTGCTGCTGACCGGGCGTTGGTTTGATGCGCAAGAAGCGCACCGTTGGGGTCTGGTCAACGAAATCCTGCCCGCCGATCAATTGTTGGACCGCGCGTGGGAGCTGGCGCGTCTGCTGGCCTCGGGCCCGCCTCTGGTCTACGCGGCGATCATGGAAGTGGTGCGCGAATCCGAGGATTCCAAGTTTCAGGATATGATGAACCGCATCACCAAGCGCAAACTGGCCACTGTGGATGTGCTGTATTCCAGCGAAGATCAACTGGAAGGTGCTCGGGCCTTCGCCGAAAAACGAGACCCGGTCTGGAAAGGCAAGTAACGGCTTTTCGGTCAGTGCGATCGTTTTTACTACGCGTTGGCGCCACCCGATCAGGTGGTGCCAGTTTTTTGGATGTTGGTTTATTCAGCCGCCTGCGTTTCCGACAGGTCATGCTTGTCTCGTTGGCTGTCACGATACAGCGCCTTGGTCAGTGCAATTATCATCAAGCCCATGATCATGGTGAACGGTAGCGCGCCGATAATCATCGCATTTCGCAGTGCAACCATCGGGTTGTTTTCGCCCGCCGCCAGGATCAGCGCGCCAATTACGGCTGTCAGGATGACACCCCAGATGATGCGATGTTTGACACCGGTTTCCTGACTGCCGCCCGACATGATCGTATTCATCACCAGAATGCCCGAGTCCGCAGAGGTCACGAGGAAAGTCATGATCAGGATCACGCACATAACGTTCAGCATGGACAGTAATCCGCCATCGATCATGTAGGACAACGTGACGAACAGCTTGTTGGTGTTCGACGCCCCGATGATCGCGCCTTCGGCGGCACCGGCCAGTTCCAGATCAATTGCTGTTCCGCCCAGAACGGTCATTCAGGCAAAGCACACCAGCGCCGGGGCAAAGACGCAGCCCAAAATGAACTCGCGCACGGAACGCCCTTTGGAAATGCGCGCCAGGAACAGGCCCACAAAGGGCGAGAACGCAATCCACCAGGCCCAGTAGAATGTGGTCCAGCCTGCCTGCCAGCCGAATTGACGGCCCTGCTCACCTGCGGCGTAAACGGCGGCCTATGTGTCTCCGTCAAGCTCGGCAGCGGCCCCGGTCAACCCGTCCTTGAAGCCATCAAAGCTGCCCCAGGCATTGGTTGCGCCCGCCCTCAGATCGTCGGCATGTTGCTGCGCCGCTTCGGGCAGTGCTGCGGCAAAGGCGTCTGCAGACAATGGACCATACGCGCCAAAACTCAGTGACAGAAAGTTCAGGATGTAATCGACCATCGCCGTGCCATAGGTGGTCATAGCAAAGACAAATGAGCCAAAGATCACGAAGGTCCCCAGCAGAATGATCGACAGGACAAGGTTCAGGTTCGACAGGTATTTAACGCCCCGCCCGACACCCGATACCGCCGAGATGATCGACAGCGCCATGATCACGACAAGACCTGCGATCAGGCCAACTTTGCTGGGCGTTGGAACGTCTGCGTTCAGGTTCATCACCCATTCCATGCCGGTGATCGCGTAAATGCCATCGATGAACTGGCTGACGCCAAAACCGATGGTGACGGAAACACCCAGGATCGTCGCGACCACACCCAGAACGTCCACCACATGGCCCAGAAAGCCGTTCATCAAACGGCCAAACAGGGGGGTCAGCGCGGCGCGAATGGTCAGGGGCATGTCACGCGTATAGGCGTAATAGGCCAGCGACAAGCCGGTCACCACGTAGATCGCCCACGCGTGAAATCCGTAATGCAGGTAGGTGAACCGATAAGCCGATTGCAGCGCCTCGGGCGAATTGCCTTCGACTGCGCCGGAAACTACCACGGGGTTTGACCCCCACAGGCCCAGCGGCTCGGCCGTGGCAAACACCATCAGGCCCACGCCCAATCCTGCGCCAAACATCATCGAGAACCACGAAAAGTTCGAAAATTCCGGCTTTTCACCCGGTGTTCCCATGATCCGCCGCCCGGTGGACGGGATGATCGCAACAACGGCCAGAAACAAGAAAAAGATGCCGACGATCACCACATAAAAGCCATTGAAGCTTTCCAGTAATTTGCTGTTCCAACTGCCCAGCGTACTATTGGCGTTTGCGGGGAAAACAAGGGCCCACAGCACAAGGGCGACCATGATGCCCTTGCTGATAAGCGCAATGGGTATGCTGTAATTCTCGTAAAAACCGGCATCCGCAGTTTCTATCTCGAGATCGGTAAAGGGTTCAGGTACTGACATTGTTCTCCTCCGAGTTGCCGTCTTTTTGGACCTGCGCATCGTCATTTGCTGCGCGCAGTGTGTGTCATTCAGTTTCCTGTGGGAAACTTCGCCCCCAAGAGTCGGGATTTGTTTGCAAAACCATAAATGCAAGACCTGCGAGCCAAGCCTTGTCATCAATTTTGGCCTTCATTCGTTGATAGTGCAGGCTAATGGCCCGGGACGCATTCGATCCCACCAGAACCGACGCATTTGGCCGATTTGGCGACGTTAAGGATTGAGCTACCCTCACTTGACGGCAATGATACTGAAATTGATAACAAAAAGTGCTAGCTTTTGGGGGCAAATTTACTAATATTCAGTTGAATCAAACTAATGTAACGCCAGCCACCAAAGCCAGATGAACCATGTCCCGACGCCACTATAACTTTCCGCCGCTCACCACGTTGTCCGCATTCGAAGCTGCCGCCCGGCATTTGAGTTTTAAAAATGCCGCAGACGAGCTATCGGTGACACCGGGTGCCGTCAGCCACCAGATAAAGGCGCTGGAGGGGGAGCTTCAGACGGCTCTGTTCCAGCGACGGCATCGCGGCGTTGATCTGACCGAAGATGGCAAGGCCCTTTATGATGTTTTGTCCACTTCCTTTGGCCGTATCTCAAAGACGCTTGAAACAATCCGCAACCGTCAGTCCAGCGAAAAGGTGACCGTTGGATCGACCACAGCCGTTGCAGCGTTGTGGTTGTCCTCTTCCATCATCGAGTTCTGGCGGGAAACGCCGGATCTGAACATCAACCAGATTTCCCAGGACAGGCCGTTCAGGGATCGCCCGGATATTGATTTCTTTATTCGCTACGGCCGCGACGCTGATCCGCACCTGTCACACACAGCGCTTTATCGTGACAAGCTGGTGCCGGTGGGCAGCCCGGAGATGGCGGAAAAGTTGCAAGGGGCAGATCTAAAAACCCTATCCCGTCAACGCCTGATCCAACTGGAAACCGAAGACCGGACTTGGACAACCTGGCCGGAGTGGTTTCAGCAACTTGGATATTCCGAACCAATTCAGTTGGAAACCAGCGTGAACAGTTACTCCGTTGCGCTTCAGTTGGCCCGCAAAGGCGTGGGGTTGGCTTTGGGGTGGAAGCGGTTGATCACGCCAATGCTTGCATCCGGAAAGCTTGTCCCGATTGGTACGCACATGGTTGAGGCACCGAACCAATTTTATCTGGTGGGGCGTCCCGACGAAGATTTGTCTGAAAACGCCCGCAAGCTGAAATCCTGGATTATCGAGGAAACCCAAAAACACCAGATTTAGATCACATCACCTATAGATGAGGTTTTCTGATATTGAGACGTCCGCAACCCTGCGGACAATATCGCACAGCGCAAGTCATCTTCAGGAGAGTTCGATGAACAAGCATAGCGTGCTTTCGTCCGTTCTGACGGACGTGAATACAGCCAACGGTTTACCGAACGAGCACTATATCGATCCGGTCATATTTGCCGAGGAGAAACGGTCGGTCCTATACGCCAACTGGTCCGGCATCGGATTTGGCAAGGATGTTCCCGAGGTTGGGGATGCCAGACCGGTGGACTTTTTAGGCATGCCCCTGTTGATCGTTCGCGACCGGGATGGTGAGATCGGCGTGTTTCAGAACACCTGCCGCCATCGTGGGATGATCCTGGTCGACGAGCCCAAAAAGATCAGCGGCGCCATCCGATGCCCTTATCACAGCTGGTGTTACGACCTGAAAGGCAAGCTGCGCGCGACGCCGCATGTCGGCGGCCCGGGCCAGAACAAACATGACGATGTGAACCCTGACGAGTTGGGCCTGATTCGTGTCCGGTCTTATGTCTGGCGCGATGTGATCTTCGTCAACGTCGACGGCGAAGCCCCTGATTTCGAACAGGTTCATGGCCCCTTGATTGAGCGTTGGCAGGACTTCGAACAACCGATTTTCCATGGTGGCGCGCAGTCGTCCTTTAAGCTGGAGGTCAAAACGAATTGGAAGCTGGCAGTGGAAAACTACTGCGAAAGCTATCACCTGCCCTGGATCCACCCCGGCCTCAACAGTTACTCCCGGCTGGAAGACCACTATAACATCGAATTACGGGATCACTTTTCCGGTCAGGGAACACTTGTCTATCGCCAGCTATCTGATGATGCCGGCGCCAAAATGCCTGACTTTCCGGGCCTCGGTGAGACATGGGATGAAGGTGCGGAATATATTGCGGTTTATCCCAATGTCCTGCTAGGCGTTCAGCGCGATCATAGCTTTGCCATCGTTCTGGAACCCGTCGATCACGAAAACACGGTTGAACATATCGAGCTGTACTACGCCAAAAGCGAGCAGGAGACGCCCGAGCTGGACAACCTGCGGACACTGAACGCGCAGCAATGGAAAGCAGTGTTCGAGGAAGACGTGTTTGTTGTCGAAGGCATGCAAAAGGGCCGTCACGGTGCGCTATTCGATGGTGGACGGTTTTCGCCTGCCATGGACGGGCCGACGCATAACTTTCATCACTGGGTCGCGTCGCAAGTGGAAAATGGCCGGTCCGATTGAGGATGTGCTAGTGGTCTGTCCCAGCAACGACCCGTTGGCAGAAGGCAGGTTTATGGACCGCGGCGCATTGGATCGCGCCCTGTTGGAGGCACATGCACTGCAGGACGCGCCCGCCTTGGTGCGCCTTTATACGCTGGCTGCCGAAGAACGCGAGGCAGTACAAGACATCGATGCCGCTTGCTTTTTCCTGACGCAAGCCTTTGTCTTTGCCTTGGAAACCGGGGCTGTTGAAGCAGAAGAGTTGAACCGCAAGCTGGCCGATCGCGGACGCGCGCATCGCATGCGTTTCTAGGGAAATCTGGGGATCAGCCGGTTGATTGTGCGTCAGGGGCACGCGGTCTGCGCGCCCCTGATGCTGATTTATCCGTTTCAGTCCGGGTTCGGAACGATCAATGTTGGTATCTTGGATCGCCGCAGAACACGCTTGGCCACGGTGCCAAGAAACGTGTGCGAGAACCCGTGGTCATGCGCGCCCAGAACAATCAGGTCACAGTCCAGTTCGACCGAACGGCGCAGGATCACTTCGGCGGGGTGGCCATCCGTCGCCTCGATTGATGAGACCTGCTCGCGGATCTTCGCATCGTCACCTTCGAAGCGGGCCCAGAACTTGGCCTGACGTTCAGCCAGCACCTGGCGTACCATTTCGTGCCGTCTTTGCGCCGCCGTGTTGCGGGTTTCCGAGTTCAGAATGAACATCTCCATGGTGATCTTGGCATCCTCGGACAGCGGTTCATTCACGTGAAGAACGTGAATTTGCGCCCCCGTGGCTTGCGCGATGCTGGCAGCATGGCGCATGGCGTGCCCCGAGTTTTCGGACAGATCAGTGGCAAACAGGATGTTCGTGATCAGTTGCTTCATGTCGTCATCCTTTCAGGTCAGTAGCCCAGCAGCCGTGGCAGCCATAGCGACAGTTCGGGGAAGAAGGCGATGATGAAGATCGCGATCGTGTTTGCCGCAGCAAACGGCAATGCCCGTAGCGAGATCTGCTCGATCGTGATGTTCGAGATACCAGAAGCGATAAACAGGTTCTCACCCAGCGGCGGTGTCTGGAAGCCAATGCCGAGCGTACAGACCATGACCACACCAAAGTGGATCGGGTCGATACCTACCGAATAGGCCACAGGCAACATCACCGGAACCAGGATCAGGATGGTGGCCAGCGTCTCCATGAACATACCGACGAACAGCAGGAAGAAGATGATCAGCGCCCAGATCACATACAGGTTGTCGGTAAAGCTGAGCATCGAATCCGCGATGATCGCCGGGATCTGGTTTTCCACCAGCAGGCGGCCGAACACGGTTGCCGTGAACAGGATCAGCAGTACGCGGCCCGTCAGCCAGGTTGTGGCTTCAAGCGACTGGAACAGAGACGCCCATGTCAGTTCGCGATAGATCACGACACCGACAAACAGCGTGTAGAAGATCGCGACAATCGCAGCCTCGGTGGGGGTGAAGAACCCGGTATAGATCCCGCCCAGGATCACCATCGGTGCCATCAGAGACCAGAACCCGCGATACATCTCACAGCCGACCTGACGGATCGACCAGCCCTCGGCCACGCCTTTGTAGTCGCGCTTTTTCGACATGAAGTAGTTCAGGATCAGAAGGCTTGTGGCGATAAGGAAGGCCGGAACAAAACCCGCGATGAACAGTTTCGAAATCGAAACCGACTGGAAGGAGCCGAATTTCTCGACCGCTTCGGGTGGAGGTGCCATGCCGAGCGCGGCGATGCCGAAAATCACCATCGGGATGGAGGGAGGAATAATGATCCCGAGTCCACCAGAGGACGCAGTGATTGCCGAGGCATAGCCGCGCTCATATCCGCGGTCGATCATCGCAGGGATCATCAGCATCCCCACAGCCGCGGTTGTTGCCGGGCCGGAACCCGAGATGGCGCCAAAGAACAGACAGGCCATGACCGTCGCTGCCGAAATACCGCCGGTAAACGGACCGGCCAGACTTCCGGCGACATTGATCAGACGTTTCGAGATACCGGCGGCCTCCATCAGAGCCCCGGCAAGAATGAACGCAGGAAGCGCCATCAGTGGGAAAGCACCCACCGAGGTAAAGGCGATCTGCACAAATTTGATCGGGTTGTCCCCCAGGTATAGGAACGACACCAGCGATGCCACACCCAGCGCAACAGTGATCGGTGCGCCGATGAGCAACAAAAATAGAAATGACCCAAATAGGATCGAAACAATTTCAGTTTCCATAACGTGTCCTCCCTGCCTCAGCTATCTTTGGTTTTTTTAGCTGCTTCCGTTGCAGCTTTGATCTCGTCGAGATCAATTTCATCAGGATCAGCGATATCTTCGCCCTTGATCAGGCGACGATAATTGACCTGAATGATGCGGAAGGTCATCAGCGCAAAGGCGATAGGCAACGCCATATAGATGTACTTCATCTCAATGCCCAAGGTCTGTGATTTCCAGAATTTGTTCATCTTGTTGAAAACAAAATCTGTCGCCAGATACAGGAAGTAGACGTTAAAAAAGAGCCAGAACAGATCGGCAAAAGCCTCGATATACTTGATCGCTCCGGCTGGCAGGAACTTGAACTGGAATGTCACCCGATTATGCGCGCCTTTCAAAGCCGCGTAACTGGCACCGAAATAGACGAACCAGACGAACATGTAGACCGAGAGCTCCTCGATCCAGCTGAATGAAAAGCCCATCACTTCGCGTGCGATGATCTGTACGAACAGCAAACAGACAAAACCGGATAACAAAACCCGGCAGATAACACTTTCTATATTGTCCAGAAACTTCCAGAACATTTCGGAATTCCCTCCTCCCTGAGATGGAAAGAGCGCCGAAGCGCTCTTTCCCTTTTCGCTCTGCGGCGATTATTGCTGGACCGGGTCGCGGCCGATTTCGGTCAAAACCTCGTTCAGTTTTTCGACGCCGCCAATGGACTCGTAGAACTGCGGCCAGACTGCACCGGTTGCCAATTCGATGAACTCGGCTTCGTCGTTCTCGGGATCGATGATTTCCATGCCCTTGGCGGTCAGTTCTTCCTTGATCGCCGCTTCCGAGTCACGCAGGAACTGTGCGGAAATCTGAGTTGCTTCCTGACCCGCTTCCAGGATGATCTTCTGATCTTCTTCGCTCAGGCCCTGGAACACAGATTCCGACACAATCAGCGGTTCAATCGAGAAGATGTAACGCAGGTTGGTCACGTGGTTCTGGACCTCGTAGAACTTCATCGCGTTGATCGTCAGATACGGGTTGTCCTGACCGTCAACAACCTTGGTTTGCAGACCGGTGAAGGTCTCGGACCAGGCCATCGGCGTCGGGCTGATGCCCCAGGACTTGTAGGTCTCGATCATGATCTCGTTCTTGGGAACGCGGATGATCAGATCCTGCAGGTCAGCAACCGAGCTGACCGGCTTTTTTGAGTTGGTCAGACGACGGAACCCGGTGTAGGTCCAGCCGATGATGCGGACACCCGCGTCGCGGATGGTATTTTCCACCAATGCCTGACCGATCGGGCCCTGGGTCAGCTTTTCAGCATCTTCCAGCGATAGGATCACATAGGGCAGAGTGAACACACCAACCGACGGCGAAAATGGCGTGATGTTGTTGATCGCCAGCAGCGACATGTCCAATGTGCCGATGGCCGCTTCGTTCACGGTGTCCTGTTCGGAACCCAACTGACCGTTCAGAAACAGGGTCGCAGTGTGCTCGCCTCCCGATTTCTCTTCGAGTGCTTTGACAAACGCCAGCCCCAGCGCTTCTTGTGCACTACCTGCGCTATCGCCAACGGCGATCTTGAAGTTTTTTGCGTCTGCTGCGCCCGCAACCATCAGCGCCGCAACCGATACGGCAGCGGTGAAAGCACCTAGCTTGTTGATAAGTGACATAAATGTCCTCCCAGTTATAAGGTTTCGAGGTTCGCCTCGACCCGAGGAGAGATGACCGAACCGAATCTGCCCCGACAGACAAAGCCTAGCTTGCATCACATGTTTCTGCGTTGTTTAATTGTGCGTGAAAGGTTTCACATATATAGAACTTAGGACATGAGAACCGAAACTCTGACGACCCGTATCGGGGACACCGACATTCGATTGCTGCGCATATTCAAAACCGTCGTTGAAAGCGGCGGTTTGACGGCGGCCGAGGTCGAACTGAATGTCGGTAAATCAACAATATCAAAACACTTGTCCGATTTGGAGCTTCGGCTGGACCTGAAGTTATGCAATCGGGGTCCAGCCGGTTTTTCGCTGACCAACGATGGGGAAAAGGTTCTGCGGGCCGCGGATGAATTGCTTCTTTCAGTTTCGCAGTTCCGTAACGAAGTAAATGAAATCAAAGAGAAACTTGCAGGCACCATTCGCATTTCCCTGTTCGATCAATGCGCCTCGAACCCTGAATCCCGGCTGGCGCAGGCCATTCATCGGTTCAACCACGCCGCCCCGACCGTTCAGATTGAACTGTCGATCGAGCCGCCCAACGTAATCGAAACCATGGTCATCAGCGGACAGCTGGATATAGGCATCATTGCCATGCACCGACCCTCGACCAGCCTGAACTATGCGCCGCTCTATGGGGAAAACATGTTCCTGTATTGCGGGAATGATCATCCGCTGTTCGGTCAGTCTGACAGAGACATAAAAATCAGAGATTTGAGCAAGTTCAACTTTGCGGGGCTCAGCGTAAACTCGCCCAATCTGATCGTTGGTCAGCAGTTGGGGTTCCGGCGCGCGGCAAAGGTTCAGAACGAACACGCGCTGGCCATTCTCATCCTGTCGGGCAGTTATCTTGGGTTTCTGCCGGATCACCTGGCCCAGGGGTTCGTAAAACGTGGCCTGATGAAGCAGATATTGCCGGGTGAAACGCAGTATAGAACCCGCTTTGCGGCGGTGACCCGCAAGCAACCTGCGCCGACGCGTGTCACCGAACTGTTCCGAGAGGTTTTGCTGAGCGAACACGCCGCAGGTTAGGTCGCAGATCGGGTGTCTGGAAATCGGTAGTAAGTAAGGCCTGCGGGAAGCTGGGCGGCGCAGGGCGCGCCGACAGGGATTTCAGAGGTCGATCAGCTATTGGTATCGTGGGCCAGTGCATCCATGAGCGTGCCCAGATTGTGCCGGAACATCGCAAGATAGCTGGTGGCCGGACCGCCGCGTTCGGACAATGCGTCCGAGAATAACCGCCCGCCGATTGCAATTCCGGTCTCGTCCGAAATCTGCTGAACCAATACCGGGCTGGTGATGTTTTCGACAAACAGTGCCGCCGCGCCTTCGGCCTTGATCTGATTGATCAGGATGGCAAGGTCACGGGCCGAGGGCTCAGCCTCGGTGTCGATGCCGACTGGCGCAAGGAAGGTCAGACCATAGGCATCCGCAAGATAGCCGAAAGCATCATGTGCGGTCACTACGGTGCGACGATTGGCCGGAAGCTCGGCCAGTCTGGTTTTTGTCTCTGTATCCAGTGCCTCAAGCTCGGCGATATAAGCGTCTGCGTTGGCGGCGATTTGGTCAGTGTGTTCCGGCATCGCCTGTCTCATCGCGGCAGCAACGTTGGTCACGTAAATCACCCCGTTGGACAGAGAGTTCCACGCATGCGGGTCAGCCGCGCCATCCACCTCAACGGGCGTAACTCCTGCGGTTGCGACATGAACCGCAGCCTCGGTACCGGATTCCGCGATCAGCGTTTCTGACCAGGTCTCAAAACCCAGGCCGTTGACAAAGATGATGTCGGCCTCGGCCACGGCGCGCGCATCCGCGACCGAAGGCTGATAGACATGCGCATCCGCGTCTGGTCCGACAATTGTCGTGACGGTTGCCAGATCACCCACGACCTCTTTGACCATATCTCCGAGGATCGAGAAGCTGGCGACAACCTGAACATCATCGTCCTGTGCCAAGACCGGCAGCGCAGTCAGGGCCATCGACGCTGCGGCAAGGCCAGCGAACAGGGGTTTAACAAGAGTCATTGCGCTCTCTTTTCTTGTTGAATTTGAGTGACGGGCAGGTCTTTTTTGACAGACGGTTTTCGCAACCGTCCGCCAAAGCCCAGCGGGCCGAAAACGGCCGAAATCAGAAAGAACCCGCCTGCGACCAACACGATTGCCGGACCAGAGGGGGTTTCCGGGAAAAGATACGACAGGGTCAACCCGATCCAGCAGCTGGACAAGGCAAAGACAAATCCCAGAACCAGCTGCGTCGTGATCGTGCTGGCCCAGTATCGGGCTGCTGTTGCAGGCAGGATCATCAGGCCAACGGCCATCAACGTGCCTAAAGTTTTGAACACCGCCAGCAGGTTCAGGACCAAAAGCAGCATGAACCCCTGCTCGATCAGCCAGGGTCGGCGTGTCTGAGCCTCAAAGAACACTGGATCGCAGGTGCTGACGATCAAGGGGCGCAAGAGCAGCGCAAAGGATACCAGCGTCACGGTTGCCACCCCGCCAACAAGCATTAACGAGGCGTCGTCGATTCCCAGAATGGACCCAAACAGGAAGCTTTTCAGCGGAACTGCTGATCCGGCTGCGGACAAGATGAAGATGCCCACTGCCAGCGCGATCAGATAAAGCGAGGCCAGGCTGGCATCGCTGCGCAAGATGGTCCTGCGCGCCAGCAGCGCGGTTAGAATGGCAACCCCGACGCCAGCGATCAACCCGCCGATCAGCAGGGACATGACCGACAGGCCGGTGGTTACGAACCCGATGACAATGCCCGGCGTAATCGCATGGGCCATGGCCTCGCCCGCCAAAGACAGGCGCCGCAGGACAAGGAAGGCCCCCACCGGAGCAACCGAAGCCGACAGCACCGTGGTCGCAACAAAGGCGCGCCGCATGAAGGCAAAGCTCCACATTTCGGCGAAAAGGTCAAACATGGGCAGGCTCCGTTACTGAAGGTCCACCCCTGAACATCCACGACGCCTGACTTTCAGACAGATACCCTTGCGCAACCAGGCGATCCGGTGTCAGGACATCCTCTACGCTGCCATGCGTCGCCTCCTGCCCGCCCAACAGCAGCGCATGGCTGCAATGGTCCAGAACTGAGGACAGGTCGTGCACTACCAGCACCACGGCGCGGCCTTCGTCGCGCCACCGGCGGATGATCGATAGCAAATGCGCCTCGGTGCTTTGATCGACGGCTGCAAAGGGCTCGTCCAGCAAGACCAGCGGCGCGTCCTGCATGATGACCCGCGCAAACAATGCACGCTGCAACTGCCCGCCGGACAGCATGTGCAGGGGCCGGTCGGCGATATCCAGAACACCGACTTCGTCCAGCGCGGCAGTCACACGGTCGCGTGCCGCGCTGTTCAGGCCCGAACGAAAACCGAAACCGCGCCAGGCCCCCATTGCGGCAAGGTCGCGAACGCGGATCGGGAACCGCCGGTCAAACTCAGTCATCTGCGCCAGATACCCGATTTCCCGCGGACGGCCCATTGGCCAGATCAGACTGCCGGACAGAGGGTCCATCAGCCCAAGCAGCATTTTGACCAAGGTGCTTTTTCCCGACCCGTTGGCACCCAGAACGGCCAGCGTCGTACCAGCCTGTATATCCATGGTCAGACGCCGAAACAGCGTCAGATCGCGGTATCCAAGGGTCAGATCACGGAGTTGCATAACAGTTGACATCAAAGCACCGCGTAAATTGCGAACCAGAGGACCAAAGACAGTGCCAGAGCGCCCGCAATTAACGCTAATATGCTGAATTCCGTAACACAGCGGCCTTTTTGAGTGCGGACGCCAATGCCTGATGCGCGCCGTGTCATGTCGCGACCCGCGCCGTTGCGATTTGGTCAACGGTTCGCACGGAACATGCACGCAGTTCTTTGCAAGGATGAAATGCGGAATGTAGCAATGGCGAGCACGTCAACGGGTCCGCCTGAACGGGCGTGGCAATTGCAATTCTTTGGACGGCGCGGACCGCTTGAAACATCGTCATCTCCCTCTGGGGCACCCCGCCCAGGCTGGTACAGTTCAGATGGCAGGTCTCCTGACTTGCGGGTCGAAGCTTTCCCGATCCTTCCCAGGCTTTTGCCCAGTGGACGATCTCGGGTCGCTCGCCGCTTACAGTTGCGGGGGCAGTCTCGGATTTGGACGTTGTGACAGCCCGCACCGTGTTCCCTTTTATCCCGAACCATCACTAAGGTTCAGGAACCATCCGGGCGACAGAACACGAAACGGTTTGATTCGCCAAGGCGGAAAATTTGAATGTCGAGCCATGCCGCGTTCGGTCCCCTCGGCCCGTCCCTGAGGGGCTGGAATTGGCCTGAAAAAATCCGTCCGTGACGCCGCAACGGATTTACGTGAGAAATAAAATTATGAAAAACACTCTGATATCGAAAGGTAATGACAAAACAGCAGGACTTGCTTAAACATTCTTATTACCCTCTCAGTACCGTATCCAGGTGGTTTTAGTGGAACAATTGGCGTTTTCTTTCGAGATGGGCGTGGTATGCGCGCTGCTGGCCTTTACCGTATTTTTGTTTGTCTCCGAGATCGTAAGAATTGACCTGTCCGCCATACTGGTTCTGGTTCTGGTCGGCCTGCTCAGCTACGCGCCCGGGCTGGAAAACCTGGCAAACGTCCCAAATCTGTTCGACGGGTTCGCCTCGAACGCGGTGATCTCGATCATCGCTGTGATGATCGTGGGCGCGGGTCTGGATAAGACGGGCATTATGAACAGGGTCGCCGCGGTTATCCTGAAATATGGCGGCACATCCGAAAGCCGGGTCCTGCCGATTATTTCCGGCACCGTTGGGGTCATTTCATCCTTTATGCAGAATGTGGGCGCCGCCGCGTTATTCCTGCCAGTGGTCAGCCGCATTTCCTCCAGATCGGGCATCGCTTTGTCCCGCCTGCTGATGCCCATGGGGTTTTGCGCTATCCTGGGTGGCACGATGACGATGGTGGGGTCTTCGCCTTTGATCCTGCTGAACGACCTAATCTTGACGGCAAACGAAGGCTTGCCGGACGGCCAGAAGATGGAGCCCTTTGGCCTGTTTTCGGTGACACCAATCGGCGCGGTGTTGATCCTGACCGGGATTCTTTACTTCATGCTACTGGGTCGCTGGGTTCTGCCCGGCGATACCGGTTCGGACAATACCGGCACCGGTCAGGGCACGCAGGAATATCTGCAACGGGTTTATGGCCTCAAGGCGGATGTGTTCGAGGTCATCGTACCTGCTGACAGCCCGTTGGTCGGTCAGATTCTGGCTGAAATCAACCACGAGAACCATCTGTATATCATCTCGACCTTCTATCGCGGCAAAACGTCGATGGTTCAGGTTTTGACGGCTGAAATTGCTGCCCCGTGTCGTCTGGCGATCATCGGGCGGCGCTGGGTGGTCGAAGAGTTCGCCCAGAAATTCGGGTTGAAGGTCCTACCCGAGCTGGATGTTTTTGTTGAGGAATTTGCCCCCACCAATGCGGGTATTGCCGAGGTCGTCGTTACGCCTGACAGCAAGCTGATCGGGAAATGCCCGCGCGAGCTGCTGTTTCGCAAGACCTATGGCATGTCATTGCTGGCGATACATCGGGGCGAGGAAACCCTGAGTCACGTGGAATCCGATACCCACCAATCCACGCAAATAGGGCTTGAGGAATTTCATGCCGGTGACATGCTGGTGGCCCACACCCGCTGGGACAATCTGATGCGGATCACGCGGGATCCGGATTTTGTTGTCGTGACGACCGATTTTCCGCAGGATGAGCTGCGACCGCAAAAGGTCGGATGGGCCTTGGCCTTTTTTGCCCTTTCCCTGTCGCTTATCCTGTTTACCGACGTGCGGCTGTCACTGTGCCTGCTGACCGGTGCAGCCGGGATGATGCTGACCCAGGTGCTAAGCGTGGACGAAGCTTATCGGGCGGTTGGCTGGAACACGGTATTCCTGTTGGCCTGCCTGATCCCTCTGGGGCAGGCGGTGCAGAACACCGGGACTGCGGCGTGGATCGCACAGCAAATCATGGTCCTGCTGAACGGCTGGCCGATCTGGTCGCTGCAGGCAGGGGTTGCTGTTTTGGCAACAGCGTTCTCGCTTGTGATGTCCAATGTCGGGGCGACGGTGTTGCTGGTCCCGCTGGCCGTTTCAATCGCGACAGCTGCGGGGGCCAATCCATCGCTATTTGCATTGACGGTCGCCATATCAACCTCGAACAGCTTTATCATTCCAACCCATCAGGTGAATGCTCTGATCATGGGGCCCGCAGGATATAAGGTGATGGATTTCGTGCGATCGGGCGGCGTTATGACACTGCTGTTTCTCGTGGTTTCGCTGCTGATGCTCAATCTGCTGTACTGAAGAGATCCGAACCTGCAGCAATCAACAGCCGTGGTTTGGGCGTTTTGTCTAATCTTCCAGAATCGCAAGTATCTTGTTTCGCTGGATTTTACCCGAAGGCCCCTTGGGCAGGTCCGACATCAGATGGATCGCATCGGGGGATTTGAACTTCCCCAGCCGGGTCTGGCAAATCTCCAACAGGGTCACTGTCGTGACCTCTGATCCGTCGCGCAGCTTCACCGCCGCCTCGACCCGTTCGCCATAACTTTGACAGGGGCGGCCAAAGGCTGCGGCCTCAACGACGTCGGGATGCGAATACAGCGCCTCGTCAATCTCGCGCGGGGCGATATTCTCGCCGCCCTTGATGATCAGCTCTTTCAGGCGGCCGGTGACATAGACGTAACCGTCGCTATCCATCCGGGCCAGATCGCCGGTGCGCAGCCAGCCGTCTGGCGTGAATGTTTCGGCGGTCGCCTCGGGGAATTTCAGGTATTCCAGCATCACGTTCGGGCCGCGAATGACCAACTCGCCTTCGGTCTCATGAGGCACAGACTGCAGGTTGGCATCAAAGATCGCGGCCTCATTCCCATAGGCAATACCGGGTGAGCCGATCTTGCGAGTGCCGGGTGGCAGCGGATTCGACAGGATTTGCGCCGCAGTTTCGGTCAATCCCATGGTCTCGACAATCGGGACCTTGAACAGGTCTTCGAAGGCGCGTTGTACATCGGGCGCCAGCGCTGATGACGCCGAGCGACCGAAACGGACGCGCTTGCACGTTTCTGCATCCGGTCTGGTGTCCGAGTGCAGCAGGTGCGAAATGACCGTAGGGACCACCGAAAACCACGTTGCGTGTGCCTTTCCCAGATTGCCCCAAAAGCGGCTGGCCGAGAACCGTTCGCACATGGCCAGCGACCCGCCGGATACCAGCGCGCCCATCACCGTCACGCACAGACCATTGATGTGATAGATCGGCAGAACGCAAAATCCGCGATCCGTTTCCGTCAACTCATGGGCCACTGCGGTCGTCCAACCTCCGGCCAGCAGGCTGGAATGGGTGTGAACCACGCCTTTTGGGCGTCCGGTCGTGCCCGAAGTATACATTAGCAGCGCATGATCGCCGGGTTGCAGCGTGTGCAGATCGACCTTGGCCTGATCCGTGCGCGGGATCTCAAGAGCTTTGATCCCGGTGCCTTCTGCGGTCCGGTTGAACATGTCTAGTTGATCCGGGTGAACAAAGGCAAAGCGTGCGTCACTGTGATCCAGCGCATAAGAGATGGCGCTGTCCCCGGCGACCAGATTGATCATTGTCGCGCGAAACCCGCCATGCAGCACCCCAAAAAGCGCCTCAAGCGCCTCGCGACAGTTTGGGTAAAGGATCGCAACGCTCTCACCCTTGGCGACGCCCAGACCGGTCAGCATTGAAGCGATGCGATGCGCGGTATCGCGCAGTTCGGGCCAGTCCAGATTCGGTGCTCCGTCAGGGAACACGAAACCGGTTCCGCCTGATTTTGCCCTCAGATCCAGCCAATCCCGTACCGTGCCTTCAGGTGATGACATCATGCGCCTGCCTCTGACCAATAGGTGCCGAAAATCTCATCAAGACCGGGCTCGCGCGGTGGGATTTCGCGGATTACCTTGGTGACTTGGGTAAAATGCCGCCAGTGCAGGTTGGTGTCGATCGAATTGCCGCCCCAGCTGCCGCAACCCATCGACAGGGAAAACGGCATTCCGTTGGTGAAACTGCCACCAGTCGCGAATGTATGCGCCTGGTTGACGATCACGCGGCAGGTGGGCAGGTCACGGCCCAGCTCAACCGCGCGGGAATCGTCGCTGGTATGGATACCAACCGAGTGACCGGCGCCCTGATACGACAGAATGCGCGTCGCAACTGCTTTGGCATCGTCATAATCCGAAGCCCGGTAAAGGGCCAGCACCCGGCTGAGCTTTTCCCCGGACAGAGGATGCTCTGGTCCGATTCCATCGGTTTCTACCGCCAGGAATTTGGTGCCTCCGGGCGTCTTGTCGTCCATTCCCAAGGCCGCAAGCATCTTGTCCGCATCCTGCGCGATGACCGAGCGGTTGAGATGCCCGTCCGGCCACAGCTTTGCGATGATCCCGTCGGCGTCCGACGCGGGCACAAGGGCTCCCCCCTCGGCCGCCATTGCGGCAACAAAAGCGTCATAGACGGCATCCACGACAACAACCGCATTTTCCGAAGAACAGGAGGTCGCATTGTCAAAACATTTTGACGCCGTGATCTTGGTTGCCGCCGCCGCAAGGTCGGCGGTTTCGTCGATGATCACGGTGACATTTCCCGCACCCACGGCGACGGCAGGGGTGCCGCAGGATTGCGCCCGGTGCACGTTGTTCTGGCTGCCTGTGCAGATCACCCGATCCACGGTTTCCATCAGCCTTTGCGTTTTCGCTTTCGAGCCGGGCGCCGGAATCATCTGCACCAGATCGCGGTCCAGCCCGTTCTTGTCGAATTCAGCGTGGATATATTCCAATAGCAATGTGCATGATGCCACACCCTTGGGCGACGGCGCCACGACAATGGCGTTACCGCATTTGAGCGCGTTGATAATATTGTTGGCAGGCGTAGCTGCCGGGTTGGTCGACGGCACGACCGCGCCAATTACCCCGATAGGGCGGGCGATCTCGGTCAGGCCCGTGTCCGGATCGTCACTGAGGACACCGTAAGTCTGAGCGCCAGCAATATCGCGCAGCAGGCCCAGTGTTTTTCGATGGTTCTTGGTAATCTTGTCCGGCACGTTGCCCAATCCGGTGGATTCAACCGCCAGCTCTGCCAGCGCCCGGTTACGTTCGGGTTCCATGATCGCCCATCCGGCGGCCAACGCCGCCCGGTCAAACAGGGCCTGATTGCCAGACGCTTCATAGGCGGTCTGGGCGGCCCGTGCACTTGCAACGATACGATCCACTTCGGCCAGATCTGCGGCAATCTCATCCTGAGCGTTCATTCTGATCCTCGATCCTGAATTGCCCGGGGCCGGACCAGCCCGGCCCCGGTTTGTTTGGCTGTTAAAGACCGGCCAGCAACTCGTTCAATGTCTGCTGGCGCTGCGCCCACATTTCGATGACCTCATCACGGGTCATGATGTGCATCGGCGACCCGCCTGCCTCCATCTTTTTGGTGACACGGGCATTGGCAAACATCTCGGGCACCGTGGCAGACAGCTTTTCGATGACTTCGGGCGGCGTGCCCTTGGGCACCATGACACCGCGGAAATTGACCGACGAGTTGTCGACATCCAGCCCCTGCTCTTTCATTGTCGGGACGTCCGGCAAAAAGGCGTTCCTTTCAAGATCAGCGACGCCAAGGATTTTGACGTTCCCTGCCTCTTGTGCGCGGAAAGCGTCGGACAGGTTGTTGATGCCGCCCAAAACTTCACCGGCAATCACCGCCTTCATGGCTGCAGCACCGCCACCTTTGGTCGGAATATAGGCCATCGTGGTTCCGGCAGCCTTGTCGATCTGCAATGCGGCAATATGGTGCCCAACGAACAGCCCGGCACCGGACACAGTCAGCTTGCCGGGGTTTTCCTTGGCATAGGCCACCACGTCGTCCATCGAGTTGAACGGGCTTTCCTTGCCGACAACGAACACCGCAGGGTCCGCGCCCCAATTGGCGATGGGCTCAAAGCTGTCGGTGGAATAGTCGACCCCGCCTTTGATCGACTGAGCGATAAAGTGCGGCACGTTATACGCGGCCAGCGTATATCCGTCCGCTTCGACCTGCGACGCGAACCAGTTCCAGCCGACGCGCCCGCCAGCGCCCGGCTTGTTGATGATGGCGATGGGCATTCCCAATGCATCCTCGTTGCCGGCCGTCATCGTGACGATGCGCGCCTGAAAGTCCGTCGCCCCGCCAGCGCCATAGCTGACCATCAGCATCAGCGGCCTTTCCGGATAATCCTGAGCCGTGGCGGCGCCCGCCAGGCTCATCAAGGCTACAGCAGCCCCAGCAATCCACTTTTTCATTTTACGTTTCCTCCCTTATTGCGTTCGATCGAACAAGAACGATCAGAACAGAATTTCCCTTGGTGTGTAGACGTTCAGCAGCAGTGCAAAGAGCCCGTACATCACGGCCACAAACACGGCCGTTACGATCACGCGGCGGATCCAGCTTTTAGCCTCTGAATGCGGTGCCGGGTCATAGATCGACAGCAAAATAAAAAATCCGATGGCGGTCGCGGTATAAAAGCCCAGCGTCTTGGCCGCCCAGAAGACGTAGATCAGTGCAACAACCATGCCGGGCGCCATGTTGATGAACATCGCGCGCGACACGCCGGTTCCGACCTTGGACAGGCCCAGAACAGCCTTGCCAAAGGTCCAGCCAGCCAGCACCACAAAGACGGATGCGATCAGGCGCGGAAACAGAAAGGCTTCGGCGGGTTGTTGCGTAAAGCTGATCCAAGTGACCCAGATCCCCACGGCAAAGACCAGCCCGGATCCGATAACATGTTGCGAGCGGTTCATGCCTGAGCCTCCTCTTTGGTGGTATAGCGACGGCTGCGCAATTCCATCCAGACCGAATAGGCGATCGAGGCCAGCACGACTGCGATCAGGAACAGGTTCAGCCCGCCGGTCATGAAGTAGATGCCTTTGCCCACCGTTGCGTCCGCGATCATCGAGCCCTGGATAAAGTTCGCCTCGGCAATCGGGCCGAGAATGAGGCCCAACACCAGCGGCGCAGCAGAGAACCCGAACCGTTCCAGAAAGAACATGCTGATGCCCAGACAGGCCATAACATAGACGTCACCCATCGAGTTCTGCACCGAGTAGGCGCCAAAGACCGACAGGGCCAAAACGATGGCAGCCATCACCGATTGCGGTACCTGCGCCACGCGGGCGGCCAGACCCGCTACGTAAAGGCCGAAGATACACATCAGAACCTGACCGATCAGCATCGAGTTGATAAAGGTCCAGGCCACATCGGGGTGATTGTCGAACAGGTCCGAGCCGGGAAAGATTCCATGGATCAGCAAGCCACCCAGCAACACGGCCGCTGTTGGGCTGCCCGGGATAGAAAGGGTCAGCAAAGGCACCAGCGACGGGCCGACCATGGCGTTGTTTGCGGATTCAGCCGCGATCACGCCTTCGGAATGGCCAGTGCCGAATTTGTCTTTGTTGGGCGAGAACTTCTTGGTCTGATCATAGGCAACCAGCCCGGCAATCTGCCCGCCGACGCCCGGGATCAGGCCAATGATCGAACCTGTGATTGTTCCGATGCTCAGCGCGCGGGACTGTCGAAACAGCTCGGTTATGGCGGCGAAGATCGAGTGTTTTTGTACCTCGATGACTTCAGCGCCCGCATCGCGGCGGCCTTTGGCGAACATGCTCAGAACCTGCGGGATAGCGAACAGGCCGATCAGCGCCGCGATTATGTTGATGCCGCCGCCCAGCGAGGGGTGAAAGATGAAACGTTTGCGCACCCATGATGTCGTCGAAACCGATGGTCGCCAGCCACAGGCCAATACAGCCCGACAGCAATCCCTTGACGACCGAGCTGGAATCCAGCGTTCCGATCACCGTCACACCCAGGATAGCCAGCCAGAACAGGTGCGACGGTCCAAAGGCCAGCGCCCACTGGGCCAGCACCGGGGTCAGGAAGATCAGCAGCAGAACGCCGAATATGCCACCCACCGCCGAGGCCAGAAAGGACAGTTGCAAGGCACGCGCGCCCTGCCCTTTCTGGGCCATCGTATGCCCGTCCAGCGTTGTCGCGATATTGGCCGGCGCGCCGGGGATTTTAAGGAGAATGGCGCTGACGGCGCCCCCGGCAACGGTGGATGTGTACGCAGCCCCCAGCAGGATCAGCCCGTGTACGGCCTCAAGCTGAAAGGTAAACGGGATCAGAAGCGCCACAGCCATTGTCGGTGATAACCCGGGCGTCGCGCCAAGGATAAGTCCCCCAATGGTGCCCCCTAAAAGCAACATGAAAGATACCGGCGTGAACACATCTCCGAAGTAATAGATGAATTCCATCCCAGGCCTCCCAACCCGAATTGCACTGTTGTTGACAATTTAGGTTAGGTGATGAAAATAGTTTTGCAAATGTTTTCATAATATTCACCGAAAGAGAGAAAATTATGGCTAATTTTCAAAAAGGTAAGGTGGATATTATAGCTGTTGCGAAGGCCGCAAAAGTGTCCCCTTCGACGGTGTCACGAACTTTCAATCACCCTGATCTGGTCAGCCCGACGACTCGGAAACGGATCAACCGCGCTGTGCAGCGGCTGGGCTATATCCGCAACCGCGCGGCACAAACCATGCATGGCAAGCGGTCGGGGTCGATCGGCCTTGTGGTGCCCACCATCAACCACGCAATTTTTGCCGAGGTCATTCAGTCATTCTCGGATTCGATAGACAAGGCGGGGTTCAGCCTGTTGATCGCGTCGCATGGCTACGACCTGGATCGGGAATACGCGATGGTGCGCAAGTTTCTGGAACATCGCGTGGATGGCGTCGCGTTGGTCGGGTTGGAGCATTCCGAGGCCACCAGACGCCTGATCGAGCAGCAAAGCATCCCGACATTGGCGATCTGGAATTTTGCCGCAGAATCTGACCTGCCTTGTGTAGGGTCCGACAATCGGCTGGCAGGACGTCTGGCGACCGAGCATCTGCTGGAATTGGGGCATCGCGACATAGGTCTGATCTTTCCTGCAACGCAAGGCAACGACCGGGCAAGCCACCGGCTGTCTGCCACGCTTGAGGCCCTGGCAGAGCAAGGCATCACCCTGCCGGAAACGCGGAAATCCGAGGCTCCTTACAGCGTTTCCCAAGCCAAACAGGCCGCTTTGGATTTGCTGGCGGAAAGCCCCCGACCAACGGCGTTGCTGTGTGGCAATGACGTTATTGCGCAGGGCGCGCTCTATGCGGCCCAGAACCTTGGGATGGAGGTCCCCCGCGACCTGTCAATTATTGGTATAGGTGATTTCAAGTGTAGCGCGACATTGCTCGTGCAAGTGCGCGACATTGAAGGCGGGTGACGGTGACGGGTTGCAGAATGTCAATTTGGTGCACTCATTTCAAGGTTCGATTTTGTTCTTTGGTGTGGTTTTGTCCTCCTTGTTTTTGGCGTTGGAGGCGGGTTTCATCTTCAATGTCGCTGAGCGACATTGAAGCGGCATGAGCTGCGCGACGTCGATAGCTCTCGACATTCATCTCGAAGATTGTCGCGTGATGTACGAGCCGGTCGATTGCGGCTATGCCCATGGCTTTATCGGGAAACACATCGTCCCAACCGCTGAAAGGGCGGTTTGCAGTGATCATGATTGATTTTCGTTCGTAGCGCGCGGCGATGAGTTCGAAGATGACGCTGGTTTCGGCCTGATCTTTCTGCACGTAGGAGATGTCATCGAGTATGAGCAGGTCGAATTTGTCGAGCTTTTGGATGTCCTGCGCGAGGCAAAGGTTCTGTCGCGCCGTCTGCAAGCGCTGCACCAGATCGAATGTTCTGATCATCAGGACGCGGTGGCCCCGCTGGATCAACTCATAGCCGATGCCTGCCGCCAAATGCGATTTTCCGGCACCCGGAGGGCCGAAGGCCAGCAAATTGTGACCGGCTTGCAACCAGGTGTCGCCCTCGGCCAGCGCGTTGATCCGGGCCTTGCTCACGGTCGGAACAACCGAGAAGTCAAAGCTGTCGAGGGTCTTGCCCTGGGGCAGCTTGGCGGCCGCGAGGTGGCGCTGTATCCGCCGCTGGTCCCGTTTGCTCAACTCCAGCTCAAACAGGGCCGCCAACAGCCGCTCTGCAGGCCAGCCCTCCTTATCCGCCTTGATGCAGAACTCCGGCCAGAAACAGGCGATTGTCGGCAGCCTGAGATTGCTCAACAGGATGGGAAGCTTGGCGGTTTCTACCGTGATGCTCATGCTGTGGCTCCTGGCTCGGAAAGCAGACCATCATAGACCGCTATGGTTGGGATATGGATCGGAACATCGGGGTGATCCGCTTCTGTTTTCTGCGCAAAGCGCACATGCAGATCGTCGAGATCAGGCAGGCCGCCAGCCTTGAGTATCTGATCCAGAGCGACAGCAAGTTCCGCCTCGCAAGCGTGTTCATGTGCTATCCACAGCAGGTCAACAATGGCTTGGGAAGCCTTGCGCAAGGGCCATGCCGCGGACAGCGCCTCCCATGTGCGGCGGTATTCCGTTCTGGGAAAAAGCGCATCACGATAGGTCAGGTTTGCGACGGCACCGGGCTTGGTGCGCAGGCTGTGAATCACATGATGGTAGTTGACGACATGGCCATGTGTGCCGCGCTTGTGATCAGGGGTCCGCCCGCGTGGCAACGTATCGATCCGGGTGTTGCCAAGAAACAGTTCCAGACGATCATCGTAGGCACGCAGGTTCAACTCGAAACCGATCAGCCGCGAGGGAACCGTGTAAAACACTTTGCGGAAGACAAAGCCGCTGGAAGAGGTCACCCGCACACGTGCCGCATCATAATCGCAACTCCGCCGTTCTGGCAGCGGCTGGAGATCGGCGCGTTCAAGGGCCACTTGCTCCCTGCGTTGTGCATTGTGGCGGCCAACGACCTGAGCGATGAAGCGCCGCCATGCCTCCACAGTCTCGAAGTCAGAACTGCCGCGCAGAAGCAGCGCTTGTTCCAGACGCGCCTTGAGGTGTCCATGGCGGCTTTCGATGGAGCCGTTCTCGTGGGCGATGCCGCGATTGTTTCGGGTCGGTTCCATGCCATAATCGGCACACAGCGCCTCGTACCGCGCCCGCAAATCCTCATCAACATCCTTCTTCCTGTTGCCAAAGGCAGCTGACAGGCTGTCCGAGCGGTGCTCACGTGGTGCTCCGCCCACCTGCCACAGGGCATTCTGCAGTCCGCAGGCCAGCGCGGTAAAACTCTCCCCGCCAAGAACAACTTCGGCATATTCCCAGCCGGAGAAAACCAGGGTGAAGTGATAAACCCGGTGCGCGAATGGCTGACCCGCGATAGTGACGTTCAAATCATCGGCCTTGAAGAAATCCGACATCCCTTGCCGGCCCGGCGGATGTGTCTGGCGGAAGATGACGTCCCGATCCGGGCCATGTTCTGCGCGCCAGGCACGCATACGCCGTTCCAACGTGCGACGCGCCTTGCCCAGATTACGGTCCGGGTGCCGGAGTTGTAGCTCTTCCAGGATCGCAAACGGACGCAGATGGGGCTGCTTTTCCAGAAGAGGAACAACAACCTCCTCCCAAATCCCGGCTAACGGATCCGGTTTGCCGCCGCCGTGACGGCGTTCTTGTTTCTTTTGCGATGGCGGGCGCGGGTCCCGGTCAATGCGCGATCCGGTGCTCGAACTGAAACCGGCTTTCACGGCCGCTATGTTCTGGGTGTATTGAGTCCGAAGTTTCATGTAGTCCTCGTATTGTCGGTCGGTGATAAAACGCCCAGGCATCCAATCCTCTTTCTGGTTTGAAGATTGGAAAATCCTGACCGCTGTCACCGCCAACCGCACGGATAAAATCCGCGCGAGATTTTGGCGAAAGCTCCAGTCGGGCTACGCCCTCCTTATGCTTTCGCCAAAATCACCCACCTGCAATGTCGCTGACTTTCATGAGCGGTGTCGCTGGACATTCAAGGGATCAGCAGATATCGAGCCGGGCCTCACCACGATCCGCATTCCCGCCGAACTGATCGGAACCCGGGCGGGAGAGGCGTTTGCCGATTACATCACCTCGGACGATCCCGATCAATTCAGCCTGTGTTGCGAACTGGAGTGTATTGTGCGCGGGACCACAGCCAGAGTGGCAAACCAGCTGTGATTGGTTCCGGCGGCGGACACACGGCGACTTGATAGAGAATTGACAGAATCCTGTGTCAGGATGTCGTAATATGCTTGGGTTCGATGACTATTAAGGCATGCAATGACGCTATGAAGGATCGCAAAGCACCAGAAGTTCGGCATGATCTCGCCTGTTCAGGACTTCAAAATCCGCCGAAACCAAAAACCGAGCGTGAAACGTCCGTTGTTCTGAAATTAACGTGTAGATATAAACACGCGACAAAGGCGGGCTGCCGTGAGGTTTTGTTTACCCGTATGGCATTTAACGCGTTCCACCTATGAACAACTGAGGGCACCAGCTCGTGAAATCGAAGAACAGAATGTCTGCGCCTCCTCTGAGTGAGATGCGCAAGGCGCGCAATCAGGGCATAAGCTTCCTTTCTCTGGCCTTTGTGTTCAGCATATTTGTGAACCTTCTTATGCTGACAGGCCCCCTGTTCATGCTGCAGGTTTATGACCGAGTGTTGGGTTCGCGATCGGTCGAGACTTTGGCAGCGCTGTTCCTGCTGGTTGCGCTGCTCTATGGGCTGATGGCGATGCTGGATTATGCCCGGGGCCGGATCGTGGCCCGTTTCGGTGCCCGGTTCCAATCGTCACTGGATGAACGCGTATTCGAAGCGACGATGCGGCGTGCCCTGTTCCCACAGGTTCGATCTGCCCCGGCCACCGCGCTGCGTGATCTGGAGTCGATCCGCGGCTTGTGTGCCTCGCCCGTTTTGCTTGCGGTGATGGACATCCCGTGGACACCGATCTTTGTCGCAGCAATCTTTCTGTTCCACCCGCTGCTGGGTTGGCTGGCGGTTGGCGGCGGCACGCTGCTGGTTGTCATCGCCTTGCTGAACCAGGCATTGACCCATCGCAAGGTTGCCGAAGCTCAGGCAGCGTCGGCGCGGGCCAATTCCTTTTCCGAACATGCCAGACAGGCCGCCGAAGTGGTTCGGTCGCAGGGGATGCAGGAGGATGTGTCCAAACGCTGGCTGAAACAGCGGACCGAGGCGTTGTCGCAAACCATTTCCGCAAGTGACTGGACCGGCAGCTTTTCCTCGCTGACCAAGTCGCTGCGACTGTTTCTGCAATCGGCGATGCTGGCTTTGGGCGCGCTGCTGGTGTTGCGCAACGAAATGACGGCTGGGGCGATGATCGCCGGTACGATCCTTTTGGGTCGCGCGCTGGCCCCGATTGAAATGGCGGTTGGTCAGTGGTCGATGATCGAACGGGCGCGGACCGCCTGGACGAGCCTGAACAAGTTCCTCGACAACACCCCGCCGGAGCAAAAACGCACCAGATTGCCGGTTCCCAAAGCGTATCTGGAGGCCAAGTCTCTGACCGTTATTCCGCCCGGAATTTCGATGCCCACCCTGCGAAATGCCGCGATGAAGCTGGAACCGGGCACGGCGCTTGGCGTGATTGGCAAAAGCGGGTCGGGCAAGACAACACTTGCCAAGGCACTGCTTGGATTGTGGCCGCCGGCAGCCGGTGAAATCCGGTTGGGGGGCGCGACGCTGGATCAATACGACCCGGACGCGCTGGGACAGCATATCGGTTACCTGCCGCAGCAGGTGACGTTGTTCAACGGCACTGTTGCCGAAAACATCGCCCGGATGTCGGAATCCCCTGACCCCGATGCAGTTGTCGCAGCCGCAAAAACGGCAAATGCGCACGACCTGATCCTGGGGTTGGAAAAGGGCTATGACACGTTTCTGGAAGGCAATGACAGTCAGCTGTCGGGCGGTCAGAAACAACGGATTGCCCTGGCACGCGCGCTGTACGGCAACCCCGTTCTGTTGATCCTGGACGAGCCGAATTCGGCGCTGGATGCTGACGGAACGATGGCCCTGAACACTGCGGTGCGAGAATTCAAGGCGGCCGGGAAATCCGTGATCATCATGACGCACAGGCCGCAGGCCATTTCCGAATGCGATGAGCTTGTGGTTGTGGAAAAGGGTCAGATCGTCAAGGCGGGCAGCCGGGACGAAGTTTTGAATACGATGGTGCAGAACGCCAGTGTCATAAAACGGCACCTGAACAAGGTGGGTGAATAATGTCCAATTCGGTGAAGAAACCAGCCTGGAGCATCAAGGTCCCTGCCTTCGTGGGCATGCTGGCATTGGCCATTCTGATTCTGGGTCTGGGGCTGTGGAGCGTCATGACCGAGCTGGCAGGCGCGATCATTTCCCAGGGTGTGGTCGAAGTGCAAAGCAACCGGCAGGTGGTGGAACATCCCGATGGCGGGGTGGTTGGCGAGATTTACGTCCGCGATGGCGATTCAGTGGCGCGGGGTGACATGTTGTTGCGGCTGGACGATACGTTTCTGGCCTCAGAGAAAAGCATCGTGGAATCGCAACTGTTCGAGTTGCTGGCCCGGATGATCCGACTGGAGGCTGAACGTGATGGCGTCGATACCGTAGAATTGGCCGCGCGGTTGCAGGAATTGCAATCACGCGAAAGCATCTCGCACGAACTTTTGGCGGGTCAGGAACGTCTGTTCAACGCGCGCCTGAACACGCTGGCGCAGCAAACCGAACAGCTTGGAAAGCAGAAAACCCAGATCCAGAACGAGATCGAAGGAAACGAAGCGCAGCTGGTTTCATTTCGCACACAGGTCGATTTGATCAAAAGTGAATTGAAGGATCAGGAAAATCTTCTGGAACGTGGGCTGACTCAGGCCAGCCGGGTTTCGGCCTTGCAAAGGGAAGAAGCCAGCCTGCTGGGCGAAATAGGACGGTTGGAATCCGCGGTTGCGCGCCTGGAGGGTGAAATTTCCAGCACCGAGATTCGAATTGTTGAGCTTGAGGCCACGCGCCGCGAAGAGGCGATCACCCAGTTGCGCGATGTGCAGGCCCGGGTTGTTGAGCTGGCCGAGCGGCGCCTGTCGCTGAATGAACGCCTGTCACGGCTGGATATCCGTTCGCCAGTTGCCGGAACGGTTTATGACAGTCAGGTTTTTGCGCTTCAATCCGTCATTCAGCCCGGCGAACCGATGTTGTATGTCGTGCCGCAGGACACACCCCTGCTGGTGGCCGCGCGCGTGGATGCCCTGCATGTCGATCAATTGCATCGCGGGCAGGAAGTCGCCTTGCGGTTCCCGGCCTTCAATCAGCGCGATACGCCCGAATTGAACGGGCAGGTCATCAATGTCTCGGCCGATACCTATACGGATGAAGGCACCGGCTTTACCTTTTACCGGGCCGAAGTTGTTCCCGATGACGGTCAGCTTGACCTGTTGAACGGGCAAACATTGTTGCCGGGTATGCCGGTTGAGGCAATGATCAAAACAGATGAGCGCACGCCGCTATCCTATCTGGTCAAACCACTGGCGGATTATTTCTATCGGGCGTTCCGGGAGTAATTCCGGCACGTGCCGCGCCAAATCAAACGGCTTCGATATTACCCAACAGGATTGATGTCATGTCGGTCGCAAAATCTCCATCCATCACGGTCACGGGGGTTCCGGTGTCATAGCTGACATTGGTCCTGGTGATCGCGGACAAATCCGCGTCGTCATCCAGAAACACCCATTCCGCCTCATGTTGCGCTGTTTGACCAACGGCATTCTGCAAAACGATCAACGCATCCAGCGCGCTGACCGTTCCGTCCCGGTTGATATCGGCGGCAATCAGATTCTCTGGTGCAGGTGGCCCAAAGGTCGGGTCTAGCCCGATGGCGATCCTGAGAACCTGTAACGCGTCCAGTGCCGAGATTTCGTTGCTGGCGGTGGAATAGGCTTTGACGATGTCCAATTGCCCGGAATACGTACCGTCAGGCATGTCTAGATCGAACTCTCCGTCCGCGTTGGCCTGCGCAGTGATCGCCGCTCCGCCATTAGGCGTGAAGCGGATTTCGGCGCCAACCAGTGCGGGGTTTTCACCGGTTGAATCCAGCGACACCGGTCCCAACACGCCCGACGCCGCATTGCTGTCGGGTCCGTTGCTGATTATGACCGGCACGTGATCGGGCCCGTCAAACCCGGCCCCGAAGATGTCGGCGCTGGACAGCGGCCCACCGCTGGCTGAGGTGATGTCGATATTGTCACCGCGATAGTGAATATGGGCGCCTTGTGCAGTATTCGTGAAATCAAGCTGCGCCGGTGTCCGCAGCAGCCAAAAATCCGACAGGTCCAGCGTATCGGTTCCCGCCTGAAAATCAGTGATGGTGGTTGAACCGCTGCCCTGACGAACAAAGAAAATGTCGGCGCCGACACCCCCGGTCATCGTTGTGGCGCCGGTTCCGGTGATCAGGATGTCATCCCCTGCCCCGCCGTTCAGCGTGGTCTCAAGGATGCCACCGTGCAGCATGTCGTCACCGGACGTGCCGGTAATGGTGCCGAAACCTTGTCGGACAACACCCAGCTCTGCCACCGAAACGCTCAGCTGGGTCAGCCCGGCATCCTGTTGCGAGGCCGCGAAGATCTGCAATTCATCGCCTACATGCGCCATGCTCAGGGTTTCGACATTCTGGAGCCCGCTGGCCAGCGTATCCGCGAAACTGTCCAGATAGACCAACTGGCCATCCTGGGTCATAGTGAACAAGGTGATGCCGTCATCGCCCCCTCCGGCGACGACGAACACACGCCCTTCTACCTCGACCACAGCCAGATCCTGTACCGACTCAAATCGGGTATGCAACGAATCCAGCACGTGATCAGTGGGCGTCAGTCGCCCGTCGCTGTCCAGCCTCATAACGCTCAGCGAGTTGCTGCCAGCACTGGCGACGACGACCCATGACTTTCCGTGGGCCTGAACCACTTCAACCGCTGTGGGCGCATTGATGCCCAGCGTCTCGAACGCGGTGTTGCCGTCGATTTCCGACAACGTCCCCAATGCCTGATCGACCCGATAGGTGGTGATCGCACTGTCGGTAGTATCTGCAGCGATTACAAACTGGTCGGATCCCGATTGCAATGTCTGCAACACATCCGCGCGCCCTGTCACCGTTGCGGCAACGGTCAAAGAGCTGTCACCGTTGATGCGGTAGGTTCCGATTCGCCCACTATCTGAATGCGACAGCATCAGCAGATCGGCCGAGATTTGCACGGCGGCCGAGATATCTCCTCCCCCGGTCAGCGTATCAGTTTCCTGCAGGGTGCCGATGGTGCCGTTTGTGCCCAGGTCATAGCTGACAAGCCCGGTCGCGATATCCACATCCAATACCAGATGGGTCTGATCCCCTAACGTTACAGGCACCCCGCTGCGGCTAACCTGATGGCTGATCGTGGCACCGTAATACTGCTGGTCCACCGCAATCGGACCGGCACCATCCACCAGTCGCCATGAAGCGATGCCGCCGTTCTCGCCGGTCATGCTGTAGAGATACGTATCACCGTTAAACGTTTTTAAAGCCGTATCGCCGATACCTGAATCGAGCGCTGCGGTCCCCGTTGCCACCACTCTTTCGAACTGAAGCATCATCGTCATTCACCCCGTGCCGATCCCGGCAGCAGGACCAGAATGATCCGAAGCCCAGACCGGAACCAGAGCATGAATGTGGTGAAAACAAGGATTTCGGTTCCAATTTAACTCGAATTTTCTGGTCCGTCCGCAAGGGGCACCCGGCGACCGAATGGATGAACGAATAACTGCACCACCCGGGTGTTTGCGGCCACCAAATGTGAGGGGCAAGATGACCAAAGAACCTGTTTCGAACGACAACCCGTCCCAGTCCGGACGCACGCGTCATATCCGCCGGTGGATTGACGGCAAATTGCAACGGGTGGCCGGGCGTGGGGTGGCCGGCGGGCTGATCTCGACCCTGATGGCGTTGCCTGCCTTGGCGCAAGCCACCTCGGATGAGCTGGAGGCGTTTCAGTTCGCCGAATCGATCCCTGGCGTCCGGTCGGCCAAACTGTTGTCGAACGGGGATGTGCAGCTGAAAATGATGGACGGTCCGCACTTTGATCGTCGCCGCCGAAAATGTTCAAGTGCTTGATGGCGGCGCGATCATGCTTGCGGATGAGGCTGCTGGGCAGATTGCCCAATTCGCAGCTGTTGCCGAGACTGGCGCTGCTGCGGCAGCGGCGGGAGGCGTCAGCGGAACAGGCATCGCGCTTGGTGGTCTTGGTCTGGCCGGTGCAGCCGCAGCGGCGGGTGGTGGTGGCAGTGGTGGCAGCGATGACCGCGATCCCACGTCAGGTGGCGGCAATGAGCCGACCGTGACACCTGCCCCGCCTCCACCGCCGCCCCTGCCCAGCTTGAATCTGGCGGAATTACAGGCGGATGCGCTCAGCAACATCAGCACCGAAATATCAGTTCCCGAGGGCACTACGTCGGTCGAGGTCACGATTGGTACTGTAACCAAAACCACCACACCGGATATTGATGGAAGCTGGCGTGTTTCACTGACGCAGGCTGAGGCGGCAGCGCTGCCACAGGGCAACACTGAGGTTACAGTCCGTGCATTGGATGTGAACGGTACTGAGCTCTCGACCGGATCGGCGCAATTCGATGTCGATACAGTGGCGCCAACCATATCGGTTGATGCAATTTCGGGAGGGGCAGTGTTGAATGCATCAGAACAGGGAACAGACCTGACCGTCACCGGGACAACAGATGCCGAAAACGGACAGATCGTCACTGTAACCCTTAACGGTCAATCCTATTCGGGAACCGCTTCGGGCGGAAACTGGAGCGTGACAGTTCCCGCTGCTGACCTCGCCTCATTGTCCGATGGGGCGACAATTGTGGTAACCGCTGATGTCTCAGATCAGGCGGGAAACCCCGCAAGCCAGGCCAATAGTGGGTTCGATACCGATTTTGCTTCCCCGTCATTGACAATGAACCCGGTTGCTGGCGGATCGATTAATCTTGTCGATGTTCGTGGCGATCTGGTCCTGACTGGCACGACGAACGCCGAAGACGGGCAGCTTGTCACGGTCACCTTCGAAGGACGCGACTATACCGGACCTGCCTCGGGTGGCAGCTGGAGCGTGACAATCCCGAACGCCGACCTGGCCGGGCTGGTCACAGGCACGCCGGTATCGGTCAGTGCTTCGGTCAGTGACGCGGCTGGCAACCCGGCCAGTGCAGCCTCAGCGACGGTTCCGGTCGACCTGACCGGGCCTTCCATCTCGATTACTCCATTGACCGTCGGCACAATGTTGAACGCAGTAGAGGTCGGATCAGACCTGACCGTCAGCGGCACGACCGGGAATGTCCCGGACGGCCAGCAGGTCACCGTGGAACTCAATGGACAATCTTATACAGGCCCGGTCTCAGGCGGAACATGGAGCGTTACAATTCCCACCGCCGATTTGGTCACGCTGGCAGGTGGTGGTGATTTCTCAGTGACCGCCGATGTTGCGGACAGCGATGGTATCGACGCGGTACAGGCCAATGTTGCGCTGTCCAAGGACGTCTCTGCGCCGGACCTGAGCATCGACAGCTATTCTCACGGAGCTGTGCTGAATGCCGCCGAGCGTGGTTCAGATCTGGTGATTTCAGGCTCCACAACCGCGGAAAACGAGCAAACGGTCACGGTGAATCTGAACGGTCAAAACTATACCGGCGCTGTGTCCGGCGGGTCCTGGTCAGTTACGGTTCCATCGGCGGACCTCAACGCCATGTCGGATAGCACGACCATTGCTGTGACCGCAGATGTCTCCGATGCCGCGGGCAACCCGGCGGGTCAGGCCACGGGCAGCTTTGACACCGATTTCACTGCACCGACATTAACGATTTCCCCCTTGGCAGATGGCGCTGTCATGAACCTGCCGGAACGCGCGACCGACTTGGTTGTGACAGGAACAACAGATGCCGCGGATGGCACGCTTGTCTCAGTCGATCTCGTCCGGCCGGATAACACGGTCGATGTTAGCGGAACTGCAACTGTCAGCGGAGGGATCTGGACCTTTACGGCCCCCGCGGCGAACCTGAACAGCCTTCAGGATGGCGAAACCTACAGTGTGAACGCTGCCGTATCAGATACCGCAGGAAACAGCAGCACAGCCACTGGTTCCATCGAAACAGACTTCAACGCACCCACGCTGACGATGGACCCGTTGTCCATCGGTGCCGTTCTGGATGTGGCGGAGCGCGGCGCTGATCTGAGCATATCCGGGACCACAACGGCTGAGGACACCCAAAGTGTAACGGTCAATCTGGGCGGTCAGGACTACGCGGCTGCGGTTTCCAATGGTATCTGGAGCGTGACGGTGCCTTCGTCAGATTTAGCCGCGTTGTCGGACGGCAGCAACGTTACTGTGACAGCTTCGGTCGCGGACGAAAATGGAAATCCCGCATCGGATGCCACTACGACATTTGCAACCGACTTCCGCCCCATCCTGCGCCTTGATCCGGTCGGCAGCAATGAAGCTGTATCGCTGGGCGACGCACAGGCAAGTGGCCTGGCTGTTTCGGGCAGTTCCGCGGGGCTGGTGGTGGGTCAATCGGTCAACGTGACGCTGAATGGCAACCCCGCAGGGATCGCAACCATCGCGGCGGACGGCACCTGGAGCGCGAATATTCCGGCATCTACATTCTCAGGTGTTTCTGCCCGGAGACCCGCTGGATTTCTCGGCTCAGGCAACCGTTTCTGGCGGGCCAGACCCGATACCTGTTACGGATCAGGTATTTGCCCATACCCCTGCGCCCTACACTATCAGTGAGGTGGGGCGCAGCGGATCAACGGTCACATTCGCCATCCACGCCGATCCGGATCGGGACATCTCAAGCGGATTGGCCTTTGACGCAGATTTGATTTTTGATCAATCGGTCGTCACCTTCAATGCCGGTTCAGACGTCGAGCACAACGATCTTTCCATCTTTTCGGCCGGCTCAGTTTGCAAATCGTATGCGTTCACGGTACGTTCCTATTCAAATCAGAGGGAAAATCGGGTGATGGATCACAAGCAATTTCAGAAATGGCTTTCCGGGATAGACCAACTCAGCCCGGCGCAGCGGCAGGAAGCCGAAGCTGTTTTCTCAGGAGGTTCGCAAGCGTCAGCCTCGCTGGCGGCTATTGAAGCGAGTGTAGGGGAAGATCGCCCGTGTCCGCATTGCGGCACACCAGGGGCACTCTCGCGGGGCAAGGCCCGAGGCCTGCGGCGATATCAGTGCAAGGGGTGCAAGAAGACATTCAATGCCGCGACCGGCACCCCTTTGGCGGGTCTTCACCGCAAAGACAAGTGGCTTGCCTTTGGAACTTGCCTTGCAGATGGGTTGACGGTTCGCCGATCGGCAGAACATTGCGGGTTTGCCGTCACTACTGCATTTCGCTGGCGGCACCGGTTTCTCACCGCAGAAAGCCCGCAGCCCCGCAAGCTCACGGGCATTGTCGAGGCCGACGAAACCTATGTCCTGAAAAGCCGCAAGGGCCAACGGAAACTGGGACGCAAAGCGCGACGCCGGGGCGGCAAGGCCAGCAAAAGGGGGCTTTCAGATGAGCAGGTTCCGGTGCTGGTTGCCGCTGACCGGAGTGGCACGACAGTCAGTGCCGTTCTCCCTGCGGTCAATGCTGACAGCTTGCGGGAGGTCATCGAACCGGTCGTGGACGAGGATATCGTTCTGGTAAGTGATGGTCACCGCGCCTATCCGCCCTGTGCCGCCGTAATCGGTGTGCGCCACGAAGCGTTGAACCTGTCCAGTGGTGAGCGGGTGCGCGACGCCTTTCACATTCAGACAGTCAACAATCGACACAGCCAGTTGAAGGATTTCCTGCGGCGCTACCGGGGGGTCGCAACCAAATATCTCGACAACTACCTGCGATGGTTTCAGCATCTGGAACTGGAAAGCGCCTCACCCCGTGCGTGTCTCGCCAACGCAATCGACAGGCCATGCATACGAATTGGAAACTGAGCCTTTCGGTCAATGCCAGCGGCGTTCCCGTCAGATTTGGCGGCGCGGCGCTCAGCATCAGTGACTTGTCTCAGCCTTTGGTCACCTTCGAAATGACCGTGCAGGATGCGAGCCAACCTATCGAACTGGAGTTAACTTCGCAGCAAGGTGGGCCGACACATGTCTATTTCGGTACAGACGGCGGGGACACTCTGACCGGCACCAATGTGGACGATATATTCCGGGGCGGGGAAGGCGACGATTCGATCAATCTTTCGGGCGCAGGGCGTGACATTGCGGTCTTCGAAACCAATCTGTCAGAGAATGGGTTTGACACGATCACGGGGTTTAATCTGGGTCCGGCAACGGATGTGTCGGACGCCATCATGTTCAGCGGTCTGGACAACAGTTCGTTGCGGGGCAACGGAACCGAAATTGAAACGCTGAGTGTCGGAGGCACGCTTGGCGCCGATACCGGATTTGTGGGTCTGGATACGGAATTGTCGGACCTCGACGCGGATACAATCGCCACCGCTGCCGAGGGTCTGTCGGGGGCGCAAGCCGGGGACGAGATTTACATCCTCGCA